>CAYSNW010000030.1:0-44508 GCA_964432415.1 uncultured Caulobacteraceae bacterium
GCGGCCGAGGAAGAGCCGCAGTCGCCGCTGGAGGTTTCGAAGTTCACGCCCTCCTGGCCGGCGACCGAGATCAGTTCGTTGAAGGCCAGGGCGAAACGGCTGCCGCGCGAGAGCGCCACCGGCACGTCCTCGCCGATGCGGATGCCGCCGTCCTTGGTGTTGACCCCCACCACCCGGCCGCAGCGGTCGAGCAGCGGGCCGCCGGAATAGCCGGGGTCGAGCGGGGTGTTGTGTTCGATCTGGTCGACCGGAGCCTGGGAGACCCGGGTCATGCCGCCTTCGAAGATCTTGGAGACCGTGCCGGACTGGATCGAGGCCTTGGAAGACCAGCGGCTGGCCTCGTTGGTGTCGGCCACGAAGGAATAGCCCGAGGAATAGACCGGCCGGGCCGAGTCGGGGGCGGCGGCGGCGACCTTCATGGCCGGGGCCGAGATGCCCTTGACCTCCAGGAAGGCCATGTCGAAGTCGATCTTGGTCTCGCGCTTGGTGGAGCGGATGCGGGCCGGGAGCTCGGGGCCGCCGCCGCCGGGGATCACCCGCACGTGGTCGGCGCGCGCGATGGTGTTCCAGGTGGTGACGATGATGGCGTTGCCGGCGCGCCGGTTGAAGTCGGTGGACGAGGCCACCCAGCCGGTGGACCAGCCGATGCGCTGGTCGGCGGCGTCATAGGCCACGACCCGGACCGTCGACTTGATCACGTCGTCGGAGGTGAAGGCCGGACCGCCGTCGCTCTGGGCCCCGGCGGGGGTTCCTGCCAAGGCGAGGACGGTGGCGGCGAATGCCCCGGCGATCCCCGCACCCAGTTTTGCGCCAAGCTTGAAAACAGCCATCTTCTACCCCCCGAAATCCGGTCGAATTTCCTGTCGGACGCCCTCACTGGTCACTGGGTACTGGGACGGCGGGCCTCCCCGGCCCGCCGTCTTGAGTTGGTTCTAGGCGAAGACCCAGTCGCCCTTGGGCGACTCGCAGCCCGTGCGCCGCTGGCTCTGGGCGCCGGAGGAGGCGACCACCGACTTGCACTGGGTGGAGGCCATGACGCTGGTCTTGACCACCTTCGGCGTCGCCTGGGCGTAGGTCGCGTTGGCCCGCCTGGGCTGGCCGTCGCCGGCGTCCGGCTTGACCTTGGCGGTCGTGGTGCGCCGAAGCGTCTGGTAGGCGTCCAGCGTCACCAGATATTCCCGGGCCGCGTAGCCGATGACCACGCCGTTGTCGCCGATCATGGCCCAACGGCCGTCCGGCGTCAGGCCGGTGACCTCCACCAGCTCGCCCCGTTCGAAGCGGCCGATGATGTTGTCGGGATTGGAGGCGTCCGGCGAGCTGCGCAGGCGCAGCACCGTGTTGGCGCGGAAGGGCCGGGCCACGATCTGCACGTTCTGAGGCGGCGGAGCCACGTTCTCGACGTAGGAGATTTCCGTGGTCTGGGTCTTCACCTCCGGCTCGGCGGTCTGGAAGGTCACCGCCTGGCCCGACTCGGGCGCCGTCCACTGGGTGGTCTGGGGCGTGGGGGCGTCGAGCGCCTGCTCGCTGGCGGCGTCGAGCGCGGCCTTGTCGCGCGCGGACCAGTTGGCGGCGAAGCCCCAGCCGGCGGCGCAGCCGACCGCGGCGCCCACCAGCGCCCCGCCGCCGCGATTGTTCTTGCCCGCCAGCGCCGCGCCCAGCAGGCCGCCGATGATGGCGCCCGCGACGCAGCCCCTGCCCTTGCTGTGATCCTTGGCCACGGCGACCTGGGGGGTGACCCCGACTGTGGTCGTGCTCAACGCCAGTACTAAAGCCGCACTTATCGCACGTGAACGCATGGCTCACCTCCGAAGCGGAATAGCTCGTTCCTTACCTTAGGTTCGCAAGGCCGCCGCGGGCAACCGAAAAGGGCGTTACCCGGCCACGAGGCGGGTGAGCATCAGCTGGGTCCGTGAGCCGTCGAAGGAGAATCCCGCCGCATAGCCGTCGCCGGGCTTGTGGAAGGCCAGCGCAACCGCCCCCTCGGCCCGGGCCCCGGGCTGGGGCGGGGCCTCCAGCGACCACAGGATGCGGCCGTCGTCGGCCAGCTGGGCCAGGCGGGCGTGGGCGACCGGCGATCCGCCGGTGCCCGACAGATAGAGCCGGGGCCGGTCGCCGCCCATCACCGCCGCCAGCGCGCGGCCGGTGCCGTTCAGCACCGCCTGCTCCACCTGCTGCCACAGGATCTTGCCGTCGGCGCCCTGCAGCCGCATGCGGAAGAGGTGGGTGGGGTCGCCCTTCAGGCCCGAGGACGAGGTGCCGACCACGAAGACGTCGTCGCCCGCCACCGCCAGCGACCAGCCGCGGGTGGTCCCCGGCACGTCGGCCCACTGGCGCCAGAGGTCGTGGTAATCGGGCTTGAGCCGGGTCACGAACAGCTGGGTGGTGTTCTTCTCGCCTTCGCGGGTGACGCGGGAGCCCAGCACCACCAGGGCGCCGTCCGGCAGGGAAGCGACCCGCTCGACCGAGTCGTCGGGCCGATCCAGCAGCGAGACCTCGCCCTTGCTTCCCCCGTTGGCGTCCAGGAAGACCAGCTTGGCCTTGCCGGCGTCGAAGCCCGTGCCGATGGCCGCGATCACGCCGCCGTCGCGCCCGGCCACCAGCGAGCGGACCTCGCCCTCGCCGTAATTCCGGGTCCAGAGCGCGCGCCAGTCGGGGCCCAGCCGGACCAGGGTCGCGACCCCGCCCGCGTCGCCGCCGACCAGCGCCCCGCCGTCGGCCATGGGCAGGATCGCCTGGGCGGCGGAGGCGGAGCCGTCGGCGGTCCACTCCCCCAGCACCCGGCCGTCGTCGGCGACCTGGACCGCGTACATGCGCGGCGCCCCGTCCGCCGCCAGACGGCGCGCGGCCAGCATGGCCCCCTTGGGCGTGACCGCCAGCGCCGCCCAGGGATCGCCGTCGACGGCGCCCAGCGGCTTGGTCCAGGCGACCTTGAGCGGGGCGGAGCCATTGTCCAGCACCCGCCCTCCCCCGCCCTTGCCCATGTTGGTGATGGCCATGACCGCCCCGACCCCGCCCAGCAGGACGGCGCCGCCGGCCAGCGCGATGACGCCGCGGCGGTCCAGGCGGATGGGGGTGGCGGCCCCGGCGGCAGCGGCCTGGGGCTTGGGATCGAGGTCGAGAGAGGGGCGCCAGTCCTCGATACTCTGGGGCCGGTCGGCGGCCTTCAGCGTCAGGCCCCAGTCCAGGCCCTTGAGCATCTTCGGACTGGCTCCGCAGGCGGCGCCCGCCTGCTCGGCCGGGGTGTGGGCGTCGCCGACCGCGCGGGCGGTGGACGGCGGCGGCGGACCGCCGCACAGGCAGTAGTAGGCGGTGGCGGCCAGGGCATAGACGTCGGTCCAGGGACCCTGGGGCTGCTCGCGCGAGTACTGCTCGGGCGGGGAATAGGTGTCGGTGACGATGGCGGTGAAGCCCGCCTTCTTCTGCAGGTCCAGGCCCCGGGCCGAGCCGAAGTCGATCAGGATCGGCACGCCCGCCTCGGTGACCAGCACGTTCGAGGGTTTGATGTCGCGGTGCAGGATGCCGATCTTGTGGATGGCGGCGCAGCCGTCGAGCAGCTGGGAGAAGATCGGGTTGAAGGCTGCGGCCCCCATCGGCCCGTCGCGCTCGACCATGGATTCCAGGGTGCGCCCCCGGATCAGCTCCATGACGATGAAGGCGGTGCCGTTCACCCCGGAGATCAGGCGCAGCACCTTGACGATGTTGCGGTGGTCGAACTGGGCCAGCATGCGCGCTTCCTCGGAGAAGCGCTCCAGGCCCCAGTCGAAGGTCGCCTGTTTCTTGTCGTCGCGGGCCACCACGGCCTCGCCGCGGCGCATGGCGTAGTCGGCCGGGAAGTATTCCTTCAGCGCCACGTCGCGCTGCAGGTGCAGGTCGGTGGCGCGGTAGGTGATGCCGAAGGATCCGGGATCGCCCAGCACCTCACGGATCTCGTAATCCGCGATGCGGGTTCCTGGCGGCAGCGCGGTGTCGTGTTGCGACATGAGGTCGGGGCCCAGCCTTCGGTGAAGGCTAGCGAACCGGTCGAAAGCGCGCAATCGGCGCGCGAGAAACCTCAGGCCGCCTTGGACGGATCGGGCGCGGCGTCCGGGTAGAGGTAGCGGTGGACGTGGGGACAGATGTTGCCGCCGCATTTCTTGCCCTGGATGATCGGGGTCAGGGCCTCGGCCAGGCGGTGGGCGTCGTAGGTCTTCAGCGCCTTCTCGGTGACCGGTCCGCGCAGCATCTGGATCGTGCCGCGAAGGGCGGGCTTGTAGGTGTCGTAGCCGCCACTCGGCACATAGACGTAGTGGTAGGTGACCCCGCCGCCGTGGCCGGCCCGGATCACCCGGGGATCGCCCGGCGGCTCGTGCGGCAGGTCGACGGAGGCCAGGTTCATGGCCGTGGTGATGGTGAAGCCGTCGTAGCCCTTCTCGATGGTCAGCTGGGCGGCGCGGTACAGCCAGTAGGTCTGGGTGGTCTCGTCGTTGGTGTAGCCGTTGGCGGAGAACAGCACCGACCACTTGCCTTCCGCCAGCTGGGTCTCGCTGAAGCCGCCGCTCCAGGTCTCCTTGCCGTAGGCGGTGGCGCAGCCGGCCAGCGGGGCCGCAGCGAGCAGCAGGGCCAGGGCGGCGAAGGCGGCGCGGCCCGAATTGCGGGAAGAGGTCATCGCTTCTTGCTCTCGGATTTGGTCTCGGATGCGGGGACGTAGATGGGGGACAGGCTGTTCCAGACGTCGTCGGCGTCGATCACCCGCCAGGGCGCGTCCTTGAAGCGCGCCGGCAGGTTCGCCGGGTCGACGAAGACCACGTCCAGGGTGGTCTCGTAGCCGTCCGGGTCGGTGCGCAGCACCGTGCCGTAGTAGGTCTGGGAGATGGTGTGGCGCACGTCCTGGCGGCCCAGGACCACGAAGCCGTGCTTCCCCGACTGGCGGGCCAGATCGGCGGCGCGCAGCAGGGCCAGCTCCTCCACGATGGTCTGGGAGGTGCGCTCGCCGCGATAGCTGATCGACTGGATGTCCTCGCCCTCGGCGCCCGCCGTGGCCGCGCCTTCCCTGGACTTGAAGCCGTCCTGGGACATGCGCCAGATCGAGCTGGAGCTGGTCTTGTAGGCGGCGATGCGCTTGGCGCTCTCGGCGTCGGGCAGGGACTTGAACAGGCGCGAGACGGTGGCGTCGTTGGCCGGCGCGGGCACGGCCGGCGAGACCATCGGCGGAGGCGGCGGCGAGGCGGCGGACGGCCCGGCCTTCTCGGCCTGGCGGCGAGCGAGGGTCGCCTTCAGTTCGCTGGTCATCCGTGAGGACGGGAGCGGCACGAGCTTCAGGTCCTCGGCGACGGCGTCGAGCTTGCCCTCGGCGACCTGGGCGCGAAGCTCGATCAGCCGGCCCCACTGTTCGAGCGCCGCCTCGCCTTCCTTCTTGAGCTTGGCGTTGGTGTCGGCGAGCTTCAGCCTCTGGTTTTCGACTTCGGGCTTGGCGACCGGGTCCGGGGGTGGGGTCTCCACCGCCTTCTCGAAGCGGGCGCGCACCGCCTGCAGGGCGGCGCGCGCCTCCGCCGGACGGTCCAGCGCGGCGAGCGCATAGGCATAGACGGTCCCGCGGGTCAGCCAGAAGGCCTCGTTGGTGGCGTGGTCCACGCGCTCGACGTCGTAGCCGGCGACCGAGCCGAGACGAACGCGCGAGCGGGTCTTGGGCGGCGCCAGCTGGCCCCAGTCGAGCACCACATCGGCCCAGCGGTCGCGCTCCAGGTGCCAGCGGAGCAGGTCATCGACCACCTGGGGATTGAGCCGGGCGTAGGCGCGCATCTGCGCCTCGACCTCCTTGTCGCTGGCGGCCGGACCCATGGCGATCAGGGCCGAGGAGGGGCTCTGACGGTTGTAGGGGCGCAGCGCGGCGGTCTTGACCGCCAGCGCCACCGCGGCGGGACCGTCTCCAGACCTGCGCAGGGCATAGGCGCGCACGAAATCGGCGCCGAGGCCCAGGCTGCGGGCATAGTAGCGGTCGTCCGGGTCGGCCACGGCGGCGCGGGCCAGGTCGAGGTCGGCCAGCGCCCCCTTGGCGTCGCCGGTCTCCAGCCGGTGCAGGGCGCGGGCCCGCAGCAGCGAGACCTTGCGCATCCAGTGGATGGGCTTGAGGTGCTCGGTGTCCGCCAGGGCCGCGTCGCAGGCCATGACTCCCTGGGCGCCGAAGCCGGCGGAGCCCTTGTCGGTCGTGCCGTAGCCGGGCGGATTGAAAATGCCCAGCACCATGGCGTAGCTGGTCATGCCGTCGCCCGCCCCCGAGGGCAGTCCGTAGCCGTCGCACCAGCTGAAATCCGTGGAAGACGCCGCCGACGCGCGGTCAGGCGCCAGGGCCAGCAGCGCCGTCGCGGCGGCCGCAGCCAGAACAATCTCGCGCACGCAACTTCCCCCAACCCGCGATTGCACGGCCATCTTCGCCTCGCCCTGCCCGGTTTGGCAAGTGCGGAGCCGACCTGACGCCGCAGCAGCGACCCGTGAGGGTCCCTGCGCCTAAGCCCTAGCTTAAGCGCGCAATCGGCCTATCCTCACCGCTCGGGGCGAAACCCCGAAGTCGTCAGGGAGGGCGATTCCTATGGTTTCGATTCGATTTGGTTCAGTCAGCTTGAGCCTCGCGGCCCTGGTTTGCGCCGCGGCGCTTTCCGGTCCCGTCCAGGCCGCCGCGCCGCCGGCCCAGGCCCAGTGCAAGAAGGCCTGCACCACCGCCTACCAGCAGTGCGTTCCGTCCAAGGGCCAGGAGGTCTGCATGCGCCAGTGGCAGACCTGCAAGGCCAAGTGCGCGCCGCCGCCTCCGCCGACCAAGCCCTGATCGCCAAAGACCGATCTGACATACGGACGACCTGAACCGGCCCGCCCGAGCGCGGGCCGGATTTCGGGCGCGCGCCCTTAAGGAACGCCCCGGACTTGGGCGTGGCCCCGACACGGGCTAAGCAGGAGCCGATCCCTCTCGAGGACCGGGCATGGCCGAAGGCGCCGACACATCCACCGTTCGAAAGGCGCCGGCCGTCCCGTTCGGCCAGGGCTTTCTCTACGACACCTGGTGGTTCGCCGACCTGGGCCGTGAGCTGAAGCCCGGCGCCCTGCAGCGCTACGTCATCCTGGGCGAGCCGATCCTTCTGGGCCGCACCAACGCGGGCGAGGTCTACGCGCTTCGCGACATCTGTCCCCACCGGGCCGCGCCCCTGTCGGCCGGCCGGCTGGTCAAGGACGACAAGACCGGCGCCGAGGTGGTCGAGTGCCCCTATCACGGCTGGCGCTACACGACGGCGGGGGTCTGCACCGCCATCCCGTCCCTGGTCGAGGACCAGAAGATGGAGACCGACCGGATCCGGGTCAGGCGCTACCCGGTGAGGGAGCAGCAGGGCCTGGTCTATGTCTGGATCGGTTCGGACCCGCGCAACCCGGCCGAGCCGGACCACGAACCGCCGATGTTCGAGGGCGTGGTCGGCGGCGGACCCAAGCTGGTCGACCGCATGACCTTCGACGCCCACGTCGATCACGCGGTGGTCGGCCTGATGGACCCGGCCCACGGCCCCTACGTGCACCAGCAGTGGTGGTGGCGCTCGTCCAAGAGCCAGCACGAGAAGGCCAAGCGCTTCGAGCCGCGCGAGTACGGCTTCGCCATGTGCCGCCACGCGCCCTCGTCCAACAGCTACGCCTACAAGATCCTGGGCGGGGCGCCGGCCACCGAGATCACCTTCCGCCTGCCGGGCTTCCGCTGGGAGCACATCCAGGTGGGCCCGCGTCAGGTACTGGGCCTGACCTGCCTGACCCCGGTGGACGCGACCCATACCCGCATCACCCAGATCTTCTGGGCCGACCATCCGGTGTTCTCGATGGTGCTGCCCTTCTTCCGCCAGGGCGCGCGGGCCTTCCTCAAGCAGGACGGCGACATGGTGAACCTGCAGAACGAGGGGCTGAAGTACGACCCCTCCCTGCTCTGGATCGACGACGCCGACCGCCAGGCCAAGTGGTACCAGCAGCTCAAGAAGGAATGGGCGGCCAGCCGCGCCGAGGGACGGGCGTTCAAGAACCCGGTCGAGCCGGTGGTGCTGAGGTGGAAGAGCTGAGAGACCGAGGCCCGCCCCGGTCTCTCGGTCACTATTCCGCTGCGCTGAGCGTCGACGACCCCACTTCGACGGCCGAACGGATGCGGCCTTCGTGCTCCACCTCGCGTGAGCGCATGACCAGAATGATCCAGCTCAGAATGTCAGTCGCGATCGAGGCGATCCAGACAAATAGAATGATTCCGACCGTACTCGACAGCAACATCAGTAACGCCCTCAGAAGATGGGACCCCAGGTTACGGGGTGAGAACACTGAGCTGGCAGCCTGTGCCTGTGTGTTGTTCGCAGTCTGAACCTGAAGCTCCGCCAATTGACTTCTGCTGGTCACGATCGCGTTAGAGGCGTTGTCAATGGCTTGCTGTGCCTGATTTGCGGCAGCGGTCAGCTCAAGGAGTTTCGATTTCAGCACGATCTGGTCGAGAACATAGGCCTTGAACTGGGCGCAGGGCTCCGCTGTCCACGCCATCCAGTTATAGCCCATGGGAGAGAAGCCGCCTGGGCACCCGGTGAAATACGACTCGATAGTCGAGCTTGCCCTCGACAGCTCCTCTTGATTACTGGCGCTTTCGATCTGCAGCAGGATTGGGCCGTTGAATGTGTTCGCGGCCTTTTTTTGATTGATGAGGTCGAACTGCTTGTTGAAGGCGGCTAGCGCCTTGCGCGATGTTTCCTGCAGCGCCTCGCGGTAACCTGGTTTTTCAGCATCTCGGATAGTCTGCTGCGCCTGCGCAGTCCTAGCCGCCAAGTCTTGCGCTTCCAGTTTAAGTTGACGCACTTGAGCCAACTCTTGCTGAGGATAAAGCGCCACCAAGGCTGAGGCGATCCCCGAGGATATCAGCAGAACGGAAGCTGCGAAAATCAGCAAGTATTGAATGCGACTGTAGCGGAACAACACAAACTCGCGCGTGTCCGCGTAGTCGGACTCACTGGTTTTCGCCGAACGGATAACCGATAGGGCGTTTCGAAGAAATTCAAAGGGGGTGGTGAATATGGTCGAGAATACCCGCGCAAGGCTTCGCCAAGCCTCAGCCCAGCGTCCGCCGGAAAATACGAAGACGACCCCAAACAGTATTGCGAGAAAACAGACCACGCTCAAATAGGGATGCGCGCCGACCACGCCAAAGGCGTTTCTGAAAGCCCCCATGACTCATCACTCCCCTTTTTATTGTGAGGGCGGAGAAGGGGCACGGTGGGGTTGAGTCGTCAAGCGGCGGCCAAACCGAGTCTTCCCCGTTGAGACGAATTCCGTCCTTTGGTCGAACCCGGCTGGGCCGCGGAGTGCGATCCACATTCGTCATCGGCCTAACCCATCGTCATTGGGGTTGAGATGGCTTGACTCGCGGCTCGGCTAGATCTAACCATCCAGTTATCTAACCACATGGTTATATATAGATGCTCCAGACCGCTGCCCCCGACCCCCTTTCCGCCACCTTCGCCGCCCTGGCGGACCCGACGCGCCGCGCGATCCTCGCCCGGCTGTCGCGGGGCGAGACCTCGGTGGGGGAACTGGCCAAACCCTTCGCCATGAGCGGTCCCGCGGTGACCAAGCATCTGAAGGTGCTGGAGCGGGCGGGGCTGATCAGCCGCGGGCGCGAGGCCCAGTGGCGGCCCGCAAAGCTGGAGCCCGCGCCGCTGAAGGCGGTGACCGACTGGCTCGAGGATTACCGCCGGCTGTGGGAGCAGAGCTTCGACCGCCTGGACGACTACCTGGCAGAAATTCAGACCAAGAAGGAAGACTGAGATGGCCGACGGAACGAAGGGCCCCGGCGTAGGGCACGAGGTCACAATCGTACGCACGTTCCAGGCGCCGCCGGAGCTGCTGTTCGACTGCTTCACCGACCCGGAGCGGCTGGCGAAATGGTGGGGGCCGCTGGGCTGCGCCAACGAGATCTACACGCTGGACGTCCGGCCGGGCGGCGAGATCTCGCTGCGCATGGCCGGCCCGGGCTTCGACCATGTGATGGGCGGCGAGTTCGTCGAGATCGAGCGGCCGCGCCGGCTGGTGTTCCTGTCCAAGGCCTTCCAGGCGCCGGACGGCGGCTGGGGTATCGTCAACCGCAACACCCTGACCTTCGAAGCGGTGGGCTCGGCCACCCGCCTGACGCTTCACGCCCGCGTCGAGCGGGCGCAGGGCGAGCTAGTGCTGGGCGCGCTGGCAGGCATGAAGGCCGGCTGGGGCCAGAGCCTGGAGCGGCTGGGCGACCTGGTCGGCGGCGGCGGCAAGCTGGACATCGAGGTGGGCGAGAAGACCATCGTGCTCCGGCGCGCGTTCAACGCGGCGCCCGAGCTGGTCTGGCGGGCCCTGACCGATCCGGAGGCCTTCCAGCGCTGGTGGGCCGGCGGGACCTGCACAGTCGAGGAAATGGACGCGCGGCCGGGCGGCAAGTGGAGCCTGATCCAGGCCGCGCCGGACGGCTCGAAGCACCGGTTCTGGGGTGAGTACCTGACGCTGGAGCCGCCGGTGCGCCTGACCATGACCCAGGGCTTCGACGACTATCCGGCCATCGAGGTCGTGCACGAGCTCGGCGTCGAATGGGGCCGCACGGTGCTGACCCGAACCATGACCTTCCCCGACAACGCCTACCGCGACGGCATGATGGGCGCGAGCCTCGAGGCGGGGGCGAACGCGAGCTACGACCTGTTGGCGCAGGTGCTGGCGGGGTGGCGGTAGGGCGGTCTCAAGGCTGCGGACGGTTGAACCAGTCGGGGTATTCCCGAAGCAGCACCTCGGCCAGGGCCTTCTTGTCGGGCGCCGAGGGCCGGTCGTCCGCGTCCTTGGCCAGGAAATCCCGCATGCGGATCGGGAAGACGGTGACGTTGAAAGCCTTGCGCTCGCCGGTGAAGTCGACGAGCAGCGATCCCTCGTGCTTCAGCAGGGCCAGCGGGACGAGGTAGAAAGCGTCCTGGGTGACGAAATCCGTCTCGCTGTCGCCGGTACGGACCTTGTCGGTCCGCGGCGGGAAGATGGCGATGCGCTGCAGGGCCACGTCGCGGCCGCCCGCCCGGACATAGGCGGACGTGAGCGGAAGCTCGCCCGCGGCGCGGCTGGAGGCGGAGACCAGAACGATGGCGTTGTTGCCGAGCGCCCGGGCCTCGGCGAGATCCGCCGGCAGGCAGATGTCGAAATGGGTATGGCGCTCGGCGACGCCGCCGAGCTTGCCCACCATCTCCGCGTCCTTCTGCAGGGCGGCCTGGCCCTGCTCGGGCCGGGCGGGTTCGCCCCAGGCCGGGGCCGCGACAAGGGCCACGACCGCGAGCGTCGCCAGAACAAGCCGTCTCATTTGATCGCCCCACGACCGGACCAGCACTCAAGGTTTCACGGCCCGAAGCGGAAGCCAAGAGGCGCGGCGTCGGCGGCCTACTTCTTCAACATCGCCGGAATGGACTGGGCGTAAAAGTCGCCGACCACCTTTTGTGGCTGATCCAGCACCGCCTGGGAAAAGGCGATGGCGACCGGACACTGGCGCGCGTCGGGGATCGAGGCCAGGGAACCGCTGGTCAGCGCCGCCGCTTCCTGCGGGCTGCCGCCGTGGGCAGCGAAGGCGGCCATGATGGCCTTGACCTGATCGGGGGTGATGGGCTCGTGGCGCACCGGGGCCGCGCGCCCTTCCTTGGCCGCGTGCAGGCCCGCGACCTCCATGGCCACCACCGCCTTCATGGCGTCGGGCGACAGGGTGTTCGCGGCGCTTTCAGGAATGACCCCGGTCCTGGCGTAGGCGGCGCAGACCGAGGCGTCGGCGCGGGCCAGGGCCTGGACGGCGCTCAGGCTCTTGCCGGCGAACTCGGCCAGGCGCGCGTCGCTGGCGCCGGCGGCCGAGGGCATTTCGCGGGCCATGAAGGCAGCCATGAAGTCGTGGCCGGTCTTGAACCCTTCCGCCTCGGTCTTGGGCGCATTGGGGCCGGTGAAGGCGGCCTTGAACTGGGTCCAGTCCGCCGGGAAATCGGCCTTCAGCTCCTGATAGAGCGGTCCGTAGACCGGATTGCCGAGGGCGGCCTTCTCCACGTCCGGAGTCTTGGACGGGAACAGGGCGGCGGTCAGCTGCCAGGCCCCGACGAAGGCGGCCACGCCGACGATCGCCGACAGCACCGAAACGGTTGTCTTCTTCGCGTCCATGTCTTCCTCCTCAGTGGCGCGTGGAACTCACTCGGACGGGGCTACAAAATCGATGGTCTTTTCCATTTCCAGCCGGGCGATCAGGGCCTTGAGCTCGGCTGCCGGCAGGGGCTTCTCGGAGACCTGGACCCGGTAGAGGCCGCCGCTCACGGGGCCTTCGACGATCTTCGCCGCATTGGCGTCCAGCAGCCTGGTCGTCTGTTCGATCGTCGCGGCAGGCGCGAAGCGGATCACGACCACCGAGCCGGACACAGCCGCCGGCCGACCGGGCCCCGAGGCCGTGTTGTACACCGCCGCGGGCGCCGCCTTGGGGCTCAGCACGCCTGAGGCGATGACGCCGCCCTGGACCACGATGACCAGGGCCGCGGCCGCGGCCGCCCAGACCAGGGTGCGGGGGGTGAGGCTGTCAAAAAAGGCGGAGACCTGCGCCCCGATGCGGACAGCCAGGCGCGGCCGCCGGACCGGCTCGGCGTCGATCCTGGCGAACAGGCTGTCCAGCGCCTTCGGCGAGGGCGCGCCCAGCAGCTCGTGCAGGTGAACGTCGGCGGCCATCTCCTCGCGCACCAACTCCAGCCGGCGGGCGAGTTCCGGGTCGGAGGCCACGGCCTGGTCGATCCGGGCGGCGTCCCTGGCGTCGAGCGCGCCCGTAGCGTGCCAGGGCAGCAGGTCCTCGAGCTCCGCGCGCTCCTTGTCGCTTATCGCGTTCATGGCCAACCTCGATCCACACCCTGTGACTGCAACACGTCCGCAAGCTTCTTCCGTGCGTGGAACATCCGGGTTTTCACCGTCCCTTCCGGGATGCCCACGATGGCCGCGACCTCCTCGACCGACTTCTCGTGGTAGTAGACGAGGTCGATGATCTCGCGATGGTCCGGCGAAAGCTGCGTCAGGCATCTGCGCAGCACCTCGCCCTTGTCCTTCTTCTGCAGCGTGATCCCCGGATCGTCGGATTCGTCCTCCAGGGTCTCGGCCGTCTCGTCGTTCAGCTCCGCCTCGGTCCGGCGCCTCAGGACCGACAACGCCTTGAAGCGTGCGATCGAGAGCAGCCAGGTCGAGACCTGGGAGCCGCCCCGGAAACTGCCGGCCTTGCGCCAAACGTCGAGAAACACGTCGCTGATCACATCCTCCGCCGCTGCCTCGTTGCGCGTCAGGCGCAACACGAACCGGTAGATCCGGACATTGTGCCTGGCGAACAGCACCTGCATCGCGAGGCGATCACCATCGGCGATCCGTGAGATCAGCGCCTCGTCCGCGGGGGTTTGCATGGGCAATGTCCCGGGTCTCATCCAGTGGGTCGCCCGAACCGCGCGTCCGGTTCAAAGGCGAGGCGAAAAAAGTTTGGGGGACGCAACTGGGCCCGGCGACCAGAGCACGACTCGCACGGGGAGAATAGATCGCGCCCACGCACGTATGAGGGCGCGGGCCCTTCAATCAGGGGGCCTACCCAAGATTTGAAGCCTTCCCCCCTCGAGGGGGAAGGTGGGTCCGGAAGGACCCGGATGGGGGGCGGCGCGACGGCTCGGGCGCCTGGTGCCGGAGCTGCGCTGATCGGCCGGTGGAGCGGCCCCCCTTCCGACCCCCTGGCGGGGGCCACCTTCCCCTCGAGGGGGGAAGGAACCGTTGCTGTGGAAGGCAAATCAGGCCGGTCGCGAAAAAACTTTCAGATCGTTTGAACCGGATCGCCCCGGGCCGCGACTCATGGATGACGGGACATTCGGTCCCCGGGAGAAACGATCATGAAGACCCAGTCCATCATCAGTGCGTCGCTCCTGGCCCTCGGCCTCGCCATGGCGCAACCGGCCCTCGCCCAGCACATCCAGGTTCCGGATGGGAACGGCGGCTGGCAGCAGTACAAGCCCCAGCCCAAGTCGGATGTCATCGGTTCCTCCACCTACGGCGGCAAGACCATCGTGGTGCGCAAGAAGGACAACGGGCATTCGGTCACCACCACCGACGCCACGGGTTCGAAGACCGAATTCCATGGCCCCGAGCCCAAGGGCATCTCGGTGGACGACGGCAAGGGCGGCTGGAAACCCTACGTTCCCCAGCCGAAGTCGGACGTCATCGGCTCCTCCACCTACGGCGGCAAGGCCATCGTGGTGCGCAAGGCGGACGGCGGCCACACGGTCTCCACTACCGACGCCGGCGGCACGAAGACCGAGTTCCACGGCCCGATGCCCAAGGGCATTTCGGTCGGCGACGGCAAGGGCGGCTGGATGAAGTACGTGCCGCTGCCGAAGTCCAAGGTCATCGCCTCCACGACCTTCGACGGCGAAACCCGCGAAGTGAACCGCAAGCACGAGATCACCATCACGGGCGGCGACGGCGGACGGCGCATCGAACTGGGCGGCCGCTTCCCGGTGGGCATCTCGGTGCCGGACGGCCTGGGCGGCTGGATGAAGTTCAAGCCCAAGCCCAAGTCCAAGGTCGTGGCCTCCTCCACCTTCGAGGGCAAGACCACGGTGGTGACCCTGAACCCCGACGGCACCCACACCGTCACCGTCACCGAGAACGGCGTGACCACCTCGACCGTGCACTGAAGCCTCCCTCCCCGCCGGTCGGGCAGGCGGCCCCCCTGAAACAGGCGGGGCCGCCGTCTCGTCCAGATGGCCCTTTCGATTTCGGCGCATCCGGTCATGATGGCCCGCCGGTCATGGCCAAGCTTCTTCCCGAAAGAGGAGCAGTCCCGTGTTCGCCAAAGCTTGCCGCACCCTACGCCTGGGCATGGCCCTGCTGGCTCTGAGCCTGGGCGCCCCCGCGTCCTTCGCCGCCGGCCAGCCGGCCGAAGAGGCCTCGCCAACCCCTGTCGCCGACACCCCCATCGAGGTCGGGCCCAACGGCAAGGTCGGTTCGCGCGCCCGCACCCAGAAGAAGGTGGAGTCCGCCGTGATCGGCACGGTGGGGGGCCTGCTGGGCCTGCACGGCGGCGGCGGTTCTTCCGACGGGCCGCAGGTGGCGACCTGCAAGGTCTCCGACCGGGAGATGACCCTGTTCACCGACCCGGCCAGCGGCGTTTCACTGAAGGCCGCCGCCAAGCGGGTGCGCGACAAGGTGGTGGTGTTCGCCCAGGTCGTCTCCTCCCCCGACCACGGCACCTTCCAGACCGGCTTCCTGCGCGACGTCGAGGGCCGCCGCGCGGCGCCGCGCGACGTCAACATCTGTGCGCTGTGGGGCGAGTGGAGTCTGTCGGTGTCCTGGACCCGCTCGAGCTACGTCAACGACCAGCAGGTCAGCCACGACGCCGGCGGCTGGACCCGGTCGGGGGAGTTCTCCCTGCCGGGCGAGGTCTCCAACGCCGACCGGCCCGACGGCCTGTGGCGCCGGCTGGGCTTTTCCAACGCCTCCTACGGCGCGCGCGAGATCGCCATGACCTGGGACCTGCCGGCCGCGGAGCTGGCCAAAGGACCGCTCGACCTGGTCATCCACGTCACCCGTCCGGGGCTGGATCCGGTGATCACCACGCCCTTCCGGCTCAAGCTCGGCGAGCCGGGCGGGGTCCTGACCATCACCCAGGCCGACGAGCCGCGGCGCGACCGGTCGCAGCAGGCCTTCATCCCCGCCGAGGTGGTGATCGCCCTGTCCGACACCGGCCCTCTGGCGGCGCTGGAGAAGCGTTTCGGCCTCAAGACCCTGGAGCAGTACAGCTCCGAGCTCGGTGGGGTGACGCTGGTCAGGCTGCACATCACCGATGGGCGCGAGGTTCCCCTGGTGGTCGCGGCGCTGGCCGCCGATCCGTCGGTGCTGTCGGCCCAGCCCAACCAGGTCTTCGAACTGACAAAGGGCGAGAACGGGCCGCTGGGCTATGCGCCGGCCCGCATGGAGCTGACCCGGGCGCACAAGCTGGCGCGCGGCGACAAGGTGCTGGTGGCGGTGCTGGATTCCGGCGTCGACGCCAGCCATCCGGAGCTTCAGGGCGTCATCGCCGGCAGTTTCGACGCCCTGGGCGGTCCCGGGGCGGCGCACGGCCACGGCACGGCGACCGCCGCCCTGATCGCGGGCCACGCCCGGCTGACCGGCGCCGCGCCCGGCGCGCGTATCCTGACCGCTCGGGTGTTCGACTCCGGGCCGAACGCGCGCGGAACCAGCTTCAACATCCTCAAGGGGCTGGACTGGGCGGTGGCCAAGGGCGCGCGGGTGATCAACATGAGCTTCGCCGGTCCGCCCGACCCGGCCCTGCACCGGGCGCTGGAAGGCGCCTGGAAACGGGGCGTGGTGCTGGTCGCCGCCGCCGGCAACGGCGGGCCGAAGTCGCCGCCGCTCTATCCCGGCGCCGATCCCCGGGTGATCGCGGTGACCGCCACGGACGAGCGCGACCACATCTATTCCGCCTCCAACCGCGGCGGCTACATCGGCGTCGCCGCCCCCGGGGTGGATCTGCTCGTCGCCGCGCCCCAGGGCGGCTACGTCATCGGCTCGGGCACCTCGTTCTCTTCCGCCGAGGTCAGCGGGGTGGTGGCCCTGATGCTGGAGCGCAAGCCGAAGCTCAGCCCCGACCAGGTGCGGGCCCTGCTCATGAGCACGGGCAGGCCGGTGGAAGGGGTCAAGCTGGTGGACGCCTTCAAGGCGGTGTCGGGGAACTGAGGAGGCGGGCGCTAGAGCATGTCACGCAAAAGTGGACCCACTTTTGCGCCCGGACATGCTCTAAACTCTTGGATGTAGAGCACGATTCAACGATCAGGTGATTCCACCTGATCGCATCGTGCTCTAGCCCGCCGCGCGCGCCGGCTGGGCGCCGTTTTCCTGGCGTACCGCCGCGCCCTGGAACAGCAGGGTCAGCTGGCGTTCGGTCAGGGTCGAGAGCTCCTCGGGGGTCAGCTTCTCGTAGTAGGCCTTGCGGTAGTTGCGCGAGTAGGTGTTGAGCAGAATCTCGATGAACAGGTCCAGGTCGACGTCGTCGCGGATCTCGCCCGAGGCCACGCCCTGGTCGAGCGCGTCGCGGAACAGGCCGATCAGGCGCGCGCGGCGCTTGTTGTGCTCGTCCTCGATGCGGCGCGGCCAGCCGTGGCTGGCGGCCAGGTGCGAGATCATCAGGTCGAGCTGCTGGCACTCCACCCCGTAGGCGATCGACATCATCGAGGTGATCCGGTCGCAGGCCGAGCCCTTCAGATAGGGCGAGATGCGCTGCAGCTCGGAGAACAGGGTCTCGAACTTTTCGAACAGGATGTAGTTGAAGATGTCCACCTTGCTTTCGAAGGTGGTGAACACGCTGCCCACCGACACGCCGGCGCGCTCGGCGACCATGCGGATGGTGGTCTCCTCGTAGCCGATCTCTTCGAACAGACGGCGCGCGGCCTCGACGACCCGTTCCCGGGTAGCCTGCTTCTGCGCTTCCCTAACCCCCAATGCAGCCCCCTGCCCAATGCCGTCCGGATACGCGGCCGAAAAAACGGCCCATCGAATATGCGGCCGCCGCGCCCGCTCCTGCCCGAGCCGGCGCGGCGGCGTTGAAAGCTCTCGGCCCTATCGGGCCTTCAGTCCGCCCAGCACGATGGCGACCTGGTCGCTCAAACGAGTCTGGAGGATATCAAGACTCCAGCCGTCATAAATGGCCTTGCGGAAGTTGGCCAGATACGCGTCCCAAAGCATCTCGGAAACGAGCCGGACGTCGAAGTCCTGACGAATCTCCCCGTTCCGCGCCGCTTCTCTTAGCGCATCGCCCACGATTCCCAACAGCACTTTGAGAGCGGTGCGGGCGCGAAGTTCCGCTGCCAGCGGACGCAGCCAGGACTGGGAGGCGGTGGCCTGCACCAGGGGGAGGCTGTCGAGGTGATAGGCGTAGCCGCTGCCCAGCGTCGCCGCCAGCCGCTCGACGATCGGCGCCGGACGGGCGACCACCGCGCGCATGCGCTCGGCGACCTTCTCGTAGTCTTCGACCAGCACCGCCTCGAACAGGTCGGCCTTGTCCTCGAAATTGGCGAAGACCGCGCCGGTCGACATGCCGGCGCGCGCCGCGATGTCGCGCACCGTGGCGGCTTCGTAGCCGCGCTCGATGAACAGGGCGCGGGCCGCGTCCAGCACCTTGGCGCGGGTGCGGAGCTTGGACAGCTGGCGGCGGTTCAGGGTGGGGTCCGCGACTTCGACAGGTTCAAAAGGCGCGACGATGGGACTCTGTTGCATGATCTTTGTCCGTGTGGACGCCGCCCCCCGACGACGATGAATATGGATACCGATGCTCGGCGATCAAGCTCGTCAGGAGAATCGACCGGGCCTCGCGTTGGGGATCAAGATGGCATCTCCTTGAAAAATAGCACTTGCGTCCGGACGTCGCAGTCGCAGAACGTCGGGATGTGGCCTCCGCGAAACCCGGAAAAACACGGCGCTCGACGAACTAGCTCGACAGATTGTCGCAGGGTTGTCGCATAGCGAGGCGCGGCCTGGCGGGGCTGGCGCGCCCCCGTTCACAGGCCTAGAAACCGCCCATGATCTTCATCAACGTCCTGATCGTCCTGATGCTGATCCTGGTGCTCGGCGCGCTGGGGTTCGGGGTCTACACCATGTACCGCGGCGGCGAGTACAGCCTGCGCTGGTCCAACAAGGCCATGCGGCTGCGCGTGCTGCTGCAGGCCATCGCCATCCTGGTGCTGGTGGTCGGCCTGATCTGGAAGGCGAACCAGCATTGAGGCTGTCACAGGACATGGGGCCGTGGTGACCCTCAACAAGATCTACACCCGCGCCGGCGACGGCGGGAAAACCCGGCTGGCCACCGGCGAGACGGTCGAGAAGTCCGACGCCCGGGTCGAGGCCTATGGCGCGGTGGACGAGACCAACGCCTGTGTCGGCATGGCGCGGCTGCACGCGGGCGGCGACGCCGAGCTCGACGCCATGTTGGAGCGCATCCAGAACGACCTCTTCGACCTGGGCGCCGACCTGGCCACCCCGGAGCGCGACAAGCCCCTGGGCTTCGAGGCCCTGCGCATCACCGCGCCCCAGACCGCGCGGCTGGAACGCGAAATCGACGCCATCAACGGCCGGCTGTCCGCCCTGACCTCCTTCGTGCTTCCGGCCGGATCGGCCCTGGCCGCCCACCTGCATCTGGCCCGCACGGTCTGCCGCCGGGCGGAGCGCGAGGCGGTCAGGCTGGCGGCGCGCGAGGGCGAGCGGGTCAATCCGGAAGCGGTGAAATACCTCAACCGCCTGTCGGACCTGCTGTTCGTGGCCTCGCGCCGGGCCAACAGCGACGGGGCGGACGACGTGTTGTGGAAGCCGGGAGCGACGCGTTAACTCCAAGCAAAATCGAATCTGGCGTGACCTTCTCACGTGACCTTCTCACGTGACCTCTCAATATTTTCGATGGGATTCATGAAGGATAATTTTCGCAGAATAGCTGAGGCAATGATGAAAACTACGCCTGAATATCAGGCGATGTCTCGGGCTGAACGGATTCGCTTGAGACCAAAAATAATTCAAGCCCTTCGTGGAAATTTAGAAAACGCCGTCCCCCCAAAGAATAACGAGACTGTCGCTGTCACAGTTTCAAACAAGAAGACGGCAGCGCTATTCTTCGATAAACTATGGCGACCTCCAGGTGAGGCTGACGATAGATTTCCGCAGGAATTACTTGCTTATGGTGCCACGGATATTGAGATTTGGTCCGCAGCACTTTCGTTTATGGCGAGCGCACCGAATTATAGTACCGAAGTGGATTTGGATTTATTTTTCAGCGAGTTCTTGCGCAATACGAGTGATAATCCGGAAATTGCGCTCGCATACAAGAAGAATACTCCAATGGAACGGGCTATAAGTGACATCCTCCGTGGAAAATTGGGGTTCAACTCAATTCCAGTCTACGTCGATTCGAATAGAAGAGATATCGAATTCACACCGGGAAATTACTCAACTATTGTAGCCAGTATTAATGATCTAAATATAATAGACGAAGATAAGCTGTCTTGGCAGCAGGTACTGGAATTTCGCAGAGATCCTGAGGCAAAACTCAAACTTAGACGCTTGCGGAGCTGGGCGGACAATAGTTTGTCCGGAAAATCCATATCTCAAATTTCCGATATAATTGCTGTTAAGCTTGACGACTATGAATGGTCTACGAAAAAGCACGGCATATCTACGATCAATGGATGTATCTCCGACCTCATCGATCCAAGATTTCTTGGGGGTCTGGGGGTGGGGGCAGGTGCGTTGTCCCTGGCGGGGCAAGGGTGGATAGGCGCGATCGCGGCCGCTGGCCTTACAGTCGGGAGAGCCACCCTTTCAATTAGGCAACGCATGATTGACATGCGTGATCAAGACAGGGCAGCCCAGTCAGAAGTCGCATTCGTTCATGAACTTAGAAAGCTTTGACGCGATGAAGGGCTATCTGATCGCCAATGTGGACGTGCAGAACCCGGAGGCCTACGAGGCCTACCGCAGCCGCACCGCCGAGATCGTCGCCCGCCACGACGGCCGTTTCCTGGTGCGCGGCGGCCGGATCGAGATCCGCGAGGGCATGCCCGCCATCCACCGGCTGGTGATCCTGGAGTTTCCCTCCATCGAGCAGGCGCGGATCTTCTACGACAGCGACGACTACCAGGCGATCCTGCCGGACCGGACCAACAACGCCGTCTCCAATGTCTTCCTGGTCGAGGGCTGCCCGCCGCAGGCGTGAGGGCCTCATCTGCCGGGCCGCGGAGCGGCGACGAAGGTAGGTTGAACCACGAAGGACACGAAGCTCACGAAGAAGACAGACACGAAGAACCGCAGACCCCTTCGTGCTCTTCGTGTCCTTCGTGGTGAGCCCTTTTTCTTTCTCGCCTGCCGGCGGCTTCTCCTACGGCGCCTTGCCCGTCATCACCGGGTCCGACGGGCTGGTCGGCTTGGGCGCCTTGGTCCCGGGCGCGCGATGGGTGACGTTGGGCAGGTAGAGCACGTGGGCGCAGCGGTGGAATTTCGGCGCCCACCACTGGCCCTTCTTCTCGCAGTCCCGGTTGGGCCAGATCACCAGCATGGAATAGGCCACGATCCCGGCGGTGATCAGGGCGAAGGCGACCAGGAAACCCGTGCGCACGAGGTTGAGCGTCTTGTTCATGCGCCCTCTATCGGGGAGGCGTGCGGCCAAGGCAAGGCGCCGGCGGCGAGAGCCGCCGTCCGGACTTTCGCATCCGTGATGCTGCAGTGCAGCATGTTGACAGGCGCGAGACGGGGTGCTGTTTTGCGGCCCCTCTCGGAACGCCGTTCGGCCTCCGTCCCAACCCCCGGGGAAACCGCCCTATGAAGGTGCTCGTGCCCGTAAAGCGGGTGATCGACTATAACGTGAAGGCCCGCGTGAAGGCGGACCAGACCGGCGTCGACCTCGCCAACGTCAAGATGTCCATGAATCCCTTCGACGAGATCGCCGTCGAAGAGGCCGTGCGCCTGAAGGAAAAGGGTCTGGTCGAGGAGATCGTGGCGGTCTCCATCGGCGTGGCCCAGTGCCAGGAGACCATCCGCACGGCCCTGGCCATGGGCGCGGACCGGGGCCTGCTGATCCAGACCGACGTGGACTGCGAACCGCTGGCGGTGGCCAAGCTGCTCAAGGCCGTGATCGCCGAGGAGCAGCCCGGGCTGGTGCTGATGGGCAAGCAGTCCATCGACGGCGACAACAATGCGGCGGGCCAGATGCTGGCCGCCCTGCTGGACTGGCCGCAGGCGACCTTCGCCTCCAGGGTCGAGCTCAAGGGCGACAAGGCCGACGTCACCCGCGAAGTCGACGGGGGTCTGCAGACCCTCAGCGTCGCCCTGCCGGCGGTGATCACCGTGGACCTGCGCCTGAACGAGCCGCGCTACGCCTCGCTGCCCAACATCATGAAGGCCAAGAAGAAGCCGATCGATATCAAGGCGCCGGCCGACTACGGCGTCGACGTCTCGCCCCGGCTGAAGGTGATCAAGGTGACCGAGCCGGCCAAGCGCCAGGCCGGGGTCAAGGTGGCCGACGCCGCCGAACTGGTGTCCAAGCTGAAGACCGAAGCGGGGGTGATCTGATGGCCGTTCTTGTCCTGGCGGATCACGACAACGCCCACGTCCGCGACACCACCCACAAGACCGTCACCGCCGCCCTGGCCCTGTCCAAGGATGTCGACCTCCTGGTGCTGGGCGCCAAGGCCGACGGCGCCGTGGCCCAGGCCGCGAAGATCGACGGCGTGCGCAAGGTGCTGGTCGAGCAGAGCGACGATCTGGGCCGCATGGTCGCCGAGGCGGTCGAAGCCGTGATCGTTCCCCTGATGGCCAACTACGACGCCATCCTGATTCCCGCCTCGGCGGCCGGCAAGAACGCCGCGCCGCGCATCGCGGCCAAGCTCGACGTCAGCCAGATCTCGGACGTGCTGGAGGTGGTCGACGCCTCGACCTTCGTGCGCCCGATCTATGCCGGCAACGCGCTGGAGACGGTGCAGTCCTCCGACCCGAAGAAGGTGATCACCGTGCGTCCGACCGCCTTCAAGGCGGCGGGCGAGGGCGGCTCGGCCCCGGTCGAAAAGCTCTCGGGTTCGGCGAAAGCCCCGAAGACCACCTTCGTCTCCGAAGAGATGGTCAAGTCCGACCGCCCCGAACTGGGCGCGGCCAAGATCGTGGTTTCGGGCGGCCGGGCCATGGGTTCGGCGGAAGAGTTCCAGCGGGTCATCGATCCCCTGGCCGACAAGCTGGGCGCCGCGGTCGGCGCCAGCCGCGCGGCCGTGGACGCCGGCTACGCCCCCAACGACTACCAGGTCGGCCAGACGGGCAAGGTGGTGGCGCCCGCGCTCTACATCGCCATCGGCATCTCCGGCGCCATCCAGCACCTGGCCGGCATGAAGGACTCCAAGGTGATCGTCGCGATCAACAAGGACGCCGACGCGCCGATCTTCCAGGTGGCCGACTACGGCTGGGTCACGGACTACAAGACCGCCGTGCCGGAGCTGATGGCCGAGCTGACCAAGATCGGGAAGTAGGGCGCCTGCCCGCGATCCGAGGCGCTACCTCTGCCCGGAGCCCAGTTCGCATTCCTTCCCTATCGATCCGGCGTTGTTTCAGACCGTCAGGCGTCTTCCCGGAAGTCGCTCATCTGGGCGTCCAGCGCCCGCTTGAAGGCGGGTCGCGCGGTGCAGCGTTCGAGATAGGCCTGAAGGTTCGGCTGGGTCACCAGCTCGGGCAGGATGCGCAACACCGTGGCCATCATCAGGTCGCCGGCGGTGAAACGGTCGCCGTCGAGGTAGGGCTTGTCGCCGAGCGCCTTGGCGAGCGATCCGAGGCGGTGACGCGCGAAGTCCTCGGCGCTGGGCCTGCGCAGCTTCGCCCACTCCTGGTCGGCGTAGAAGAACAGCACCGCCACGTTCATGATGTGCGGCTCGATGGAGTTGAGCGCCGCGATCAGCCATTGGGTCGCGCGCGCCCGGGCCGCCGGGTCCTTCGGCAGCAGGGTTTCGCTGCGCTCGCCGACGTGCAGGACGATGGCCCCGCTTTCGAACAGCACCTCGCCGTCTTCCTCGAAGATCGGCACCTGGCCGAAGGGCTGCAGGGCGCGATATTCCGGCTTGTCGTTGTCGCCGCGCTCCAGGAGCCGCGTCCGGTAGGGAAGGCCCGCCTCCTCCAGCGCCCAGCGCACCCGGAGGTCGCGCACCTGGCCGCGGGCGAAGGGCGGAACCCAGTGAAAGGCGGAGATGGTGATCATGGACGATGCTCCCTGGTCGGCGACGCGCGAGGCCGTTTCGACAAGGACGCATGATGATCGCGCAATACGACAGGCGGAATGCAAGAATCTTTCCCGGACCGTCGGCGCCTTGGCGCCCGGCCTGCAAAGCGGGAGACTGGCGCCATGCGCGTCTTCGTCATGGCCTGGGAGGAGAAGGAGAGCGGCTGGGGGCTCAGGCCCGACGGCTGGTCCGCCCATGGCTCGGCCGCGGACTACGAGCGGTATCTGGAGGTCTACTGGGCCGGGGTTCCCGAGCCCCTGCCGCGCGAATACTCGCGACCGCTGGACCAGGCTCTGATCGCGGTCGAGATCGCCGACGACCACCCGCTGGCGAGGCGGGTGGCGTCAGAGGGTTCGGTGCGGATCAACCACTATGCCGACGAGCGCTATGAACTGGAGCGGATCACCGGGCTGAAGTGGCCGGGGGCAGAAACCTAGCCGCGGGCGGGCAGGGTCGTGCGGCTTTCCGTCCAACGCAGTTCGTCGTGGAGCGGGGTGGCGGGAGCGCGGGCGAGCAGCGGGCCAAGGCCGGCCGCGACGGCGACCATCAGGGTCGCCACCATCAGCAGAGTCTTCATTGTCAGGTCTTTCGCAAGGGGGGAGGAAACTGCGATCGCCCCCGCTATATGGCTTGCCCGCGGCCTGATTTCGAACGATGGTTTGTCTCCCTGGATGTGAGCAAGACTAACAACCTGTCATGAGCCGTCTGCCGCCCTTTCTGGCCCTGCGCGCCCTGGAAGCCGCCGCGCGCCTGAGAAGCTACAGCCGCGCCGCCGACGAGCTGAACGTCACCCACGGCGCGGTCAGCCATCAGATCCGCCGGCTGGAGGAGACCTGGGGCCTGAAGCTGTTCCGGCGTGAGGGCAATTCGATGCTCCCGACCGAGGCGGCGGTGAAGCTGGCCGCCAAGGTGGCCCAGGCCATCCGTACCCTGCAGCAGGGGGTCGCCGAGATCGACAACCGGCGAGCGTCCAGGACGCTGGTGATCTCCACCCTGCACAGTTTCGCCATCCGCTGGCTGGCGCCGCGCCTGCCCCGGCTGGTGGAATGGGCGCCGGACCTTGAGATCGAGCTTCGGGTCGAGGATCGGCTGGCGGATTTGACCTATGACGGCGTCGATGTGGCGCTTCGCTTCGGCGAGGGCGACTGGCCGGGCCTGGCGGTCGAGCAGCTGTTCACCGAGCGCTATTTCCCGGTCTGCAGTCCGGCCTTCCTGGAGCGCCACCCGTTGGCCGCGATGGAGGACCTGGCGCACGTCCCCCTCCTGCGCCATCGCCGCCGGGCCTGGAGCCTGTGGTTCCGCAGCGCCGGCCTGCAGATCCAGGAGCCCGACACCGGAGTGGTGTTCGACGATTCCAACATGCTGGTGGCCGCCGCCAGCGGCGGCCTGGGCGTGGCCCTGGTCCCCTCCAGCCTGCTGGAGAGCGAACTGGCCTCGGGGCGGCTGGTCAGGCCTTTCCCGATCTCGGTGGGCGCGGACTGGGGCTACTACGTCGTCTGGCGGCCCGACTCGCCCAAGCTGGCCGCCATCGGTCGGTTTCACGACTGGCTGAAGGCCGAGGTGGAGGCGGCGCCGGACCTGAGGTCGTGAGGCGCCGCCCGGCGGCGGCGCCCCGGGACCGCTCCCGTCGACGCCGTCTTGCCGAAGCGGCTGAGGCCGCTATTGGTCCTGCGCCGGCCGTCTCCCAAGGCCCGAAACCAAGGAACACCCCATGACCCATTCAGGAAGCTGTTTCTGTGGAACGGTTCAGCTGGAGGCCGAAGGCGCGCCGGAGGCGATGGGCTATTGCCATTGCCGGTCCTGCCGCTCCTGGTCGGGCGGGCCCGTCAACGCCTTCAGCCTGTGGAAGCCCGAGGCCGTGCGCATCACCGCCGGCGCCGACCACGTCGCCACCTTTCAGAAGACCCCGCTCAGCCAGCGCCAGTACTGCGACCGCTGCGGCGGCCATCTGATGACCAACCATCCGCCGCTCGGCCTGGTCGACGTATTCGCCGCCACCCTGCCGACCCTGGACTTCGCTCCCGGGGTGCACGTGAACTATGCCGAGACGGTGCTGCCCATGCGCGACGGCCTGCCCAAGTTGAAGGATTTCCCGGCCGAGTTCGGCGGCTCGGGCGAGGCGATGGCGGAATAGGGCGCGCCCGGATCAGTTCCGGGGACGGGATCGTCGATGAGGTGAGGGCGACACAGTCCGCGGGCGGCTAAAGAGAATTGCTGCGACGCAATAGGCTCCGTTCGCGCAGCTGTGCTAAGGGTTCGATCCGCGCGGCCGGCAGGGTTGCGTGAAGTCTCTCGAGGCTTTGTTTTCATGGCGGAAATCAAGACGGTCGGTGTCATCGGCGCCGGTCAGATGGGAATAGGGATCGCCCACGTCTGCGCGCTTGGCGGCTACGATGTGCTGCTCAACGACGCGGACGACGCGCGGACCACGGCGGGGCTGGAGTTGATCGCCCACAACATGGCGCGCCAGGTCGGCAAGGGCGTGATCGGCCAGGACGCGATGGATGCGGGCCTGAAGCGGATCAAGGCCGCGCCCACCTTCGCCGAGATCGGCAAGACCGATCTGGTGATCGAGGCGGCCACCGAGGACGAGGACGTCAAGAAGGCGGTGTTCGCCGCCCTGACCCCTCACCTGGCCCCCACGACCCTGCTGTCGTCCAACACATCGTCGATCTCGATCACGCGTCTGGCGTCCTCCACCGACCGTCCGGGCAAGTTCATCGGCCTGCACTTCATGTACCCGGCGCCGCTGATGAAGCTGGTGGAGATCATCCGGGGCATCGCCACCGACGCCGACACCTATGAGACGGCCGTGAACTTCGCCCAGTCCTTGGGCAAGACCACCGCCAACGCCGAGGATTTCCCGGCCTTCATCGTCAACCGCATCCTGGTGCCGATGATCAACGAGGCGATCTACAGCCTGTACGAGGGCGTCGGCACGGTGGAGGCCATCGACACGGCCATGCGCCTGGGCGCCAACCACCCGATGGGGCCGCTGGAGCTGGGCGATTTCATCGGCCTGGATACGGTGCTGGCCATCATGAACGTGCTCTACGACGGCCTGTCGGACTCCAAGTACCGGCCCTGTCCGCTGCTGGTGAAGTACGTCGAGGCCGGCTGGCTGGGCCGCAAGACCGGCCGCGGCTTCTACGACTACCGCGGCGAAAAGCCGGTGCCCACGCGGTGACGCCCTGGGGCATGGCCCGGGTCGACTGGCGCGAGCCGCCCGCCCTGTGGGCGACGCTCGGCTGGATGGCCGCGATCCTGTATCCGCCGATCGTCTTCGCCTTCACGGTCTGGTGGCAGGACATCGTCATCAACGGCGGCTTCGTGCGCGAGATCAGCCTGACGACCCTGGTCGCCGGCGGCATTGGCGTGGCCCTGATCCTGTACTTCGTCGAGAAGGAGCGCCGCCGCTACGGCGTGCCCAAGACCCGCCTGGGCGTGATCGTGCGCTTCGTGGCCCTGGGCTTCTTCTTTGCGGTCCTGGCCTCGGTGGCCATCAACATCCTGGCGGCGCTGGTCTCGATGTTCACCGGAGTGGGCGACATCTGGCGGCGGCTGGGCGAGGCCAAGGCCACCCTGCTGGAAGGCATCCTGCTGATGCCGATCTTCCTGATCATCGGCACCAGCTATGCGGTGTGGGCCGGCTTCGTCTGCAGCCTGATCGCCTTCACGCCCCGCGCGCCCCGGGCGCGACCCAGCCATTTCATGTTCGACCGATTGGGGGCGGAGGACACCTCCTCCGACGCCGCCCCGCCGCCGCCGCCCGCGCCCGAGCCCGCCGCCGGCCCGCATCCCGAGACCGAGATGGAGGCCGCGCTCCGCCCCGACTGGGACGACGCCTAGGGGGCTGCAACCTCGCCCCCCTCCGGACGTTGTGGTCGCAAATCTCTGGAGGAGAGACCCATGTCCGAACGGACGCTTCCCTGGCTGTCGCTGGTGTCGGCCGTCGTGCTGAGCGCCGGGGGCCTTGCCGCCTGCGAACAGCAGAAGACCACCCAGACCTCGACCTCGCCCAGCGGCGACACCACCACCACGACCACTACGGCGACGACCACGCCCGCCGGGCCTGACTCGACCACGGTGGACACCTCCAAGGTCAAGTCAGCGACCGAGCACGCCACTGCCGATGTGGTGGCCGGCGCCGCCGCGGTGGCTCAGGGGGTGAAGGACGGGGTGAAGGAAGGCCGCGCCGAGGCCAAGGCCAAGGCGGCGCAGGACAAGAAGTAGCGCTCAGCTCTTCAGCAGCGCGTCCATCAGGGCGTAGGACTCGGGCGTGTCCCACTTGGCCTCGCCGGCGAAGCGCGCGACCTCGCGGCCCTGGCGGTCGTAGATCACCGTCGCCGGCAGGGCCTTGAGCTTGAGCGCCGTAGCCAGCGCCCAGCTGGGATCGGTGAACAGCGGCAGCGGCTCCTGAACCCCGATGAAGCTCTTGGCGTCGGCGAAATAGTCCGGCTTGTCGACGCTGACCGGCACCACCACCAGATCGGAGCCGACGTAACGCTTCTGCAGGGTCGCCAGCGTCGGCATTTCCGTGCGGCAGGGCCCGCACCACGTCGCCCAGATATTGACCACCACCACCTTGCCGCGGAAGGCGGCGAGGTTGAGCGGCTTGCCGGCCGCGTCCTTGAAGGTCGAGGCCGCCTGGGCCTGCGGCTGGGCCCAGGTCTGCAGCCGCGCGAGCGAGCCCTTGGCGTAGCGTCCGAACGGCCCCTCGTGCTGGGTGGAGACCCCCGCCACGGCCGGTCCGCCGGGCTGCGACTGACGCGAAAAGAACAGAAGGGCCACGACGAAGACGGCGAGCGCGGCTATAGCGACGGCGACAATGGTCAGGGTCCTGCGGCCCTGGCCCTTCCCCGACGCGTCCGAGACTTCGCTCATGAACGACCGCTCCGATCAAACACCTGCGGCCCCTGCACAAGGCCAGGGCCAGAGCCTGTGGGGAGGCCGTTTCTCCACCAAGCCCGCGGACCTGATGCAGGCCATCAACGTCTCCATCGACGTCGATCGCCGGCTCTGGGCCCAGGATCTGGCGGGTTCACGCGCCCACGCGACCATGCTGGCCGCCCGACAAATCATATCAAGCGAGGCCGCAGGTCAAATCCTGAAAGGTCTGGACCAGATCGAGGCCGAGATCGCGGAGGGCCGTTTTCCCTTCCGGACCGAGTTCGAGGACATCCACATGAACGTGGAGGCCCGGCTGAAGGAGATCGTTGGCGAGGCGGCGGGACGGCTGCACACGGCCCGGTCGAGAAACGACCAGGTGGCCGTCGATTTCCGGTTGTGGGTCAGGGATTCCTGCACGGCGGCGGCCGCTCTGATCCGCGATTTGCAACGCGCCCTGCTGGAAAAGGCCGAGGCCAACGCCGAAGCCCTGATGCCGGGCTTCACCCACCTGCAGCCCGCCCAGCCGGTGACTTTCGGCCACCACCTGATGGCCTATGTCGAAATGTTCGGCCGCGACGCCTCGCGCTTCGACGACGCGCGCGCGCGCATGAACGAGAGCCCGCTGGGGGCCGCGGCCCTGGCCGGTTCGCCCTTCCCCATCGACCGGGAGATGACCGCCAAGGCGCTCGGCTTCGAGCGCCCCACCGCCAACTCCATCGACAGCGTCTCGGCGCGGGACTTCGCCATCGAGGCCCTGGCGGCGGCCTCGATCTGCGCCGGGCACCTGTCGCGCCTGGCCGAGGAGATCGTGATCTGGGTGACGCCGCAGTTCGGCTTCGTGAAGCTGTCGGACGCCTTCACCACCGGCTCCTCGATCATGCCGCAGAAGCGCAACCCCGACGCCGCCGAACTGGTCCGCGCCAAGACCGGGCGGATCCTGGGAGCGCTGGTGGGCCTGACCACGGTGATGAAGGCCCTGCCGCTGGCCTATTCCAAGGACATGCAGGAGGACAAGGCCCAGGTGTTCGAGGCCTTCGACAGCCTGGAGCTGGCGCTCAAGGCCATGACCGGCATGATCCGCGACCTGGAGCCGGAGCGCGAACGCATGGCCGCAGCGGCCGGCGCGGGCTTTTCCACCGCCACCGATCTCGCCGACTGGCTGGTGCGCGAACTCGGCCTGCCCTTCCGCGAGGCGCACCACGTCACCGGGCGCGCGGTGAAGGCCGCCGAGGGCCTGAGCGTGGATTTGGCGCAACTCCCGCTCGCCGAATTGCAGAAGCTGGAGCCAAGGATCACCGAGGCTGTGTATAAGGTCCTGTCCCCCGAGGCCTCGTGCGCCAGCCGCACCAGCTACGGAGGAACCGCGCCATCCCAGGTGCGTATCCAGATTGCGCGTTGGAAGGAGCGTCTCCCATGAGTCCGCGTTTCACGGCTGCCCTGACCCTCACCGCCCTCCTCGCCGCCACGGCCCTTTCCGGCTGCGGCATGCGCGGGGCCCTGGAGCGTCCGGCGCCCATGTGGGGGGACAAGTCCAAGGCCGAGGCCGAGGACGCCAAGGCCAAGAAGGACGACGCGGCCATGCCGGAGCCCAAGTCGACCGGGAGCAAATACAGCCCCCGGCCCCAGGCGCCGGAAAGCCAGAACACCTCCATCCGCCAGGCGCCCATCGACGGCGCACCGCGCGATCCGAACGCGGGTCCGGGGCAGGCCACGGACTGGACCCACCCGCACTGAAGCCCTAACCGCCGGCGCGCTCCGGCGCGCGAGGTGAGATGAACCACTTCGACCTCAAGGACGGCCGCCTTCACTGCGAGGGCGTCGATCTGACCGACCTCGCGCGTCAGGTGGGCACGCCCTTCTATGTCTATTCCACCGCCACCCTGGAGCGGCACCTGGACGTGTTCCGGGACGCGGTCTCGGCCTACCCCGACCGGCTGGGCACGCCGCTGGTGGCCTATGCGGTCAAGGCCAACTCCAACGTGTCGGTGCTGGCCACCCTGGCGCGCAAGGGCGCGGGCGCCGACACGGTGTCCGAGGGCGAGATCCGCCGGGCGCTCAAGGCCGGGGTGCCGCCCGGGAAGATCGTCTTCTCCGGCGTGGGCAAGACCGACCGGGAGCTGGCCTTCGCGCTCGAGCAGGGCGTGCTGCAGATCAATGTCGAGGCCGAGCCGGAGCTGGAGCGGCTGTCGAAGATCGCGGCGTCGATGGGCGTCGCCGCCCCCATCGTGATCCGGGTCAATCCCGGCGTCGGCGCCGGCGGCCACGCCAAGATCACCACCGGGGGAGCGACCGACAAGTTCGGCGTTTCGGCCGAGGAGGCTCTGGCGCTCTACGCCCGCGCGGCCGCTGATCCCGCGCTCGATCCCAAGGGCCTGGCCTGCCACATCGGCAGCCAGATCACCGACCTGACCCCGCTCAAGGCCGCCTTCGAGAAGCTGAGGGCGCTCACCCTGCGCCTGCGCTCGGACGGCCTGTCGATCACGCGCATGGACCTGGGCGGCGGCCTGGGCGTGCCCTATTTCAACCAGCCGGACCCGCCCGGACCGGAGGCCTTCGCGGCCATGGCGGCGGAGATCGCCGGCGGCCTGGACGTGGACTACGCCTTCGAGCCGGGCCGTATGATCGTGGCCAATGCGGGCGTGCTGGTCTCAACTGTGATACATATCCACAGCCGACCGGAGGGGGGACGGCGCTTCCTGGTGCTCGACGCCGCCATGAACGACCTGATGCGTCCGGCGCTGTACGACGCCTTCCACGACATCCGCCCGGTGGTCCCGCGCGCCGGCGCCGGCCAGGTCGCCTACGACGTGGTGGGTCCCATCTGCGAGACCGGCGACACCTTCACCCGCGAGCGGATGTTGCCGGAATTCCAGCCCGGCGACCTCGCCGCCTTCATGAGCGCGGGCGCCTACGGGGCGGTGATGGGAAGCGAATACAACACCCGACCGCTCGCGCCGGAGGTGTTGGTGCGCGACGCCCGGTGGTCGGTCGTGCGATCCAGACCCTCCTACGAGGACATGTTCGCGCGCGAACCGGCCGCGCCCTGGTTGTGAGATGGCCGACGCCCCCGCCCCCTCCCGCGCGCATCTGAAACGGGCCCTCTGGCTGGCCCGGGCCGTGATGCTGTGGGAGCGCAGCGCGGGCCTGTGGGGCCCACTGCTGCTGGGCGCGGGCGTGATCGCGGTCGCCGGCCTCTGGGGCGCCTTCGACAACGGACCCGCCTGGATGCAGACCGCCGCGGTCGCATGCGTGCTGTTGATCGCCCTGGTCTTCGCGGGCCTGAACGCGACGCGCCTGCGCTGGCCGACCTCGGAAGAGGCCCTGGCCCGGGTCGAGGCCGACTCCCCCTTCGAACACGCCCCCCTGTCCTCGCTTGAGGACCGTCCGGCCGCCGGGGATCCGGGGCTTTGGGCCCTGCACCAGTCGAGGGCCGCGGAAGCCGCCCGCAAGGCGCGGGTGGGCCGCCCTTCGGCGGGCCTGGCGGCGGCGGATCCCTTCGCCCTGCGCTGGGCCCTGGTCATCGCCGCGGCCCTCGCGCTGTGGGCGCGCGGCCCGGAGACGGCGCCGCGGGCTATTCAGGCCTTCCGGCCCGTGACCCAGGCCGTGAGCTTCGCCGGCGCCCGGGTGGACAGCGCGCTGGGCGCGATGATGGGGCGCGACGCCTCCAAATAGGTCCTCCGGATTGAACCGGAGCGGCCTGTGTTGCGACCAACCCGTGCAGGGACGCCCCTCGGGGGCCCTCGATCGCGTCCACAACAACCAGACAACGGGAGACGGCCATGCAGTTTCGAATGATCGCAGCCGCCGCGGCGGCCTTGAGCCTTGGCGCCGGCGCAGCGGAGGCCGCGAGCGTCCTCAGCGGCCGCCTGACCGTGGACAACGCCTTCTACGCCTACCTCAGCACGAGCCCGAAGGTGCGCGGGACCCTCATCGCGTCGGGCAATGACTGGGGCAAACCCGTCAATCTGAAGTCCGTGACCCTGAAGCCGGGCAAGACCTATTACCTGCACATCGAGGCGATCAACTACGGCGGCCCCGGCGCCTTCCTGGGCGCCTTCAAGCTCAGCGACGACCGGTTCCACTTCGCCAACGGCCGGCGAGAGATACTGACCGGCGCGTCCGGGTGGAGCGGCGGTTTCAACAACACCAGCGCCGCGGTCGCCGAGCAGCCGTGGGTGGAGCCGCGCGATGGCGTCTTCGCCCAGGGCGCCTGGGGCGTCGGCCCCTGGGGCAAGGTTGCGGGCATGCCGGCCCAGGCCCAGTGGATCTGGCCGAGCGACGGCCGCTCCAGCGGCGCCGGCCAGGCCTGCGGCGCCTGCACGGTCGACTTCTCGATCACCATCAGCCCGACACCCGCGAAGCGTTGAGGCTTGCCGGTCAGCGCTTGTCGACGACGACCTTGCCGTCCTTCATCACCCAGCGGACCTTGTAGACGGCGGTGATGTCGGCCAGCGGGTCGCCGTCGACGGCGATCAGGTCGGCGATGGCCTTGGGCGCCACGACCCCGAGCTCGCCCTTCTTGCCCAGCAGGTCGGCGGGGGTGGTGGTCGCCGCCGCGATGGCCTGGGCCGGGGTCATGCCGGCCTTCACGAACCAGCCGAGTTCGCGGGTGTTCTCGCCGAAGCCGGTGAAGACGGCGTCCGATCCCATGGCGACACGCACATGGGCCTTGAGGGCCCGGCGCAGGGTCTCCAGGTTCTTCTGCACGAAGGCGTTGAGGCTGTCGGCGGTGGCCTGGTCGTAGCCGAACTCATCCTTGTGCTCCGCGTAGAAGCGGTTGTGGTCGATGGTCGGGACATAGACCGTGCCGCGCTTCACCATCTCGGCGAAGGTGGCGTCATCGATGTCGATGGCGTGCTCGACGGAGTCGGCGCCGGCCCGGACCGCGTCGCGGGCCCCCTCGGGGCCGTAGGAGTGGATGGCGATCTTCTTGCCGGCCTGGTGGGCGACGTCGGCGGCGGCCTTCATCTCCTCGAAGCTGTAGGTCTGGAAGCCGGTGAGGGTCGCGTCGGTGCCGGTGGAGCCGTACATCTTGACCCAGTCGCCCCCGCCGCCCAGCTGCTGGCGCGCGACGCGCTGGACCTCGGCGACGCCGTCGGCACGGCAGGGATCGGGCTGGCTAACCCCCGGCTGGGGCGCCTCGGTGGAGATGTGCAGACCGCAGCCGACCACGAACATGCGCGGGCCCACCATGGCGCCGCGGTTGATCAGGTCGCGCATGGCCAGGTCGTTGCCGTCCCAGGAACCCAGGTCCCGCACGGTGGTGACCCCGGCCTCCAGCGTGCGCCGCGCGTTCTCCTGGGCCAGGTAGACGGTGACCGACGAACGCAGGGTGCCGATCTGGGTCCAGGGCCGGGTGCCCGGGGTGCGGTCCCAGTAGAAGGTCATGTGGGTGTGGACGTCGATTAGCCCGGGCATGCCCGTGAGCGGCCGCATATCGATGACCCGCGCGCCCTTGGGCACGGCCGCGTCGTGGGCGCCGACCGACACGATCCGGTCGCCCTGGACCACGACGACCGCATCGGCGACCGGCGGCCCCTCGCCGGTGATCAGGGCGCCGAAGCGCACCGCGACGGTCTCGGCGGCCAGCACGGGCGCGGCCGCGAGCAGGGCGAAAAGACCAAGGATCAGGGACAGGAACCGGACGCGACGCTGCATCATCCACCGCCGATCTCAATGAGAGGGAACGGCGAAGCTTACGCCCCGCGCGAAAGCGCTGACAAGTCGGGGCTCAGGCGGGGCTCGTCCGGGAAACCCGCACCCGGACCAGCCAGAACAGCATCAGAGCCAGGATCGCGGCCGGCAGGACGTAGAGCGCCGGCGAGCCCTGGACCCAGTCGGGAAAGGACTTCTGCTGGCCGAGGAAGGAGACCGCCGCATAGAGCAGGGCCAGGCTCATGCGCCACAGATGACGGGTGGTGCGCGCGACGCCCGAGACGCCGCCGCGCAGGATCACGCTGAGGTCCAGCAGGCCCGCGAAGGCCGCGATCCCCGCCAGGGCGTAGAGTGGTTGCGGCGGATAGCCGTCCAGCCGCCCGCCCGGCGCCGCCGCCGTCTGCAGGCCGAACAGCAGGCTGACCCCCGCCGCGGCGAAGATCGCCGCCATGGCCGCCACCTCGAAGCGGCCGACCCGCCCCTCCGGCCGGCGCGCGGTCATCCAGGCCGAGGCGACGAGGTAGAACAGCACCACCGCGCCGACCACCACGCCGCGCTGGGGGATCAGGGCGGCCAGCCAGGCGGCGATCGCCGAGGTGGTCAGCATGGCCAGGACGAAGACCGAACCGGCGGCCCGGTGAACGGGCCGGCCCTTGGGCGCCAGAATGGCGACGCAGCCCGCCACCAGGCCGATCCCGGCCGTGCCGATGTGGACGAGGACGCCCCATTCGGGGACGCCCGGCGGAATATGAAGGCTCACGGCGCTCGGCTCCTGCCACCCTTGCGAGCCTAGGCGACGCAGCCCGCGCGACCAGCGCCGTGGGCCTCAAAAACCTGACCGCAGGAGTCAGGGCTGGGCTATGGTCGGTCCATGCGCGAAGCCACCGTCGCCGCCGGCATCGTCAACGGCCTGCTCGATTACGCCGTCTCGAAGGGCGCCGACCGCGCGGTCCTGATGGGGCGCGCCCACCTTCGGGTCGAGGATCTGGTCGATCTCGACGCGCGCATCCTCTTCTCCGACTTCAAGGCCCTGATGCGGGCAGGCCAGGCCCTGACGGGCGACCCGGCCCTGGCCCTGCATTTCGGCGAGGAGGTCGATCTCAGCGAACTGTCGATCGCGGCCCTGCTCAGCCATGCGGCCGAGACGGTGGCGGACTCCATCGCCCAATCCAACCGCTACGGCCGCCTGGCCATCGACGGCGTGGCGAAAGGGGACCGCTACCGGATGGAGCATGTGGGCTCCGAGGTCTGGATGATCGACTGCCGCGACGACCCCAACGACTTCCCCGAACTGACCGAGATGAGCTTCGCGCGCATGGTCTGTTCGGGACGGCGCGCCTTCGGCGACCGGCCGCTGCTGAAGGCCGTGCACATGACCCATCCGGCGCCGCCCTACCGAGCCGAATACGAACGCATTTTCGGCATGCCGGTGGTGTTCGGGGCCGAGCGCAACGCCCTGCTGGCCGACGACTGGTTCCTGAGCTACCGGCCGCCCAAGCCGACCCTGCCGCCCTACGTCGCCGCCGTGCTGCGCGAGCGGGCCGAGGCCATGCTGCGCGACCGCGACCGTGGCGGAACCGTGCGCGGCCGGGTCGAGGACCTGCTGGCGCCGCTGCTGCACAGCGGCGGCGCGACCATGGAGGCGGTGGCGGCCAGTCTCGGCTTCAGCCGCCCGACCCTGGCGAGGCGGCTCAAGGCGGAAGGGACGACCTTCGAAGGGGTGCTAGACGGTCTGCGCCGGGAACTGGCCCTGCAGTACCTCGAGACGCGCAAGGCCTCGGTCAACGAGACCGCCTATCTGGTGGGGTTTTCCGATCCGAGCGCCCTGTCCCGGGCGGTCAGGCGCTGGACCGGGGCGAGCCCACGGGCGCTTCGGCAAGCGTCGTCAAGACGGGGTCTGCCATGATGATCACCGCCGATCGGCTTGCCGCGACGTCACGAGGTGCGCTCTTGGAGTTCATTGCCGCAGCCATCAACGAACTCACGGTCTTCGGCCGGGGCGCCTATGACCAAACCGACGAGATCGCACGGCTGCGATCGATCAACGAGGCGGTCCACCGCCTCGCGGGCCACCTGCGCGGCCTTGCGGATCCTGACGAACCGATGACGCTCAGCCGGGCAGAGGGTGTCGTCGAACAGTTGGTTCTTTTGCCTGCGGGTGTTGTCGCCCGCATGGAGAGCTACTGCCCGCTTGAACCGGCGCGCCGCTAGTCCAGCGCCACGATGCTCGGCAGACCGCGGTAGCCGCCGGAATAGTCCAGGCCGTAGCCGACCAGGAAGCGAGCGGGCGCCTCCCAGGCCACGAAGTCGGGCTCGCAGGCGCGTTGGGTGGGCCAGGGCTTGCGGGCGAAGACGCAGGTCAGGACCTCGGTCGCGCCCTTTTCGCGCACCAGCTTGGCCGCTTCGGTCAGCGACAGGCCGGTGTCGAACACGTCGTCGATGATCAGCACCTTGCGGTTCTCGACCGGGCGCTGCAGCGGCGCGCGGATGATCACCCGCCCCGAGGAGCCCTTCTCGTCGCCGTAGGAGGCCATCCACAGGGCGTCGAAGCGGACGTTCCTGCCCAGGCGCGACAGGGCGCGGGTCAGGTCCGCGGCGAACCAAAGACCGCCGGTCAGAAGACAGACCGCGACCGTCTCGTCGTCGACGTGCGGCGCGATCTGGGCGGCCACGTCATCGACGCGGCGGCGGACTTCGTCTTCGGTGATGAGAACGTCGAATTCGACGGGTTTTGAATCAGCCATGCCGGGCGGCTGATACCGCCTTGTGCGCCCCGGAGTCGAGGGTCGTCGACGTGTCCGGCGAAATCGGCTTGGCCTCCTCCGCCGTGATGGCTTCGGCGCCCAGCGCCGGGCGCAGGCGCGAGGCCGGCGCCGCCGGTGCGGGGGGATGGGCGATCGGGGCCGCCCTGGCCTTCGCCGGGGCGGGACGCGGCATCAGGTCCAGCGCGAAGTCGAGGCCGACGCCGGCGGTCGCGCCCTTCGGATCCGGCAGGGAGACCGACAGGGCCGCCGCCTGGCCGGGCGCGATGGAGGCCTGGCTCAGGCGCACCACCTGGCTGGAGATCCGTTGACCGTTCTTGTCGAGCAGGGAGACGCGGATCGGGGGCGTTCGGGCGGTCTGGCTCTCGACGTTGCGCACGCCGGCGGTGACCAGGATCGCCTGCAGGCCGTCGGGCGCGGCGTTGGCGGCGACCTTTTCGAACTGCAGCCCGGTCGGATTGACCGGCAGGCCAGCCATGGCGTAGGCGCCGGCGGCCTTGGGGTAGAGCTTCACCACATCGACGCGGAACAGGTAGGCGGCGCCGAACAGCAGGGCGAAACAGGCGCCCATCACGCCCCAGACCACGCCGGCGGTGGCGGCGCGGCGCATGCGGCGCTGCTGCTCGGCCTTGGCGCGGATGGCGCGCGGCAGTTCGTCGGCCGGAACCTCGGACAGCGGCGAATCGGCGAAGGACTGGGCCTCGGGGGGCCGGAAGGACAGGGGATCGCCCGCGCCGCGCGCCACCGCGCCCTCCTCGGAGGAGGCGGTCAGTTCGAGCGGTTCTTCGAAATGGGCGCGCCAGGACTGGCCGCAGGCGGCGCAGCGCACGGTCCGGCCGCTGGCGCCGAGACGCATGTCTTCGACGAAATAGCGGGTGGCGCACTCGGGGCAGGTCAGTATCATGGCCTTCGCATCGGAGGCGTCACACCCCTCCCCTGAGCTCTCCGCAATCGCAACCCATGTCCAGACCAGCCGCAGTCGCCGACCCGGCGACGCCAGCCCCAAATCCGTCCCGTGGGCCCGCCGTCCGCTTCCAGAACGTGGGCATGCGGTACGGCCGTGCGCCCGAGGTTTTGAAAGACATCGGATTCACCTTGGCGCCCGGCTCTTTCCACTTCCTTACCGGGGCCTCCGGCGCGGGCAAATCTTCGCTGCTGAAGCTGATTTATCTGGCCCAGCGGGCGTCCAGGGGGACGGTGGAGCTGTTCGGCCAGGACGTCGAGCGCATTCCCCGCGGTGAGCGGCCCCAGCTGCGCCGCCGTATCGGGGTGGTGTTTCAGGAATACCGGCTGCTGGATCACCTCTCGGCCTTCGACAATGTGGCCCTGCCGTTGCGGATCGCGGGCGCCAAGCCCCAGACCTACCGCCAGGACGTCGCCGAACTCCTGACCTGGGTGGGGCTGGGCCGACGCTTCGACGCCCTGCCAGCGACCCTTTCGGGGGGCGAGAAACAGCGGCTGGCCATTGCACGGGCGGTGGTCAATCGGCCCGAACTGATCCTGGCGGACGAGCCCACCGGCAATGTCGACCAGGACATGAGCCTGAAGATTCTGCGCCTTTTCGTGGAATTGAATCGGATGGGGACCACCATCCTGATCGCCACCCACGACGCCGACCTGATCGCCCACGCCGGCCAGCCGGTCCTGACCCTGGAGACCGGGCGGCTGCTGGGCCGCACCCGGCGCAAGCCGGCGCCGGCGCCAGAACCGGTCGAGGAACCCGATCCCGATCTCGACTTCGGCCCCCTGCGCGAGGAGCCCGAGCTGTGAGCCCGCGCTCCGACCCGACCTCGCCGCGCTGGCGGCCCGCGCCGCTGCTGCCCCCCGGCGACGACGGCGGCCTGTCGCTGCGCTTCGGGGTGGCGGTGCTGTGCTTCCTGGCTTGCCTGGCCGCCATCACGGGCCTTGCCGCCAACCGGGCGGCCCAGGGCTGGGCCCGCGAGATCCGCGGCGAGGTGACCGTGCAGGTGCGGCCCAAGCTGGGCGAGACCGGCTCGGCCGCCGCCGCCCGCGCCGCCGCGGTGCTGGCCGACGTCAAGGGCGTGCAACAGGCCCTGGCGCTGGAAAAGGGCAAGGCCGAGGCCCTGCTAAAGCCCTGGCTCGGCGACACGCCGCTGGAGGACCTGCCGGTGCCGCACCTGGTCACCGTCGAGCTCAAGCCCGAGGCGCCGGCCACGCCCGCCGCCCTGGCCGCGGCCCTGAACGCGGCGGGCATAGACGCGGCCATCGACGACCACGCCCGCTGGCTGAAGGACGTGGAGCGATCCGCCGCCATCGCGCGCTGGGCGGTGCTGGCCCTGTTCCTGCTCACGGCCGCCGCCGCCGGCGCGGTGATCGCCTTCGCCACAAGGGCGGGCATGGCCATGCGGCGCGAGGTGGTCGAGGTGCTGCATCTCAGCGGCGCGCGCGACGGCTATATCGCCGGCCTGTTCCAGCTCCGGTTCGCCCGGCTTGCGGCCATTGCGGGCCTGTGGGGCGCCCTGGCGGCGGCGGGGCTGGCGGCGCTGCTGAAGCTCACCGGCCACGGCGAAGGGTTCAGCCCGGCCTTTCCGCTGGTCTGGTATGATCTGCTTGCGGTCTCGCCATGTCCGCTCGTGGCGGCTACGGTAGCGGCGTTGTCGGCGCGGGTGACCACGCTGAGCTTGTTGCGGAACGTCGAATGAAGACCCTGGTGGCCATCCTGGTGGTAGCCTTCGTCTGGCTGGCGGGCCTGGTCGCGTTCGCCGACCGGGTGCAGCGGCTGGAGCCGCCGAACCCTGCCCCCAAGGCCGACGCCATCGTGGCGCTGACCGGCGCCTCGGACGCGCGCATCGAGGAGGCCATGCAGCTGCTTCGGCAGGGCAAGGGCCAGCAGCTGCTGGTCTCGGGCGTCAACCGCAAGGTCACGCGCGCCCAGCTGCAGAAGGTCACCGCTGCGCCGTCAACCCTGTACCAGTGCTGCGTCGAACTGGACTACGAGGCCACCAACACCATCGGCAACGCCCGCTTCACCGCCGACTGGGCCCGGCGCAAGGGCTACAGGTCCCTGATCGTGGTGACCTCGGACTACCACATGCCGCGCTCGCTGCTCGAGCTGCACGGCGCTATGCCGGAAGTCACCCTGATCCCCTACCCGATCGCGACCCCGTCGCTCGACTCCAAGCGCTGGTGGCGCTCGGCCTCCGGCGCCCGGTTCATGACGCTCGAGTATTGCAAGTACCTGGCGGTGCTGGTGCGCGAGGGGCTGATCAAGGCCGGGGACGCGGCGGAAAAGTCCAAGACCGCCGCGCCGAAAGCCGCCGCCCACAAGGCGTCCTGACCCGGTGCGCAGACTCCGCGCCCTGCTGTTCGCGCCCCTGCTCTACCTGTCGATCCTGATCGCCGGGCTGATCTTCATTCCCTTTCTGCTCGGCACCCGGCGGCTGATGAGCCGCATGCTGAAGGGCTGGGCCTGGTCGATCCAGAAGGCCTTCGAGATCGTGGTCGGCGTGCGCGTCGAGGTCCGCGGTCTGGAATATCGCCCGACCGGCCCGGCGCTGGTGGCGTCCAAGCACCAGAGCATGCTCGACATCATCACGCCCTTCCTGATGCTCGACGACGCCTGCTTCATCATGAAGAAGGAGCTGCTGCACACCCCCTTCATCGGCTGGCATTCGATGAAGGCGGGCATGATCCCGGTGGACCGCGAGGCCCACGCCTCGGCCCTGATGAAGATGGTGCGCGACGTGCGCGACCGGATGAGCGAGGTCCGCCAGGTGCTGATCTTCCCCGAGGGCACCCGCACGGCGCCGGGCGCCGAGCCCGCCTACAAGCCCGGGGTGGCGGCGCTCTACCGCGAACTCGACATGCCGTGCCACCTGATCGCCACCAATTCCGGCACCTGCTGGCCGGCCCACGGCGCGGACTTCCGCCCGGGCGTGGTGGTGTTCGAGTTCCTGCCGCCCATCCCCGCGGGGCTGAAGCGCGGGGAGTTCATGCGTGAGCTGGAGAGCCGGATCGAAGAGGCGTCGAACCGGCTGCCGAAGAACCGTTGAGGTTCACCCCAGCTTGTACCCACACAGCTTGTTGCCATCGAGGTCGCGGAAATAGGCGAAATAGGCGCCCGGCAGCCGCGTCCCCGGCGCGCCCTCGTCTGCCGCGCCCAGCTCCATGGCCTTGGCGTGGAAGGCGTCGACCTCCTCGGGGGTGTCGAACTTGAAGCCGCCCATCCAGCCGTTGCCGACCACCGCGGGCTGGCCGTCGTAGGGGCCGAGCACCCCGAAGAGGCCCTTGTCCTTGCCGCTGTAGAGGCGTCCCCCCGAGGGATGCTCCATCACCCCGCGCATGCCGATGGAGCCCAGCAGGGCGTCATAAAAGGCCTTGGCCGGCTCCAGATTGTTGGAGCCGACGGTGAAGTAGCTGACGCTGGCCATGAGGTGTCTCCGCAAATCGAGTCGGGACGCAGGGTGGAGGCGAGAAGGCGTGCGGGCAAGCCGCGCCTCAGGGCCTGGCCCACTCCGCCTTCAGGGCCTCGACCACCGATGCGCGCAGGCGCTTGCGGGCGGCCGGGTCGTAGACGATCCCGCCCAGGATCACCGTGTCCACGCGCGCGACATTGTCGATGTCCTTCAGCGGATCGGCGTCGAGCAGCACCAGGTCAGCCAGTTTGCCGAGCGCGACGGAGCCTAGGTCACGCTCCTGATGGAACAGGGTGGCCGGGACCGAAGTGGCGGCGGCCAGGGCCTCGCGCGGGGTCAGGCCCGCGCCGCGCACCAGCAGGCTGAGTTCTTCGTACACCGCATGGTCCGGATCGACGAAGGGCGATCCGTCGTCGGTGCCGACCAGCACCGGGATACCGGCCCGATACATCTCGCCGACCTCGCGCGCGGCCTTGTCGATGACCCGATTCCAGCCGGGCGTGCCGCGTCCCTTCATATAGCCCATGCCCTCGGCGTAACTACGCTTCAGGCTGGGCGAGAAGAACAGCGCCGGCCCCTTCACCGCGTCCATGTTCGCGAACATGGCCTCGCGCTCGGCGTCGGTGCGCCGCGATCCGCCCCAGGCGACCAGGGTGGGGTCCAGCAGGGTGCCGTTGGCCTTCAGCCCTGCGAAGATCCGCGCCTTGGCGTCAGGCTCCAGCTTGTCGAGCGGCCAGGGGTAGAAGGCGTGTTCATAGGTCTGCTGGCGGACCTGGATGGCGTCGAGCGGGTCGAGGTTGAACGGCGGGTGGCCGACGAACGGCAACCCGGCCTTTGCGGCAGCCTCGGCCATGGCGAAATAGGTCGCCTTGTCCGCGGCGCCGCGCATCTTGATGCAGTCCACCCCGTCCGCGGCGATGGCGGCCACAGTGGAGCGCGCCTGTTCGGGATTGGCGACCGAGAGGTGATCCGGGCTGTCGAATTTCGAGGGCGCCTCCAGCATGGGTCCGCAGAACTTCAGGCGCGGGCCGACCCGGTGTCCCGTCTCGATCTCGCGGCGCCAGCGCTTCAGCATCCCGATGTCGCCGCCCATGTCGCGCACGGAGGTGACTCCGTTCGACACGAACAGCGGCAGCAGCGCCGGGCTGATCGTGCGGATATGGACGTGGGCGTCCCACAGGCCCGGAATCAGGAACTTGCCGCGGCCGTCGATGACGCGGGCGCCGCGCGGTCGCAACCGCCCGGTGGGCTCGACCTGGACGATCCGGTCGCCACGGATGAGGACGTCGCGATGGGGGCGGGCCTCAGCTTGCGCCGCGTCGGCGATCGAGACGTCCCGGATCAGGACGACCCGGGCCCTGGGAGCCGCGGCGGAGGGCGTCGCGAGCCCTGCAAGGACCGCGGCGAGGAGGAGCGCAAAAGGAAGCCGCATGGCGCTCGAGAGTGTTCAGTCCCCTGCCGCCGGTCAATCGCCGTCCACCGCAAAGGGATGGCCGTCAGGCTCGGCGAAGGCCCTCAGCGCCTCGATGACCATTTCGTTCTGGTCGGGCGTGCCCACGGTGATGCGCAGACAGTCGGCGAGGCCGTAGCCGCCGACCGGGCGCACGATCAGGCCGCGCGAGTGCAGGAAGGCGTCCGCCGCCTGGGCGGTCCTGTTCGGGTCCGGGAAGCGCACCAGCACGAAGTTGCCGGCTGAGGGAATGACCTCGAACCCGGCCCCGCGGATGGCCTGGGTCAGGCGAGGCAGCCACTGGCGCACCAGTTCGCGCGAGCGGTTCTGGTGCTCCTCGTCGTCGAGCGCCGCGACGGCGGCCTCCTGGGCCGGGATGGAGTTGTTGAAGGGCAGGCGGATGCGGTCGATGGCCTCGGCGATGGCGAGCGGGGCATAGCCGAACCCGACCCGGAGGCCCGCCAGGCCGTGGATCTTGGAGAAGGTGCGGGTGACTACGATGTTCGAGGCCTCGCGCGCCAGGGGCAGGGCCGATTCCCAGTCCGGGGCGGTGACGTACTCGGCATAGGCCTCGTCGATGACCAGGATGACGTCCGAGGGCAGGCCCGCGTGCAGGCGGCGAATCTCCTCGCCGGAGTTCCAGGTGCCGGTCGGGTTGGCCGGATTGGAGATGAAGACCAGCCGGGTCTTGTCGTCCACCAGGGCCAGCATGGCGTCGACGTCGGCGCGGTAGTCTACCTCATCGGCCAGGCGGATCTCGGCCTGGTTGGCCTTGGCGCTGATGCGGTAGGCCAGGAAGCCGTACTGGCTGGTGACCATCACGTCGCCGGGCTGCAGATAGGTCTGGTTCAGCAGGGCGAAGATTTCGTCGGAGCCGTTACCGAAGATCAGGCGTTCGGGCTCGAGCTTGAACTTCTTCGCCACCGCTTCGCGCAGGAGGGTGGCGCGACCGTCGGGATAGATATTCAGCCGCTCGGCGGCTTTCAGATAGGCGTCGCGCGCCAGGGGACTGCAGCCCAGCGGGTTCTCGTTGGAGGACAGCTTGATGGGCTCGGCCACCCCGTCGATCTTGGCCTTGCCGCCGACGTAGGGGGCGATGGTCAGGATGCCGGGCTTGGGCGCGGGGCCGGCCGCGGGCTTGGTCAGGGTGGCGGTGCTCATCACGGTTCTCAGAGGTCGAAGGGAGCGGGGGCGGCGCCGATCACCCCGGAAAGCCGTCCGGGCGCGGCCAGCAGCCGGGGGTCGTCGCGCTGCACATAGCCCGCAAGGGCGAAGAGCTTCAACCCGCCGGCGGTCACGATAAGGCGCCCGGTGAAGCCGATCCGGCCCAGCGCCGCGTCGATGGCGGCCTCCGATCCGCTCGCATCGGTGACCCAGAAGGTCTCGTCCTCGCCCGTCGGCTCTGGCGCAAGGGCGGCGACGGCCAGGGCGCCCACGGGCCCCTCGGCGGCCAGCTCCGGCAGGGCGGCGAAGACCTGCACAGTGGGGTCGGCCAGCAGCGGCGCCCACCAGGGCCGCTCGGCGTCCAGCGCCAGCACCGCGACCGCGCCCGGCGCGCGGGCGGCGGC
>CAYSNW010000031.1:0-43784 GCA_964432415.1 uncultured Caulobacteraceae bacterium
TCCGCCGCCTCCGCCTCCCCCGCCGCCGCCTCCCCCGCCGCCGCCTCCGCCTCCGCCCCCGCCGCCTCCGCCGCCGGTGCTCGAAGCCAAGGAGTTCATCGTCTACTTCCCGTTCGATCAGTACATGCTGACGCCGGAAGCCCAGGCGGTGGTCCAGCAGGCGGCTGACTACGCCAAGGGCGGCAACGCGGCCCACGTCACGGTGATCGGCCACACCGACACCTCGGGCTCCGCCGCCTACAACATCCGCCTGTCGGAGCGCCGCGCGAAGACCACCGCCGACGCCCTGGTGGCGGCCGGCGTTCCCGGCGCGGCCATGAAGGTCGACTGGAAGGGCGAGAGCGAGCCCGCCGTCCAGACCGGCGACGGGGTCAAGGAGCCCCTGAACCGTCGCGCGACCATCGACATCGCGCCGTAAGACCGGCGCCTGTCTTCCTCCTGAAGACGGACTGGGGAGGGGCTTCGGCCTCTCCCCTTTTTCTTAGGCGGGCGCCGCCGCGAGCGGTGTCAGCAGCTGGGCCGACCCGTCGCCGATCTCGGCTGCCTGCAGATCGCTGACGGCGCGCTGGAAGGCCTCGCTCCAGGCCGCCAGACGTTCGTCCTGGGTCAGGACGCCCAGATGGACCAGGGCGCCGTACAGATAGGCGTCCGGCGAGGCGGAGAGCAGCCAGTTCGCGCCGTTGTCCGCCAAGGGCGGCAGGCGTTTGTAATAGCTCAGCTCCAGGGCGTAGGCCTGATCCGGGGCGCTCAGCAGGCGCAGCTCCGCCCCCACGATCGAATAGGCCCGCGGCCGCCCGCCGGTGGGCCAGCGGGCTTTCAGCTCGTCCATCCGCTCGGGCGGAACCCAGTCCAGCCGCGCCACAGGCGATCCGGTCAGGACCAGGCTGCGCACCGCCAGCAGATCCGCCGGCGCCGGCGAATACTCCGTCGACACCGACAGGCTGAGGCGCGTGATCATGGCGCCGACCCGTAAACTGCGGTTCAGCTGCGCCTCGGCCAGGGCCACGAATTCCGGCGCCCGGGCGGCCATGTCGGTGCGGACCGAATAGTCGCCGATGGCGGTCAGCAGCTGGCTGTAGGTGGCGAGCGGCATGGTCGGGCTCCTCTCAGAAGCGCCAGTGGGCGGTGCGCAGATGGCGCCAGTCGGGATCGTTCAGCTTGGCCTTCAACCGGTCGGCGCAGGCCGGATCGAAGGCGTCCCAGCCCTCCTCGGCCCGCCATTTCATCACCACCGAAAGCGGGATCGAGGCCACGCGCCGGAGCTCGCGCGAGGGCGCCCAGCCGTCGCCGTCCAGCGCCATGGCCTTGTTGCGCTCCAGGATCGGAGCGACCTCCTGGGTCGAGGCTATGGTGAAGCCGCCGTCCGGCTCGTCGCGCCAGGCGTGGCGCACCCCGGCGCTCGAGGTGAAGAAGGGGACAAAGCCGCTCATGTGATCTCGGCGAATCCACGCGCCTGCAGGGCTTCCGCGACCGCGCGCGGGGCGCTGGCCCGGTCGCCTTTGTTCAGCGTGGTGAACCGGTTGCGGGCCGCATCGAACTCGCCGCTGAAGATCTTGCCGGCGCCGAGCGGCAGGACCCGGTAGGTGACCTCGCCGGCGATGTCAGGAACGGTCGGCTTGGGGGCCGATGGGGCAGTCATGGGCAGGCTCCGATCGTGGATTGATGAAAAGGAGACAGGCGCGCGCTTCGGGACGGTTGCGACCGTCCCGCCGTGCATCCGGATTTGAACATTGGCGCAATCTGGAGCGCGAGCCGGTCAGGCCCGGGCCGCGGCCGGTCAGTGCGGTGTCAAAACCGCTTCGAGACCCCGACGTAGGCCTGCATCCCCGGCGTCTGCCGGTTCAGGCCCAGGTTCACCCCGCCGTCGAATTGCAGGTCCTTCGCGCCCGGCACGATCCAGGCGGCGCCCACGTCGAAGCTGAGCTGGCGGGTCGTCCCCGAGGGGTCGAAATCCTCCGCCCCCCACAGCTCGACGGACCCGGACACCGAGGGCGTCATCGCGTGGGTGAAGCTCACCAGGCCAGCCGTCGCCAGATGCCGGCCCGAGCCGGACTGGTTCAGCAGCAGGTCGGCCTCCGGATCCACCGTCAGGTTCCAGCCCCCCGCCAGGTTCCAGGCCAGGGGCGTGACCAGGCCCCCTTCCCAGGCGCCGTTGCCCAGATCATGGCGCGCGGTCGGCGCCTTTACGAACGGGGCCAGGGCCGCCGAGAAATCCCCGCCGTCGGTCCCGGCCAGGCCGATCTTGAGACGCGCGACCGTGTCGCCGAAGCCCGAGGCGCGGCTCACGGTCCCGTGGTCGGTGACCTTGACCTGTTCCCAGGGCGTGATGTTGAGCTCGACGTCGATGCGCTGGCTCAGCCCGTATTTCAGGGTCGGGCTGGTCGCCAGCCAGGTCTCGGTCCTGACCCCCGCGTCGTGCTGGATCGTGACGTTGACGACGTCGGATTCCAGCTGCCAGCGCCCCTGGTCCAAGATGCAGGGCGCCGTCGACTTGGTCGGACGGTCGGTGCAGAAGTCGCGCGCCTTCGCCGGCTCTTCCGCCAGGGCGGACGTCGCCGCCAGCGCCAGGGCGCCGGCCAGGCCCAAAACCCCGGCCAGGCGGAGAGCGGCCCTCACCTCAGAACTTGGACTCGAAGGCCGCCCGCTGCGAGCGGCCCAGGATGTAGAGGATCAGGTTGTAACCGGGCGTGGCCCGCTGCACCGCCGCGGCCGGCGTCGGCGTGCGGCCCAGTTGGACTTCGAAAGCGTTCAGCGCCGGCGCCAGGGCCTTGCCGATGGTGCCCTCGCGCACCGCGTCGACCAGGTCGCGCTTGGTCTTGGCGTCGAACGCCGCCCAGGCCGCGTCCAGCTTGTCGGTCGGCAGCTGGGCGTTGGCCGCCAGCCAGCGCGAGGAGGCGGTCTGCATGATGAAGGCCGACAGGGCCTGGTCCGCCGCGGCCTTCGACTCGTCGGGAACGCCGCAGCCGTTTTCGGCCTTGGCCACCGTCTTGGGATCGAGCTTGGAGGTGTCCAGCTTCTGGCTGGTCTGGAAGTCGGCCACCACCGCCTCGCGCTGGTCGGCGGGCAGGTGGGCCCACAGGCAGGCTGCGTCGCCCGCGAAGGCCTGCGAGGCGCCGCCCAGGGCGATGAAGGCCGCTCCGGCGGCCAGCAGTCCGATACGCATGTCGTTCGATCCCCGAAACTTGTCAGACATGACCTTAGCGCGGCCTTGCCCTGTCCGATAGCGGGCGCCGGCGCTGATCCAACGCCCGGCCGGCTGCGTAGATCGCCGATTGACGATCAAAGGGTCACACCGATGACAGAACCCGTTCGCGTCGTTCAGGATATGTATTCCGCCTTCCAGAAGGGCGACATCGCGTCGGTCCTGGCGCTCATGGCGCCGGACATCGACCTGCGCCACAACCAGACGCCGGACCTGCCCTACTCGGGAAATTACCAGGGCCGCGAAGGCGCCGCCGACTTCTTCAACCGGCTCGGCGGCGCGGTCGAGGTCTCCAGCTTCACGCCGGAGCGCTACGTCTGCGAGGGCGACCAGGTGGTGGCCATGGGCGTCTGGTCGGGCAAGGCCCGGCCGACCGGCAAGCCGTTCACCGCCCGCTGGGCCATGTACTGGGTGGTCCGCGACGGCCTGGCCGTCGCCTACGACAACTACGAGGACTCGGGCGTCACCGCCGCCGCCTTCCGGGCCTGATCGGGCCTGCGGCTCGGCCCCTCCCGCTGGAGAGGGGCCGAGCCGGGCGCCGGTTACGTCAAGTCGGCCACCACTGCGTGGGCCTTCTCGTTGCGGCAGACCAGGGTCGATTCGTTGGTCAGCATGAACTTCTCGCTGTCGCCGCTGTCGCCCAGGCGCTTGGACTTGGTCCCGTCCAGCACGCCCACGGCGAACATCTCCGGGTCCGCCAGCAGGCAGTCGTGGGTCAGGCCGTAGGGGTGCGGGATCAGGGTGATGTTGCCGAAGTCCGAGACATAGACGTCGGCCGCCCCGATGATCTGCGCCATCTTGGGGCCGGCCACCTCGTGACGGATCGAGGCGATGCCGGTGAAGGCCGAGAACTGCTGCTTGTGCGCCGGGCCCATGTAGGCCTGGCTCGGCCGGCCGCCGTTGGCGAAGGCCAGGCTCAGCGCCGCCTTGACCAGCGTCTCGGTGAAGGGACGCTGGGTCCCCGCCGTCGGGGCGGTGACCGTGCCGCCCGAGAAGCCGGAGGAGGCGCCGCCGGCCCCGCGCGAGACGTTGGAGGTCAGCCAGGCCAGGGCGCCGGCCGCGCGCCGGGGCGTCGAGCCCGACTGCGCGTTCGACCCCAGGCCGCCGATGAAGCGGGCCTCCATGTCCCGGCGCAGTTCGATGCCCTTGAGCACCTTCTGCCGGTTGATCTCCGAAGCCCGGCCGGCCTTGTCGACGATCTCCTGCGTGCGGCTGACGCCGTAGGTCTTGCGGAAGATCTGGCAGTAGTTCGACACCCGCGCGGTCAGGTTGCCGGTGTCGAGCGAGGCCACGTCGTCGCCCTCCAGCTGGGCGTTGGTGGGATCGGGGTTGGCCAGGGTCTCGGTCTGCCATTCGTGGTTGATGGCGCTGGCCTTGGTCTTGCCGATGTTGGCGATGAACGGGGTCTCCTCCGGCGCGACGCGATAGATCACGTCCTCCAGATCCTCCCGGTTGCCCAGCGAAATGGTCGTGGTGACCAGGGCTGAGGGTGCTGTCATGGCGTCATTGTCCTCTCATGGTGAGCAGGCGGATGGCGTCCTCCTTGCTCCGCGTCTGGGCGAAGCGGGTGGAGGCCTCCTCCGTCTGGCGTCGTGTGGATGGGGTTGCGGCCGCCGCCCCCGGCCTCACGGCCCGGGACGCCGGCTGGGGGGTGCGGGCCCGTCCCTGGGCGCCCGGGGCCGCCCCGGCCCTGAGCTGGTCGTTCGCCCGGTCCCACAGCATGGCCTTTTGGGCCAGGCTCAGGTCCAGGGCGCTGACGCCCCTCAGGGTCTCGGGGCCATAGCCCTGGCCCAGCAGGTACAGGCCCACGTCGCGCCTTCGGGTCTCGTCCGCGGCGAGCTCGGGCGCCAGGGCGTGCAGCGCCTGGGCCTGCTCCTCCACATAGGACCGGAAGGCCTGGTCCTCGGCGGCCTGCCTGGCGGCGTCCAGCCGCTGCAGCTGCTCGCGTTCGGCCTCGTATTGCAGCTTGCCGCGCAGCGCGCCCTGCGGGTCGGTCTCGGCCCAGGCGATCCAGTCGATGCTGTCCCAGTCCGATTGCGCGAAGGCGGCGCGCGCCTCGTGCGCCAGCTGTGCGATCTCGCCGCCGCGGCCGGCCAGCGCCTGAGCCTCCGCCCGCGCGGCCTTGCGCGCCTCGGCGGCCTCCCGCAGCGCGCGGGCGGTGGCCGCGTCGCGGTGCTTCTCATAGGCCAGGATCCGGTCCTTCACCTCGGGGGGCTGTTCGGCGAACCAGGCCTTGTCCTGCGCGCGCCAGAACGGCGGCGGCGCGACCTCGGCGTCCTCGTCCGCCTCGCCCTCGGTCGCGGGCGGCTCCGATGTTTCCGCAGCGGCCTCGTCGGCCTGCGCATCCGGCGCCATCAGCCCCACCGCCTCGTCGATCGACAGGCCGGCCTCGCTCGCGCGCGGGCTCTCTTCCGTCCCCGCCTCGGGGTCCGGCGCATTAACCAGTTCAGGCATGAAATTCCTCGAAATGAGCGCGCCTCGCTGGCGCAAGAAAGTTTCTTCCGGCGAAGCGTTGTTTACCGGTGGTAAATTTCCACGGACCTAGACTGGGTCATGTCCGCCGCCTCCTCAGCCCGCCGTGAACCGGCTCCGCTCGTCGACGAGCAGGGCGGCGACCTGCGCCGGCCCGAGGTGTTCTTCACCAAGACCTGGCGCGGCTCCGGCGTCGCCACCGACGCCTTCGGCATCCCGCAGGACCGCTACGAGGTCAGCTTCGGCCCCATCCCCCAGGCCGACGGCTCGGTGGTGGTCGACCACCGCATCATGTTCGAGAGCGGCCTCGTCAACGGCTACGAATGGGCCCTGCTGCCCACCACGGGCGACGCCATCGCCGCGCGCGACCTCAAGACCGGCGTGACGGCCAAGGGGTCGGTCAATCCGGTCGGGTTCCAGTGGGGGTTCGACGGCCGCTACAAGACCCCTTTCGGGGTTCAGCGCTGCCGCCACGACGTGGTCATCACCCTGCTCAGCCCCATCGAGATCGAGAGCGCGGTGACCGTGAGCTTCCTCGGCGTCACCGTCGGCGCCGCCGCCTCCCACCTGCGGCTGCAGAGCGGCGGCTGAGCGCCCGCCCGACACCCCCCGATCCGGGGGTTTTATTCACCTCTTGTTGAGCTTGTGCGTGCCAGCTTGGCCATATGGCCAGTGACCCGCGTACAAATTCGTCTGTGCTCGTCCTAGTTGTGGACGACAACCCGACCAACCGTCTGCTGCTTTCCAAGACCGTCGAAGCCTTCGGCGGCGTCGCCGAGACCGCGGAAAACGGCCAGGAAGCCCTGAACAAGATCGCCGGCGGCGGCTACGACATCGTCTTCATGGACATCGCCATGCCGGTGCTCGACGGCCTGGAGGCCACCCGCCAGGCCCGGGCGCGCGGCGACACGGTGCCGATGGTGGCCGTCACCGCCCACTTCCAGGCCGCCGACTTCGACGAGCTCGGCCAGGCCGGTTTCGACGGCCTGATCCCCAAGCCCTTCGACCTGCAGGCGGTATTCGCCCACCTGGACGCGGTGAGGCGTCCCGGCGCCGCGGCTTGACCGGCGCCCGACGCGGGCGCATCCGGTTGTTCAGGCAGAGTTGCGAGGCGGCGTGGCGATCAAGGGCAGACCTCCCACCCCCGGCGCCTACGCACGGCCTACCCCCAGGGTGAGCCGGCTGAAATCCGCCAAGGTGCTGACGCCGGCGGAACGCGAGGCGTTTCTGAAGACGCGGCCGGATCTGAAGCCAAAAGACTAGATCCCTCCCCGCGGGGTTGCGGCCGCGCCAACAGCGCCCCGCCCGCCACAGGAGCGGCCGGGCAAGATCGCCTACCAGACGTAGTCGTCGTCATAGTCGCCGAGGCGTTTGGTGAGAACCTGAGCTCGCTTGTCGGCCGCCTGAGCGTCGGCCTCTGCGAGACCGCCAACAGCCTTTGCGCCGCGCTGGAGCCAGCCGCCGCCGATTGGCTTCAGGAGACCTCCAACGTTGTCCATCACCTGGGAGAAGTCCCCTACCCTTCGATCGATGTCCGCCCTGCCCCGGGTCGTCGCCCGGTCGAAATTCAGGGCCTGAGGACTGGTCCAGCGCCAGCTGCCGGCCTCGTAGTCTCCAACCTCGGGAGCCGGGTTGGGCACATTTCCCAGCTGAGGCCTCCGCCTGGGGGCGTCGGGCGGCGGGCCGAACGGACGTCGAAGGGTCGATGGGTCGACGTGACCCACGGGATTTTGCCGTGCCCAGGTCTCGGCCATTTGCTGCGCCATTTGCTGGGTCGGGGCATTGACCTGAATTGTACGGCCATCCGAGGTTCTCACTACGAAAGGCACCATGTTGAGTTCACCCTGTTCTAAAGTTTGGCTCGCGCCTCGCGCGGGCTCCCAATTCTCCCTGCAAGGGATCGTCTCGTGACGCCGGCCGGCGCCTCTCACACCTCCCGCATCCGCTGCGCGAACGCGACCACCTCGCCGTCCTGCACCCGCTGCAGCAGGTGATCGCGCACGGCGTCGATCACCTTGACCGCCCGGTACAGGCTCTCCCGGTGCGCGCTCTCCGCGTCCGCCGTCGCCGCCCAGGCCGCGATGGCGTTTTCGCGCATCGCCTCGAAGGCGGCCTCGGTCTCGCTCAGCTCCGCCGCCGCGCGGGCGGCTCTGGCCCTTATCCTGTCGTCGCTCATCCGACCTGGCCTCCGACCCTGACCGGACGCGCAAAGCCGTGCAGCGCCCTCGTCTGCACATCCAGCGCGATCTGTTCGCGCTTGAGCTGGGCGTCCATGGCCATGCGCTCGCGCTCCAGCTGGGCGTCGAGGTCGGCCTTGTACTTGGCCGTCTCCTGGCGCCCCTGGGCCTCGACCATCCTGGGGTCCGGCGGCGGCGGCGCTTGCGCGGGCCCTGGCAGGGCGGTGGAGGGATCGCTCAGGATCGGATCGGCGGTCTTCATCCCCAGCCCCCGCTCGAAATAGCGCTTCAGGAAGTTGTAGGCGTTCGCCGCGGTCACGAAGGGCCCGTTCAGCCCGCCCTGCAGCCCGATGATCTGGGTCATGACCGACATCGCCTCGCGTCCGACCGCCAGCTCGTGCTCGCGCCCGCCCGAGCCCACGCCCACCTCGATCGACATGTCCTTGCGCTCGCCCCAGGTGGTGGGATCCACCTGCACCCAGGCGCCGCGCAGCCTGACCACCTCCGCCCGCTCGGCGTGGCGGCGGATCAGGGCGTGCACCCCCAGGAACAGGTCCTTCACCCCGGTCTCGGCGAAGATGCGCGCGATCATGCGCATGCGCCGCTGGGCGTTGTTCATCAGGGCCATGGCCCCGGACGCGGTCTGGTGCAGGGTGTCGGGGTTCAGCCCCTGGGCGTTCCTGACGATCCCCGTCCTGGCCTCGCCCACGGTCGAGAAATACTCAAGCGCCCCGGCCGCATCGAAGCTTAAGCCCCCCGCTCCGATGGCGCGCACCGCGTCGCCCGTGCGCGAGCGGATCGGCACCCCCGGCTCGTTCCTCAGCAAGTCGGGGATGGTGAAGGGACTGGCCCGGTCGGTCGCCACCTCCACCCTCTGGTTCAAGGCGAAGTAGCCGCTGTCCAGCAGCATGCGGGTCAGCGCCGTCTTGATGCGCTGGATCTCGATCAGCAGGTCCGCCACCGAGCGCCCATAGAACCGGTGCGCCTGCGGATAGGGCGTCAGCGCCGCGAACTGCACCTCATCGACGCGTTCGCGTTCCAGCAGCACCCGTTCCTGGTCGCCGCTCACCACCCGCCACAGCTCGGGCCGGCCGTCCGCGTCCACCACCCTCAGGACATGCTCGACGATCTCGACGGTCCGCAGCTCCGAGCGCGCCGCGCCCACGGGCCCGCAGGCCGCAAGGCCCATCTCTTCGCCGGCGGTGTCGCGCGCCAGCCGCTCGCGCTCGCCGGCCGAACCCGCGCCATAGGCCGGCAGGTCGGCGACCTTGTCGGCGTCGTAACCCAGCGCGATCAGGTCCTGGGCCCGGGGCCGCGAGCGCATGGCGCAGTAGGTGGTCTCCGCCAGGCGCACGGTGTCGCGCGCCACGGTGAAGTCCTCCGGCGGCACGGCGCGCACCCGCACCCTGCCGCCGCGCCCGGCGCGCGCGATCTCGAAGTCATAGAGCGCCTCGCCCGTCTCCGGATCGATGCGCTCGTTCACCCCCGCGAGGCTCAGGCCCGGCCAGGCCTGCACGGCCGCCATGGCGCCCTGCAGCTCCTCGAAGCTCTTGTCCTGGAAGCGTTCGGGCGCGGGCGAGGCCGCGTCCTCCTCCCACCACCACTTGATAACCCCGGTCTTGACCAGCAGGGCGTCCTTGAAGGCGGCGTACAGGGTCATGAAGCCGTCGTTGTCGTGCATGACCACCTGGTTGACGTAGTCGCTCTCCTGGCGCGCCGCGGCCTCGTCCTCCTGACCCACGGGCGAGAAGGTCGCCACGTCGTCGCCCCCGGTGAAGATCTCCACCAGGTCCGGCAGCAGGGTCTCCACCGCGTCGGCCACGTCGGTCGACACCGCGCGCGAGCGGTTGGCCAGCGACGGCACATCGGGCATCTCGCCCTTGAAGTAGTCCAGCGCCCGCGCGCGGGCCTCGTTCAGGCTCTCGTCGGTCTCGAACCCGATCGAGGCGCGTCGCTCTTCAGCGACCAGACGCAGCAGGTCGTCGTCGGAAAGGGGCATGGGAGGGGTCCGAATTCTGCGAATGCCGCTCATGCGGCGAGGGTGCTGATGCGAAGGCGGAAGCTGACAGAAATGGACTGGCTCTTCGGTCAAACCCGCTGCTATGTGCTCGGCATGGTCGAGTTGAGCGCCGACGTCCGGCCCCGTTCCATCCGAATGCCTGCGCTTGATCTACTCAGGATCATCGCCGCATCGGCCGTGGTCGCGTTTCACTGGACGGGTCAAAAGACCGGTGCGTTTCCGCTCGGTTATCTAGGCGTCGAACTGTTCTTCATGATCAGCGGTCTGGTGATCGCCCAGTCCATCGGTGATCGCACACGATGGCAGTTCGCAAGAGCTAGGTGGCGCCGGCTATGGCCGACGTTTGTGACCTGCCTGATCTTGACCCTGGTGGTGGCGCCCCAACCTGTGCTGGCGGTGCTGGCAAACCTCACGATGCTCCCGCGCATCTTCGGCCAGCCTTATGCCGACGATGTTTACTGGTCGCTCATGTTCGAGATCATCTTTTATGCAGCGATCGCGTTGCTCGTGGTCCGCCACCCGGGTCGGCTCTTTTGGTTCGGCCTTCTTTGGCTGGCCGTCTCTCTCGCGGATCAAATGGAGGGCGTTCCGAGCCAGTTGAGGACTGCGACCGTAGGTGAGTTCGCTCCGTACTTCATTGTCGGGATCGCGGCGTACCTCATTCATCAGGGAGAGCGAATGGGGTGGTGGCTTTGGGCCGCGGCGACCTTCTCATCCGCCATGTTTGCTCATGCAGGCCTGGAGGTGCATCCGATCCGAGGCGTCGGCTGGGCGCCGTCGGTCATCGTAGTGGTCGCAGCCGCCGCCGTGCTGATTGCGCCCCGCATACGCTTAGGTCCGAAGGGCGCGGCGGTGGCGCTGGCCTTGGGCGGGGTCAGCTATCCGCTCTATCTCCTGCACAACGTCTTCGGCCAAGCCCTGCCTTTGCCGCCTGCCCTAGCACTCGCCGTCGTCCTCGTACTCTGCTGGGCGATCTGGCGCGCTGATCGATGGTGGGGTCAACGCGCCGCACTGAAGGCCGCCTAGACGCCCGTGCAATGGTAGTCGACCTTCGTGCTCGACAGATCGCCGCCGTTGGTCAGGGTCAGAGCGGTCGCCGAAATCGCATAGGTGAACACGACGCCGCCCTCGTTGGTCACCGTGCAGAACGGCGCCGTTGTGTAGGTCGCGTTGAACGTGGCCACACAGCCGGTCGCCGAGGTGCCGATCGTGATCCGCCCAGCTGTGTCGGAGCCCGAAATCGAAGGTGATGTTCCGCAGGAGGTCAGCGCGGGTGAAGTGCCCGCCGTCCTGAGGTGGTTACCGACCAGCACGGAATTGTCGGACCTCATGGTGTTGCTGTCCTCACGCCACCACTTCACATCGCCAGACGATCCGAACTGGATGCCAGGCTTCGAGGAGCCGCCAGTCGACTGACCAAGGAACGCGAATTGGGTGCCGCCCTGAGTGTCGAAGATGAAGTCGAACGCCTTCAGCGTGACGTGTGAACCGCCGGTCCCACTGTCGATGATCATGTTGCCGCCGGACTGCCCGACACAGCCCCAAGTCTTCATGTTCGCTGAAAGGCCGCAGCCGTTCAGACCGTTGGTGATGTTTCCAGCCTGTGAAAGGTTGCCGAGATTGACCTGTCCGTCGTTTTGAACCGAGAACACCTCCGCGCCGCCCACTGAGGCCTGCTGTTTGACGATGAATTCCTTGCCCGCGCCCTGTGCGCCAAGGGTGTCGGACGGCTGGACGATGGTCGCACCGCCGCCGCCATTCATGGTGACGTAGAACAGCTTCACCGGATATCCGGCGGCGCCAGCGGTGAAGGAGGCGATCTTTCCGTAGCCGGTGGAGTCCGACCGAGCCCAGACGGTCGCTGGCGTCCCCACCCCGCCATAAAGGACCTTGGTTGCCGGCGTCAGGCCCTCAACGATGGCGGTCCCCGTAACCCCGCTATCGATCCGCACCACGCCCAGGGTCGTGGTCTGCTCGTCGTAGCTAAACACCGGGCCGACCATGGTTGAGGCGGAGCCACCTTGCAGGGCGACCGCGTAGGGCCATCCGCCGGCCTCGATCAGAACCTTGCCGATGTAGTTGTTCGAGGTCGGGGCCGAGGAGCCGGACACACCCACTAGGATGGCGGCGTCGTTCGCCGCCGAGCTGCAGCCCGACCAGATGGTCAGGTTGTCCACCATGATCGAATTGGCGTCGTTCTGAAGCTTCACCGCGTGGCGTATGTTGTAGAAGTTTCCCCCGAGTATCCGCGACGCATAACCCTGGTTGTCGCTGTCGTCGGCGTTGCCGAATTGTGAGATCGAGCGATCGCCGCCGATAACGATGGCGTCCGTGTAGATGGTGCAGGATGCCTGGGTGAACGACTTCGTCCCCTGGCCAATCCAGGTAACAGTGCTGTCCGCGAAGATGTTCGCGTTCGTGGAGACGAGCAGCGCGGGCTCGGACGTGCCCGAGACGGTTCCGCCAGCCTTCATGGTCAAGTCACGCAGAACGAAGGTGCCGGCGGCGAGGATCTCGACCTTACCCTTGGCCGCGCCCTGGTAGTCCCATCGCAGGATGGTGCCGCCCGAGAGGTTCGAGCCACCCTGCGACGAGGTGTCGGTGACCGCTCCCGATCCCTGCCAGATGCGCGGTGCCATCTTCGCACCCTGAACACCCGCTGAACCCGTGCCATCATTCGCGGGCTCAAATCGGTTGGAGAACACGTAGGTCCCACGCGAGAAGATGAGGCGACAGCCGCCAATGGTTTGACAGCGGCTGTCGGCTGCGACGAGTGCAGCGTCCGACGCCGTCGCGCCGGTAGGGTCGGCCCCGTAGTCGTCAATGAACAGTCCGGGACGCGCGGTTGCATCGGATAGGGTGACCGGGTTGGTGGCCCCAGTCGGCGTGACCGTCGATGCGCCGGACACCACGCCAGACGGTGACGGAAGAATTGCCTGTGGTGCCGCGTAGGAAGGTGTCGCAATCGCAAGGACGCACAAGCTCAAGATGAAGCGTCTCATGGTTCACCCCAAATTCGCATAGGTCGCGGTCGCCGTGGTCCCGCTGGTGTTCACCCGGGTCACCTTGAACGGCAGCACCGTCAGGCCGGTCTGCACCGGGAAGACCAGGACCGAGGCGTCGGGGAAGGTGACGCTGACGGCGCCGGCCGCGGTGCAGACGATGGCCAGGCCGCGCCCCGCCGCCGCGCTGGTCCCCACCGTCAGGGCGACGGCGCCGGTGTAGGGCGCGCCGCCGGCGTCGGCGACCGGCAGGGGTTCGGCCGAGGAGACCGGCGTATTGTTCACCGCGTCGCCGGCGCGGAAATGGATCAGGCCCGACATGCGGCCGCTCCTTCTGTTGCGTGGGGTTTGTCGTGCGCGGCGTGGAGTCGCACTCCGCGCAGGTTGTATTGACGCGAAGCGGGACTCGGTCGCGTTCTGCGTACGGTTTCAGGCTTAAGAGGCGCCGCGGTGGACAGTTCCTTCGTCACCACCATGATGATCCTGGTGCTGGCCGCCCTGGCGGCGGTGCCGCTGCTGATCAAGGTCGGCCGGGCGCTGGAAGAGAAACGCACGCGCGACCGCCGCGTCATCCGCAAGGTCGTGGCCCACAGCCGCTGACCGCCGGGCGGGCGCGACGCCCGCTCACACCACCCCGAAATCCGGAATTTCCAGCCGCTCAATTCGCGGCGGGGTTGCAGCATGTCGGCGCATCATCAGGGCGTAGCGGCCGGCCGAGATCAGGTCGTCGTTCTTCTTGACCAGCCGGCCGCCGTCGCGGTGGTACAGCCGGAACTCCGAAAACCAGGCGCCGCAGGTGGAGAACACCTTGAAGCGGCCGGTCTGCATCCGCTCCAGCATCTCCATCAGACCCGCCTCCACCCCGAAGCCGCCGTCCTCGAAGGTGGCGCGCTCGGCCAGCATGTTCAGGCCGTGGCGCCGGTACTGGCTCATCAGGGTCTCGCCCGAGCCCTTGTCGTGGGCCAGGCCGTCATGGGGCCAGGCCACCGGGATCCAGTCGCCCCAGGGCCTCACCGCCGCGGCATGGGTATGGGGAACCGCCTCGCGCTCGCGGTATTCGGCCGTCAGATAGAAGGCGTCGGCGTCGCGGTCCCAGGCGCAGGCGACGGCTGCGAACGGATGGTCCCAGCCGAAATCCACCCCCACGATGCGGGGCCAGTGCGCCGGCAGGGCGAAGGGCTCGACCCGGATGGCCGCCTCCTCCACCGGGAAGACCCGGCCGGAGCCGAGCGACGGTATGCCCCGCGCGCGGGCCTCGCGCTCGTGGGCGGGATAGGCGGCGGCGATCGCTTCGCGCTCGGCCGGCGAATAGTGGTCCACGTCGTCGATGGTCATGAAGGTGACGTGGCGCATTCGGCCTCCCCCGGTGGAACCATCGTCAAGCGGGGCGGTTATCCCGGGCAGCCGTGCTCCGCCTTCGCGGGGCGCGCCCATCCGTCTGAGGAGACACCCATGCGTGGCCTGACCGTTCCGATCGCCGTCCTTGCTTCCGTCGTGGCGCTCAACGCCTGCACCAAGTCCGACAACCCCAAGGTCGCCAAGGCGGGTGAAGACATGCAGACCGCCGGCGCGGCGACCGCGGACGCGGCCTCCAATACCGCCTCGGCGGCGAAGGACGCGACCGTGAACGCCGCGGCCGACACCAACGCCGCGGTCGGCGAGGCCGCGGACAAGACGGCCGCCGCCACGCACAAGGCCGCGGTGAAGACCCGCAAGGCCGCTTCGGACGTGAAGAAAGACCTCAGCAAGTGATCGCGCGGACCCTGGTCGCAGCCCTGGCCTTCGTGAGCCTGGGCGCCGGCGCGGCGCAAGCCAAAGGCTGTCTCAAGGGCGCGGTGGTGGGCGGCGTCGCCGGCCATTTCGCCGGTCATCATCCGATCGCGGGCGCGGCCATCGGCTGCGCCGTGGGTCATCACATGGCGCACAAGAAGCAGCGTCAGGCGGCTCGCGCCGCGCGCCACCACCCCTGATCGGCGAGAATTTCGCAATTCTTGCCGAAGACCTGGAACCGCTATCCTTCCCCGGCGTTTTTCAGGCTCATCGCCACGAAGACGCCCCCCCGACGAACTGGCGGTGAACCGAAGGCCCTCTCCCCCAACGGGGAGGGGGCCTTTTCCTTGGAGCTTCAGGCTCCCTAGAGTTTCAGGCTCCCTAGAGTTTCAGGCTCCCTAGAGTTTCAGGCCGATCCGCGGCGCCGCCCAGGTCATGGCGGCGTAGAGCGCCACGGTCAGGGCGCACCCCGCCGCCAGCGCCGGCCAGAAGCCCATCCCCCGCTTCAGCAGGGCCGGGATCAGCAGGAACATCGGCAGCGACGGCAGCACGAACCAGAAGGTGGCGCGGGCGTGGTCGGCCAGGCGGACCGGATCGCCGGTGTCGCGCCACAGCCAGATCATCCCCAGCACCGAAACCAGCGGCAGCGAGGCGATCAGCCCGCCGAAGCCGGGGTATCGCTTGGCGACCTCGGACACGATCGCCACGATCACGCCGGACACGCCGGCCTTCAGGAGGAGGTAGAGCATGGGCGGCAGGGTACGCCGCCCCGCCGGGTTTTTTCCAGTAACCTTCTCCCCTTGCGGGAGAAGGTCGCTACGTCTTCGCCCCCATCCCCACCACATCGGCGTCCTCCAGGAACAGCCGCACCACCTCGCTCATCCCCTTCAGCGGGGTGAAGGTGACGATCACCAGCCCGCCGGTGGCGTTGGTGCGGGTCAGGCCTTCCAGATAGACGTCCAGCGGCGGCTCCTCGTCGAACCAGACCCCGTCCAGGGTCTCGCCCTGCCACTTCTCGCGGCCGCGTTCGTAGGACTTGAAGGCCACCACGCTCTCGCCGGCCGCCACGTCGCCGCCGCCGCCCCAGGCGACCCGGATGTGGTCCAGCGCGTTGGGCGCGCCGCGGGCGGGGGCACAGTGCTTCAGGCAGGCCTTGGGGATGGCGCCTGTGCCCCACCGCTCCTTCTGCTGCGGCGGTCCGACCAGGATCCGCTGGGGATTGTCGCGCGCGCCCTCGCCGGTGACCCCAGCCGCCCACAGCCTGGGCGCCCGCTCGAACACCCGGCCCTCCCACCAGTCGGGATAGCGGCCGCTCAGATGCATGGCCCACTCGAACCCGCCCGCCCAGGTCTTGCCCAGCTGGTTGCCGGCCATGAACAGCCGCTCGCGATGGGTCCGGCCGGCGGCGTGGAAGGCGGCCTGTTTCGGATAGGGGCGGTAGGCCGACAGCCGGTCGAAGGCCGCCCGGCGGCTCAGCTCATCAACGGCCCCGACGTCGAGCGTCTCTAATCTCTCGCAGGGCAGTGCGGAAAGTTTCGAGATCGTCGCGGGTGACATCGTCGAGGTCGGCGGCGCGTTCTTCGGTCTTTTGCGTCCTGGCATGGTCGAAGCGCTTCATCACCTCGGGAAACTTGTCCTTGAACATCCGTTCGGCGGCGGCGCGCGGATCGGCCAGCACGATCGCGGCCAGCTCCAGGTCGAGCGCATCCGCCGCCGCGCGCAGCCGGGCTGCGGGGTCGTTGGGGATCATCGGAAGTCCTCGTCTGATTGAGGGAGCGGCGGCGGGACGGAAGAATTTTGTCCACGGACCACACGGACCACACGGACAAGAAAATTCGAGACAGCCGTGCGAGGCCGATGATGGCGACCTTGTCGCGCCGGCTGTGCCGGCGCGTTCGATTTCCGGACGCCGAGGCGTCAGGACTGAGCGCGATGTCCGTGTGGTCCGTGTGGTCCGTGGACAAATCTCTTTGCGAGATCGCCGCCGGGACACCGGTCGGAGATGAGTCTTCCCGTGAGGACCTCAAAGCCGCCGAAACAGTAGAGCCCCTACCGCCGCCCCAGCCCCTCGGGCGGAACGGCGACGCAGCGGCCGACCTTCTGGGCCGGCGCCCGGGTCGTGGGCCCGCCCGGCATCCACCAGGAGCCGTAGCAGAGCCGGCTGTCGCCCGGCAGGCCGAAGGGATAGAGCCGGCCCACCTCATAGACCAGGTGCATGGCCTTGTGCGGCCCCAGCGGCATGCAGTTGATGCGCGCCTGGCCCTCGACCGCCATCGGATTGCGCAGCGGCTTGCCTTCGCGCGACCAGGCCGCCAGGCGGGCCGAGGCCGCATAGTTGGGATCGACGCAGATCGGGACGGCGGCCTCGTTCTTGATCACCACCGTCAGCACGCCATGGGCGCGGCTGAGCGTCATCGATACGCTGACCGGAGGCTTCGGCGTGGCGTCCGCCGCCATGACCATGGCCATGGAAAGACAAACGCCGGCCGCCGCGGCGAAGCCGCCCACACGACGCATGAAACCCTCCGAAGCCCCCAGATACTGCGTCCATCCTAGCAGAGGTTGTCACCGCCGCGCGCGGGGTTTCTGTCGCAGTCGCCACGGGTTTCGGACGAACGGGTTCACCGGGGCGATCTGTCGAAAATTTAACGGAACCGGATCGGAGCTTTCGGCGTTGACCAGACCATGAGTACGGAACCGGACAGACGCGTAGTCGACAACCCCACCATGGAAGACGCCGAAAAGGCCTGTGAGGCGCTGAGCGAGCAGGTCCAGCGCGCGCGCCAGGTTCTGCGCGATTACCGCGCGACCCTTGGCCCGCCTGGGTCCACCAACGACAATCGCGGAAATCCGTAGGCCGGCTCGCCAGGGCGGCGGGCTCCAGACGCACCACCGCAGGCAAGAGAACGTATAGCGAACATCCGCGGAAAACGCAAGCGAAAAATGTGGCTCAGATCCACTTTCGCGCACGGCCGACCACCACCGCCGTTCCGACCAGGATCGCGAATCCGATCACCACCGCCCAGAAGCCGAGCAGTCCCGTCTTGGCGTAGGGCGTGTCGAAATTCATCCCGAACACGCCCGCGACGCCGCCCAGCGCCCCCAGCAGGATCGAGATGAAGGTCAGCCGCCGGATCAGGGTGTTGGTGGTCTCCGCCGTGCGGGTGGTGAACAGGTCGAAGGAGCTCTGCACCAGGTCGCGGCCGTGCTCGATGGAGTCCAGCACCCGCTCGAAACGGCGCTCCAGGTCCTTGTAGGACCCGACCGCCTCGTCGTCGGCGATTAGGGCGAAGTCCGGCCGCGACAGGCCGTAGAACACCGCGCTCTGCGGCGCCAGCGAACGGCGCAGGCTGGAGATGTAGCGACGCGCCGCCACCATGTCCTGCAGCAGGTCGTCGCGCACGGTGGAGGCCGACAGCATGCGCACGTCCACCCGGTCCGCGAAGGCCTCCACATCCTCCAGGGCGCTCAGATAGGCGGTCAGGTGCCAGTCCAGCAGCGCCGCCGCCAGCGAGGCGGGGGTCAGGCCACCGATGCGCGTCTCGCCGCGGTCCTGGTCCCGGAAGGCGTCGAGGAAGCCGATGGGCTTGTCGTGGACGCTGAGCAGCCACCCCTGCCCCATCGCCATGTCCAGGCGGATGGAACGGTTGGGCTTGACCGCCCCGGTCGCCGCGCCCTCGCGCGGCTCGATCGCCGCCACGTCGAAATGGACATAGTCGCCGTAGTTGGCCAGGCCGAAGGTGCGCGCGCCCTCCCCCAGCGCCGCGGCCGACCCGGTCTTGAGCTTGAGCAGCCGCCCCAGCGTCTCGATCTCGGCCGGCTCGCGTCCGGTGACGTCGATCCACAGCAGCTGGTGCGCCTCCAGCGCCGGCAGCCCGTCCTCGGGCAGCTCGACCTCCCGGTCGCGTCCCTGGGCGTCATAGAAGAAGGCGCGGATCATTCAGGACGTCCCCGACCGGCTTGGCCGTAACCGGAAACGCCCCCGCGCGGGGTTGGTTCAGGGCGCTCGGATGTCGAAGCGGGACGGAAGGAGCATTCGTCGGTGAAGGGAGTGTATGATAGGATATGGGCTATCGATTTGCGAGATATTGATGCTTTATACGCTATTTAAATATTGACTTCTTATATCATATAAGGCATTGAACCGTCCAATAACGATAGCTTATGGCGTATCAAATGGACACACGGGCCCTCGCACGCAAACACCTGGACCGACGCCTCTCGGCGCTCCGGCTCAGCGACATCGCCAAACGGCCTCCACACGGATGGCTGCGCGCCGTTCGCGACGCGCTCGGGATGAGCGCCCGGCAGGCCGCCGCGCGCATGGGTGTCGCCCAACCGACCTACACGCGCTTTGAAAGAAGCGAGATCGAAGACACCATCACCCTGGCGACCCTTCGCAGGGCCGCGGAGGCTTTGAACTGCACGCTTGTCTACGCCCTCGTCTCAAACAAACCCCTCGAGGAAACCCTTCGCGACCGGGCCCGCAAGGTGGCGGACGCCCAGCTCGGGCACGTTCATCACACCATGCGTCTGGAGGACCAGGCGATGGGCTCCGACGACCTCGCGCTGGAGCGGGAGCGCCTCGCTGAGGAACTGTTGCGCAATGAGCCGCGCCGCCTGTGGGACGAGGCATGAGCCACGAGGCTCCTTTCGGCGGTCAGGACGATGCTGCGACGCCGCTGACCCCGGACGAAGTCGACGGCCTTCTCCTCACCCACATCACGACGCGTGCGGAGCTGAACGAAGCCGAGTACCGCAACATCACTGAAGCGGAACGCTGGGCGTTCCGGCAGCAGCGCGATGTTCTGGACATCGGTTTCCTGTTCGACCTCCACCGGCGCATGTACGCGGACGTGTGGCGCTGGGCAGGCGAGCGGACGGGACAGCGGAACCGGCGCATCGGCGTGGACCACTGGCTTGTCGATCCGGAGCTACAGGCGCTCATCGACAACGCGACCTACTGGATTGAGCACGAGACCTACCCGCCCGATGAGATCGCGGCGCGTTTCCATCACAAGCTGACCTGGATCCACCCCTTTCCCAACGGAAATGGGCGATTCGCGCGGATGGCGGCAGACCTGCTTCTTGTCAGCCTGGGTCGGCCTCGCTTCACCTGGGGCGGGACCAGCCTCGTGGCGGCCGACGAGACCCGGTCCCGCTACGTCGCGGCGCTCCGGGCGGCCGACCGTCACGACCTTGCGCCGCTACTCGCGTTTGTCCGCTCATAGGACAGGCGCCGGGCGCCGTCTGCGCGGTTACTGAGCCCCTACCCCCCAACCCCCACCACGTTGTCGTTCGAGTTCCGGTCGATGCGCTTGTTGTAAGGATCCGCGCCGCCGAACTTCGGGGCCTTGTCGGTCACGAACTCCAGCGTGTTGATCCCCGTCTTCAGCGGCCGGCGCTCGAACAGGATCACGTCGCGGGCGCCGAAGTCCTTGTCGTCGGGCTTCCTGGCGAACAGGCCGATGTCGAAGCTCTCGTCGACCATGGTCGCGGGCGTCTCCTTGCCCTTGCCGCTGGCGTAGAACTTGTGGGCGTCGACGGTGACCTTGACGTCGAACTTGCCGTCCTTGCGCTTGGCCACCGTAACCCCCGTGGTCTTCACGTCCCACAGGGTGATCTTCTCGAACAGGTCGGTGATCAGCTGCTGCTGGTCCGCCGGCGCCTCGGCCCTCAGCAGCGCCACCAGGTCCTTGGACGACGGATAGGGCGCGCCCTTGAAGGCGTACTGGGCCAGAAGCTTGCGCAGGGCGCGGTTGACCGCTTCCTCGCCGATCTGGTCCTTCAGCAGGTACATGACCAGCGCGCCCTTGCGGTAGTGGATGTAGGGCTGGTTCTCGACGCGCTCGAGCGGCAGTTCCTCGATCTGTTCGCCGCCGCGGCCGCGCAGATAGTTGTCCAGCTCGTACTTCAGGAACCGGCGGATGTGGTCGGGGCCGTACATCCGCTCCATCACCATCAGGGCCGAGTACTGGGCCATGGTCTCCGACAGCATGGTGTCGCCCTGCATGTCGGCGCCGATGATCTGGTAGGCCCACCACTGGTGGCCGAACTCGTGGGCGGCGACGTAGGTGACGTAGTCGATCTTGTTCGGGTCGCGCACATCGGCGGTGAAGCCCAGGCCCTCGGACCAGGGGAAGATGTTTGGGAACGACTGGGCGTACAGCGCGCCCAGGTTCGGGAACTCCGAAATCCGCGCCTGGCGGAACTGGAACGGGCTGAAATTGGCTTGGTAGTAGTCCAGGCTCCGCTTCAGCGCGGTCATCATCCGGTCGACGTTGTAGGCGTGCTGCGGGTCGTAATAGATTTGCAGGTCGACGTTCTGGTAGCGCTCCTGCTTCTCGGCATAGCGCGCCGACTGGATCGAGAAGAAGCCCAGCACCGGAGTGTCGGTGACGTAACGCGTCGTGCGCCGCCCGCCGGCGACCGTGTCGGACACCTTGTAGCCGGGCGCCAGGGCAGTCTGGTCCGCGTCGGTGTGGACGGTGATGTCGCTCATCATCCAGTCGGCATTGCCCAGGTAGTTCCGCGACCGCGCGGTGTCGTCCTCGAGCTTGGGCGGACGCAGCTGTTCGGGCTTGAGCTTGTGGCCGCGCCGCTTGGTGGGATCGGTCAGCAGCCCGTTGCGGTCCATGCCGATCAGGGGCGCGAACTCGAAGTTGGTGATGAAGCTGCCGTTGTCCACCAGCCGGGTGGTGGCCACCTCGTTGGCGAAACCGTGGGTGGCCAGCACCGTGGTGAAGCCGATCCGGCGCTGCTCGCCCGGCGCCATGGGCGTGTCGAGCGTGTAGATCCGGTACTCCAGCTTGCCGTAGTCGTCGCCCTTCAGAATCTTCGATCCCGGCAGGTCGATGGTCCAGGAGCGCAGGATGTTGTCCGGCGTCATGCGCAGGTGAATCTTGGACAGCGGCGCCCCGGTGCGGTTCTCCACGATGTAGGACCCGCGGGTGGTCATGGCCCCTTCGTGGGGCTTCAGGTCCACGTCCAGCGTCATCGACACCATGGAGGGCCGAGGCTCCTTGGCGAACTTGTACAGGGTGGTCTCGTACAGGGCCTGCTGCTTCTCCCCGTCCTTGTTGGAGCGGAAGGTGTTCCACACGTGGGTGTTGGTCCAGATGTAGGCGCCCGTGCCGACGAACACGGCGAGCGCCAGCACGGCCGCTAAGCCGGCGGGGCCCTTCAGCCGCCGTGGCAGGGCGCGGATCTGGGGCAGCAGGCGGGTCTCCGCCCCGCGCCGCCACAGGGCGAAGCTCAGCACCCCCAGGATCACCGCGAACGCGGTCCAGTAGGTTCGGAACCAGGCCGCTCCGATCCAGTAGTGACCCTCGCCGTTCATGTCCGACAGGGGCACGCCGGGGCCGTCGCCGTACTGGTAGAGGTTGTCGGAGAAGCCCATCGAGGACAGCACGATGGTGGACAGGATGAAGACCACCATCAGGCCCCAGCCGACGAACTTGTGGGGCGAGATCACGGCCAGGAAGATGGCCAGTATGGCCACCAGCGAGAACTCCAGCGCCGTCGGCAGGACGTACCAGAACAGGTACTTGTCCAGCTCGTAGTGGGTGTAGCCCTTGATGGTCTGCACCAGGATGCCTCCGCCGGCCGCGGCGAAGGCGGTGGTGACCATCACCAGCACCAGGGCCAGGATCTTGGGCGCGATGAAGGCCCAGTCCGGGATGGCGGCGGCGCCGATGATCTCGTTGACCCGCTTGTCGCGCTCGCGCCAGACCAGTTCGCCCGCGTAGTAGGCGCCGATGACGTAGACCAGCACCGGCAGCAGGCCGTTCTGCAGGGCTGATATGACGTTGCGCGTCACCGGATAGGTGCGCACCCCGTAGAGCTCGCCCCCGACCCAGAGGGTGACCACCGAGAAGATCACCCCGATCATGAGCAGGAAGTAGTAGGCCGGGCTCTTGAACATCTGCGCCATCTCGAAGCGCACCCGCGCCCAGAGCTGAGCTGACAGCGCCGCGCGGTTGAACACCGGTCGCGGCAGGGCCGAGGTCGCCAGCGCCGCCTGGGTCGGGGCGTCCTTGGGCGCGCGGTCGGCGATGGCCTTCAGCTTCTCGTGCTTCTTCAGCTTGGCGCCGCGGGTCCCCGGGCGGAACAGGCCGTAGCCCAGCCACAGCAGCAGCAGGCCGCAGCCGACCGCGATCAGGCGGTTGGCCGCCAGCACCCCGGTCAGCGGGGGCAGCAGCGTGTTCTTCTCGTCCACCGTCCAGTACTTGGTCACATAGGCGAAGGCCGAGGTGCCGAAGGGCTCGCCATAGGCCGCGCCCAGCTCGAACTCCGGCTTCGATCCGAGCGTGATCGACAGGATGATGAACAGCACCAGGAAGCCGATGACCGAGACGTAGGTCCACATCATCGAGCGCGTGACCGTGGCCACGGTGAAGAACAGGGCCGAGGTCAGGAGCACGTTCGGCAGGCCGATCACGGCGAAGGCGAACAGGTATTCCGACCAGGTGTTGGGACCCAGCAGCTCCTTGTCCACCCACGGCATCAGCGTGCCGACGATCATGCCCAGCGGCACGGCGGCAAACGCCAGGGCCGCGGCCAGCCAGGCCCCGGTGAAGCGGCCGATCAGGTACGAAAACTTCGACACCGGCGTCGATCGCACGATGGGCGCGAAGCCGGTCTCGTCGTCGCGGATCACCACATTGGCCACGAAGGCGGTGGTGATCAGCATGAAATAGACCGACAGGGCCGAGGTGAAGATGGCCACCAGCCACGGCGCGTTCTTGTGCACCGCGCCGGCGCCGCCGACGTTGACGTTCTGACTCGCCACCACCCCGAAGGAGATCAGGGCGAAGAAGAACACCCCCACCCAGAAGACGGGTGAGCGCAGTTGGTATTTGAGCTCGAAGCCCGCGATCTTGCCGAACATGGGGGCCTCAGGCGGCGCTGGCGCGGCGGGCGGCCGAGATGGCCGAGAAGTAGACGTCCTCGAGCCCGCCCGCGATCTGCTCGAACTGCGGTCCGGGCGAGCTGTCGGCCAGCACATGGGCGACGATGCGGCCCGCGAACATGCGGGTGTGGATCACCTCGTGGTCCTTGCGCAGCCGTTCCAGGTCGGCGCGGTCCACCTGGGTCTTCCAGACCCGGCCCTTCAGCCGCTCGGTCAGCTCGGTGGGCGAGCCTTCCAGCCGGATCTTGCCGCCGTCCATGATCGCCATGGCCGGGCACAGGTAGGACACGTCCTCCACGATGTGGGTGGACAGGATCACCACCACGTTCTCGCCGATCTCGGCCAGCAGGTTCAGGAAGCGGTTGCGCTCCTCCGGGTCGAGGCCGGCCGTCGGCTCGTCGACGATGATCAGCTGGGGGTCGCCGATCAGGGCCTGGGCGATGCCGAAGCGCTGGCGCATGCCGCCGGAGAAGCCGGCCAGGGCCTTGTTGCGCACGCTCCACAGATTGGTCTGCTGCAGCAGGCTTTCGACCGTCTGCCGGCGGTCGCGGCCGTTCGACAATCCCTTCAGGATCGCCATGTGGTCGAGCATGTCGTAGGCCGACACCCGCGGGTAGACGCCGAAGTCCTGGGGCAGGTAGCCCAGGGTGCGGCGCAGCAGCTGCGGCTCCGCGATCACGTCGATCTCGCCGGTGTCGCCGAAGCGGATCGACCCGGATGTCGGGGTCTGCAGGGTGGCGATCGAGCGCATCAGCGTCGACTTGCCTGCGCCGTTCGGGCCCAGCAGCCCGTACATGCCCTTGGGCACCATCAGGCTGACATTGTCCAAGGCTTTGACACCGTTGGGATAAACGTGCGTCAGCTTCTCAACGACCAGCATTCGGGACTCCCCCAGAGATCAGGGGAAGCTCGCAAGACTGGGCGTCTCGGGCAAGTGAACACTCGTACAGATTTTATTGTATCGTTTTGGAGACAGGTTCCGCCTCAGCCGCCGCCGATTCCGTAGTGTTCGGCCAGCAGGTCCAGCGCCACCGACAGCCGCTCCTCCAGCCTCAGCATCTGGCGGTCGTCGGTCTCCAGTTCGCTGACCCGCAGGCCCTCGCCGCAGACCTGATCGACCACCCCGATCAGGGACTTCAGCCCCGCCAGGGCGTCGCGCCGGGCCCGCTCGATGCGCCGCTGGTCGTCCCGCCGCGCCTCCTGCGGATTGAGCTCGGAAAAGCCGCGCGGCGTGTCGTCCAGGAAGGTGCGGTACTGCCCGTTCAGATACAGCCTGCGGTAGAGATCGCCGTACCGCCGCCCCGCCTCGCTCTGCCGGGCTCTGAGCCGCCCCTTGCGCGCCAGCCAGCCCAGGCCGTCGAGCCGCGCGTGCGGCGCGCCGCGCACAAACGTGGCCCCGCGGGCCTCGTCCAGCGCCAGGGTCTCCTCCACGCCGGCCGCGATGGCGCGCGCCTCCGCGATCCGAGCCTGGCGCGCAGGGTCGATGGGTCGTCTCTTCATCGTGCTTCCTGTCTCTCCCTGTCATCCCAGGGGCTCGCGAAGCGAGAGCCGGGGGACCCAAGCGGCAACGGAATGCTTGCCGACTGGTCGTCGGGCGTGGTCTGGGTCCCCCGGATTCGGCTCCACCGAACCGTGGGATGACGGAGCTAATTGTGGATTTGTGCGGCGAGTTCAGCGCTGTTCGAACAGCCGCTTCATCGCCTCGGCCGCGTACTTCTCAAGCACGCGCCTCGCCAATGGATCGAAGCGGGCCAGCCGAACCAGGGCCCTGGGGGCCGTCGTCGGCCGCTCCATCACAACCGCCCCAGCTGCAGTTCCGCCGCCAGCGTCTGCGCCACCCGCGCCGCCTCCTCCCGCGTCGCGGCCCGCGACAGGCGCACCATGGCCGCCAGCAGCAGCAGCCGTGCCCCCGTCCGCGGGTCGTCGTCGAAAGTCAGCCGCCGCGCTTCGCGCTCGGCCACCGCGTGCGCCTCGGCCAACGCCTGGGCGTGGGTCACGTTACGCATGCCCAGGCCCTCCCATCATCACCACCATCACCCAGGTCCCTTGTGCTGGACTCTCATCGATGTTCATGTTACGTTCTGTATCGACAGTTGGCAAGCGGTTTGTTACGATACGTGACGAATTGATGGACAATACGACCATGAACGGATCCTGGGACCGGCTGCGCGAGGCGCGGCGCCGCTGGATGCAGAACCATCCCGAGGCCCGCAACGCCGAGGACGCCGCGCGCCATTTCGGCTGGAAGGCGGTGACCTACCGCAGCCACGAACGCGCGCCCGAGGACAATGGCCGGCTGATCGACGTGGCCTGGGCCAAGCAGTACGCCCATGCCTTCGGGGTCTCCTGGTCCTGGCTGCTCAGCGGCGACGGCCCCATCGCCGGCCCCGCCGAGGGCCTGACCCGCATCATCGGCCACGTCGGCGCCAACCCCGACGGCACGATCCGCTACGCCGAGGGCCAGGAGGCGGGCGATCTGGTCCCCCTGCCCCCCGGCGGCGACGACAGCGCCGTGGCGCTGGAGGTGCGCGGCCATTCCATGCGCGGCATCGCCGACGACGGCGCCCTGATCTATTTCGAGAACCAGCGCACCTCCCCCAGCCGCGACATGATCGGCTCGGTGGTGGTGGTCGAGCTGGAGGGCGGCGAGGTCCTGCTCAAGCGCCTGCTCAAGGGCTCCGGGCCCGGCCTCTACGACCTGGAGTCCGTCGCCGGCCCCAACATCGAGGACGCCCGCATCGTCTGGGTCGCCGAGGTCACCGCCATCGTGCCTCCCCGGCAGGCCAGGCGCATCATCCGCCGGGCGAACGCGGCGTAGGGGGCCGCCGGGTAATACGGGTGTTTTACGGTGAAATTACGATACGTAACGCACGTCTTGACAAACTCCGTTACATATCGTAACATCTATTTTCCTCGCCGTTTCGGAGCACGCCCATTGATCCTGCCCTCCGAACACGTCCAGAGCGGTCGCACGGGCCCCGACGGCCGCTTCCACGACGCACTGCTTCGCCTCGACGCTCTCGTCGCCGACGCGGCGCTCATGCTCTGCGGCCTCCGCTCGCCAAAGCCTCTGCTGCGCCGTGACCTGGCCATATCCCTGATCGCCGTCTCGCGCAGCCTGCGCGACGCCGCCCACGACGCCTGTCAGGCCTGCGAAGAAGCCTGCGGCGAGGCTTAGCTTTGGCCACGATTCCCGATAGACTCTCGGTTCAATGATCCGCGAACCCCGCTCGGAATCCCTGGAAAAGGCGCTCGGCCGGCTGTTCGAGGACGCCCACGGCGCCGCGAGCTGGTTCACCCTGCCCGGCGGGGTGCGCCTCTACGCCGCCGGCGACACCGCCGACACCCTCTATCTGCTGCGCGCGGGGCGCCTGGGCGTGTTCAAGCACGAGGAGGGGCAGGAGCCGCACTTCCTGGGGGTCATCAAGCCGGGCGAACCCGCCGGCGAGATGTCGCTGATCGCCGGCACGCCCCATACCGCCACCGTCGTGGCATTGCGCGACAGCGAGATCCTGGCCCTGCCGCGCGAGGCCTTCTTCGCCGCCGCCCAGCAGCATCCGGAGATCATGACCGAGCTGGCGCGGCTGATGATCCTGCGCGCGCGGCAGACCGCGGGGTCGGTCGCCGAACCCACCGTCTTCGGCTTCGTGGCCCTGTCCGAGCGCCCCATCGCGCCGCTCGTCGCCCTGGTCGAGGCCGAGATCGCGGCCATGGGCTTTTCGGTCAAGGTGGTGACCTCCACCGCCCTGCGCTCCGCCACCAAGTGGTTCTCGACCGTCGAGGAGACCCACGACTACGTCCTCTACCTCGCCGAACGGCGCGAGGTGGCGTGGGCGCATCTGTGCGCGCGGCAGGTCGACCGGCTGTTCCTGGTCGCGCGCGCCGGCGAGGACCCCGAGGACACTCGCGCCTGGCAGGGCGAGGGCGCCGACGGCCTCCGGCTCACCGACCTGATCCTGATCCACCCGCCCAGCGCCGAGCGCCCCGAAGGCGCCGCCGCCTGGCTCGACAAGCTGGCGCCGGCGCGCTGGTTCCATGTGCGCGGCGCATCGCGCCCCGACGCCGCGCGCTTGGCCCGCATCCTGACCGGCACCTCGGTCGGCCTCGTCCTCTCCGGCGGCGGCGCGCGGGCCTACGCCCACATGGGCGCGGTCCTGGCTCTGCAGGAAGCCGGCGTCCCCTTCGACTTCGTCGGCGGCTCGTCCATGGGCGCCATCATCGCCGCCGGCATCGCCATGGGCTGGGACCGGGACGAGCTGGACCGCCGCATCCGCAAGGCCTTCGTCGAGTCCAGCCCCGTGGACGACATCAGCGTCCCGATCATCGCCCTGACCAAGGGGAAGAAGGTCGAGGCCCGGCTCAAGGAGCACTACGGCGACACCCTGATCGAGGACCTGTGGCTGCCCTTCTACTGCGTCTCCTCCAACATCACCTCGGGCGGCTACGTCGTGCACAAGCGCGGCCTGCTGCGCGCGGCGCTTCGGGCCTCGATCTCCATCCCGGGCGTGCTGCCGCCGGTGCTCTCCAACGGGGCGGTGCTGGTGGATGGGGCGGTGATGCGCAACTTCCCCGTCGACCTGATGCGGGCCTGGCACATGGGGCCGGTGGTCGGCGTCGACGTCTCGCGCGCCTCCGGCGTCGATCCGGCGGTGCTGGAGAATCCGAAGTCGTGGTGGATGTGGCTGCTCACCGGCGCCTGGCGCCAGGGGCCGCCGATCGTCTCGATCCTGATCCGCTCCGCGACGCTCACCACCAAGGCCGATCTGATGGAGTCGCGCCTGGCCACGGACCTGCTGATCCTGCCCGAACCCGGCGGGGTCGAGATCCGCGACTGGAAGGCCTACGACCTGGCCGTCGCCAATGGCCGCGCCGCCGCGGTCGCCGCCATGGCCAAGCTTGACGGGCCGGTCACCGAAATCCGCCTGCGCAAGCGCAGGGCCGACCGCAAGACGGCGCTGGAAACCCTCAGGATCGAACAGCCACAAGAAACAACCGCTCAAAAGGCAAAGGGGTCGTCCCGTCTGTTCGGCGGGGGAAAGCCTGCGAAACCCGCGCGCGGTAAGCCTGCAGGAAAGCCGGCCGTTCCGGCTCGCTGAGCGCCTCGACGTAGGGCCGAAGCCCCGTCCCCAACATCCAGTCCACCACCGGGTCCTCGCCGCTCAGGACGTGCAGATAGGTCGTGGTCCACACATCGAGCTCGCGGCTCAGCGGCGAGAGCCAGTCGTAGTAGTCCTCGCTGCGCCCCAGCGGCTTGACCCCGTCCACCGCCGCCAGCCGCTGCGCCCACGGACCATCAGCCGCCGTCTCGCGCATCAGCACGTGCTGGGGCGCCTGGTAGGACACCGGCATCTGGCAGGCGAACACGCCTCCGGGCGCCAGTTGCTGCATGATCCGTGGAAACAGCCGCTCGTGGTCGCCCAGCCAGTGCAGCGCGGCGTTGGAGAAGATCAGATCGGCGGGCCGCTCCGGCGCCCAGGTCCCGGCGTCACCGAGCACCCAGTCCACGTCCTCCGCCCGCGCCTTCGCCTTGGCCAGCATCGCGGTCGAGCTGTCCAGCCCGTGCGTCCGCGCCAGGGGATGGCGTCGCGCCAGCAGCACCGCGTGCTCGCCGGTTCCGCAACCGAGGTCCCAGATCTCGCCCGGTTCCAGGGTCTGCGGGATCTGCAGCATCAGGTCCAGCGCCGGCCGGTCGCGGTAGGTCTTGTAGCGTTCGTACTGGTCGGGATCCCAGCTCATGGGGCCTGAATAGGCCCGGGGGTGCGTCAGTCAATGCCGCCATTGAGGTGATTGCGCCGCGGCGACGTGACTGTCGCGAGGGCCACGTGCCCTCCCGCGGAAGGGCTCCTCCATGGACTACCTTGATCTCGACGCCATCGCCGCCACCCCGCTGTCGCCGGAGCCCTTTCCCCACCTGCTCGCCCGCGACGTGATCCCCGCCCCCGCCCGGGCGGCCGTGGCGCGGGACTATCCGGCGATCAGCCAGCCCGGCTCCTTCGCCCTGGCCGACCTCGCTCCGGGCGCGGCCGTGCGTGGCCTGATCGAGAACCTGGCCGGCGAGGACTTCCGGCGCCTCATGGAACAGCGCTTCGACGTCGATCTGGAGGGCCGGCCGACGGTCTTCACCCTGCGTGGCCACTGCTCGGCGCGCGACGGCGCCATCCACACCGACTCCAAGTCCAAGATCCTGTCCCTGCTGCTGTATCTCAACGACGGCTGGGCGCCCGAGGGCGGGCGCCTGCGCCTGCTCAAGCCCGGCGCCGACCTTGGCTCCGCCACGGTTGAGATCGCGCCCGAGTTCGGCGCCCTGCTCGCCTTCAAGCGCTCCGACTACTCCTGGCACGGACATCTGCCCTACGCGGGTCCTCGCAGGGTGCTGCAGATGAACTACGTCCGTTCGGCCCGCACCCCGGTGATCAGCGATATCCGCCACCGTCTGTCGGCGGTGCTGAAGCGCGCGCTCAGCCACGCCGCCTGACGCCGAAGCGTGAGCGAACCCACCGTCTGGGCCCTGACTACCGGCGAGGCCGGGCTGCGCGCCCAGGCCCTGGGTCTGGCGCGTCGCATCGGCGGCCACGTCGAGGAGAAGATCTGCGGTCTGCGCGGCCCCTGGCGGCTGATCCCGCCGTTCGCCGCCCACCTCAGCCTGGCCGGGCTGGACCCGGAGAAGGACCGCCTGGCGCCGCCCTGGCCCGATGTCCTGGTCAGCTGCGGCCGGCGCTCGGGGCTGATGTCCATCGCCGTGCGCCGGGCCAGCGGCGGCCGCTGCCTGACCGTCCACGTGCAGGATCCCCAGGCTTCGTCCCGGCGCTTCGACCTGGTGGTCGCCATGCTGCACGACCGGATCCGCGGCCCCAACGTGATCCGCTCCCTGACCGCGCTCCACGCCGTGACCCCCGAGGAACTCGGGGACGCGCGCGCCCTTTGGTGGCCACGCTTCGCCGCCCTGCCGCGGCCGCTCACGGGGGTCCTGATCGGCGGCTCGACCCGCCGCCACCCCTTCACCTACGACGATGCGGACCGGCTCGCCGACGGCCTCCTCGCCCTCACCGCGGAAGGCCACGGCCTCGCGATCACCGCTTCAAGGCGCACGCCCGAGAAGGTCTGCCAACAGCTGCGCCGCCGCCTCCAGGGCGAGGCTGTATGGTTCTGGGACGGGACCGGCGACAACCCCTACTTTGCGATCCTGGGCCTCGCGGACCGGCTGGTGGTCACCGCCGACAGCCTGTCGATGGTCTCCGAAGCCCTCGCTACCGGAACGCCGGTCGAGGCTTTCGACTTCGGGGGCGGCCGACGCCAACGGACTTTCCTGGAAGGCTTGCTGGGCGCAGGATATGTGCGGCTGTTCGAAGGCGCGACCGACGCCCCGCTTCGGCGCTCGCCTGTGGACGCCACGCTCCATGTCGCCGGCGCCATCCGCATCCTGCTGGCGGCGCGCAATCAGTGGCCGGCGTAGGGCCGCAACAGGTCGTGCGCCTCGATCACGCTGAGCGGCTGTTCGGGCTGGCCCCCACGCCCCACATAGATCGTCCTGACCGGCCCCAGCTCGCGGAAATAGGCGCGCAGCGTCGGCACGCGTTCGGCGATGTTGTTAGGCCGTCCCACGATCAGCGCGTCGTGACCCACCAGGTCGGCGGTGACGTCGGTGAAGGCGAACTGCCGCGCATCCTCGGAAAACAGGCGCACCGGCGCGGTCCCGTCCAACGCCAGATGCAGCTTGCCCGCCTCCATCCATTGCGCCGAAACGACAAAGGTCCCCGGCCGTAGAAGCCCCTGGCGCTTGAGTTCGGGAACCAGGCCGTTCCACGACGCCGTCTCCAGCGTCGGCTCACCCTTCCGTGCGGCCTCGGGCCAGAGCCGCCCGACCCATCCCGTCGCCGCCTCGCTGACGAACAAGCCCCAGGCCAGCAGAAAGACCGCCGCCGAACCGGCGATCCAGATCCTGGGCCATCGCCGCGTCTCCGAAGCGCGCGCCAGCCACTCCCCCAGCAGCGGGAACAGCATCAGCCAGCCGGCCATGGACCAGTGCGGCAGGGCGCGGTCGCCGAACAGCGGGGTCAGGGTGAACACGACAATCGCCGGCGCGCCCAGCATCAGGCAGAACCAGGTCTGGCCCCTGGCGGGGCCGACACGCGCCGCGCGAAAGGCCGCCACGGCGACCGGCACGAAGATCCAGGGCGTCAGCAGGGCCGCCTGGCCGAGGATCGCCTCCAGCGGCGCCAACAGCCTCAGGCCGTGGGTCGGCGCGCCGCGCGAACCCTGGAAGACGAAGGAGGCCCAGCCATGCCGGGCGTTCCAGATCAGCACCGGCGAGAACACCGCGACGGCGAGCAGGGCCGCCATCCAGGGCTCGGGACGGCGCAGCCACGCCCGCCCTCTGGCCGTGCTGATCAACAGCAGGGCGGCGCCCAGGCCGAACAGGAGGCCCTGGTACTTGGAAAGCGCCGCCAGCCCGATCCACAGGCCGGTCAGCAGCCAGTCGCGCCAGGGCCGCTCCGCTTCGCCGGAGGCCGGGAACAGCACGCGCGCCAGGGTGAGGGCGGCGGCCAGCATGCCGGCGAACAGCGGACCGTCGGGCAGCACCCAGCCGCCCGCGGCGACGGCGAAGAAGGCCGAGACGTTCAGGGCGAACACCGCCATGACCCCTGCCCGCTCCCCGAACAGGCGGCGGGTCAGCAGGAACAGGAGCCAGCTCGACAGGGCGAACAGGGCGACGAACGGCAGCCGCGCCAGCCGGCCGTAGCCCAGCGCCGGCGCCAGGGCATGCGCCAGCCACAGATGCAGGGGCGGATGGTCGAAATAGGAAAGGCTCAGCGTGCGCGACACCGCCAGGGTGTAGGATTCGTCCATGCCCAGTCCGACACACGCCAGGGCGACCAGCCGCAGCATCAGCGAGAAGAGGATAATCCCCAGGACCAAGATCTCGGGCCGATCGACCGACCGGCGGCTGGACGCTGGCTGCAACTCTGGAACTCCGCTGGGACCGACCCCCACAGGACGCCGCGGCGGGACGGCCTCCTCCAGATTCAGAATCGCCAGCCGAGGCGCACGCCCACGGTGCGCGGCCGCAGGGGCACGATCTGATTGTCGGCGGCGAGGCTGAACGGGTTGCCGAAGGAGAAGGTGTTGCCGGTCACCCCGAGCGGATTGTCCGCGAAGGCGCTCAACCGCCAGCGAGGCGTCTCAAGCATGGCCTGCAGCCGGGCGCTGGCGTATCCGCCCATGGAGCGGCCCGAGCGGCCGTCGAACGTCAGGTGCGAGGCGCCGATGTAGGCGGCGTCCGCGTCCAGCGACAGGGTCATGCCATCTCCAAGGGGGTGCGCCCAGGACGCCGAAAGGCCGCCCGACACCTTGGGCACGCTGGGCAGGCCCGCGTCGTGGCGCGCCGGGAAGCTCGGGTTAGCGCGGATCAGCTCCGGGTCGTCGATCATCAGGTTGGCGCGCAGCAGCAGCTCCGGACGCGGCGTCCAGGCGGCTTCCGCCTCGATCCCCGGATTGACGCCCTCGCCCGCATTGCCGGTGAAGGCCAAACCCGAGGCGGTCACCTGATCGGTCTGCAGATTGTGCCAGAAGTCGTAGAAGGCCGCACCGCGCAGCAGCAGCCGGCCCTCGAACAGGCGCAGCTTTATCCCCGTTTCATAGTTCCACAGGTGGTCGGCGCCGAAGCCGCGGTAGGGCTGCGCCCCGCCGCCCGGCGTCCCGAAGGCCTGGCCGACCAGGCCGCCGGTGTTCAGCCCGCCCTCGCGATAGCCTTCGGAGACCAGGGCGTAGGCGGTCAGCTGGCGGGACGGCCGCCAGGTCAGGCTCAGCTTCGGAGCCAGGCCCGCGGTCGTCGTGTGCCCCTCGAAGTCCGAACCCTGCCCCGTGCGCGGCGCCAGGACCTGTGAGTCCGCCTCCTTACTCACTTCGAACCAGCGCAGGCCGGCTTCCAGGGACAGGTTTTGCGGCAGCGGCAGGCTCATCTGGCCGAACACCGCGTACTCGCTCAGCTCGTCCGTGCGGGCCTCGCGGTAGATTGGGCCGCTTCCGGGTCCGGCGGTGGTGTCGAGCAGGATCTTCGCGCTTTCCCGGTCGCTCGCGGCGAACAGCCCGACCATCCAGCCGATGGGAGACGCCTCGAACGAGGTCAGCCGAATCTCCTGCTGGGCGGTGCGCAGGTCGCGGCGGTCGTCGAACGGGCTGGGCGTTCCGGGATCGAATCCGAAGGCGGCGGCCGACGCTGCGGCGTCATAGCGGGTGGCCAGGACGTGGCGCACCAGGGCGGTGGTGGCCGACAGGCGTCCCCAGGGCGTCGGCCCTTCGACGGTGGCGTAGGCCTCGCTGAAGGTGTTTTCGTGCGGCTCCTTCAGCCCGACCGTGCGCCGGTAGCGTCGGGCGTCGCCGGTCACGTACTGGGAGTCTTCCGCATCGATGGTCTGACCGTTGAAACCCGCCTGCAGCGACCAGTCCGCCCAGGTCTCCCCCCGCAGCGCCACGCGCAGACCGCGGCGCGAAGTCTGGTTCACGTCCGACAGGGGCGGCGCCAGGTTGTCGATGTAACCCCCGACCACCTCGCTCCAGCCCACCACCCGCAGCGCCAGCCGGTCGCGAACGAGCGGCAGGTTGATCATGCCGTCGATGGCGTCGCTGGGCTGACCGGCCGCGGTTCCGGCGTGCGTGGCGGAAAGAGAGCCCGACAGGACGTCCAGTTCGGGCTTGCGGGTGACTACCCGGTAGATGCCGCCCAGCGCCCCCGAACCATACAGGGTCCCCTGCGGCCCTCGCAGCACCTCCACCGAGGTCACGTCGACCAGGCGCAGGTCCGGATCGGGCGCATTGTAGGACAGGCGCACGTCGTCGAGGTACACGGCGACTGTCGACTGGGTGCGGCCCGTGAACGGCCCGTCCGAGTTGCCGCGGATCAGCAGCTTGTCGCGGCCCGGCCCCAGGTTGGTGACGGTCAGGCCCGCCACCTGCCCGGCGATGTCCGCCGCGTCGCCCGCCTGCGTCCGCTCGATCCAGCTGCCGGGGACCGCGGTCACCGGATCGGCGATGGAGTCCGGCGCCGCCCGCCGCTTGGTCGCCTCCACCATCAGCGGCTCGACTTCGGTGAAGAGCGCCCTCGGCGGCGCGGCCCGCCGCGGCGGGACCTCCCGCGCGCGCGCCTGGACGCGAACGATGCGAACCGTGCGCTGATCGAGGAACTCCGCGCGCCAGCCGCTGCCAGCCAGCATCCGTTCCAGCGCTTCGCGCGGTGTGTAGCGGCCCTCGACCGGCCGGCTCCGGACGCCGCCGAAACCGGAATTCGGTTCACTGATGGAAAGGCCCGAGCGCGCCGCCAGCGCCGCAAGTGCGTCCGTCAAGGGCTCGGCCGGGATCGCATAGGTCGTCATTGACGCCTGGGCCCACGCTGGCCCGGCCCTCGACAAGCAGGCGAGCGTCAGCAGAAGCGCCAGGCCGGACGCCCGCAATCCCGTGGCCATCAAACGGAGCAGGCTCGCCTCACCGTCCGCTCTTACGGCGCAGAACAATCGCGCCGTTCTCGTCCCGCCGCTCGATCGGCAGAAACGCGACGAGCCGGGAGACCATCGCCTCCTGCCTGTCGATCGCCAGAACACCCGTGAATCTCACCGAAGACGCGGAAGGATCGAGCCGGATCGGCCGGTCGAAATAGCGGTTCAGGTCCGAGACCACATCCTGCAGCGGCCGGTCGCGATAATCCAGGTGGCCACTGCGCCAGGCGAAAGCGGCCTCCGGATCGACCGCGCCCACCTCCGAGCGCGGGCTCCCCTCTTCGCGCCTGAACTGCTGGCCGGGCCTCAGCGCGATCCCCGCGCCGACGGGGGCGCCCGGCGCCTCCACCCGGACCAGGCCGCGCCGCACGGTGACCGTCAGCCGACCCTGGTGTCGCGCGATGTCGAATTCGGTGCCCACCACCCGCACCTCGCGGTCGCCCACCGAGACAATGAACGGCCGCGACGGGTCGTGAGTCACATCGAAGGCGACCTCTGCATCGTCGAGGCTGACCCGCCTGACCTGGCCGTCGAAGCGCACGTCCAGCGTCGATCCCGTGTTGAGCTGTGCCGTCGTGCCGTCCGGCAGTTTCACCAGGCGGGTAGCGCCGCGCGGGCTGACGTAACGGGCCGAGAACAGGGCCGGGTCTGGGGGCCGCCCCGTCCAGACCAGCAGGCCGACTACCGCCGCGAGGACGGCCGCGCCGCCCGCGGCCATGGGCCAGACGGCGCGGCGCCGATGAACAGGCAGCACCGGCTCCTCGCCCATGTCTCCGACCAGGGCGTCGATTTCCTCGTCCATGGCCTCGACGCGATCGTAGGCAGCGACGTGAGCCGTGCCGGCCGCCAGCCAGCCTTCGAAAGCCTGCCAGTCTTCCAGCGTGGCGTCCGACCCGGCGAGCTTCAGCCGCCAGGCGGCGGCCTGTTCCAGGGCCTCGGTGTCAGTGTCGCGGCTCATGTTCCTGCGGCTCCCGCGGAAGAACAGTCGATGATCAAGACGCCCCGGCGAGGCCATCGCCTCCTTTTTGTCGTGATCGCGCTCATCCGAGTCTCCGCGTCAGATGCCTGAGCACCGCGATCATGTGCTTCTCCACCGAACTTCTGGATATCCCCAGCGCGGCCGCGACCTCGCTGTGGCTGAGGCCCTGCAGCTTGTGCAGGCGAAAGACCCGGCGGGTCTGTTCCGGCAGTTCCTCGACCGCCGACAACAGCTGCTGCAGGCGCAGGCGCGCGTCGACCGCCTGCTCGGGACTGGCCGCATCGGTCGCCTCCTGAGACCCGATCCGGGTCGAGGCGGTGCGGCGCCATTCGTCTTCGCGACGCACCGCGCGCCGCCCTGCCCGACGGCGGTCGAGCAAGAGGTTGGTGGCGATCCGATAGAGATAGGGCGCCGGATCGCGGATCGCGGCCCCCTCTCCGGCGGCGCAGACCTTCAGGTACAGGTCCTGGATCAGGTCCTCCGCCTCGGTCGCCGAGCCGCAACGCAGCTTTAGGAACCGCAGCAGGTCGCCGCGGCGCTCGAGATAGGTATCGAGCAGGGTCGGCGGTCCAATGGAAGTCACGTCCCTGGGCAAGTCCTGGCGTCCGTCCGCGAGAAGATCGACTTGAGGCTCAACGCCGGCCGCGGCGTGATACCGGCTGAGCTAGACACCAGATTGCGGCGCCACCGCAACCGGTCAGGGAGCCTGCGCGTGCCCAAGCACGATCTGACGACTGCTTTGGGCCGTTTTCGGGCCTACTGGGACTTCTGGTGGGGGGATCATGCCTTCCTGCGCATCGGCTTTCGCAACGCCCACTGGGTCGGGACCGAACTGGTGCGCACCAACCAGCCCTGGCCCTTCCAGCTCGCCCAGTGGAAGCGGCGCGGCATCCGCACCGTCGTCAACCTGCGCGGCGGGTTCAACGGCAGCTTCTACGCCCTGGAGAAGGCGGCCTGTCAGCGCCTCGGCCTGACCCTTGTCGACTTCGTCATCACCTCACGCGAGGTCCCCAGCCGCGATCACGTCGCCGGCGCCCGCCGCCTGTTCGAATCGATCGAGTACCCCGCCCTGATCCACTGCAAATCGGGCGCGGACCGGGCCGGCGTCGTGGCGGCTCTTTACCGCCACCAGCGTCTGGGCGAGCCGATCGCGGCCGCCGCACGCCAGGAGCTGACCCTGGCCAAGCTCCACCTCAACCTCGGCAGGACCGGCATCCTGGACTACGCCTTCGACCGTTACCTCGCCGAGGGCGAGCCCCAGGGCCTGACCTTCGAGCAGTGGGTTCTGACCGACGCCTACGATCCGCCCGCGATGAAGGCCCGCTACCGCGAGAACGCTCCGGGGTGGGGCGATCTGCTCACCGAACACCTCCTTCGCCGGGAATAGGGGCCCGTCATGATCGAATGGCGATCCCGGCGCTACCGGCCGAGGCCTCGCGACGCCCGCTCGCCGCGTTGGCGGGGCCCCGTGCTGGTCGCCGTCGTCGCCGCCATGGTCGTGGTCGGGGTGCTGCGTGGCGCGCTGATGCTTGTCCTTTCGCGCGATCCGGCGCCGCCACCGGCGCGGGTGGCCGCGGCCGATCCGGCCTTGGCGGCCCTGCCCCTGATCGAGACGCCCGTCGTCGGGCCGGGCGACACCCTTGTGGTCTATCTGAGCGGGGACAACGGCTGGCAAAAGGCCGACAAGGGCTTCGCCCACGAACTCGCCGCACGGGGCTATCCGGTGGTCGCCCTGGACAGCCTACGATACCTGTCCAGACCCCAGGGCGTGTCGGGCGCGGCGGCCGACCTGTCCGCCCTGATCGAAGCCTACGCCCGGGCCTGGGGCCGTCCCCGGGTGATCCTGGCCGGCTATTCCTTCGGCGCCGGCGCCCTCGCCCTTCTGACGCCACGGCTGGACGACGCGGCCCGGGCCCGCGTCCGGGCCCTCGTCCTGATCGCCCCGGGCGCTCACGCCGAGGTCAGGCTGCACGACTATTCCCTGTTCGATCTCGCCGGCGTCGGGACGCCGTCGCTGCCTCAGGCCGTGGGCGCGCTCGGACGTGTGCCGGTCATCTGCATCCATGCGGACGGGACGGATCCCTGCGCAGGTCTCGACGGAGCGCGGGTGCGTTCACGCGCGGTGGCGGCCAGCCACACCTTCAAGGGTCACTACGCCGACGTCGCCGCCGCGATCGTCGGAGCCGGCGGTTGAGACTCAGCACTCGAACTTCATGCTGGCGCGCACGCCCTTGCGCTTGCTGTCGTACTCGATCTTCGACTTCAGGTTCGAGGCCATGGCGTCGATGATCTTGCGGCCCAGGCCTGTGCCCTTGGGCTTGGCGCCCTTCATACCGGCGCCGTCGTCCTCGACGCTCAGCACCGCCGTGTGCTTGCCGTCCAGGGCCAGCTCGACCCGGATCTCGCCGGGCGCGCCCTCCGCATAGGCGTACTTCACGGCGTTGGTGATCAGCTCGGCCACGATCACCCCCAGCGCCACCGCCCGGTCGGTTGAGGCCTTCAGCGGCGCGGTCTTCACGGAGATCGTCGGCGAGATGCCCTCCGCCGCCATCGAGCCCTGAAGCTCCTCGATAAGCCCAGCGAGATAGTCGCCAAGCTCGACCGTCTCGACCTCCTGCGACGTGTAGAGACGCCGGTGCACCTGGGCCACCGCTCCGATCCGCGCCTGGGTCTCGCGCAGCGCCTGCTTGGCGTCCTCGTTGTCCAGGCCGCGCGACTGCATGGAGATGAAGCTGGAAACCAGTTGCAGGGAATTGCCGACCCGGTGATTCACTTCCCTAAGCAGCGCCTCGGCCCGGTCTCGCGCGGCGACCAGCTCGCCGGTGCGTTCCTCCACCGTGCGCTCCAGGCCCTGGTTCACCTCGTCCAGCTCGGCGCGCGAACGCCTCAGCGCATCGATGTAGCGGCGCACCAGCAGGATGGAGGCCAGGCCCACGATCACCACCAGCACGGCGCTGGTCAGGTTGATGGCCAGCGCCTCCTCCGCGGCCCGGTCGGCCGAGGCGATCCGCTTGGCCAGGCGCTGGGCCTCCTCGGCGTTGAAGGCCGCGATCAGCTGGCGGATTCGCACCATCTCCTGCAGGCCCTGGCCGCCCTTGACCACATCCACCGCCTCGGACTGGCGGTGGGCGTCGACATAGGCCACCGCCCGCTGGATCTCGGCCACCTTGGCGTCGACGTGGATGCGCAGGGTGTCGATGCGGCGCAGCTGCTCCAGGTGCGGCTTGCTGAGCTCCCTGAGCGTGCGCATCTCGTTCGACAACCGCGCCTGGGCCTCGCGCGTGACCGCCAGGTAAGGCTTCTCGCCGGTCAGCACATAGCCGCGCTCGCCGGTCTCGGCGTCCACCGTGTCGGTCAGGACGTTCTGGGCCAGCTCGCGCACCCGCTGGGTCAGCACCACCTGGGCGTCGAGATCGCGGGTCTGGCGCAGGGTCAGCACCGAGGCGATCGCCACCGCGGCCAGCAGGGCGAAGGCCAGGACCAGCAGGGCCAGCACCGTGCGCTCGAACGGCGAGGTGCGAAGCAGTTTCAGGACCTTCGAGGGCATGCGAATCCTGAATAGCGATGTGCGGCGACCTGTCCACCCGCCAACTTGGGCGGTTCGATGGCGGCGGGGTGCTGGCGCGTGCGCCCGCCAGCGTCTATAGGGGCGCGTTTCCGCGCCGCCCCGGGGCCCTGTGCGCCCCGGCAGAAGAGCGCGTCCATCGAGAAGGACTCATTCCCATGGCCAAGATCAAGGTCGCAAACCCCGTCGTCGACCTCGACGGGGACGAGATGACCCGCATCATCTGGAAGCTTATCAAGGACAAGCTGATCTTCCCCTACCTCGACATCAACCTCGAGTACTACGACCTGGGGATGGAGCACCGCGACGCCACCGACGACCAGGTGACCGTCGACGCCGCCGAGGCCATCAAGCGCCATGGCGTGGGTGTGAAGTGCGCCACCATCACCCCCGATGAGGCCCGGGTGAAGGAATTCAATCTCAAGAAGATGTGGAAGTCGCCCAACGGCACCATCCGCAACATCCTGGGCGGCGTCGTCTTCCGCGAGCCGATCATCTGCAAGAACGTGCCGCGCCTGGTGCCGGGCTGGACCCAGCCGATCATCATCGGCCGTCACGCCTTCGGCGATCAGTACAAGGCCACCGACTTCCTGGTCCCCGGTCCCGGCAAGCTGACCATGAAGTTCGAGGGCACGGACGGAAAGGTCATCGAACACGAGGTGTTCTCCTTCCCGTCCTCGGGCGTGGCCATGGGCATGTACAATCTCGACGACTCCATCGCCGACTTCGCCCGCGCCTCGCTGGCCTACGGCCTGGACCGCAAGTACCCGGTCTATCTGTCGACCAAGAACACGATCCTGAAGGCCTACGACGGGCGCTTCAAGGACATCTTCCAGGACGTGTTCGACAAGGAATTCAAGGCGAAGTTCGACGAAGCCAAGATCACCTATGAGCACCGTCTGATCGACGACATGGTCGCGGCCGCCATGAAGTGGTCCGGCGGCTTCGTCTGGGCCTGCAAGAACTACGACGGCGACGTGCAGTCCGACACGGTGGCCCAGGGCTTCGGCTCGCTCGGCCTGATGACCTCGGTCCTGATGACCCCGGACGGCAAGATCGTGGAGGCCGAGGCCGCCCACGGCACCGTCACCCGCCACTACCGCCAGCACCAGCGCGGCGAGGCCACCTCGACCAACTCCATCGCCTCCATCTACGCCTGGACCCGGGGCCTGAAGCACCGCGCCAAGCTCGACGGCAACGGCGAGCTCGACCGCTTCGCGGACCTGCTGGAAAAGGTCACCGTCGACACGGTCGAGGCCGGCTACATGACCAAGGACCTGGCGCTGCTCGTCGGCGACCAGCAGGGCTGGCTGACCACCGAAGGCTTCCTGGACAAGGTGTCGGAGAACCTCTCGGCCGAGATGGCCAAGGGCTGACCTGGCCCCAGACCGTCGCTTCCCTTCCTTCCCCTGCTAGGGCGGAGCTATGGCATAGGAAGCGCCCGCTCGAGTTCCTTCCCCCCTCGAGGGGGAAGGTGGCGACGCCAGGAGCCGGATGGGGGGCAGCGCTGACCTTGGCCGGTCGGCTGTTCCCCCACCTTTCAGGCGGCTCCTTCCTCTCGACCGTCGCGCGCCCCCCCTTCCGGGGCCCTTAAGGGCCCCACCTTCCCCCTCAAGGGGGGAAGGGCCAATTGTCTTGCTTACCCCTCTCACGGGCGCGAACTCGACAAGGCCGCGGAAAACCGGGACAAGGTTAACCGCTGCGCGTTCGTGAGGGGGAGTTCCGGGGCCATGCAGAGGTTTTTCACCACCGTCCTGACCCTTGTGGTGATCCTTGCCGGGGTCTCCTTCGTGGCCGCGCCCTACGTCGGCTTCTTCGCCCTGCGTTCCGCCGCCCTCGCGCAGGACTCGCAAGGTCTGGCCGATCTCGTTGATTTCGATGCGGTTCGCGGCTCGCTGCGTCCCCAGCTCGGCGGCGCCGATCCGGCGGCCGCGCCCCCCAGCGTCTGGCAGGATCCGCTGGGCGCGCTCAAGCACGCCATCGAGCCCCTGCAGCCCGCGCCCAAGGTCGACGCCTACCTGACGCCCGCCGCCCTGGCGGGTCTGACCCTCGGCAAGGGCCGCGACGCCCAGAAACTGCAGCCCGTCGACCTCAAGGACTCCAACACCTTCTCCCAGCCCTGGCCCGGCGTGGAATACTGGGGCGTCAACCGCGCCCGCCTGACCTTGGGGACGGTCCCCACCGTCTTCACCTGGGAACGCAAGGGCTTCTTCAAGTGGAAGCTGGTGGGCGTGAAACTTCCGGCCGACGCGCCCAAGGCCGCGCCGGCGGCGGCGCCCGCCGGCTAGCTCCCGCCGCGGTCCGGTTCGGGATGCCGATGGGAGCCTGATCGGTGCGGAAACTTCACATCGCACTCGGCGTGGCGGCGATCATCGCCGGCGGGCTCTATCTCCTGAACGCCTCATGGCTGGCCAGGCCCAACGGCCACCTCACGATCCTCGCCCACCGCGGCCTGCACCAGACCTATTCCCGTGTCGGCCTGACCCGCGACGCCTGCACGGCCAGCCGCATCGATCCGCCGATCCACGGCTACCTCGAGAACACCATCCCCTCGATCGCCTCGGCCTTCCGCCTCGGCGCCGACATCACCGAACTGGACATCCACCCGACCACCGACGGTGACTTTGCGGTCTTTCACGACTGGACCGTCGACTGCCGCACGCAGAGCAAGGGACGCACTCGCGACCACTCCATGGCCGAGCTCAAGGCGCTGGACATCGGCTGGGGCTACACCGCCGATGGTGGCCGGACCTTTCCGTTCCGCGGCAAGGGCAAGGGGCTGATGCCGTCCATGGGCGAGGTGCTTGCGGCCTTCCCGAACCGCCGCTTCCTGGTCAACATCAAGTCTAACGACCCGCACGAGGGCGAGCTGATCGACGCCTGGCTGAAGCGCCACCCGGAGGTCGATCCGAAGCGCTTGGCCTTCTACGGCGGCGACCGCCCGGTTCTGCGGCTCCACGCCCTGCGGCCCGACGCGAAGATCATGTCCAAGGCCGGCGCCAAGGACTGCCTGAAGGGCTATGTCGCGCTCGGCTGGAGTGGCTATGTGCCGAAGGCCTGCCGCAACACCATCGTCTTCGCGCCGGTCAGCTTCCATTGGCTGCTCTGGGGCTGGCCCAACCGCTTCCTTCAGCGCATGCAAGGCGCGGGCAGCGACGTCTACGCTGGCCGCAGCGCAGATCTGAAGACGCAGTCCTTCCTCGGCTTCGACGAGCCGGCAGACCTCAAGGTCCTGCCCGGGGGCTGGAGGGGCGGCGTCGACACCGACCGCATCGACCGGGTGGGGCCGATCTTGAAATCTAGGGCGCCGGGCGCATGAGCTGGACCTGGCCGGAGAGCACCAGGTTGAGCGTGCGCTGATCGCGGGCCAGGGCCATGGCCGCCGCGCGCTGGTCGTCGGGGCTGCGCATGGTGTCGAGACCCTTGACCGCGGAGTCGAAGCGCACCTTCGCTTCCGGGGCACGGCCGGCGGCGGCCAGGGCCTGGGCCAAGCCGTCGCGCCACATCTCGCGCGCCAACGGATCCTCCGGTTCGGTCTGCTTGAGGGCGGCGTCGGCCAGCCTGTTGGCGCCCGGCTGATCGCCAATCGATCCAAGCGCTTGCGCACGAAGCTTCAGCGCCGGCGGCAGGGTGTCGCCCTCCTCCGCCGTCCCGCCGGAACAGCGCGCCAGGGCCCGTGACGCCGCCTCGCGGTAGGCTACGCGCAGGTCTTCGACCGAGGTCGGGGTCTCGGTGAAGTCGGGGCCGAGATAGGGGTTGAAGGCGGTGTCGCCGCGATAGCGCGCCTTCCACTGCGCCACCCGCGCGTCCGCGGAATCCGAGGCGGCGGAAACCGCCCGGCGCGCCAGCGCGCACCCGTCCTGGGTGCGGCCCATGCCGGTCATCACCTGCGACGCCAGGGTGAAGCGGGCGCTGCGGGTCGCCACATCGGCGCGCTCCGCCCGGGTCACAAATCCTTGCGCCGCCGTCGCGGCCTCCTCGGGCGCTCCTGCGCGGGCCAGCAGGGAGGGTGCGCTCACCACCGCCCCGTCGTTGTCTCCGGCGTCGGCCAGAGCCTGGCGCGCGATGGCGGCGGCGCGCGCCTTGTCGCCCCGCGCCAGCCAGGCCTCGCCCAGGCGCAGCTCGCCTTCCAGCCGTTGCGGCCCCTGGCCGCCCGACTTCAGCACCGCCGCGGCCTCTTCGGGCCGGCCCAGCGCC
>CAYSNW010000032.1:0-42869 GCA_964432415.1 uncultured Caulobacteraceae bacterium
ATCTGATGATGCACCAGGGCCGGGTGATCAGCCGCACCGAGCTGGTCGAGCACCTCTACGACCAGGACTTCGACCGCGATTCCAACACCATCGAGGTGTTCGTCGGCCGCCTGCGCAAGAAGATCGGCCCCGACCGGATCGAGACCGTCCGTGGTCTCGGCTACCGACTGGTGCCGCTGGCCGGCGAGCCGGTGGAGGCCTGATCTGAGCCTGCTGAGGCCGCGCGGCTCCCTGGTCGGCCGGCTGATCTGGCTGGCGGCGGCCTGGAGCCTCCTGACCCTGATCGTCACGGGCGTCGCCCTGACCGGCTTCTTCCAGCAGGCCGCCATGGACCAGTTCCAGGTCGGCATCTTCGATGTGGCCGAGGGGCTCTACGCCCAGACCTCGGTGGACAAGGACGGCGCCGTCCACGCCCCGGCCCTGACCGACCTGCGCGCCACCCGGGTCTATTCGGGCAAATACTGGCAGATCGCCGAGCCGGCGCCGGTGCTCAACCCCGAGGATGGGGACCTGCACGCGGCCCTGGCCCCGGTGGTCCGCTCCCGCTCGCTCGGGGGCAAGATGCTGGCGCCGCCGCCGGGCGGGTTCGAGGCCCTGGCCAAGACGATCGGCCAGCCCATCTACTACGACTCCACCGGGCCCGAGGGCGTGCCGCTGCGCTCGGTCGCCATGATGGGCCAGGTGCAGGGCCGCACCGAGCCCCTGATCTTCATGGCCGCCCAGGACCGGCGGCCGGTGGACCAGTCCGCCCGCGACTTCGCCGAGCTCACCGCCTTCGCCCTGGTGGCCCTCGGCGCCGGCCTCGTGCTGGCGGTGGTGCTGCAGGTCCGCTTCGGCCTGGCGCCCCTGTTCGGCCTGGGCCGGGAGATCGCCGACGTGCGCAAGGGCAAGGTGCAGCGCCTGACCGGACGCTATCCCACCGAGATCGCGCCCGTGGCCGAGGAGATGAACGCCCTGCTCGACCACAATCAGGAAGTCGTCGAGCGCCAGCGCACCCACGTCGGCAACCTGGCCCATGCGCTGAAGACCCCGCTGGCGGTGATCACCAGCGAGTCCGAACGCCATCCGGGGGGGCTGGCCGAGGTGGTGCAGCGCCAGGCCGAGATCATGAAGGGCCAGGTCGACCACCATCTGAGCCGCGCCCGGGCCGTGGCCCGCGCCCAGGCGGCGGGGGAACTGACCCCGGTCGATCCGGCGCTGGACGAACTGGCCGGGATGCTGGAGCGGGTGTTCCAGGACAAGGGCGTGGTCATCGACTGGCGCGCGCCGGAGGAGCTGAGCTTTCGCGGTGAGCGGCAGGACTTCCTCGAGGTGGCGGGAAACCTGGTGGAGAACGCCTGCATCTGGTCGCGCAAGAAGGTGTTCATCACCGCCGAGCCCGCGGGGCCGGGGCGCATGCGCCTGATCGTGGAGGATGATGGGCCGGGCCTGCCGGAGGAACGCCGGGCCGAGGTGCTCAAGCGCGGCGCGCGGCTGGACGAAAGCGCGCCGGGATCGGGCCTGGGCCTGTCGATCGTGGACGAGCTGGCGCGCGCCTACGGCGGCCACGTCGAGCTCGGGTCCGCGGCCATGGGCGGGCTGAAGGTGTCGGTGACCCTGCCCGCTGGCGGGTGAGGTCTGTCTCCCGCCGCTCACGGATTATTTAACCTTGTCGGGCAGTTTGCAGGCTCACGGACGCGAAGGCTGCGTCCGCCGAGGGTCTCTGCATGGCCACACCCGCCCAGCTCGGCGCGGTCAAGACCTTGATCGAAAGCGCGCCCGACGCGGCGCTGCGCAGCCTTGCCATGGCGCTGACCAGCGCCACTGTGGGACCGATGGCGCCCATCCGCGAGATGGTCGAGGGCGAGCAGCGCGAACGCGGGCTGCGCGATGCGGTGTTCGGGCCGGTGGTTCCGCTGTTTTCGGCCCGCGCCGACGGCATGGCTTCGCTGCAGTTTCCGTCCCGGGTGCTCTCCAGCCTCTGGCGCTCGCTCAAGCCGATCTGCCCGACCGCAGTCGGCGACGCCGCCGAGGCCTATGCCGAGCAGATGGATCTGGAGTCCGATCCGCCCGCCTACAACGAAATCTGCGCCGCCGCCGCCGCCCTGCTGCGCGAGCAGCCCGACGCCTTCTTCCGCGCCGGCGAAGGCGACCGGGGCGCGGCCGAACAATTGGCCGCCTTCCTCGACCTCGCCCCCGTGGCGCGCCAGGTGCTGCGCCGTCTGCCCGAATGGCTGGGCAAGGCCACCGACGAGCGGATCGCGGCCTTGAAGCTGATGTTCCGCGACGCCACCGCCGTCGCGGTGGACGCCACGCCCCGGCTGCTGGAGCTGGTGCTGTCGCACCTGCCCGAGCCCGCCACGATCCTGCGCCTGATCGCCATCATCACCGACCGGGCCGGCGACCGTTATCTGGCCTCCTCGGAACTGGCGCCCTTCGGGGTGCGCCTGCTCGACGACGTCGATCGGCGCGTGACCCGGATCAAGACCTTCGACGCCCAGGGCGGCGCCGACGCGGCCCGCGCCGCCGCGCGCGACGTGGTGCTGGCCTGTTCGACCATGGCCGAGCTGGAACAGTGCGTGGAGCTGTCGCGCGACGGCCCCTGGGGCACGCGGGTGACGGCGCTGCGCAAGTCGCTGGCGGTCAACGTCGAGTCCCGCCTGCGCGAGGTCGAGGCCAGCGTGGGCCAGGCCCTGCCGCTGCAGATGGTCAAGATCGCCGGCCGTATGACCCGGCCCGCGCCTCGGCTCAGCGCCGACCCCGACCCCCGCCACGTCAACACCGCCCGCGGCCTGCTGGTGCTGCTGGAAGAGACCCGCTCCACCGCCGCCGTCGGCGGCTACGGTGCGCTGCGCAATGCGGTGGCCGAGAAGGTGGCCGAACGGGTCAATGTCTATGCCGACGAGCTGTTGACCCTGGTCAACGCTGGCGAGGCGCCCGACGAGGAGCGCGCCCAGGCCTATCTTGAGATCGCCGCCGAGTTCGTGGCCTACGCCCAGGACGAGAAGGCCGCCCAGATCATCCGCCGCCGCGCCGCCGTGGCGGGCGAGCGCCAGACCTCCCAGGACGTGGCCTAGGGCCCTCGCCGCCCCGTCTGATCGGTCGATCCAAGCTTTAGCTTTTCTTGAAGTGACAGGCCCCGGGGCCCGTGGACGAACTGGATCGTTCACAAGGGTTTGGGGGAAGCGCGGATGCGAACGGCATGGATCGGGTTGATCGCCTTTCTGGCTCCGGCGGCAGGGGCGGCGGCGCCCGCGCCGGTGGAAATCACCACCACCCGCCTGGCTGACAACGTCTACCAGTTCACGGTCGCCAGCGACGGCTATGTGGAGCAGCTGAACTCGGTGGCCGTGGTGACCGACACCGACGTGGTCCTCTTCGATACGACAACGCGCCCCAGCACGGCCCTGCGCATTCTTGCCGAGATCAAACGGCTGACCGGCAAGCCCGTGCGCTTCGTGGTCAACTCCCACTGGCATCCGGATCACTGGTCGGGAAACGCCGTGTTCGCCGACGCGAACCCTGAGCTGGAGATCATCGCGACCGAAAAGGAACGCGACTTCATGCTCAACACGGCCGCCATGTGGCCGGTGCGGCTGCCAAAGAACCTGGCCGCCCAGGAGGAGGCTTTCGCGAAGGAGGTCCAGAGCGGGTTCGCAGCGCCCGGCGTCCCCCTGACGCCCGAGAAAAAGGCCGCCGACGCCCTCGACCTGCAGCGGGTGCGCGACCTGACGGCCGAGCAGATGAAGTTGCGGCGGGTCTTTCCGACCCTGACCTACTCCGACCGCATGACGCTTCGCCACGGCGGGCGCGAGATCCAGTTCATCAGCGTCACCGGCGACGCCGCCGGCACCACGGTCATGTACCTGCCCAGGGAGAGGATTCTGGTGACCGGGGACGCGGTCAGCTACCCGCTGCCCTACTACACGCCGCCCCTGTCACAGCACGTCCAGTCCATCCGCGAGCTGGCGCGGCTGGACGCGGACACCATCGTTCCCGGCCACGGCCCGGCGTTCCACGACAAGGCCTACATGCTGCTCGAAGCCGACCTGTTCGACGAGGTGCTGCGTCAGGTCCGCGACGCCCTGCGCGCGGGCGCGGTATCGATCGACGACGTGCAGAAGGCTGTAAGCCTTAGCTCCTTCCGAGATCGCTTTGCCCATGGCGACCCGGAGCTGGCGGCGGAGTTCGACGCCTTCGCCCCCGGCATGGTTCGCCGAGCCTATATCGAGCTGCGCGACAGCAAGGAAATCCGCTAGCGATCAATCCCGCGGCAGTTCCTTCGGCGCCAGCACCGCGGCGTGGTTCTGGCTGCGCATGCGGCTTTCGGCCAGGCGGTCCATGATCTGGGACGCGCGCGGGTCCGACAGCACCCAGCCGGCGGCCGCCAGCGTCCGGGCCGAGGTCTCCGACATGCCGAGAGCCTTGGAGAAGGCGGCGAACGGGCCCTTGGCCTTGGGGAAGGAACGGAACTTCACGTCCTCGTCGGCGGGAATCTTCGCCAGCACCTTGGCGCGGTCGACCGCGTCGTAGAAGCCGCCGATCTGGTCGACGAGGCCCAGGTCCTTGGCCTGGGCGCCGGTCCAGATGTGGCCCTTGGCGATCTCGCGCACCCGGGCCTCGGGCAGATGCCGGCCGGTGGACACCCGATGGACGAAGCCGTCGTAGATGTGGTCCATCCAGGCGGAGAAGGCCTGGCGCTGGGCGCCGCTGAATTCCTTGCCGCCGGAGAAGCTGTCGGCGTAGTCGCCGCCGACCGAGATGTCGCGCATGTCGACGCCGAAACGGCTGAGCGCGTCGCCGATGGCGAACTTGCCACCGTAGACCCCGATGGAGCCGGTCAGGGTCGAGGGCTCCGCCACGATGGCGGAGGCGTCCGACGAGATCCAGTAGCCGCCCGAAGCGGCGTAGGTGCCCATGGACACCACCACCGGCTTGCCCGCCGCCTTGGCCGCGCGCATGGCCGACAGGATCTGTTCCGAGGCCGTGTCGGACCCGCCGGGCGAGGAGACGCGGAAGACGATCGCCTTGACGTCCTTGTCCTCGATCGCGTCGTAGAAGGCCTTGGCGGTGTCGTCGGAATAGACGTTCTGATCCTGGGAGAAGGGCGAGCCCGAGCCGCCCGTGCCGGTGACGATGCCGCCTTCGGCGCCGATCACGGCTATGGTCGACTTGCCGGTGGGCGTGCGGGCGACCAGGGCGTAGTCGTTGAAGTCGACGATCTTGGCGTCCTGACCGGCGCGCGCCTTCAGGGCTTCCTCGGCCTCGTGCACCTGGCCGACCTTATCGATCAGGCCCTTGGCCTGGGCGGCCTCGGCCGAATAGGGGCCGGCCTCGATGATCGCCTTCATCGCTTCGGGCGTGGTCTTGCGGTCGGTGGCGGCCATGGCGATGGCGGTGCTGTAGACGCTGTTCATCCACGACAGCGTCGCCTCGCGGTGGGCAGGGGTGTAGTCGTCGTGCAGGTAGGGATTGACCGCGTTCTTGTACTCGTAGCGCTGCTCGTAGTCGGCCTTGACGCCGTACTTGTCGAAGGCGCGCTTGAGGAACATCTCGGAGGTCGAAATGCCGACCGCCTGGAACGATGAGTCCGGCTGCATCCAGACCTCGCCTGCGCTGGCGCCCAGCTCATAGGTCGAGATCACCAGGCCCGAGGGATACAGGCCCTGGCTGTGGGCCAGGATCGGCTTGCCGGCGGCGCGGAAGTGGCGGAAGGCCAGGCGCAGTTCATCGGCGGACGCGGGCGAGATGCCGCCTTCGGGCAGGCGCACCAGCAGGGACTTGACCCGGTCGTCCTTCTCCGCGGCGCGCAGCGTCTGGATCACGCGCATCACCGACAGCTTCGAGCCGGACAGGAAGGAGACCTGGGTGGCGTCCTGGTCCTGGATGCCGCCGCGCAGGTCCAGTTCCAGCACGCTCACTGCGGCCGGCTTTGAGGTGTCGCTGGAGGCGGCGCTGGAGAAGATGGCGCTGAGGATTGAGATCAGCAGGATGGGCAGCAGGATGAAGGCCGCCAGCATACCGACAAAGACGCCCGCCACGGTGACCAGGAACTGCTTCATGGGGTACGAACGCCTTGTGCTGAACCCGCCGACCATAGGGCGTTAGGGTTTGCGGTCAAATGAAGAGACCGAAAGGTCCTCGCATGGCCTGTCAGGCGTTGCCGTGGGGTCACGGCGCCCCTGACGGTTGAGCGGACCCCGATCAGGACCAGGTCAGGCCTTCAGCAGGATGGCCTGCAGGGTCTGGGCCTTGCTGGACATCTCCTCCACCAGCCGGCGCGCCAGTTCGCGCGCGCCCACGGGGTAGGCGTCGCCGCCCTCGGCGATCTCCTCGGCCAGCCCGGCGACCTCGAGCAGGGCGGTGTTCAGGCCGTCCACCTGCTGGCGCGCGATCTGGTGCGCCTCGGCCTGCAGGCGGCGAATGCGCTGGGTCGGGGTTTCGGGCGCCGGCTCGGGCGGCGGGGGAACGAGCTTCAGACGGGCTGACATCGCGACGGCCTTTTTGTTCGAGGCGTGCCGTTTCGAACCGGGCCCCGCCTTCCGACGGCCGAATTGCAACGCCCGGGCCGCCGCGCTCCGCACCGTATTCGCACCGTTAATCAACCGTATTATCGGTGCTCCCCCCGCTCCGGGGACCAGAATTTCGCCCCGGCCGCCGCCGGTCAGAACGACATGAACAAATAGCGAACATTTGCCCGTTTGTCAAGTCCGGCCGGCTCAGGCCTCGACGGTCCAGACGCCGGTCTTCTTGACCTCCATGTCCTCGAGCTCCCGGGTCGTGGCCACCTGGTATTCGGCCAGCTTGACCAGGCCCTCGCGCGGGAAATAGGTCCGCCCCGGATCGCCGATCAGCACGCGCACGCCGCGCCGGGCGGCCGCGCGCAGCCAGGCGTGCACCGCCTCGGCCATGGGCTTCTCGTAGGAGACGTCCCCGGCGCAGATCACGCCCACGTCCGGCGGGCTCTTTTTGAGCAGGTCACGGTCGGTGAAGGCGACCTCCACCCCGTTGGCCTCGGCGTTGGCCCTGACCGCGTCGGCGCAGAAGGCGTCGATGTCCGATCCCAGGGCCGAGCCGGCGCCCGCCTTCATGGCGGCGATGGCCACCATCCCGGACCCGGTGGCGAAATCCAGCACCCGTTTGCCGGCGACTTCCTCGGGATGGTCCAGGATCCAGCGCGCCAGGGCCTGCCCTCCCGCCCAGGCGAAGGCCCAGAACGGCGGCGGCAGGCCCATCTCGCCCAGTTCGTCCTCGGTCAGCCGCCAGATGGGCGTGATCTCGTCCGCCAGCCACAGCTTCAGCTCCGGCGCGTGCGGCGGGGACTGCAGGCGGGTATGGGCGCGGATGAAGGCCGACCGGTCGCTGATCATCGGCCGGGGTTAGCGGCTCGGCGCGCGAAAGGCGAGGCGTCCGCGGGTTTGTCAGATCCGGCGCCCGCGTTAAGCTCAGCCATGTTCGATCCGCCGCCACCACCATCGGCCCCCGCCGTCCCTGACGGGGCCCAAGGCTGCTACGTGCTGGTTTCCGACACCAGGTCCCAGGACGTGCTCGTCTGGATGGTTGAGCACAAGGGCCGAATTCTCGAGGGCGGGGTCGAACTGCCCCTGAAGCCCGAGCAGTCCGTCACGCCCATCGCCAACGTCTCGGCCGTTCTCCCCTACCTCCCGGATCGCGACGACTTCGGCGACGTGGCGGATATCAGGGTCGATGCGCACGCCATGGGCGGCGAGGCGAGGCCGGACTGGCGCGCCCGGCTCTACATCGACGGGTCGGACCTCGCGGAAGGTCCGTTCGTCTGGAGCGGGGGGAGCGAGAGCGGCGGCGAGCGCGTCGCGGCCATTGGCGAACTGGAGGCGGCGCTGAAGCCCGAGCTCGCACGTGCGGTGACGGCTGCGCTGGATCGGGGCGAGCCGTTGCTGATCGGCCTGGCGGCGCAGGGCGAGGAGTACTGGGACTTCGATCACTTCCTGGCGCCGCCGCGCCGGGTTTGGCAGCCCCTCGCGGGCAAGGGGTTCGCGCTGATGCGACGCGCGGCCCGCGAGGGCGGCAAGGCCAGCGAGCCGGCGCCGTCTCAATGGAGCAAGCCGATCGTGGCCACGTGCAAGCCGGTGAAGGCGCCGAAGTCAGGCGCGAAACCCTAGCCGGACGGCGAAAGACCGGCCTCCGCGACCCGCTCCTCCAGCACGATCGTCAGCTCCAGGTCCGCGCCGGCCCGGTCCACGGTGAGGGGCACGCGCGTGCCCGGGGCGCGGGTGAGGGCGAAGGGGAGGCCGATCAGGCCGTCGGGCCCGTGGTGCTCGACAATGACGTCGCCGCGCTCCAGGCCCGCTCGGGCGGCCGGGCCGGCGGGGTCGATCTGAAGCACCCGGTATCCCGAAGGCAGGTGTTCGAGCGCAAGTCCGGCGCGGTCGTCGGCCTGGACGTCGCCGATCTGGGCGCTGGGCGTGGCGCGCAGCACCAGGCTGTCGCTGTCGCAGGCCAGATTGAAACGCCTCGCGAAGTCGAAGCCCATGATCCCGTCGCAGTTGATGCGCCAGTCCCCGCGCCGCTGGTCGCCGCCGATGGCCCCGTGCTGCAGGTAGTCGCCGACGGTGATCAGGGGCCCCGCGACCTCGCAGGCGCCCAGACGAAGGCTCCGCGCGCGCACGGTGACCCCGCTGGGACGGCCGTCCGGACCGACATTTTCGCGCCGGGCGGAGAAGCGTCGGGCCCAGGCGAGCAGCGGGGCGTCCGGCTTGAGCAGCACGCCGTGGGGCATGTCGCTCTCGATCAGGAGATTGAGCATGCGGCCGTCCACCTCCACGCGCGCCACCGGCCAGCCGCGCCGGTGAATGTCCGTGCTCACCCGGGTCGGCGCCTTGGGGCGGCTTCGCGACGGCGGCCGGCGCGACAGGGTCACCTCCCGCCGGTCCCAGTCGATGGCCCAGCTGGCGAACAGGTTCAGGCCGAACGAGCCCACGACGGGGCGTTCGCCGGCGTAGTGGTCGAGCACGAAGCCGACATGCTCCTCCACCCTGAACTGGTTGGCGACGACGATGTCGCGGAATTGGACCAGGCCGGCGGCGGCCGTCAGCTCCCGGGGGTGAAAGCGGTCGGCGACCAGGCGGTCGACGATCAAGACGCCGTTGGAGGTGCCGAGCGCGAAGGGCATGGGCTCGGAGCCGGCGATGGACAGGCCGATCCAGGGCGTCCCGCGCGTCACCCGGAAGGGGATCACGATGGTTTCGGGTTGCGCGCCGGCGCCCGCCACCGCGAGGAACGATACGAGGTCACGCCTGGTCAGCATCGCGAACGCCCGGCCACCGGATCAGCCTAGGCTCCCGACCGGAGGTGTGAAGTGGCGTTGGTCGCGAGGCGGCCGCCGTTGGTCGCGGCTCAGGCGCCGCGCCGGGACAGGGCGCTCAGCAAGGCCCCCCGGTCTCCGCCGTAAAGCCGGTCTGCCAGGGCCTGGACCTCCGCCTGCACATAGGCGTCGCGTTCGATCAGGGCGCGGTAGAGCTGGCGGCCGTCGTCCCGCTCGGAGCGGACGGCCCCCTTGCGGATCAGGCGGTTGAGGAGGGTCTTGATGGTGGCCTCACCCCAGGGCTGGACCGAGCGCACCTCCTCGACGAGCGAGCGGGCGCCCAGCGGCCCCCGCCGCCAGAGCGCCGCCAGCACCTCGCTCTCGGCGACGGTCACATGCATGGGCAGGCTCAAGCCCGCAGCACGGCCCGGTCGATGCGCGCCTCGACCATCCAGTTCATGATCACCGCGACCGCGCCGGCCAGGAAACCCAGGGCCAGCAGCAGCGCCGCCTCGGCGAAGCCCGGCGCCAGCACCTTGAAGGGCGGGGTGACCGCCAGGTTGGCGACGCCCACGAACATGTTGAGACCGACCCAGGCCGCGCCCAGCAGCCCCACCAGGGGACCGCCGAAGCGCATCGCCGACAGATAGGCCGATCCGCCGGACAGCTGCGGCCCGGACATCAGCTTCAGGACGCCCATGACGATCGAGACCAGCACGGAGGCGAGCAGGATGAGCATGATCGCCTTCGACGCCGGGGTGGCGTCGGCGAAGACCCGGGCCGGGGTCAGGTTGGCGGCCTGGGCGGCGGAGGCCAGGGCCAGGGCGGGCAGGGCTACGAGGGCGTAACGGACGATGCGCATGACGTGTCTTCCCGTATTACGTTTGTAAGCAGTATCTATTACAAACGTAATACGAATGGTCAAGGCGGGCAGCGGTGCTCCAATATTTTGGCTCCTCCCGGCGCAAGCCGGGACCCAGCAATCCCCGGCGTAGGCGGGGTCTAGACAAGGTCCATTTTTCCTGGACCCCGATAGACATCGGGGATTGCTGGGCCCCGGCTTTCGCCGGGGAGAGTAGGTTGGGAGAAGGCGGCCAAGGTCCGTCCGTTCAGCTCGATTGTCGCCCGGGTCACGGCCGGGCGGCCACGGCCTTCGGAGCGCCCGCGAAGTCGTCGGCATAGGCCGAGGACAGGGCGCCGGCGAAGACGTTGAGCGGGACCACGATCTCGTAGGGCCCCTCGGCGTAGGCCCCGATGGCGTAGGGCGGGTAGAGGAAGATCAGGCCGCCGGCCTTGCCCGGTGTTGTCGAGGGGGCCAGCACGAAGGCGGACTCGATCCACTTCGGGCAATGCCACAGGTCGCCGGGGGCGCTGTAGTCGCCCTTCAGCCGCGCCTTCTTGGCCGCGATGATCGCCTCGCACAGGTCCTTGTCCAGACGCTCGAAGTCCGCGCCCTTGCGGAACAGGTCCTGGGGCGTCAGCGCCTTCTTCATGGCCTTGTCCCAGAGCAGGGCGCCGAGGGTGGTGTTGGGGTGCGCCCCACCGGCGAACTCGGCGGTCACCTTCTTCAGGCTGAGCAGCTTCGACGTGTCGGCCGCCGTGGTCCAGTCGATGCGGCGGCTGAAGGCGGGGGCGCCCGGCGCCGCCTCGTCATGTTCCTCGACCGCGCCCTCGGACTCCGAGAAGGCGCGAAGCTCCTTGACCCCCTCGGCGTAGAGCCGCGCGTGCAGGTCGGGCTGGTCCTTGACCGAGGCGGGCAGGTTGAGCGCCACCTCCGCCTGGGGCGTGCGGTTATCGTAGGCCATGGGCGCCGACGGCGTCTGGGGCCCGGCGGGGGTCTGGGGCGTCGGCACGGTGCTGGGCGCCGCGGGCCGCGCCGGCTGGTCGGGCGCGCGGGTGAACCACCAGGCGGCGACGCCCACCACGGCCAGGGCGCCGGCGCCGAGGGCGATGCGGGCGGTCAGCTTCGACTTGGGTTCGCTCATCGGCGTCACCTCCAGGCGGCGGCGAGCAGGGCCAGGAACAGCAGCAGCCCCGCCTCGCGGTTGGACTTGAACAGGCGCAGGGCCAGGGCCGGGTCGTCAAGCTTCAAGCGCTGGACCTGCCGCGACAGATGCAGGGCGAACAGGGCCAAAAAGGGGAAATAGAACAGGCTGGGCCGGGCCGCGATCCAGACCAGGGCCGCCAGGAAGGCCGAGGCCATGTAGAAGCCGAGGACCGCGGCGGGGACCCGCTTGCCCAACCGCCGCGCGGTGGACTTGACCCCCACCAGGGCGTCGTCCTCAATGTCCTGCAGGGCGTAGATGGTGTCGTAGCCCAGGGTCCAGAAGAAGCCCGACGCATAGAGCAGCAGGGCCGCCGCCGACAGGAAGCCGGCGGGCGCCAGGCCGTCGGCCATGCCACGGCCCAGCCAGATCGCCGCGGGCGTGCCGCCCTGGGCGGCCGCGTAGCCCAGCAGCGCGCCCCAGTTGAAGGTCAGGCCCAGCCACGCCTGGGGCCACCAGGTGATGCGCTTCATGAACGGGTAGATCGCCACCAGCGCCAGCGAGCCCACCCCCAGGATCACGCTGGGCGGATTGAAGCTGATCAGGATCAGCAGGGCGATGAGCGAACAGCCGGCCACGAAGGCCCAGGCCTGCTTGACGCTGATCCGCCCCGAGGCGACGGGCCGGTCGGCGGTGCGGGCGACCCTGGCGTCGATGTCGCGGTCGACGATGTCGTTGTAGGCGCAGCCCGCCGCCCGCATCAGGGTGGCGCCCAGGGCGAACAGGATCAGCAGCCCCAGGTAGGACGGCCAGCGCGCGAAATCCCGACGCTCGGCCAACGCCAGGGCGATCCCCTGCCAGCCGGGCAGCATCAGCAGCCAGATGCCGATGGGCCGGTCGAAGCGGCCGAGCTTGAGCCAGGGCTTCAGCCCTTCCGGCGCGTGCCGGTCCACCCAGTTCAGGGGGCGGGCGTCGGGCAGGGGGGCGTCGGGGACGACAGTCTTGGCGGGGGCTTTGGGTCGGCGAGGGGCCATGGGCGAAGCTCTACACGCGCGCTTCCCGCGCGTCACCGCGTGGTGTGTTACGGTGGCGCTTGCACGATGGGGAGATGTCCATGCGACCGATCACGCCTGTGTTGCTCATCGCCTGCCTGGGCCTGACGTCCTGCTGGCAGTCCAGGAGCCTGCTGCTCGACCGGGCCGGCGCCCGCGCCCTGCCGGACGGGACCTATGCGGTCACCGTGGGAACCGAGTCCGTGGTCCTGACCTGGCGCGGCGACGGGACCTATTCGGTGACATCCCCGGACGGGGAGAAGGACACCGGAGTGTTCAACAGCCTCGGCCGCATCAAGGACATGGACACCTACGCCTTCGCGATCGCCTCGCCGGATTGCGACACCGACCCGGGCAAGTGCGAGTGGGACTACGCGGTGGTGGCGGTCTCCGGCTCCGGCGCCTTCGTAGCCACGCCCGACTGCGCCCTGCCGGCGGACAAGGCCGTGGCGGTCAAGTTCGGGGTCACCCCGGATCACGACACCTGCGTGTTCACCGACGCCAAGGGACTGAAGGCGGCCCTGGCGGAGGTCGCCGCGCGCGGGCCGGGGGATACGCGGTACGAGAAGAAATAGGGTTCCCTCTCCCAGAGGGAGAGGGCGGGGCCCATTGCGGAGCAATGGGAGGGTGAGGGGTCATAGTGGGCTCCCGTAGTCCCTCATCCTCCCAGTCGCTGCGCGACCGGGGCCCATCCTTCTCCCGACCGGGAGAAGGATCAGAGCGCGGCGGCCAACGTCTGCGTCCCCTCGACCACCACCTCGTCCAGCCCGAGCCAGCCGGCCATGCTCTCGAGCTCAGCCCGAAGCGGCACGGCGACCGCTTCCACCGGCGCCCCATCCTCCGCGTGCGCCGACTTGACCAGCAGGCGCCGGCCGGCCCGGTCGGCCTTCAGGTCGAGGCGCCCGACGATGGACTCGTCCAGCAGGAAGGGCAGGACGTAGTAGCCGTGCTCGCGCTTGTGGGCCGGCACATAGATCTCGATGCGGTAGCGGAAGCCGAAGATCCGCTCGGCCCGTTCGCGCCGCCAGACCAGGCTGTCGAAGGGAGAGAGCAGGGCGGCGCCGGTCACCTTGCGCGGGATTTTGGCGTTCGGGTCCAGGTAGGCCGGACGCCCCCAGCCCTTGACCTCGACCGGAAGCAGTTCGCCCGCCTCCACCAGTTCCTGGATCCGGGCCTTCGTGTCCTCGACCCCCATGCGGAAATAGTCGCGAAGGTCCTGACCCGTCGCCACGCCCATGGCGCGCGCGGCGATGCGGATCAGTTCGCGCTGGGCGTCGGCGGGCTCGGGCGTCGGGGTCTCGACGATGGCGCGTGGCAGGGCGCGTTCGGGGATGTCGTAGAGCCGCTCGAAGCCGCGGCGGGTCGCGGTGGTCACCAGGCCCGACCAGAACAGCCATTCGAAGGCCTTCTTGGCGTCGCTCCAGCCCCACCAGCCGCCCTTGGGCCGGTGCGCTTCGTCGAAGTCGCCGGCGCCCAGCGGGCCGCGCCGTTCGATCTCCTTGAGCACCTTTTCGATGAAGGGCTGATGTTCGCGGCCGAAACGGCTCACGCCCGCCCAGGTCCCGCTGCCGGCCCGCGCCTCGGCCATGCGCCAGCGGAACAGCGGCTGCATCGACAGCGGGATCAGCGAGGCCTCGTGACCCCAGTATTCGAACAGGGTGCGCCGCCTGCCCCAGGCGGCCTCCTCCAGCAGCGACGGGTCGTAGGGGCCCAGGCGCGCGAAGGGCGGCAGGTAGTGGGAGCGGGTGATGACATTGACCGAATCGATCTGGATCAGCCCGACCCGGTCGAACACCCGCATCAGATGCTTGCGGGTCGGCGGTCCCGCCGGCCTGCGGTCAAGGAAACCCTGGGCGGCCAGGGCGATGCGTCGAGCCTGCAGGGCGGACAGATGTTCACGTTTTGGACCCGTCATGACCCCCTGCATAGCGTCGGATTGATCGGGCGCATAGACCGGCGTTCATCGGAACGGCTATTAGGCCTCCGAGCATGTCATGCAAAAGTGGTCCCACTTTTGCGCCCGGACATGCTCGGAACTCTTGGATGTAGAGCACGATTCAACGATCAGATGAGTTCATCTGATCGCATCGTGCTCTAGGGTTTGAAGATGGACGCCATGAAACGCCGGGTCGGGGAGCAGGAATGACAGGCTGGATCTGGCTGGTCGTGGTCGCCGTCGTGCTGGTCTGCCTGCTGTTCGGGCCGATCGACGCGCGGGTGCGGCTGGAGTGGCCGCTGCGGTTCGATTTGAGGATCAGCTGGTTCTCGATTCCGATTCCGACCGGCCGCCGCGGAGGGGGCACGAAGAAGCCCAAGCCGCCCCAGGTCAAGCCGCGCAAGACGACCTTCCGCTTCTTCAAGGCGCTGCTGAGGCTGCGCACCGGCCGCGCCGCCCTGGCGGTCGCCCGCACGCCGGGACTGCTGCGCCTGGCCCGCGACCTCGGGACGAAGGCCTTTCGCGCCATCGAGCTGGTCAAGGCCGATATCCTGCTGACCACGGGCCTGGGCGACCGCAAGACCGCCTTCTGGCTGGCCGCCCTGCTCAGCGGCGCCCGGCCGCGGGTCATGGCCGGCCAGGGCCGAATCAAGCTCGAGCTGTCCCCGGACTTCGTCACCGGCGGCTTCGGCATGGACGCGGAGATCATCCTGCGCACCCGGCCGTGGCCGTGGCTGGTGCTCGGCGCGCGGGCGCTGTGCTCGCCCACGGTCTGGCGGGCGTGGCGGACCTGGAAGCGCGAGCGGGACTGACTCCCTAGGGCGTGACCGTCACATCGTAGGTGTGGCGCGAGACGTAGCCGTTGTCGTTGGCGTCGACGACGAAGTGATCCACACCGGTGAAGCCCGGGGCGGGGGTGTAGACCGCCTGCATGCCCACGATGTTCGCCGACTTGCATTTCGAGCGCTTGTCCGGCGCCGGCCAGTTGCGGGCCACGAAGGTCTCCGGCGCGGAGACGCGGGCGGAGGACACAGCGCCATGGGCGGGCCGTGCGTGGACGATGATCTGCACCGCGTGGCTCTGACAGCGGGCGTCGGCGTTGAAATAGTTGAACAGGGGCAGGGCGACGCCCGCGGGCGTGGTCTTCTTCCAGGACATGGTCGTAAGTCCGCCGAGCAGCGGATAGGGCCCGCCGATATTGTTCGGCTTGCCCGGCTCCGCCGCCGCGAACGCGGCCGCGGCGAGACCGGCCAGCACGGCGCCGGCCAGGATTGAATGGGCGATCTTCATGACTGTCCCCCCGGACGTGGTGAAGGGGCATCGTGACGTTCCTCGGGTAGAGAACAACCCCTCTTTTTGGCCGTCATCCTCGGAGCGGCGGCGCGAAGCGCGGGAGACCCGAGGACCCAACAGCGAATCTTGATCAAAGCTGGGCGCTTCTTCCCTCGCAGCGTTTGCGTGGGGAGCTGTTGGGTCCTCGGGTCTACGCCCTTGCGGGGCTCCGCTCCGAGGATGACGTCCGGGGGAGGTCGAGAGCCCTCACTCCACCCCCACCAGCTCCACCGTGGTTTCTTCCGCGCCCTCGCCGCCGTAGCGCAGGATGGCCACCGAGCCCAGGCGCGGCTCGAAGATGGCCACCCCCGGGGAGACCACCTCGAACAGCCGGTCCGCGGAGGGTCCGTAGAGGTGAAAGGTGCGGAACCCGGGGCTGCGAGCGTAGCCGTCCAGTTCGCCCACGCCGGCTGCCTCGACCACCTGGTCGATCAGGGCTTCGAGCCGCAGCAGCCGGGCGTTCTCCTCCGGGTCGCCGGCGGGTTCGTCGGAGACGCGCAGCTTGATGAAGACGCACTGGGCGGTCTTCGCCTGGGCCCGGGCCTCGAGCGTGCGCTCGAGCCAGCCGCGGCCATAGCGCCAGGCCAGGGCCAGGGCCGCCACGGCCAGGATGATCAGACCGGTGTTCAACGCGCCAGCCGCCCGTCCTCCAGGGCGGAGGCTTCGAAGGGAAACAGCACCTTCGGATCGGGGTGCTCGACGTCGACCTTGGGGCAGTCGACGGTGCGCAGGATGTGGCGGATCACGTTCAGCCGCGCGGCCTTCTTGTGGTCGGCGCGCACGCAGACCCAGGGCGCCACGGGAGAGTGGGTGCGGGTCAGCATCTGGTCGCGCGCTGAGGTGTAGTCGTCCCAGCGCTTCTGCGCCTCCCGGTCCAGGTCCGAGGTCTTCAGCCGCTTGAGCGGATCGTTGCGGCGCGCGTCGAGGCGTTTGGCCTGCTCGTCCTTGTCGATGTCGAGCCACAGCTTGATGAGGGTGACGCCCGACTCCACCAGCAGGCGCTCGAAGTCCGGGGCGTTGCGCAGGAATTCCTCGTGCTCCGCCTTGGTGCAGAAGCCCATCACCGGCTCGACCCCCGCGCGGTTGTACCAGGAGCGGTTGAACATCACCCACTCGCCGCCCGCCGGCAGGTTGCGGACGTAGCGCTGAAAGTACCACCAGGTCCGCTGCCGGTCCGAGGGCGCGGGCAGGGCGATGGTGCGGGTGTTGCGCGCCGACAGGTGCTCGGTGACCCGCGCGATGGTGCCGTCCTTGCCCGCCGCGTCGCGCCCCTCGAAAATCACCAGCAGCTTCTGCCGCTTCTTCATCGCCCAGATCTGGGTGTCGACCAGGGCGATCTGCAGTCGCCTGAGCGCGTCCTTGTAGCTTTCGGAGTCCTTGGCCATGTACTCACCGTGAAGGGTTTGGGCGCGCGCCGCAACGGCGCAGGCTCTCAGGAGAAGCGCAGATGTACGCTGTGGTCTGGCAGTATCTGGTCAAGCCCGGGGCGGTGGAGTTGTTCCGCGAGGCCTATGCGCCTGGCGGCAAGTGGGCCGAACTGTTCTCCCGCTCCGACGGCTATCTGGGCACCGAACTCTATAACTCGGCCGAGGCCCCCGAGCGGTTCCTGACGCTCGACCGCTGGCGCTCGCGCGACGCCTTCGCCGACTTCATGGCCGGCAACGCCGCGGCCTATGCGGCGCTCGACCGGTGCTGCGCGGACATGACCACCGCCGAGGTCCGACTGGGCGAGATGGAAGGCGAGCAGATCATGGTGGACCTGAGGGCCTTTTCCGCGTGATCCGCCTGTTCGTGCCCGACGACCTGGCCGGCGGCGCCCGCATCGAGCCCTCGCCGGAGCAGGCCCACTACCTGATCCACGTCATGCGCCTGGGGCCGGGCGCCGAGCTCCTGCTGTTCAACGGCCGCGACGGCGAGTGGCGCGCCACCGTGAGCGAGGTGAAGAAGCGCGGCTGCGCCCTGGTCGTGGGCGGCCGGGCGCGGGCGCAGGAGACGGTCCCCGATCTCGAACTGGTGGTGGCCCTGGTCAAGCGGGCCCGGCTGGAAATCATCGTGGAGAAGGCCACCGAGCTCGGGTGCCGCCGTGTGCGCCTGACCCTGACCCGGCGCACCAACGCCGACCGGGCCAAGGTGGAGCGGCTGCAGGCCATTGCGGTGGAGGCCGCCGAACAGACGGGCCGGCTGGACGTGCCCGAGATCACAGCGCCGGAGAAGCTCGACCGGCTGCTGGACGGCTGGGATCCGGCGCGGCGGCTGATGTTCTGCGACGAGGCGGGCGACGACCCCGAACGCGAATGGGGCGGCCCTGACGGCCGCGCCCGGCCGGTTGCCGACGCCCTGGCCGGCGCGCCGGACGGGGCCTGGGCGGTGCTGATCGGACCCGAAGGCGGCTTCGATCCCGCGGAGCGCGACCGCCTGCGCGGCCTGCCCTTCGTGACCCCGGTGACCCTGGGTCCGCGCATCCTGAGAGCCGACACCGCCGCGATCTCCGCGCTCACCCTGTGGCAGGCGATAAGGGGCGATTGGACGCAAGGGGACTTGAGCCGGCACACAGCAAAGCCCATGTAGCGCCCGGTCGCGACTTTGACGACGGACTTGGGGAGGCGCGTATGGCCGAGGTTGTGGCGGACGACCGTCCCCTTGTGTTCGACGATCTGGTCGCCTGGCTCGAGAAGGGATCCAAGCCCGAGAGCCAATGGCGCGTCGGCGCCGAGCACGAGAAGTTCGGCTTCAGGTTCGGGACTCACGAACGCCCGCCCTACGAAGGCCCCTTCGGCATCAAGGCCATGCTGGAAGGCCTGATGCGCTTCGGCTGGAGGGGGGTCTACGAAGGCGAAACCCTGATCGGCCTCGAGCACGGCATGGCCAATGTGTCGCTTGAGCCCGGCGGCCAGTTCGAACTGTCCGGCGCCCCGCTCGACACCATTCACGACATCTGTTCGGAAACGGGGCGCCATCTGGAAGAGGTCAAGGCGGTGGCCGACGAGATCGGCATCGGCTTCCTGGGCGTGGGCTTCGATCCGATGTGGCGGCGCGAGGACGTGCCCGTCATGCCCAAGGGCCGCTACGACATCATGCGCGCCTACATGCCCAAGGTCGGCAAGCTCGGCCTCGACATGATGCTGCGCACCTGCACCATCCAGGCGAACCTGGATTTCGGCTCCGAAGCCGACATGGTGATGAAGTTCAGGACCTCCCTGGCGCTGCAGCCGATCGGCACGGCCCTGTTCGCCAACTCTCCCTTCACCGAGGGCAAGCCCAACGGCTTCATGTCCTACCGGGCCAACATCTGGACCGACACCGACCCCGATCGCACCGGCATGCTGGACTTCGTGTTCCAGGACGGCTTCGGCTTCGAGGCCTACGCGCGCTACGCGACGAAGGTCCCGATGTATTTCGCCAAGCGCGACAAATACATCGACCTGTCCGGCCGCTCCTTCGAGAAATTCATGCGCGGCGAACTGGACGAGATGCCCGGCCAGCGCCCGACCATGAAGGACTGGGCCGACCACTTGACCACCATCTTCCCCGAGGTGCGCCTGAAGCAGTACCTGGAGATGCGCGGCTCGGACGGCGGGCCCTGGAGCCGCATCTGCGGCCTGCCGGCGCTGTGGACCGGCATCTTCTACGACAAGGACGCGCTGCAGGCCGCCTGGGACCTGTGCAAGGGCTGGACGACGCAGGACCGGGCGAAGCTGCGCCTCGACGCCGCCCGCTCCGGCCTGAAGGGAACCATCGCGGGACGTCCGATCCGCGAGGTGGCCGAGGAGCTGGTGGATATCGCCCGCCATGGCCTGAGGCGCCGCGCCCGCTTCTCCGCCGGCATGGTGGACGAGACCGGCTACCTGTCTGAGTTGGAGGAGATCGCCGAGAGCGGCCTGACCCCGGCCGACCGGCTGCTGGAACTCTACCACGGCCGCTGGAACGGCGACCTGAACAAGCTCTACGACGAGTTCGCCTACTGAGGGCGAGCCCGAGGCACGGGCCAGGCCTAGCCGACGATCTGGACCTCGCTGCGGGAGCAGCAGTCGACGAGCTCGGCGTAGACCTCCGGGGACACGTTGATGCAGCCGCCGGTGACCAGCTTGCGGTCGGACGTCCGCCCGGAGGAAAGCCGCTCGGGGCGATGCTCGCGCGGACGCAGGGTCCAGACCCGATGGATGGCGAGAACGCTTTCGGCGTTCTCGCTGAAGGAAAGCACATCGCCGCCATAGCCCGGCGAAACCACCATGCGGTGCTGAAGCGGGAAGGCGCCGACCGGGGTGTTCGCCCCGACGAGCGCGGGATGGCAGTGGCCCAGGAAGCAGATGGTCGCGAGGCTCAGGCTGACGACCACCGTCATTGCCGAATCCGCTTGGGCGCGACCTCGACGAGGGTGGTGGTCAGGGTGCCGATCTCGCACTCCCGCAGCTGGATGGAGGTGACCAGGCGCTGGTTGGAGCTGGACGCGCCCATGCCGGCCTGCCCCCAGCTTCCGGACGTGCCGCCGCCGCCGAGCGCGATGTTGCGGCTGCTGGCGATCCCGACCACGGTGGTGAACATGGTCACCTGGTGCCCGAACAGGCGGTAGCCGCCCCCGGGCATCGGCGCCTGGCGATAGTCGATGCGGGCCCCGTTACCATCGGTCATCGGCGCCAGATCGTCGGTGTAGCCCTGAGGGATGCCCCGGGTGGAGATCAGTCCGATGAAGGTTCCGGTCACGGGCCGGCGGATGATCTGCTGCAGGGGGCCGCAGGCCGAGGTTTCCTTGATCACGTTGCCGACGGCGAGCTGCGAAGGCGGCGTGCCGGGAATGACCGACGGAATGAAGATGGTCTTCGACTGATAGCGGGTCGAGGCGTCGACCATGGTCTGGCTGTTGCCGCCGCTGTTGTTCGCGTCGCTGGCCAGGGTGTTCCCGCCCGACGAGGAGGTGGTGGGCCCGACCGAGGCGGTGGAGCCGTTGGACAGGGTGTTGCCACCCGACGACGACGTGCTTTTGCTGGCGCCGGTCGTGTTGGTGTTGGAGCTGTTGCCGCTGCCGCTGAGGCTGGCATTGCCCGAATTGTCGGAACTGCTGGTGCTTGGACCATTGGAGAGGGTGTTGCCGCCCGACGAGCTGCCGCCGACCGTGTTCCAGGACGAGCCGGTGTTGGCCTGGCCCATGCTCTGGTCGCCGTTGCTGGCGTTGCTCTTGTTGTCGTTACTGGAGTTGCCGCCGGTGTTGCCGGTGCTGTTGGACGTGACCGCGCCGGTGGTGGTCGTGGCGTTCTGGGTGGTCTGGGCGGAATTGTCGAAGTTGGGCGCGATGGTGTTGCCGCTCTGGTCGCTCGCGCTGGAGACGCCGGACTGGGAACTGGTCGTGTTGGTGTTGGTGGCGGTGCTGGCCGTGTCGTTATGCCCCGCGTCCTGCACGCTGATGGTGCAGTTTGTGGCCCCGGTGGGACAGGACGGCGGGGTGGGGTTGGTGTAAGCGCCGGCGACGGCCGGGGCGAGCAGCATGAGTGATGCTACGCTCAATAAGAGTTTCAAGTTACGCCTCTACTTTTACGGGGAATAAGCGGCCGAGAACGTTGAGTTCTTCGGCCTCGCCGGGACCAAATGAACGCCGGCGTTCAAAGTTTCCTGTTATCTACAATATTTAATACGTGAGAAATATTTGAGCCAAGCTTAGCGATTGCGTCGACCATAGCTTGAGTATTGTAATATCCCCTGCCGTTGTGCAGAGTTTTGCTCGACAGCGTGAGGTTTATGTCCGGCGCGGCGGCGCCCAGCTCGAAATGAACACTGCGCCCACGGGTCGCCTTTGCGGGCCGCACCGACGCAGGTTAGGCAGGGACCATTCCGTAGAGCACGATGCGATCAGCTGGACTCTCCTGATCGTTGAATCGTGCTCTACGTCCAGGAGTATAGAGCATGTCCCGGCGCGAGAGCGGGGAGCGCTCTTGCGTGACATGCTGTGGGGGGGCGCCCGTGTTCGAATACATCCGTCAGATGTTCGACGTCCGCAGCCTGTCGCCACACGGCTACTGCCTGCTGTGGCGCCCGGAGCTGCTCTGGAGCCACCTGATCTCCGACACGGTGATCGCGCTGGCCTATTTCTCCATTCCCGCCGCCCTGGCCTACTTCCTGCGACGGCGGCGCGACATCGCCTTCGGGCCGGTGGTCTGGGCCTTCGCGGTCTTCATCCTGGCCTGCGGCGCCACCCACGTCATGTCGATATGGACCCTGTGGAACCCCGACTATGGGGTGGAGGCCCTGGTCAAGGTGGTCACCGCGGCGGCGTCGATCGTCACCGCCATCGTGCTCTGGAAACTGATGCCCCTGGCGCTGGCCTGGCCCTCGCCCGAACACCTGCAGGCCGCCAATCGTGAACTGGAGCAGCGGGTGCGCGAGCGTGACGAGGCCATCGCGGCGCTGACCGCCGAGACCGCCGCCCGCGTCGAGGCCGAGCGCAACTTCGCCCGCGCCCAGCGGCTGGAGGCGGTGGGCCAGCTGACCGGCGGCGTGGCCCACGACTTCAACAACCTGATGACCATCGTGCTCGCCAATCTCGACCGGCTCGAGCGGATGACCAGCAAGCCGACCAAGGCCGGCGCCAAGGCGCTGGACAACGCCCGCACCGGCGCCCGGCGCGCCGCCCAGCTGACCCGCCAGCTGCTGGCCTTCTCGCGCCGCCAGGCCCTGTCGCCGGTGGCCACCGACGTCAACGACGTCATCCGCGAGGCGCTGGAACTGTCGCGCGGCCTGCTGGGCCCGGGGATCGAGACCGAGGCCGAACTGGCCGACACCCTTCCTCCCATCCGCATCGACGCCGGCGAGGCTGTGGGCGCCCTGGTCAATCTCATGGTCAACGCCCGCGACGCCATGCCCGAGGGTGGGCGCCTGAGCGTCACCACCCGGCTGTGCGAGCCGCACGACCCCGCGCTGCCGGCCCTGCCGGCCGGCGAGTACGTCGCGGTCAGCGTCGCCGACACCGGCACGGGCATGACGCCCGAAATCCTGGAGCGGGCGTTCGAACCCTTCTTCACCACCAAGGCCCTGGGCGAGGGCACGGGCCTGGGCCTCAGCCAGGTCTACGGCTTCGTGAAACAATCTGGCGGGGACGCGGTTATTGCGAGTACACCGGGGCAGGGCGCCAGGGTGACCATCTACCTGCCGGTCTGCCCGCAAGCCGCCCAGGAGGCTGCATGAGGTCGGCGCGCGCGTCGGTTCTGGTGGTCGAGGACGAGGAGCTGGTGCGCGAGGTCCTCTGCGACGAACTTCGCGACGCCGGCTTCGTCGTGTCGGAGGCCGAGAGCGGCGACACGGCGCTGCAGGCCCTGAGCCGCCCCTTCGACATCCTGCTGACCGACATCCGCCTGCCGGGACGCCTGACCGGCTGGGACATCGCCGAGGCGGCCCGGCGCGAACGGCCCGAGATCCAGGTCATCTACATGACCGGCTTCACCGCCGACGAACCCCGCAAGGTTCCGGGCAGCCGGCTGCTCGAAAAGCCCTGCACCGCCTCGGACATCGTCGCGGCGATCGAGGCGAATGAGGCGTGAGGTTCGCGGCGCCCGCCCGGATCTCGATCATCGCAGCGCTGGGCGCCTGGCTGGCGCCGGACGCCGCGCTGGCCTCGCCGATGGACGGAAGCTGGAAGGTGGTCTGGCCCTGTTCCACCGCGCGTGACGCCTTCCTGCCCGAACGCTGCCGGGAGGGCGATAACGACTACTTCGAGCTGCAGCTGTGGTCGACCGGCACGAAGCTCTGCGGCGTTCACGCGGCGACGGCGCGCCTCGGCAACCGCGTGGACGAGGTCGAGACCTGGGGACCTTCGGTGGTCGGCGTGGTGGGCCGCGGTCCGGTGACGGTCCAATTCCGTAGCCACTGGGGCGCGACCGGACACGCGACCCTGCGCCTGGTCAAGGGCCGGCTGCACTGGCGGGTGATCGACAGCAACGAGACGCCCGACACCCATGACCGGTCGTCCTGGATTCCCGACAGGGCGGTTCTGCGGCGCCAGCGGCCGAGCGACAAGCGAACGCCGCCGGCCTGTACCGGTCTGCTTGCGCCCGACGTATGACGCCGACCCAACCGGGTGTTGCGCGCAGGATCGTCCATCCATAAGTCGGTAGCCGGGCGGCAGGCAGCGGGCGCGGGGACTCCTCATGAGCGGAAACATCTATGTCGGCATCGGCGGCTGGACCTACGAGCCCTGGCGGGGCGTCTTCTACCCCTCCGACCTGACCCAGAAGCGCGAGCTGGAATACGCCTCGCGGCAGCTGACCTCGATCGAGATCAACGGCACCTACTATTCCGACTTCAAGCGCGACACCTGGGAGAAGTGGCGCGACGAGACGCCGGACGGCTTCAAGTTCGCGGTCAAGGCCTCGCGCTTCTGCACCAACCGCAAGGAGCTGTCCGGGGACGCGGCGAAGGAGTCGGCCATGCGCTTCCTGACCCAGGGCCTGTCGGCGCTGGGCGACAAGCTGGGGCCGATTAACTGGCAGTTCATGGCCACCAAGAAGTTCGACCCGGTCGACTTCGAGGGGTTCCTCAAGGGCCTGCCCAGGGAGATCGACGGCGTGCCCGCCCGCCACGTGATGGAGGTGCGCAGCCCGACCTTCTGCTGCCAGCAGTTCTACGACCTGGCCGCGAAGTACGGCGTGGCCATCTGCTTCGCCATCGACGAGGACTTCCCCGAGATCGACCAGCCGACCGCCGACTTCACCTACGCCCGGCTGATGTCCAGCCGCGAGGACCTGGAGACGGGGCTGACGGCGGAGGAGCTGAAGGGCTGGGCCAAGCGGGCGCAGGCGTGGGCCGGGCGCGGCGACGTGTTCCTGTATTTCATCTCGGGCGCCAAGGTCAGGAACCCGGCTGCCGCCAAGGCGGTGATCGCCGAGCTCAAAGGCTAGTCGTCCGCCGACCGGGCCTGTTCGATCAGCCAGGCTGCGAAGCGCTTCACCGCCGGGCGGTCTTCCCCAGGCCTCGACAGCAGGTGGTGGCGCGCCGGTCCGCGCAGGATTTGGGCGAAGGGCTGGAGCAGCCTGCCCTGCCGGATCAGGTCGGCGAAGAATAGCGGCGACAGCAGCGCGACGCCCGCGCCGGCCAGGGCGGCGGACGCGTCCAGCTCATGGGTGGGGTAGTCGTCCGGATAGTAGGTGAGCGGCGCTCCCCCGGCCCCGGCCAGCGCGAACCAGCGCGGCCAGTCGTCGTGCGGCAGCAACGGCAGGGCGGCCAGGTCTTCAGGCGAGGTCAGGCGGAGGCGCGCCGCGAGGTCCGGGGCGAGCATGGGCGTGGCGCTGACCTGCATCAACGGCGTGCTGGCCAGGCTTGGCCAGTCGCCGTCTCCGGTGCGGATGGCCAGGTCGAAGCCGCCGGGCGGACGAAGCTCGGTCGTCACGTCCAGCCGCACCGGCGCCGCGCCCGCCAGGGCGTGCCAGCGCGCCAGCCGCGGCGCCAGCCACTGATTGGCCAGGGTCGGCGCCGCGCTGATCCGCACGGCCTCGGGTGCGTCACGGCAATCCTCGACGGCGCCGCGGATAAGCTTCAATCCCGCCGCGACCGGCCGCGCCAGCGCCGCGCCCTTTTCGGTGGGCGTCAACCTGGGGCCCGAGCGGACAAACAGCGCCACGCTGAGTTCGGCTTCCAGGGTGCGGATTCTCAGGCTTACGGCGGCGGGGGTCACCCCCAGCTCAGCGGCTGCGCGGGTGAAGTTGCCGTGGCGGACGCAGGCCTCGAGAAAGCGGAGCGATTCCAGCGGGGGGTGGCGCGGCGACATGGTTCATTTCAAGCACAGCTTGTCGTCACACCGAAGCGCCATCGTTTTGAACCGGCGCGGCCGCCGCTCATCCTCACGGCTCCCAGCCCGGAGCCCGCCCGCCATGTCGCTCAAGTCCCGCCATCTCTTTCGACTGACCATCGACCTGCACCCGATCGAGGTCCTGGGCGCCACCCCCGCCGGCGAGCGGCGGATCATACCGGTGGCCGGTGGCGGCTTCGCAGGGGAGCGGTTGTCCGGCCAGGTTCTGCCGCTCGCGGGTTCGGACCTGCTGCTCACCCGCGCCGACGGCTCCTTCCAGCAGGATGTGCGCCTGGCCCTGAAGACCGACACCGGCGCCCTGATCCTGATGACCTATCGCGGCGTGCGTCATGCCTCGGCGGAGGTCAGCGCCCGTCTGGCGCGGGGGGAGGGCGTGGCGCCGACGGAGTACTATCTGCGCACCGCCCCCTTCTTCGAAACCGCGGCGCCGGAGCTGGCCTGGCTCAACACCATCGTGTCCGTAGGTGTCGGCGAGCGGCGGCCGAACGGAGCCGCCTACGAGGTGTTCGAGGTCCTTTGAGCGCTGGCGCCGGGCGCGCGAACATGAGAAACCGGCGGCCGCCCGAAGCCTGAGGACAACCCATGATCCCGACCCGGGGCTACGCCGCCTACGACGCCACGGGCCCGCTGCAGCCCTTCGCCTTCGACCGGCGCGAGCCGGGACCCGAGGACGTGCTGATCGACATCAAGTTCTGCGGCGTCTGCCACTCGGACCTGCACTTCGCCAGGAACGACCTGGGCCGCACCCGCTACCCCCTGGTCCCCGGCCACGAGATCGCCGGCTTGGTCGCGCGCGTCGGGTCGGACGTGACGCGCTTTCGGGTCGGCGACCGGGTCGGCGTGGGCTGCCTGGTGCAGTCAGACCGCACCTGCCCCGAGTGCCTGCAGGGCGAGGAGCAGTTCTGCCCCAAGAGCGTGGGCACCTACGGCTCGCTCGACCGAGACGGGACCTTCACGGCCGGCGGCTATTCCACCAAGGTCACGGTCGACCAGCATTTCGTGCTGCGCATCCCGGACAACCTGCCGCTCGACAAGGCCGCGCCGCTGCTCTGCGCCGGGATCACCACCTATTCGCCGCTGAAGACCTGGCGGGTCGGGCCGGGATCGAAGGTGGCGGTGATCGGCCTGGGCGGTCTCGGCCACATGGCGGTCAAGCAGGCCGCGGCCATGGGCTGCGAGGTCACGGTGATCTCGACTTCCGACCGGAAAAAATCCGACGCCTTCGCCATGGGCGCGCGCCACTACCTGGTCTCCACAGACCGGGAGGCGATGAAGGCGGCGGGGGAGAGCTTCGAGCTGATACTCAATACGGTCTCGGCGCCGTCCGAGCTGACCAGCCAGATGCTGCTGCTGGCGCGCGACGGGACCATGGTCATGCTGGGGCTGAACACGGAGCCCATGCCGGTGGCCACCCTGCCGCTGCTCGGCCGGCGCCGGCGCCTGGCCGGCTCGCCCATCGGGGGCTTGCGCGAGACCCAGGAGATGCTGGACTTCTGCGCGGCGCACGGCATCACCGCCGACATCGAGCTGATCGCCATGGCCGGGATCAACGAGGCCTACGAGCGCATGGGCAAGAGCGACGTGCGCTACCGGTTCGTGATCGACATGGCGTCGATGGGGTGACGGGCGGCCGCGTGCCCCCTTACCCCTTTGTCCGTCATCCTCGGAGCGGAGGCGCGGAGCGCCGGAGACCCGAGGACCCAACAGCTCCCCACTTTGGCGCTGCGAAGGGAAGAGGCTCCCGGCTTCAAGCAAGATTCGCTGTTGGGTCCTCGGGTTCCGCTGCGCGGCCCCGAGGATGACGGACAGAGTTGGAGGGAGCAGGACGGACGCAGTTCCGAGGAATTTGCGCCTGGTCTAGCCGCGCGACGTGAGCCCCCGACCGTTCGCCGCACCGGGGCCGCTCACGGACCGTAACCGCTTGTAAACCCTCATTCCGCGTGGTCCTATCCGCCGCTTGTGGGGCGGCGGGTCGTCAAGAACCCTTTGCCGCTGGGAAACGCGAAGGGCTTTCATGCTTACAATCATCAACCTGGCCGGGGTGTTGATCACGCTCCTCACGGGCATCCCCGTGATGATGCAGCTGTTCAAGACGCATCCGCGCGGGCTGTTCGTCCTGTTTTTCGCCGAGATGTGGGAGCGCTTTTCCTACTACGGGATGCGCGGCATCTACGTCCTTTACCTGACCCAGCACTTCCTCTTCGACGACAAGTTCGCCGCCAGCCAGTACGGAGCCTACACCTCCCTGGTCTATCTGGTGCCCCTGGTCGGGGGCTTCCTGGCCGACAAATATCTGGGCACCCGCAAGGCCGTGGCCTTCGGCGCGGTGCTGCTGGTCATCGGCCAGATCGGGATGGCGGTGCACGCCGGCCCATCCAAGCAGTACATCGAATACTCGACCCCCGCCGGCGCCCACACGCGCTACGAGGTCGAGGTGCCGGACGGCCGCAAGGACAAGCCGCCGCTGCTGATGGTCGCGGGCAAGGGCTATGAGATGTCGGCGTCCAAGGCCGGCGATCTGCAGATCAAGGGCCTGCCGGCCGACGCGCCGCTGCCGGGCACCCTGACCCAGGCTTCCTACAAGAAGGTCACCGACCAGAGCCCGATCTTCGTGGGCGTCATGTACCTGGCGCTGGGCTTCATCATCATGGGCGTCGGCTTCCTGAAGGCCAACATCTCCGCCATCGTGGGGCAGCTCTACACCCAGGGCGATCCGCGCCGGGATCCCGGGTTCACCCTCTACTACTACGGCGTGAACCTGGGCGCCTTCTGGTCGGCCATCCTGTGCTCCTACCTGGGCCAGACCTACGGCTGGGAGTACGGCTTCGGCCTCGCGGGCGTCGGCATGCTGGCGGGCTTCATCGTCTTCGTGATCGGCAAGCCCCTGCTCGAGGGCAAGGGCGAACCTCCCAGCATGGAGCGGCTCAAGCAGAAGGTGCTGGGCGGCATCAGCCGCGAGACCCTGATCTACATCGGCGGCCTGCTCGGCGTCGGGGTGGTGTGGATGCTGCTGCGCGCCGACGGCGCGGCCCGCGACGCGATCGCCGCGGCCCTGACCGCGGCCAAGGCGAACGGCGGAAAGGCGGCCTTCGGCCTGCAGGCGGCGAACTTCTTCGCGGTCGTCGGATCCCTGCTGGCGGCGGCCTCGGTCGGCGTCATCGGCTACCTCGCCTGGTTCATGGCCACCAAATGCACCAAGGTCGAGCGCGAGCGGCTGATGCTGGCGATGGTCCTGCTCTGCGGCTGCGTGGTGTTCTTCGCCCTGTTCGAACAGGCGGGCAGCTCGCTCAGCCTGTTCGCCGACCGCAACACCGACCTGAACCTGCTCGCGGCCCCGATCATCTTCTCGCTCGGCGGCCACGAGATCGTTCTGTCGTCGGCGGCCCAGCTCGCCGCCGCCCACCTCGATCCCAAGTCGGTGATCTGGATCGACGCCGGCATCACCGCCGGCCAGACCCAGTCGTTCAACGCCGGCTTCATCCTGATCTTCGCGCCGATCTTCGCGGCGCTGTGGACCTGGCTCGGCCGCATCGGCAAGGACCCGGGACCGCTGATCAAGTTCGGCCTCGGCCTGCTTCAGGTCGGCGCGGGCTTCATGCTGCTGGTCTGGGGCTCGCAGTTCCACGACGCGGCGTTCCGCCTGCCGATCATCTTCCTGGCCGGCGCCTATCTGCTGCACACCACCGGCGAGCTGTTCCTGTCGCCGGTCGGTCTGTCGGAGATCACCAAGCTGGCGCCGCTGAGCATCATCTCGACGATGTTGGCGGTGTGGTTCCTGGCGACCGCCTGGGGCCAGTGGGTCGCGGCGGCGGTGGCCTCGACGACCTCCTCCGACACGGTCGGCGGCCAGGTGCTCGACCCGGGCGCGGCGTTGACCCAGTACGACCACGTGTTCCAGATGATCGGGATCGCCGGCATGGTCGCCGGCGTGATCTTCCTGGTGTTGTCGCCCGTGCTCAAGCACTGGGGACACGGCGTGAACGACCCCCAGGCGAACCCCTCGGGGCTGACCGACCGGGGGCAGGAGCTCTAGGCTTCCGCCAAACCGGCCAGACAAAAAAGGGGGCGGCTCCGCGAGGAGCCGCCCCTTCTCGTTGCGGCCTGTGCTGGGGGTGGTGGCCGCCCGAGCAGTCTCAGAAGGTCTTGCGCACCCGGATGTAGAGCAGCCGCCCGTAGATGCGGGCCTGGCGGTCGGTGAAGTCCGGCGCGGGATGGCTGGCGCGCGAGCCGGCGAAGACGTCGCGTTCGATGACGAAGGGCTGGTTGGTCAGGTTATCGACCATCACCCGGAAGGCCAGGTCGGGTCGGGCCTTGTACTCGGCGAACAGGGTGAACCAGGGGCGGCTGACCCGGAAGGTGTCGATCTCGTTGAAGCGGTAGTAGTGCTCGGCGAACACCGAAAAGACGTCCACCCCCCAGCTGGCCTTGCGCGCCGGGAAGTCCTGGACGAAGTGCATTTCGGCGTCGACCGGGTGCTGGCCCGAGATCGCGCGCGTGCGCCCCGTGGTCGGGTCGGTCACCCGGGAGTCCCTGAAGGTCGCGATGCCCTTCAGCTCACCGTGCGGGATGAGCGCGGTCAGCGGCAGGCTGAAGCTGCCGATCAGGTCGGTCTCGGTTCCCGAGCCGATGTTGTGGGGAGCGTCGAAGGCGCCCGTCGGATCGGGCGCCCGGTCGATCACGTCGGTGATCTTCAGGCGCCGGGCGGTCAGCACCACGTCGCCGCTCTTCCCGAAGTGATGCTCGAAGGCGGCCTCCGCGACCCAGCTCTGCTGCGGGGTCAGGTTGGGGTTGCCGGTCAGGATCGCGGCCCCGCTCGAGTTCAGCGACGAGGAGGCGACGAAGTTGTTGAAGTCCAGCTGGCCGACCTCATGCTCCAGCCGGATCCGCACCTGATCGGTGGCGGTCGGCGACCAGGTCAGCAGCACCCGCGGCTTGGGGAAGGAGAAGGTGTTGGACAGCACCACATCGCCGGTCGAGGCGATCTGGGAGGCCTCGAAGCGGGCGCCGGCCTCCACCGTCAGTTTCGGCGACGGACGCCAGGTGGCGGTCAGGAAGGCCTCCGCGCGTTTCTCGGTGACCTTCACATTGGCGGCCGGGAGCGGGATGGCGGTCCCGTTCTGGCTGAAGCTGGTCCTGGTGTTGACCCAGTTGTAGGCGAATTCGCCGCCGCCCTCGAGGCCGAGGCTGGCCGAGGGGGTGTAGTGCAGCACGCCGCGCGCGATGCTCTCGCCGCCGGTATCGCGCAGCTGGAAGTCGTCGGTCTCCGACGAATTGGCGAACAGCGAGCTGATGTGGACCTTGCTCAGGTGCTGCAGGCCGATCAGCTCGACCGAGGCCTTGGGACCCAGTGGGCGCTCGTAGTGCAGGCCCAGCTCGCCGTCGGCCTGGTTCTGACGGTCGTGCTCGTCCTGGGGGCCGGAGAAGACAAAGGTTCCCGGGAAATTGTCGTGCAGGTCGGCGTGGTAGGGCTGGTCCTTCAGCATGCCGTTGACCTTGAAGGTCCCGCCCATCACCGGTGTCTCCAGCGACCCGGTCAGGACCGCCTGGACGCCGCCGCCGCGGTTGTGCATGTCGGAGCGGTTGCGCAGGGTCGCGGCGGCGTCGCGCACCTCATGCGGCCCGTCGTTGACCCCGCCGTCCACGAAATTGGCCACCAGCAGGTCCGCCTCGTAGCGGTAGTTTCCGACCTTGCCGGTGCCATCGAGCCGGAGCTGCGGATTGTTGCGCCCGTCGCTCTGCTGGAGGTCGACGGCGACGATGGTCCCGCGGAAGGCGCCGCCGGACTTGCGCACCACATTGGCGATCATCGCCTTGCCGTGCATGTCGACGCCCGGGGCCCCGCCGCGGATCACCTCGACCCGTTCGACCTGGCCGGCCGGGATGCGCTTGAGCATGTCCTGCAGGCTGTCGGACTTGGAGGTCGGACGCTGGCCGTCGATCAGCACATTGCCCGCCGCACCCGCGAAGCCGCGCACATTGTCGCCGCCTTCGAAGGTGAAGCCGGGAATGCGGTTGACCATATCCCAAGCGGTGTTGGCGTTCTGGCTGGCGAAGTAGGCGGCGGGGTAGGCGGTGACCGCCTGGTCGGCGCTGGCGGCCGTTGGAACCGATCCCGCGTCGTCCGCCTGAACCACCGTCGCGCCGGCCGCCCAGGCCAGGGCCGCCAAACCGATCAGACGCATTTTCTCAACTCCCCGCTCGAATTTGAGACCGTGGAGGAGGCGGCGCCCGCGCTCCAATTAAATACCGGCAAGGTGGATTAATTCGCGGCAATGTTTCGCGGGAAAGGCGTTGGTTTTGAAAAAATCGGCAGCGGCCGAAGGCTGGGGTATGTTTCGCCGGGACGGGGGACGTTCGGATGGGCTTGAGGGCGGTTCTGGGCGTCGGCGCGCTCGCCATGACCATGACCTGGGCGGGACCTGCCTCGGGCCAAGCTGGCAGGGCAGTCCCGGAGAGCAATGTCTTTCACATGCCGATCGACGGTGAGGGTCCCGCGCTCGCGCCTGGCGAACAGTCGCGGGTGGTGCTGGTGCTGTGTCAGGCCTCCGTACGGCACAACCTGACCCATTGCAGGATCGCGGACACCTCAGGCCTCTCGGCGATGACGCGCCGGCGCGTGCTGCGCTGGGCCGCCCAGCAGCCGCCGTGGACACGGCCGCAGGCAAAGCCCGGTGAGATCGTGCGCCTGCGTGTCGCCACCGGCGATGCGCCGATTTCGGTTCCGCCCGTGCTGCGAGCGGAGCTGGCCCCGCCCGACATCGCCGCCCTTGGCGCCTGCGCCTGGGCGGGGATCGGCGGACCAGCGCGTTCATCCATGATCGCGGCCTACACGCGGAGCGCCGCCGACTCGCCCGTCGGACGAGCCGAAGACCTGCAGCGACAGCTGGCGGGCGATCCCGAACTGCAGGCCAGGATCGCCCACTGCGATCCGGCCCGGGAACAGCATCCCCGGGAGCACCTCTCCATTGTGCTCATGCACATGCTGAGGGAGGCGGCCGTGGCGAAGCTCGACTCGTTCAACATCTCGCGCGCGCAGCTGGACAACGCCCTGGCCGACACGCCCTCGGTGCGTGAGCCGGTGGATCGGATGGTTCTGGCGATGTTCGGAGAAGGCCCGACGCCGGAGAAGATCGACTGGACCGACCTCTATCGGAATCTGGGCATGCTCGAGATTGCGCAGGCTCCATGGCCCCGCCAGTTCGTCGTCGACTACGCGGTCGGGAAGGCCATGGAAGAGCACGCCATCGAACGGCTGAAGCGCATGGCGTCGGCGCACCCCTGAAAAGGAAAGGGGCGGCTCCCGCCGGAGCCGCCCCTGCTTCAGCCGGGCTCTGGAGGGAGGGTCAGCCGAAGGTCTTGCGCACCCGGAAATAGACGGCGGGGCGATTGTTCTGGTTGCGGCGGTCGGTGAAGGCCACCGGCGAGGTGTTGCGCGGGCCGGAGAAGACCTGGCGGGTGATCACGAAGGGCCGGGCGCCGGCGTTCTCGATCTCGACGCGGAAGCCCAGGTCGCGCTTGGGTTTGTACTCGCCGAACAGCTGCACGAAGGTGCCCAGGTCGTAGGTGTCCACCTCGGTCAGGCGGAAGTAGCGCTCACGCCAGGAGACGTTGACGTTGACGCCCCAGCTGAACTTCAGGCGCGGCAGGTCCTGGCTGAAGTGCGCTTCCGCATCCAGCGGACGGCGACCGGAGATTTCGCGCTCCACGCCCGTGGTCGGGTCGGTGACCTTCATGAAACGCCAGTTGGCCTGGCCCTTGAGCATGCCGCCGGGGATGAGGAAACGGTCCAGCGGCAGGGTCAGGCTGGCGAACAGGTCATCCTCGGTTCCCGTCCCGATATTGCCGGGGCTGTCGAACACGCTGGGTCCCTGGCCGCCGACCGGGCAGGTCGGGCGGTAGAGCGGATTGCCGGGCACGTCGGAGCAGCCCGGATCGTGCACCGGCTTGCGGTCGACCACATCCTCGAGCTGGTTGTGGGTGACGCCGATCACGGCGGCGCCGCTCTTCCAGAAGTGACGCTCGTAGGTCGCCTCCGCCACCCAGGCCTTCTGGGGCACGATGTCGGGGTTGCCGACCTGCACGCCCGAGCCGTTCAGCGAAGAGGTGGCCACGAAGTCGCGGAAGTTCAGCTGCCCGACCTCGCGCTCGAAGCGCACGCGGACCTGGTTCTCCGGATTGGGCGACCAGGTCATGACCACGCGGGGCTTGGGGTAGGTCAGGGTCTTTTGCAGCACCACGTCGCCGCTGGAGGAGATGGTGGAGGTCTCCACCCGCGCGCCCGCCTCCACGGTGAAGGTCGGGACCGGCCGCCAGGTCGCCTGGCCGAACACCTCGCCGCGCTTTTCCTCGACCCGCACGTTGGCGGCCGGCAGCTGCACCACCGAGCCGTTGGAGATGAAGCTGGTCTTGCTGGTCAGGACGTTGAAGGCGAACTCGCCGCCGCCCTCGAAGGTCAGCTTGTCCGAGTGGTTCCAGTGCACCACGGCGCGCGCGATGCTCTCGCTGGAGCGGTCGCTTTCCTGGAAGTTGTCGCTTTCGCCCGGCATGGCGAAGCGCGAGACGAAGACATTGGTCCCGGAGTGCTGCAGGCCGATCAGCTCAAGCGAGGTCTTCTCCCAGAGCGGGTGGTCGTAGTGGGCCCCCACCTCGCCGTCGAGACGGTGCTGGCGGTCGTTCTCCAGCTCGTGGTGGGGCGAGGAGAAGACGAAGTCGTCGTCGAAGTTCTGATGCCAGCGCATGTCCTGGGCGAAGGCGTTGATGCGGAACTTGCCGCCGAGCACCGGCTGCTCGAAGGCGCCGGTGACGGTGTTCTGCAGGCCGCCGGCCTGGTTCTGCGAATGGGCCAGGTCGGTGACCACGTTCGAGGCGTTCAGCACCCGGCGCGGTCCGGGGCCGGCGCCGTCGTCGTAGAACCTCGCGAAAAGGACCGAGCCCTCGAAGGTCTTGTCGCCCTGATGGTGGGTGATCTCGACCCGTCCCTGGGGATTGTAGCGGCCGTCGCCGGTGAAGATCTGGGCGAAGGCCACCACGCCCGACGTCCCGCCGCCGGCCTTGCGGATGATGTTGGCCACCACCGTCTTGCCCTGCATGTCGATGCCGGGGGCGCCGCCGCGGATCACGTCGATGCGCTCGACCTGGGAGGCCGGGATGCGGCGGATCACGGAATAGAGGTCGTCGTTCTTGGACGTCGGGCGCTGGCCGTCGATCAGGACGTTGCCCGCGGCGCCCGCGAAGCCGCGCACCCCGCCGCCGCCGTCGAAGCTGAAGCCCGGCAGGCGGTCGATCATGTCGGCGGCGGTGTTGGGCGCCTGGTCGGCGAAGAAGGCGGCCGGATAGGAGGTCACCGCCTTGTCGGCGGCGGCGGCGGCGGCGGCCGGGGCCGCGGCGGGCGCCGGTTCCTGCGCCATGGCCGAGCCTGCTCCGGCGGCAAATATCAGGGCCGCCAATCCGACGAGACGCATAAATCCCTCTCCCACACTTGCGAGCGAACCTGAGGGAGAGGGCCCCTAGGCTCCAATTAATTACCGGAAAGGTGGATTAATTCGCAGCAATGTACTGCGCGCACAGAGACGGATTCAGAGACGATCCGCGTTGTGGGCGCGCACGTGTTTCTCGCTCATCCGAAGGTCTTGCGCACCCGCACATAGAGGTATGGCCGGTAGGGCAGGGGCCGGCGCTCCTGGAAGGAGACGGGACTGGCGTCCCTGAGGCCCGTCCAGACCTCGCGCTCGCGGGTGAAGCCTCGGGTGAGCAGGTTGTTGGCCTGGAACAGGATCGCGAGGCCGGGCTTGGGCTTGTACTCGTAGAAGACGTCCAGCCACGGCTGGCCCTTCACCGTGCGCACCTCGTTGAACAGGAAGCTCGCTTCACGGAAGCCGCCGAAATAGTTGATCCCCCAGGTGGCTTTCTGCCGCGCCAGGTCCTGGCTGAAGTGCAGCTCGCGGTCCTGGGCGTGCTGGTTGGAGATTCGCCGGGTTGTGTGGGTGGTCGGGTCGGTGACCTCGGAGTTGCGCAGGGTCGCTGAGCCCCGCAGCAGCCCGCCCTTGATCCCCAGCCGGTCGAGCGGCAGCGTCAGGTCCGTCTGCAGCTCGTTGGCCCAGCCGTCGCCGATGTTGCCGGGCGCGTCGAAGGCCCCCGGCGGGCGTCCGCCCACGGGACAGCCGGGCTGGAACAGCGGGTTCCCGGGCGTGGAGGAACAGCCCGGATCGATGATGGTGATGCGGTCGACCACGTCGGTGATGGTCTTGTGGCGCAGGCTGAGCACGGCGGCGCCCTTGCCCCAGAAGCGGTGCTCGATGGCGCCCTCGACCGTCCAGGTCTGATCCGGATGCAGGTCGGGGTTGCCGGCCTGGACCGTGCCGGTGGCGAAGGTCGTGGAGGCGGCGAAGGTCTTGAAGTCGAGCTGGCCGACCTCGCGCTCGAAGCGGAAGCGGACCTGGTCATTGGCGCCGGGCGACCAGGTCAGCAGCACCCGCGGCTTGGGATAGAAGAAGGAATGCTGGGACGAGGCGTCGCCGCTGACCGTCAGCGTCGAGGTCTCGAACTTGGAGCCCAGTTCGAGCGAGAGGGTCGGGCCGACCCGCCAGGTCGCCTGGGCGAAGGCCTCCCCCCGCTTCTCCTCGACCCGCACGTGGTCGGCCGGCAGCGGGACGGGCGCGCCGTTCTCGACGAAGCTCTCCTTGGCCTCCAGGAAGTTGAACACCGCCTCTCCGCCGCCCTCGATGGACAGCTTGGGGCTGCGTGACCAGCGCAGTACCGTGCGCGCAATGCTCTCGCCGGAGTCGTCCAGCTCGGCGAAGCGGGCGATGTCGCCGGGCACGCGGAACTCCGAGGTCAGGTCCTCGTGCTTGAGCCGCTGCAGGGCCAGGCCCTCGACGCCCAGGCCGCCGCCGAACAGCGACGGGATCTTGCGCTCCCAGTGCGCGCCGGCCTCACCCTCCGAGCGGCTGTAGTCGTCGTGGGTGAGGAAGTGGACGCCGCTGATCGGGTCATTGTCGTCGATGGTGAACCAGTAGGGCTCGTAGGTGTAGTCGGCGTTGAGCCTGAGGTCGCCGCCGCCGAGGGGCGACTGGGCGCCGCCCTTGAGCTGGATGCCGGAGCCGCCGCCCTGCTGGGCCTGGAAGGCGTTCTGGATCACGTTGCCCGAACCGTCGCGGCGCACCCGGGGACCCGAGCCCGCGCCGTTGTCGACGTATTGGTAGAGCAGCATGGAGCCGTCGACCTGGCGCCCGCCCTGGCGGATCGAGCCCTCGACCCGGAGCGCCGGGGCGGTCTTGCCGTTCTGGTGGAACTCGTCGGCCAGGCCGATCAGCAGGGTTTTCGCCGCCCCGGTCTTGCGCACCACATTGGCGATCACCGAGTGGCCGTGCATGTCGACGCCCCCGGCGCCGCCGCGCACCAGCTCGATCCGCTCGACCGCGGAGGCCGGGATGCGGCGCAGCACGTCCTCCAGGGAATCGCTCTTGGAGGTGGGCGGCGCGCCGTCGATCACCACATTACCGACAGCGCCGGCGAAGCCGCGAACATTGGAGCCGCCGTCGAAGCTGAAGCCCGGCACCCGCTGGATCATGTCCATGGCGGTGTTGGGCTGGGCCGAGGCGAAGAACTCCACGGGGTAGACTATGGCGCCGGCGCCCCCGGAGGTCTGGGCGGGGTCCGGGGCGGCCAATGCCGTCGTGGCGGCGCCGGAGGCGAGGGTCGCAAGCAGGAGCGACGCGAACAGTCGCGCGCGGGTGGTCGCCAAGGCCATCGATCGGTCTCCCGGTCGCCCCCCGGCGCCCAAGTGCTAATGTACTTAGCAGATGCGCCTGAGAATGGAAGCCCGTGTTCGATTATCCGCTGCAAACCATGTACAGCAGCTGAATCTGGGCCACCGGCAGGGCCACGATCAGGGCGCCGGCGCCCACGCCGCCTGCCGCCCGCATCCAGGACTGCCGCGGGGGCGCCTCGGGGGCGCCCTCTTCCAGCAGGGCCTGCATGCGCCAGCGCAGCGTCTCGGGCTTGGCCATGGGCAGGGCCACCGACGGGGCGGTGGTGGCGGGCCGGGCCAGGGAGACCAGGGCCGAGGCCAGGTTCAGGGGACCGGCGCGCTGGGCGGCCTCGCGGTCGGCGGCGGCCTCGCGGGCGGCCTGGTAGGCCTCCAGCGCGCTCGGCGCGCCCCAGGGGGCGAGATCGCGCAGGAAGGACAGGACGGACAGCAGAAGGGTGTCGCGGCCACGCACATGGGCGCGCTCGTGGTGCAGAGCCGCGGCGAGCTCCGCGTCGTTCAGGCTCTCCAGGGCGCCGCGCGAGACGAAGACGGTGGGTTTCACGACACCGGCGACGAAACATTCCCTGTCCGGCGTCGGCAGCTCCAGCGCGGTCAGGCCCAGCGCCGAGGCCGCCTCGGCGAGGCGCGCGGACGGCGCGCGGCCGGCCTTGAACAGGCGCGCAACCTCGCGCTGGCGCAGCGCCGCGCGGATGAGGCCATGGCCGATCCAGGCGATGGCGATCCCGGGGGTCAGCCAGTCGAGCACGGCGCCGCGCCAGCTGATGACCACGCCGTCGGTCATGGTGAAGGCGATGGCGGCCTGGCTGAGCAGCGCCAGGCCCGGCAGGGCGGCCAACAGGGCGGCGGGAATCCAGCTGGAGGCGTCGCGCGGCAGGGCGCGCGCGGCGCGATCGGCGATCAGGGCGGCCAGGATCGGCGCCACGACCAGGGGCCAGAGGTTGCGGAACGGGCCGCCGAACAGCGGATCGGCCAGGGTGTGCCAGAGGGGCTCCATCACGACTTCAGCTCCGACTTCTTGGCGGCGATCACCCGCTCGAATTCCTCGAGGGTCTCCTGGTCGACGGCCAGTTCATTCACCAGCTGGGCGATCACGGGCGCTCCGAAATTGCGTTTGAGCGAGCCCACCACCGTGGCGATGACCTGGGCGTCGAACTCCTCGCGCGAGCGGGTGGCGGCGAAGCAGGTCAGCTTGCCCTTGCGGGTCTTGGCCAGCCGGCTCTTGTCCGCCAGGTTGTTCAGCACCGCCTTGACCGCGGAATAGGAGATCGGCCGTCCGGCGTCGTTGAGCGCCCGATGCACCTCCGGCACCGAGATCGCGCCGGCGGTCTTCCAGACCACCTCCATGATCTCGCCTTCGAGGGGACCCAGCACCGAGGCGGCGCCGGATCGGGCGGGGCGGAAGACATCTGCCATGAACGGACTCCGTGGCTGTCGCCGAGGCTCTGCTAAATACCTTAGCGCCAGCCGCCTCCGCTTGGAAGCGCCCGTGCGACGGATCACGCCGAAAGCCAGCGGGCGCGCCTTGCCCATGCGTTGTCTCCACCCCGTTTCACCCTGGGGGCGGCGCTCGCCAGCCACCAGTTAAATCGGGGAAATCTTATCAGCGATCAGGGTCTTGCGGTCCGGTCCGGCGTTGAATTGCGCTCAGGGGCGCGGTGAGGTCTCCGAGGGCGTTGTGCCGCGGCGCGAGCGGCGCCTATCATCGGTCCCTGGCGGGGCGAGACCACATGACCTTTCCGATTTTCCTCATCCCGCTCGCGGTCTTCCTGGCCTGCATCCTGTCGCAGTTCTGGCTGTACGCGCGGGTCCGCCGCGCCCTGATCGACCGGCACCCCGAGACATTCCTCGCCATGGCCCGCAGGGCCTGGTTGTCCGTCGACAATGCGTTCTACTGGTGGATATTCCGGGGCGGACACAAGCCGCTCGGCGACGCCGACCTCGACGCCAAGGTTTCACAGATCCACATCATGGTGGTCGTCGCCATCCTGGCCTGGCTCGGCCTGGTGGTGACGGTCATGACCGGCGTCGTCATTCCGGTCGGAACAGCAGCGCCCCCGACCTAGGCCGGGCCCGCGTCCGCCCCGAGCAGCTCGTTCAGGTGCTGGTGGAAATGGGTCAGGCCGCCCTCGAAGCGGCCGAACTCGAAGTGGGTGTTGGCCCCGCGCTTCAGCCCCTTCTGGATCGAACAGGCGATGGCGCGGTCCTCCGCCACACCCGCGTCCAGGAAGGCCATGGCCTGGGCCGCCGCGTCGGGATTGTCGCGGTTGCGGTCCGCACGCCCGGCGAAGGACCAGGTGATCGCCCGGGTGCGGTCGATGGCGATGGGCTCCAGCACCACCATGGCGATCAGGTCGGGGAAGGTGACCACCAGCACATTGGGAAACAGGTGGTGGACGTAGCTCAGCACCCGCTCGGCGCTGCCCTCGCGCGCGGTACGGGCGCGGAATTTCTCGATGGCCCGGAAGGGGAAGGTGACCCGGCGGTTGCGCCCGAAGGTCTCGATCACATTCAGATTGTCGAAGCCGTGGGGGAAGAAGCTGTCCTTGTGGGTCGGGCGGATGTGGTAGCCCTCGAGGAACCCCTCTACCAAGAGCTTCCAGTTCGAGGCGACCTCGATCTCGTCCACCGGATGCAGCCGCTCGTCCGCCGGGATCAGCTCGGGAAAGCCGTCCAGAGCGCCCTCGGCGAAGGCGGCCGGCTCCTGGGTCACGAAGACCAGCCCGCCGCGTTCCTCGGTCCTGACCGGCATGAGGGCGTGGGCGGAGCGGTCCAGGCCGGGGAACCCCTCCTCATGGGGCACGTGGCGCAGGGCGCCGTCCAGGCCGTAGGTCCAGCCGTGGAAGGGGCACATGAAGCCGCCGGCGCAGCCCGAACCTTCCGCGACCTGGGCGCCGCGATGGCGGCAGGTGTTGCGGAACGCGCGCACGACGCCGTCTTCGCCCCGGACCGCCAGCAGCGGCGTGCCCGCCGCCTCGCGCGCCAGGTAGGCCCCGGCGGTGGGCAGCAGGGCGGAGGGACAGAAGGGGACCGGCCAGCGCCGGAGCAGCCTGAGCTCGGCGTCGAACCGTTCGGGCGAGAGGTAGTTCTCCACCGGCTCGCGCCAGGTGACGTCGGCCAGGTCCGTGGTCTTGCGGTCGATGTGATCGAGCACGCGCTGGATCACCAACGGGTCACTGGACAGTCCGTCTCTGGCCATGCGGGCGGCTCACGGGCTACCGGCGCGTCTGGACCGGCGTCCCCATCCTAATCAGCGATCACCCGCCCGCAAGCATTGTGGCGAAGCTTGCGGCGGGCGGCGTTGTCGATAGCGCGGCCGGCGGCTAGGCTCATCCCCTGTTCGGGGGGACGAGATGGCGTCAAGCGGATTGCACGGGGCGCTGCTGGCCGGCGCGCTCCTCCTGGCGCCCGGCGCGGGCCGCGCCCAGGCCCCCGGCCCTGGCGACTTCCCCGGATGCGAGTGGCGCGCCGTGGCCCAGGGCGTGGGCGAGCGCCTCTGGTGCAAGGCCGCCGACGGCCAGTGGCGGCGCGTCACCGACGAGGACGACATCAGCCGGTCGGACGTCGAGCAGGCGCGAGCGGGAGAGCCCAAGGCCATGGTGCGCCTGGCCTGGTTCTATGGCGCCGACACCCCTCTGCGCGATGAGGCCCGCGCGCTGGCGCTGCTGCGCAAGGCCGCCGACCAGGGCGAGCCGACCGCCTTCTACGCGCTCGGCCATTTCCATGAGTACGGAATGGGCGTGCCTGAGGACAAGACGGAGGCGGTCCGGTTCTACCGGATGGGCGCCGAGAAGGGCGATCCGGAGGCCATGGCCCATCTCGGTCTGGCGCTCCAGTATGGTCAGGGCGCCACGGAGGATCTGCGCGAGGCGGTGCGCTGGTATCTGCGTGCCGCCGAAATGGGTGACCTGCTGGCGACCCGTGGCCTGGCCGAAATCTACTCCGAAACCAGTTCGCCCGTGTACGACGCGGTCCAGTCCGCGCGCTGGCGCCGTGTCGCCGCCGAACGCGGCGACGGTCAGTCCATGAACCTGTTGGCCTATCTGCTGCGCGAGGGCCGAGGCGTGCGCAAGGACCCTGCGGAGGCGGCGCTCTGGGAGTCCCGCGCCCAGGCGCAGACGATCAAGGACTGGATGCTCGACGTCGAACGCCATGGCGCGGGCCCGCACCGTGGCGCGTTCAGCGGCCCCAACTCCGCCATCGAACTCGGCGACGCCTGGCTGAAGGGCGAACACGGTCTGAAGCCGGACACGGCGGAAGCCCTTCGTTGGTATCGCCGTGCCGCCGACGCCGGCGATCCCTACGCCATGGAGATTCTCCGCGACCTCTACGCCGAGGGCAAATATGTGCCGGCCGATCCGGCCGAGTCGGCGCGATGGGAGCAAAGGCGAAGCGAGGCCGAGTTCAAAGCGCTGATCGACCTGGCCGACGGCGGTGACGTTGAGGCCATGAAGCGGCTATCGGTGATTTATCTGACCGGCAAGGACGTCGAAGTCCGCCCTGCCAGCGGACCAGACATTCCGTCCGAAAGGCCCAAGGACCCGGTCCAGGCGGCCCGCTGGATGCGCCGCGCCGCAGAGGCCGGAGACCCGGAGTCCATGTCGGGTCTCGCCATGATGTATGCCCAGGGCGTCGGCGTGCCGAAGGATGAGGCGGAAGCGAAACGTTGGGCGGACAAGGCCGCGGCGGCCGATCCCCTGCGCTACGCACCGGTCGAAAGCGTCATCGCGGGCGTCGATCCTGGTGATCCGGTTTCCATGGTCATGCTGGCCCAGCGCCTGTTCGCGGCCGGCCAGCCCGACGAAGGCGTGTTCTGGTACTACGCCGCCCAGCTGCGCGCGCCGGGCTACGTGCGCCAGCACCCCGGCGCCGAACAGGCCCTCGGCGCGATTTTCGCGACCTTCGGGCCGGGGATCAATCAATACGCCTTTGGCGACATTCCACGGCTCATCGCTGTCATCGACCGGCTGCTGGCCTGGGACCTGGCCCATCCCGACCCGAACGGGGACGAGGGCGACCGCGCAAAAGCGCACAAGGACCTGCAGGCCTTCCGCGACAAGATCGTCGCCGACCAGGACAAGATCCGCGCCGGGCGGGAAAAGAACGGCCTGCCCAACGCGCCTCGCTGAGCGCCTATTTCGGCAAGGCCTCGTCGCGCCGGAAACGCGGGCGCCAGGGTTCGATCTTCGCGACGAAGACGCCCGCGATCACCGACGGGTCCTTCGCCACGATATCCGCCGCGGCGGCGTCGTTCTCGGCCCACACCAGCGCCAGGCCGTCCTCCGCGCCCAGCGGCCCACCGGCGAACAGCACGCCCTGATCGAACAGCTGCTTCATGTAGCGGCCGTGGGCTGCGAGGTCCTGTTCGCGCATGGGCCGGCCCTGGCGCCAGGCAGGGCCCGGGCGATAGACGATGGCGTAGAGGGTGCGCGACGGCGGCGTCGCCGCGCCGGTGGCCGCAAGGCTGAAGGCCGCGAGCAGGACCGCGCGGCGTCTCACCTCAGTGCAGGGCGCCGGGCTGGGCGGTCTCGGCCGGCGGTGGCGCGGCGGGCGCGGGCGCGCCGATCACCACGGGCGTCGTGACATAGCCTTGGCCGATCGCGGCGGCGCGGGCGGCTTCGGCGGCGGTCTGGATCGCGCCGGGGGGCGGCTCGGTGTTGGCGTAGGCGGGTTGGGCCAGCGCCTGCGGGCTCGGCGCGGCCTGGACCATGGGCGCCGGGGCTGCGCGCGCCACCGGGGCGGCGA
>CAYSNW010000033.1:0-42495 GCA_964432415.1 uncultured Caulobacteraceae bacterium
AGCTGGTTGTCGATGCGGCGGCTTTCGTGGCGCTCGGTGCCGAGCACGAACAGGCCGCCGGCGGCCAGGGCCTGGGCCCGCTTCTCGGCGATCTCGGCCTCGTAGAGGGTCTTCTGGGCCGCTTCCTGCTCGGGGGTGACCTCCACGCCCATGCCACGCTGCTCGAGCTTCCAGCGCGAGAGCTTCATTTCCAGGTTGCCGCCCAGCTGGATGTCGGTGCCGCGGCCGGCCATGTTGGTGGCGATCACCACCGCGCCGGGCACGCCGGCCTCGGCCACGATGAAGGCTTCCTGCTCGTGGAAGCGGGCGTTCAGGACGGCGTGGGGGATGCCCTTGATCTTCTTGCCGTCCATCTCGAACTCGTGGGCGGCCAGCAGTTCGGCCAGCACCTCGGACTTCTCGATGGAGACGGTGCCGACCAGGATCGGCTGGCCGCGGCGGTAGCAGTCCTCGATCTGCTTGAGGATGGCGTCGTTCTTCTCGCGGAAGGTGCGATAGACCTCGTCGTCCTCGTCGATCCGGGCCACCGGACGGTTGGTCGGAATCTCGGCCACGCCCATCTTGTAGATGTCCATGAACTCCGCCTCTTCGGTGGCGGCCGTCCCGGTCATGCCCGACAGCTTGGTGTAGAGGCGGAAGTAGTTCTGGATGGTCACCGAGGCCAGGGTCTGGTTCTCGGGCTGGACGTCGACGCCCTCCTTGGCCTCGATCGCCTGGTGCAGGCCTTCCGAAAGCCGGCGGCCATGCATCATCCGGCCGGTGAACTCGTCGATGAGCATCACCTCGCCGCCTTTGACGATGTAGTCCTTGTCCTTCAGGTACAGGGTGTTGGCGCGCAGGGCCTGGTTGATGTGGTGCACGATCGAGACGTTGGCCGCGTCGTAGAGGCCGGTGGTGTCGGCCTCCAGCTGGCCGGCCTCGATGAGGATCTCCTCGGCCTTCTCCGAGCCGTACTCCGACAGCATGACCTGGCGCTGCTTCTCGTCCAGGTCGAAGGTCTCGGGGTCCTTGATCATCTCCTTCACCACCAGGTCGATGGTCCGGTACAGGTCCGAACGGTCTTCGGTGGGGCCCGAGATGATCAGAGGCGTGCGCGCCTCGTCGATCAGGATGGAGTCGACCTCGTCAACGATGGCGAAGTTGTGCGGACGCTGCACCATCTCGCGCGGGTCATAGACCAGGTTGTCGCGCAGGTAGTCGAAGCCGAACTCGTTGTTGGTGCCGTAGGTGATGTCGGCGTTGTAGGACTGCTGGCGCTGGGTCTGGGAAAGACCGTTGACGATGACGCCCACCTCCATGCCGAGGAAGCGGTAGACCTGGCCCATCCACTCCGCGTCGCGCCGGGCCAGGTAGTCGTTGACCGTGACCACGTGCACGCCCTTGCCTTCGAGGGCGTTCAGATAGACCGGCAGGGTGGCCACCAGCGTCTTGCCTTCGCCGGTGCGCATCTCTGCGATGCCGCCCTGGTGCAGGATCATGCCGCCGACCAGCTGCACGTCGTAGGGACGCTGGCCGAGCGCGCGCACCGCCGCCTCGCGCACCACGGCGAAGCTCTCGTTCAGCAGCTTGTCCAGCGGCTCGCCGTTTTCGATGCGGGTCTTGAACTCCGCGGTCTTGGCCCTCAGCGCATCGTCGCTGAGCGCCTTCATCTGGGGCTCCAGCGCGGTGATGAGCCCCGTCCGCTGCATCAGGCTCTTCACCCGGCGGTCGTTGGCGGAGCCGAAAATCTTCTTGGCGATGGCGAGCATGAATGATCCGACGTGAACGAGCAGGGCTCATATATGGGGGCCGCGGCGCGGTGATAGCCCGAAAGCGGAACGGCGGCGGAAAGCCGCGTTGGCCGACGAAAATCCCTCGACTTGAGCGCGCGCGAGACTTAAGCACCGGCCCTGTTCCTGTCAACGAAGACGGGCTTTTCCAAGGGATTGCGGGAGGGGCTGGGATGTCTTTTTGCAAGCGCCTCTTCCGCGCAGCGGCGGCCGGAATGGCCCTTTCGGCCTTGCTCACGCTCGCGGCCTGCAACCAGCCGGCGCTCAATGACCGCCCGCCCCAGCCCGGCGACACCGCCGTGGCCAAGGTCGCGGGCGAGACCGTCTGGGCCTCCGACGTCAAGAACGAGGCGGTGGCGCAAGGCCTGATCGGCGAGGGCGAGCCGCTGGATACGGCCTCGGACCTGTTCCACAAGGTGATGGAAGAGGTGATCGACCAGAAGCTGCTGGCGCGCGAGGCCAAGAAGCGCGGCCTGGACAAGGCGCCGCTGGCCCAACGCCGGCTGGCCGCCGCCCGCGACCACATCCTGGGCCACATGCTGGTCGAGAACGACGTCGACCGGAACATCGACGAGAACGCGGTGCGCGCGCTCTACAACGAGCAGCTGCGCCTGGCGAAACAGACCGAGGAAATCCACGCCCGGCTGATCCTGGTCAAGACCCAGGCTGAGGCCCAGTCGATCGTGGGGCTGCTGGCCAACGGCGCCTCCTTCGAGGCCCTGGCGACCGAGCGCTCCATCGATCAGAACAGCCGCTTCAACTCCGGCGACCTCGGCTATTTCACCACCGACGTCATGCCAGAGTCCTATGCGACCCCGCTGAAGAACGCCAAGGCCGGCCAGACCGTGGGGCCGTTCCAGGCCGAGGGTGGCTGGGCGATCCTTCGGGTCGAGGACCGGCGCGCGGAAAAGCCCCTGACTCTGGAAGAGACCCGGCCGCAGATCCTGCGCTTCCTGACCTATGACGAGGTGCGCCAGCTGCTGCAGAAGCTGCGCGGCCAGGCCAAGATCCAGATTCTGATCAAATCCGACCCGTCCAAGCTGCCCGGCGCCCCCGTCGAGCCCGCCTCGGCGCCGCCGCCCGCGCTGCGGCCGCCCGAGCCCGGACCGGTGACCACGCCGCCGGACAAGCCCAGCGTCACCCGCTCGGTCCCCATCGCGCCCGCCAAGACGGCGCCCGCCGGGAAGCCGAAATGACGCGCCGGCCCGTCCCGCCCAAGGGGGCCGCCCGCAAGACTGCGCCGACGCCCGCCGACTTGGTCGGCCAGACCATCCAGAACGCGCTCGACCCGCTGGCCAATGTGCTCAAGCGGGCGGGCCTGCAGTCGCCGCCGGCCGCGCCGGGCAAGCCGGGGCTTCAGGTCTCGCCGCTGGCCGTGCCGTTTCCCACCATCCCGCCGATCGCGGGCGTGGAGATGGCGACCGGGCGGGCCGGCTTCTACAAGCATCAGCGCGACGACCTGGTGGTCTTCCGCTTCCCGGAGGGCGCGACCTGCGCCGGGGTCTTCACCCGCCATTCGGTCGGCTCGGCGCCGGTGGACTGGTGCAAGCGCCAGCTGGTGGCCTCCGAGGGCGAGGACCTCCACGCCCTGGTGATCAACGCCGGCTGCGCCAACGCCTTCACCGGCAAGGCCGGCGCCGACGCCTGCCGCCGCACGGCCTCCGCCGTGGCCAAGCGCTTCGACTGCCGCCAGCGCGACGTGATGCTGGCCTCCACCGGCGTGATCGGCGTCCTGCTCGACGACCACAAGATCGTGGCCCGCCTGCCCGAGGTGGAAGGCCGCCTGCACCCGGACGCCTGGGCCCTGGCCGGCCAGGCGATCATGACCACCGACACCTTTCCCAAGGGCGCCTATGCCGAGGCTCAGATCGAGGGCGAGACGGTCAAGATCGCGGGCATCTGCAAGGGTTCGGGCATGATCGCGCCCGACATGGCGACCATGCTGGCCTTCCTGGTCACCGACGCCAACCTGGCGCCCTCGGTGCTCCGGAGCCTGCTCAGCCTGCACGTGCGCAACACCTTCAACAGCGTGACCGTCGACAGCGACACCTCCACCAACGACACCTGCCTGCTGTTCGCCACCGGCGCGTCGAAGGCGCCGCGCATCGGCCGTGTCGGCGACCGGCGCCTGGCCGACTTCTCCGCCAAGCTGGAGGCGGTCATGCTCGACCTCGCCCACCAGCTGGTGCGCGACGGGGAGGGGGCCACCAAGTTCGTCAAGGTCAGCGTCACCGGCGCCCAGTCCCCCCACTCGGCCCGCCGCATCGCCCGCTCCATCGCCGACAGCCCGCTGGTCAAGACCGCCATCGCCGGCGAGGACGCCAACTGGGGCCGCATCGTCATGGCCGCCGGCAAGACCGAGGAGCCGGTGGAACGCGACCACCTGTCCGTCCGCTTTGGCGACCTCTGGGCCGCCCGCGACGGGGCGGTGGCGTCGGACTACGACGAGAAGAAGATGAGCGCCTACATGAAGCGCCCGGAGCTGGAGATCAGCGTCGACGTGGGCGTGGGGCGAGGGTCGGCCACGGTTTGGACCTGCGACCTGACCAAGCGTTACATCGAGATCAACGGGGACTACCGGTCTTAGGGAGCGGGGGGATTCTCGGCTGATTTAGAGGACGGGCCTTCGCGCCGCGGCTGAGAATATCTCGTCCAGGTTGTTTTCTCCGCGAGCCTTCGCCATAGTCTTTCAAACCTCAGGTCTGCGGAGGGGCCGCCAATTGGGTCGGTGCCTACGTGTTCCTGTGGGAAGAAGCGCGAACGCGCTGACCTGGCTCGGGGGAGCTTTGACCGATGTCTGACAGCGTCACGGCAGCTTTGGTCTCGGGAGTTCTGGCGCCGGTCCTTCTGACGGCGGCCCAGACGATGCTCAAGAAGAAGCGGGAGCGAAGCATCGAGCGCGAAGAACGGCTCCTCGTGTTTTACGAGAACTGGGCTCGTGTGCGATCCATCGTGGCTACGGGCGCCGGCCTGCCGGAAGATCGGTCCAAGATTCTGGAGAGCCTCGACAGGTTTCCGACGGTTGCGGTCAGCCATGATGACGTCGAGGAGGACAGACCCGTCCTGTCTCCCGTTCTTGTCGAGTTCTTCCAGCCAAAGACCTTCTATTCCTGGTTCATCCGATCGCTCGCTCTGACGGTTTGGCTGGCCACTTTTCTGATTACTGTCCTGACCGCCATCCAAAAGGGACCGGCGCTGTGGAAGAAGTTTGCCGCCGACCCCAGCTTAGACCTGGTGCCGTCGGTGTTCGTCTGGTCGGCGCTGGCCCTCGCCCTGGTCGGGGTTTCGAACTGGGCCGAACGCCGCTTTCACGCGAGCTCCAGGCGGCGTTTTGAGCGGCGACAGACGTTGTCCAGCGTCCTGGAGAGCGTCCAGCGCGAAAAGGGGATTGGATGAAGTTCGCTGCATTGACGCTTGCGGCGCTCCTCGGGGTCGCGGAATCCGAACCCGTGATGGCGCAGGCCGCCGGGTCCCACGCCACGGGTGCGTCCGCGCAGCCGACGGTGGCTTATCGCCTGGCCGCGCCGACCAGCGCCGACGACGGTCCGCAGGCCCTGATCCTGATCGACCCCCAAAGCCCGAACTACGGCAAGATCTGTCAGCGCTTTGCGACCAGCCTGTCGCCTGCGAACGGCGCGGGCGCCAGCCGGTTTGTCGATTGGCCGGCTCCGAGCGCATCGACTTCTCTCGACTGCGCCAGGGGCGCGGCCGCGTACGATGCCAGGTATTCCATTCAACTGCGGGAACGGTTCGAAACCGCCGGACAGCAGATGATTGTCATCGTGGCGCCGGATCACGGCAGGCTCTGCAATTTTGGCTATGTCTTTCTCGACCCATCCGACAGCGAATCCACTATCGCCAGGAAATACGCGAAAATCGATCTGCGATTGAAGAAACGGAATTTCGGCTGGTTCGATCGCAATTCACGCCTCGATGAGGAGTTTGGCGAGTACGCGATCACATCGCCGATGCACCTTATCCGCGGAGCTGGAAGACTGGTCATCGATGATTGCCTGGACCCGCCTCTCTAGGGGGCGCGATTCCGAGTCGGCCGATTCCGCTCTGTTCCGACGTTGACTCCGCGCCCGGCTTGAGGCTGGCATGGCCGCTCTTCAGCCTGGGGCGTGATCGATGAGTGCGGATGGTTCGGCGGCCGGCGCCGGCGCCCTGGAACTGCGCGGGCTGACCAAGCTCTACGGCGGCAAGCCGGCGGTCGATCACCTCGACCTGGACGTGCGCCTGGGCGAACTCTACGCCCTGCTGGGCCCCAACGGCGCAGGCAAGACCACCACCCTGCGCATGACCGTGGGCCTGCTCAAGCCTGATGCGGGGTCCATCAAGATCTTCGGCATCGACGCCCGGGCCAAGCCGGCCGAAGCCAAGAAGATCGTGGCCTGGCTGCCGGACGAGCCGCTGCTCTACGACAAGCTCACGCCGCTCGAGTACCTGGAGTTCGTGGCCGGCCTCTGGGGCGTGCCCGGCAAGCTGGCGCGCCAGCGGGCCGAGGAGCTGCTCAAGATGCTGGACCTGTGGGAACAGCGCAGCCAGCGCTGCGAGGGATTTTCCCGCGGCATGAAGCAGAAGGCGTCCTTGGCCGGCGCCCTGATCCACGATCCCAAGCTGCTGATCCTGGACGAGCCGCTCACCGGCCTCGACGCCGCCGTCGCGCGCCAGGTCAAGGACCTGCTGGTCGAGCGGGCACGGGCGGGCTCGACTGTGATCCTGACCACCCACATCCTCGAAGTGGCCGAGCGCATCGCCGACCGCATCGGCATCATCGCCGGGGGCAAGCTGCTGGCCGAGGGCACGCTGGAGCAGCTGCAGGCCAGCGCCGGCGCCGAACGCTCCACGCTGGAGGACGTCTTCCTGCGCCTGGTTTCCGCCGGCCATGAGAACGGGACCCCGGCGTGAGCCTGTTCTCTCCCCGCTCGACCCTCGGACTGCTGGGCCATGAGCTGCGCCTGACCTGGCGCGGCCGTACGGGCGCCGGCGGCAAGGCGCGCCGGCGCGGCCTCTGGGCCCTGGTCTTCATCATGGCCATGCTGTGCATCCCGGGCTTCCTGATCGCGCTGAAGGTCAAGCCGGTGCACATCGGCTATGTGCCCGAGATCGCGCTCGGCGTGGACATCGGTGTGATCTTCCTGGTCACCCTGATGCTGTCCCAGACCCTGGCGGCGGCCACCCAGGTCTTCTTCGAGCGCGGCGACCTGGACCTGCTGCTGGCCTCGCCCGTGCCCGCGCGGCGGGTGTTGACGGTCCGCTGCCTCGGCATGGCGTTCAACGCCTGCATCCTGTTCCTGCTGCTCGCCACGCCGTTCATCCTGCCCCAGGGGCTGGTGGGCCACTGGCGCTGGCTGATGGCCTATCCGCTCCTGCTGTCGCTGGCGCTGCTGGCCACCGCCGTGGGCCTGGCCATCGCCATGAGCCTGTTCCGGCTGATCGGACCCCGGCGCACCAAGACCCTGGCCCAGGTCATGGCGGCGATCATCGGCGCCGGCTTCTTCCTGATCGCCCAGGCGCGCAACATGTTGCCGCGCAAGGACTTCGACAACGCGGTCGACCAATTCAGCCACTACGCTCGCTCCGGCCCCTTCGACCAGGGCCAGCCCCTGGCCTGGCCGGCCCAGGCGGTGATGGGCGATGCGGTGGTCACCGGCGTCCTCTTCGGCGCCAGCCTGCTGATCTATCTGTTCGTGGTGCGCGCCCTCGGCGGCCGCTTCGCCCAGGACGCGGCGGCCGCGGCCGGGGTCGGGGTCAGCCGCCGCAAGGCCGGGTCATCAAAGGTCAGGGGCTTCGACAAGGGCCCCTTCGGCGCCATGCTGGACAAGGAGCTGCGCCTGATCTGGCGCGACGTGGCCCTGCTGTCCCAGGTGCTGCTGCGCGTGCTCTACCTGATCCCGATGGCGGCGATCCTGGTCAACAAGGCCGGGATGCACTCCAGCTTCCTGATCCCGGGCGCGGCGGCGGGCCTGGTGTTCATCGCCGGCCAACTGACCGGGTCGCTGGCCTGGATCACCGTCTCGGCCGAGGACGCCACCGAACTGCTGGCCAGCGCGCCAGCGAAGACCGGAACCCTGCGCCGCGCCAAGCTGACCGCCGCCCTGATCCCGGTGGCCTTCCTGCTGGCGGTCCCGCTGGGCATCCTGACCTGGTTCGACCCCTGGAAGGGGGCGGTCACCACGCTGGGCTGCGTAGCGGTCTGCATCTCGGACGGCCTGATCGCCATCTGGTTCGAGCGGCCGGGCAAGCGCAGCGAGTTCCGCAGGCGACGGTCCGGGTCGCTGGTCGGCGCCCTGGCCGAGACCGGGGTCGGGTTCCTGTGGGCCGGGGCCACCTGGCTGGCGGCCAGCGGCGAACAGTTCGCCGCCTGGGCCGGGGGGCCCGCGGTGCTGGCCCTGCTGATCATGATCATCATCCGCAAGCCCGAGCGGAGCTTCTCCGACACCCTGCAGGCGGCCTGATCCATGCCCGATCCGGAGGCGCCCAAGCCCCTGCTGCTGGTCGCGGCCTGCGCGCTCATCGACGTCGATGGCCGGGTGCTGATCGCCCAGCGACCCAAGGGCAAGCAGCTGGCCGACCTGTGGGAATTCCCCGGCGGCAAGGTCGAACCGGGCGAAAGTCCGGAACAAGCGTTAATCCGCGAACTCAAGGAGGAGCTTGGTGTTGAGGTCACGGAGGCCTGTCTCGCGCCCTTCGTGTTCACCACGCACGCTTACGAATCCTTTCACCTGCTTATGCCATTGTGGCTGTGTCGGCGGTGGTCAGGCGTGGTCACCGCCCACGAGCATCAGGCCCTGGCCTGGGTGAAGCCGAACAAGCTTTCGGACTATCCCATGCCCCCGGCCGACGAACCCCTGGTCGCGTACCTGCGCGACTTCCTGTGAAAGGCGTACGGTTGGCCCGGTTCCTGACCCGCTTCGTCAACGACCAGAGCGGCGCCACGGCGGTCGAGTACGGCCTGATCCTGGCCGGCGTCTTCCTGATCGCGGTCAGCGCCATCACTGCCTTCGGCAACAACGCGTCGGGCATGTTCCAGCGGGTTTCGACCGCTATCGTGGGCGCGGGCTAAGCCGGCGCCCATCCCGTCGCCGTCACGATCTCGAACGTCGCCTTCAGCGTGCCGTCCGGATTGGCGAACCGCTCCCGGTAGAGCTCCAGCGTCCGCCCGAGCACCGCTCGCGTCAGCCGGTTCCTCGGTCGATCCGTCAGCACATTGGTCTCGCCCATGGCCCGCAGGTCTTCGAAGAGCCGCAAGGGATTGGCGTAGCTGACGCTCACCCTGTCGGTGTCGGCCACCGGCAGCTTGAAGCCTGCGCGCTGCAGCAGGTGCGCCGTGTCCTGGGCGTCGGCGAAGGGCGATATGCGCGGCCCGGCGCCGCCCGCGATCTCGGCCTCGGCCTGGGTCAGGCACTGGCGCAGCTCGTTCAGCGTCGAGCCGCCCAGGATCGCGCCGATGAACACCCCGTCCGGCTTCAGCGCCCGCCGGATCTGCACCAGGGCGCCCGGCAGATCGTTGGTCCAGTGCAGGGAAAGGGTCGAGACCACCAGGTCCAGGCTCGCCGGAGCGAAGGGCAGGCGCTCCTCGTCCAGCACCACCCGTGGCCCGTCCCGGCCCGCCAGCATGGCGGCCGACAGGTCGGCTTCGATCAGATGTCCGATGCGTTCGCGCGCCGGTCCCGCCTCCATCGCCCGGCGAAAGCCGCCGGTCCGCGCGCCGAGGTCGACGGCGAGCGGAAAGCTTCGCATGATGGCGGCGACGCGATCGGCGACATCCTCGCAGGCACGGGCCTTGAGGAAGTCGGCGCCGCCGAAGCGGGGGGCGGCGCGCCCAAGCCTCAGGCGGTGCAGGGCTCGGTCGAACAGGAGGGGCGGGGCGGACATGCTGGCTCGGTTGCGCAGGCTGGACCATGCCGCGCTTTGGGGCGCGTTGAAACCCGGCGCGCGGGTCCGCGCGATCGTGGAGGCCTGCGCCGACGCCATCTTCCCGCCCCACAGCTTCGACGGCGGCGAGGCGCCCCAGGCTTCGGGCCTGTCGCCGGAAGGCTGGTCGAAGGTTCGCTTCCTGGAGGCTCCGGTCTGCGACGGCTGCGGCGCGCCGTTCGAGTACTTCACCGACGCCCGCTGCGCGGCCTGCCTGGCCAAGCCCTTCGTCTTCGCCCGCACCCGGGCGGCCTGCGTCTACGACGAGGCCTCGCGCGAACTGATCCTGAAATTCAAGCACGGCGACCAGACCCAGTACGCCGCCCTCTTCGCCCGCTGGCTGGGCCGCGCCTCGGTGGAGCTGCTGGATGAGGCCGACGCCATCGTGCCGGTGCCGCTGCACCGCTTCCGCCTGTTCCAGCGCCGCTACAACCAGTCCGCCGAGATCGCCCGCCCCATGGCCCGTGCGGCGGGGCTGGAGTACCTGCCCGACGCCCTCGTGCGCATTCGCCGCACCGACAGCCAGGGCGGCCATTCCGGCTCGGGTCGGCGGCGCAACGTCCAGGGCGCCTTCGAGGTCCCGGGGCCGAGGGCCAAGCAGATCAAGGGAAGACACATCCTGCTGGTCGACGACGTGCTGACCACCGGGGCCACGGCCGACGCCTGCGCCCGCGCCCTGCTCAAGGCCGGCGCCCGCGCGGTCGACCTGGCGGTGGTCGCGCGGGTTCCATCGGGGCGGGACCTTTCTATATGAACGGCGTCAAGTTACGCGTGGAGTTCGCATGTCCGCCAAGGTCGTGATCTATACCAAGCCGTTCTGCCCCTACTGCGAGCGCGCCCTGGCGCTGCTCGAGCGCAAGGGCGCCCAGGTCGAGGAGATCGTCGCCTCCATGGATCCGTTGAAGCGTCAGGAGATGCGCGAGCGCTCGGGCCGCATGACCTATCCGCAGATCTTCATCGGCGAGCGCCACATCGGCGGCAGCGACGAGCTGGCCGAGCTCGACCGCGGCGGCGGTCTCGACCCCCTGCTGGCGGCCTGATGGACGTCCGCGTCGCCCTGATCCAGACCAATACGCCGGCCAATCAGGGACCGGCGCTGGAGCATGTCGCGCCCCTGGTGCGCGAGGCGGCGGCGGGCGGGGCGAAGCTGATCCTGACCCCCGAGGGCACAAACCTGCTGGAAAAGCGCCGCGAGCGGCGCGGCGAGATCATCACCACCGAAGAGCAGGACATCTGCGTCCAGGGCCTGAAGGCGCTGGCGGCGGAGCTTCAGGTCTGGCTGCTGATCGGCTCGGCCATCGTCAAGTCCGGCCACGCGGACGATCCGCGCGCGGCCAACCGCTCGATCCTGGTCGGCCCCGACGGCCAGGTGGTCGCCCGCTACGACAAGCTGCACGTCTATGACGTCGATTTGCCCACCGGCGAGAGCCACCGCGAGTCCGAGACTATCCGGCCCGGAGACCGGGCGGTGGTGGCGAAGACCCCGTGGGGCGGCCTTGGCCTGACTATTTGCTACGACGTGCGTTTCGCCCATCTCTACCGGGCCCTGGCGCTGGCCGGCGCGGACATGATCGCGGTCCCGGCCGCCTTCACCGTGCCCACCGGCGAGGCCCACTGGGAGCTGATGCTGCGGGCGCGCGCGGTGGAGGCCGGCGCCTTCGTCCTGGCCCCGGCCCAGGGCGGATCCCACGAGGACGGCCGCAAGACCTGGGGCCATTCGACGATCGTGGCGCCCTGGGGCGAGATCGTGGGCAGGCTGGACCACGACCGGCCGGGCGTGCTTCTCGCGACCCTCGACCTCGGCGAAGTGTCGAAGGCCCGCAACGCCATCCAGCAGCTGAGGCATGAGCGGGAGTTCGTGGGCCCGTGATCCGCTACAGCCTCAACTGCGAGCACGACCACGAATTTGAGGCCTGGTTCTCGACCTCGGACGACTATGACGACCAGGCCGCGCGCGGCCTGGTCGAATGCCCCTGGTGCGCCTCACGCCAGGTCAGGAAGGCGATCATGGCGCCCGCGGTGGCCGGCACGAAGAAGCGCGAGAGCGGTCCCACGCCCGAACAGTCCGCCCAGATGCAGACGGTGGTGATGGACGCCATCAAGAAGGTGCGCGAGCACGTCGAGGAGAACTTCGACTACGTCGGCGACGCCTTCGCGAAAGAGGCGCGCAAAATCCACGAGGGAGTAAGCGAGAACCGCGGCATCTACGGCGAGGCCACGCCCAAGGAGGTCGAGGCCCTGAAGGAAGACGGCATCGCCGTCGCCGCCCTGCCGCAGCTTCCCGAGACCCCGCCCAAGAACCGCGTCAACTAGGGGGACGCCATGAACAGAGATCGTATCTGGCCTCACGCGGCGGCCCTGCTGGCTGTCGTGGCCACGGGAGGCGCGCGCGCCGAAGGCGGAGAAGGCGCCGCGGCCTCCATCCGGGCCCTGCGCCTTCAGTACAACCATGCCATCGAGTCGCGGGACCCGGGGGCCTTCGCGAAGTTTCTGAGTCCGACCTTTGTCGAACTGACTAGTTCGGGGGAGGTCACCCGCGGAGCAAAGGCGGTGGCCGACAGTTATGCCGACACCGAATTCAAGGACCCGACCTTCATCGCCTACGATCGGCGGCCGGACACCATCGACGTCGCCAGAAGCGGGCGCTTCGCGGTGGAGCGTGGTCATTGGCGCGCCCGGTTCCGCGCGCCCGGCGGCGGTGAGGCCGGCGCGACCGGCCTTTATCAGGCCGGATGGATCAAGATGGGTGACGGGTGGCGCATCCGCACCGAAGCCTATGCGCAGATGACCTGCAAACGGGAGCCTGCCTGCTAGGGGGCTTCGTCCCCGGCCGGCCCCCGGTGCGCCCAGCGGCCTTTGCCCCGGAGGAACAGCCAGTAGTAGGCCACCGAGACCGCGATGACCGCGACGGTGGCGAACAGGCCTTTCTGGCCGGTCTTGGGATCGGCCAGGCCGCTCCAGGTCACGCCCGCCAGGGTCACCAGCCCGACGATCGGGGCGAGGGGGAACAGCGGCATGCGCCAGCCGGCGTGGTCGGTGGCGCCGGTCCGGCGGCCGGAAAGGGTCGCCAGGCACAGGGCGGCGTACATGGCGACATTTCCGAAGGCCAGGATTGTCAGGACCAGCGATTTGGGCGCCAGGCACCAGGCGACGGACGTCGCGCCCATGAACAGGGTGGCGATCCACGGCGAGCCCAGGGTGGGGTGCACGCGCTCGATCAGGCGGCTGAAGGCTTCCGGCCAGACCCGGTCGCGCCCCGAGGCGTAGAGCAGCCGCCCCGCCATCAGGGCCACCGCGATCATGGTGTTGAAGAAGGCGAGCGCCACGCCCAGGCTCATCACCTCCGCCACCCGCTGGCCGCCCAGGGTCTCGAGGAAATAGGGAATGGGCTCCTTCGAGGCGGTGAGCGCCTGCAGGTCCGGCGCGCCGATCAGGATGGCGCCGAGGGGAACCAGTTCGGCGACGACCGCCAGGCCCAGGGCCCAGAACACCACCTTGGCAAGGCGTTGGGGCGCCTGGTGCAGCTCCTCGCCCATGTAGATGACCGAGCCGTAGCCGTTGAAGGCGTAGATGCCGCTGACCACCCCGACTCCCATGATGGCGATCGGGGTCGGTATAAGGCCCTGGGCCGAGGCCACGACCGGGTGGAGCGCCACGGCGAGCTCCTGGTGCGGATGCGACAGGCCGAGCACGGCCACCGCGCCCAGCGCGAGCAGCTCGACGGCCAGGCATATTCCGGTGACCAGGGCGTTGAGCCGGATATTCAGGATGGCGATCAGGGTCACGATCACCACCAGGCCGATGGCCACCGGGACTCTGGGGAGGTCGGGGTTGAGCACAGCCAGGTAGTCCATGGTGCCCAGTCCCAGCAGGGCCGGGGCGATGGAGATGCCGATCAGGGTCGTGCCCAGCATGGCGAAGCCCCAGGCGGGGCCCATGGCGCGACCGACCAGGGTGTATTCCCCGCCCGTGTCCGGGAAAGCGGATCCGAGCTCGCCATAGACGCAGGCCATGGCCACGCCCAGCAGCGCGGCCGCTGCGAAACACAGGAAGGTCCCGGTCCCGGCCTGGTGCAGCACCTCGGAGCCGACGACGAACAGGCCGATGCTGGGCGACAAGGCGGTGAGCGTGATCAACAGCGCCCCGAACCCGTGCATGGACCGGGCGAGCCGGACCGGCGGCGCCCCTTCGCTTGATCCGCTCATCGGCCTGTTTCCCCAACCGCCAGGAGGCGAAGTAGGGCCCGAGTCCGAACGCAAAGGCAAACTTGCATCCTGATGCGTACCAATGTACCAAGATAACATGAAACCGATCGAACGCGTCCAGACCGGCGTACGGCTGGAAAAGCGCCTGCTGAAGGTGCTCAAGGGGGTGGCGGAGCACGCCGACCTCAGCCTGGGCGACCTGCTGGAAGGCATTATCCTGCACGCCTTCGAGGGCAAACCGGCCTTCGGTCCCGCCACGCTCGAGGTCATCGCCAAGCTGCGTGAGGTCTACGGCCTGGACCTGACGGCCGCCGACAGCCACCGGCTGGAGGAGGGCTGATGCAGAGCCCGCTTCTGACCGCCTTCGAGGCCGGGACGCTGAATCCCCAGACCTTTGATCACCGCGCCCACCTGGAGGTGGCCTGGACCCTGCTGGGGCCGCAGGGCGCGGGCTTCGCCTGTTCCTACCGCCGCCTGCGCGCTGGCCTGATGGAATTGTGCGCCGTCGCGGGCAAGCCGGACCGCTACCACGAGACCCGCACCCTGGGCTGGCTGGCCCTGGTCCACGAGGCGATGACCCGCCACCCGGCGCCGGATTTCGATGGCTTCGCGCGGGCCGCAGGCCCCGCGATCGACCGCAGCGCCCTCGACCGCCGCTACGGCGCGCTTCTTTCCCATCCCGCCGCCCGCAGCGGCCTCGTGCTTCCCGGAGCCCCGCTATGACCCCCTATCGCGCCCTTTCCTGGTTCGCGCCCCTGTGGCTGGCGGGGCTCGGCGCCCTGGCGGCCATGGAGGATCCACACGGTCACGGGGCGCTGCTCGGCGGCGCCGAGGTCCTGGCCGGCGTCCTGTCGGTGATCAGGCCCCTGCGCCGGTTCGGCTGGGCGCTGATGCTGGTCGTATTGGCTGTTGCGGGCGGGCTGCACGCGATGCGCGGACAATTTGCCGGTCACATCATCTTCTATGCCGCCGTGATCCTGTATCTTTGGCTGGAAGACCGCCGACTCGCGCGGTCCGCCCCAAGCCATCCGGATCGCCGTGAGCCCGACACCGCCGCCTGAACCGCCCAATGAGCCCGCCTGGGAGCCCGAGGCCCGGGAGATTCTGATGCTGTTCACGGCCGGGTGGCTGGGGGGGCTCGGCCTGCTTACGGTCTTCGGCCACCGGGCCTCGCTGCCCGAGCGGCTGATCGGCGCCGCCGAAGCCGTGGCCGCCATCCTGTGGTTCGTGCCCCGCCTGAGGATCGCGGGCTTCGGCGCCATGATCGCGGTGCTGCTGGTGGCCTCGGTCCATCACCTGCTGGCCGGTCACCTGCCCGGCGCCCTGATCTTCTACGCCGCGGTGACGGTCTATCTGGCGTTCGAGGAGAACCGGCTCAATCCGCCCCGGACTGCGCTGGAGCCGCCGGACGCGTGACGGTCATCATGTAGTTGACCGCGCTGTCGGACCCCACGGACCACTGGCCGGCCAGGGGATTGTAGGCCACCCCGAAGGGGCCCTGCACCTCGACCGGCTCCACCGCCAGGAAGGCGCGCAGCTCCTCGGGCTTGAGGAACTTCTTCCAGTCGTGGGTGCCGCGCGGCACCCAGCGCAAAACATATTCCGCGCCCACGACGGCGAGCGCCATGGCCTGGGCGGTTCGGTTCAGGGTGGCGACGATCATGATCCCGCCCGGCGCGATCAGCCGGGCCGTGGTCCTCAGGAACTCTCCCGGATCGGCGACATGCTCGATCACCTCCATGTTCAGCACCACGTCGAAGGGCCCCGCGCCCTCGGCTTGCAGCTGTTCGGCGGTGGCGGCCCGGTAATCGATCTGCAGCTTCTGGCTTTCGGCGTGGGCCCGGGCGGTGCCGATATTGCGCTCGGACGCGTCCACCCCGGTGACCGAAAAGCCCAGCCGCGTCATCGGTTCGCACAGCAGTCCGCCGCCGCAGCCGATGTCGAGCAGCTTCAGGCCCTCGAAGGGTTTGCGCGCCTTCGGATCCCGCCCAAAACGCTCCGCCGCCCGGTCGCGGATGAAGCCCAGCCGGGTCGGGTTGAACCGATGCAGGGGCGCGAACTCGCCCTTCGGATCCCACCATTTTTCGGCCAACGCCGAGAAGCGCGCGACCTCCTCCGGATCGACGCTGAAGCCCTGGGCCTGCGGGTCGGCGTTCGCAGACGCGTTTGTCATCACGCGCGCCTTTCTTTCCTTGGTCGCGACAGCTAAGAACGCCGCGATTTTCGCGTCCGAAATAGCGGGGCCAGAGGGCTCTGGCGAGGCCCGGGCGACGTCGGGGGTCTCGATGACACGATTGGTGATGAAGTTCGGAGGCACGTCCATGGCGGACCTCGAGCGGATTCGCCGGGTCGCGCGCATCGTCGCCGCCGAAGCCGCCAAGGGAAAGAAGCTCGCCGTGGTGGTCTCCGCCATGGCCGGCAAGACCAATGAGCTGGTGGCCTGGACCGACGGCGCCGGCCGCGCCGCCCAGGGCATCGAGGAGACCGACGACGAGTACGACGCCGTCGTGGCCTCGGGCGAACAGGTCACCGCGGGCCTGCTGGCCCTGACGCTGCGCAATCTCGGCCTGCGCTCGCGCTCCTGGCTGGGCTGGCAGGTGCCGATCATCACCGACGACAGTCACGGCAAGGCCCGCATCGAGGAGATCCCGCCCGAGAGGCTGGGCGCCGCCATCGATAGCGGCGAGATCGCCATCATCCCGGGCTTCCAGGGCGTGACCCGCGACGGGCGGGTGACCACCTTGGGCCGCGGCGGCTCGGACACCTCGGCGGTGGCGGTGGCGGCGGCGCTGGGCGCGCCCTGCGACATCTACACCGACGTGGACGGGGTCTACACCACCGACCCGCGCATCGAGGCCAAGGCCCGGCGCCTGTCGAAGATTTCATACGAAGAGATGCTGGAAATGGCCTCACTCGGCGCCAAGGTGCTGCAGACGCGGTCGGTCGAGCTGGCGATGGCGCACAAGGTGCCCGTGCGCGTGCTGTCTTCCTTCGTCGAACCCGGCGAGGCGGAAGGTCAGGGCACCCTGGTGTGCGACGAGGAGGAGATCGTGGAAAAGCGGATCGTATCGGGCGTGGCCTTCAGCCGCGACGAGGCCAAGATCAGCCTTCTGGGCCTGCGCGACGACCCCCGGGTCCTGTCGCAGCTGTTCGCCATGTTGGCGCAGGCCAATCTGAACGTGGACATGATCGTCCAGAGCCAGGCCCGCTCGGAGGGCAGCGTCAACCTGACCTTCACCGTTGGACGCCGCGACGCGATCAAGACCGTGGAGCTGATGACCGCCAAGCAGCACGAGCTCGGCTTCGAGGAGCTGCGCAAGGACGAGGACGTGTCCAAGGTCTCGGTCGTCGGCGTCGGCATGCGCAGTCACGTCGGTGTCGCGGAATCCATGTTCAAGGCGCTGGCCGACAAGGGCATCGGCGTCCAGGCGATCTCGACCTCCGAAATCAAGATCAGCATTCTGATCGACGCGGCCTATACCGAGCTGGCGGTGCGCGCCTTGCACGCCGCCTATGGTCTGGAACAGGTCTGACCCCTTGCGGGTCATGATCTGAAGAGGAGCGCTGTCCCATCAAGGAGTCAGGAATGATGAAGGGAGGGCTGGCGGCGAGAGGACCGAGAAGCCTCCTTCGTCAGATCCGCGAGGCTCTGGCCGGCGGGGGTCCCGCCCAGGCCCGCCTCGACATGGTGGTCTCCATCATCGCCCGCTCGATGGTCGCGGAGGTGTGCTCGATCTATCTGCGCCGGGCGTCCGGCGAGATGGAGCTGTTCGCCACCGAGGGCCTGAACCCCGAGGCCGTCCACGCCACCCGCCTGGCGCCCGGCGAGGGCCTGGTCGGCGAGGTCGGCCGCTCCGCCTCGCCGCTCAACCTGTCCGACGCCGCCGTCCACCCCTCCTTCGCCTACAGGCCGGAAACGGGCGAAGACCCGTTCCACTCCTTCCTGGGCGTGCCCCTGCTGCGCGGCGGCCGCACTATCGGGGTGCTGGTCGTGCAGAACCGCGCCTCGCGGGTCTACGACGAGGACGAGGCCGAGGATCTGCAGATCGTCGCCATGGTCCTGTCGGAAATGGTGGCCTCGGGCGAGCTCATGGGCCTGGCCGAGCTCAAGGACGTGGAGCTGGCGCCCCATAAGCCCGAGCGGCTGAAGGGGGTGAAGTTCGCCGAAGGCCTGGCCATGGGCGTGGCTGTCCTGCACGAGGCGCCGGTGGCGCCCGAGCGGCTGCTGTCGGACGATCCGGCGGCGGAGGACCTGCGCCTGAAGGTCGGAGTGGAGACCCTCCGCTCCCAGATCGACGAGATGCTCGAGGGCCAGCACGGCCTGATGGCCGGCGCCACCTACGAGGTGCTCGAAACCTACCGCATGTTCGCCCACGACCGGGGCTGGAACCGCAGCCTCGAGGACGCAGTGCGCTCGGGCCTGACCGCCGAGGCCGCGGTCGAACGCGTGCGCAACGAACACCGCGCCCGCTTCGCCCAGACCCGCGATCCCTACCTGCGCGAACGCCTGCACGACCTGGAGGATCTGGCGAACCGGCTGCTGCGCATCCTGGCGGGCGAGAAGCCCGGCGAACGGGTGCTGCCGGACAACGCCATCCTGGTCGCGCGCAACCTCGGCCCCGCCGACCTGCTGGAATACCCCCGCGGCCGGCTCAAGGGTCTGCTGCTGGAAGAGGGCTCGGCCGCCAACCACGCCGCCATCGTCGCGCGCGCCCTGCAGATCCCCTGCGTCGGGCGCCTGACCGGCATCCGCGACCGGCTGTCGGAAGGCGACGTGATCATCGTCGACGGCGAGACCGGCGAGGCCCTGCTGCGGCCCCGGCCGGACGTGATCGACAGCTTCAAGGCGCGCTCGGCGGTGCGGGTCCAGCGCCACGCCGAATTCGCCAAGCTGAAGGACATCGAGGCGGTCACCGCCGACGGCGACCGCATCACCATGCTGCTCAACGCGGGCCTGGCGGTGGACCTGGACAACCTGGCCGAGACCGGGGCGGAGGGCATCGGTCTGTTCCGCACTGAGTTCCAGTTCATGGTGTCGGAGGACCTGCCGCGTCTGAAGCAGCAGACCGAGCTCTACACCCGGGTTCTGGACGTGGCCGATGGCCGGCCGGTGACCTTCCGCACCCTCGACCTCGGCGGCGACAAGGTGCTGCCCTACCTGGAGATCGAGCGGGAGGAGAACCCGGCGCTCGGCTGGCGTGCGGTGCGCATGGGTCTGGACCGGCCGGCGCTGCTGCGGCTGCAGCTTCGGGCGCTGCTGGCCGCCGCCCACGGGCGCGAGCTTCGCGTCATGTTCCCGCTGATCGCCACGGTCGACGAGTTCCGCGCCGCGCGCGACCTGGTCGACGTCGAGTGCGAGTGGGCGCTGCGCCGGGGCCGCCCGCTGCCGGCGACTTTGCGTGTCGGGGCGATGGTCGAGGCGCCCTCGCTGCTCTGGCACCTGGACGCGCTGCTGCCGCTGACCGACTTCATCTCGATCGGCACCAATGACCTGTTTCAGTACATGTACGCCGCCGACCGGACCAATCCGCGCGTGTCGGAACGGTACGATCCCATGTCGCCGCCGTTCCTGCGGGCGCTCGCCGCCATCCAGAAGGCCGGTGTGGAGACCGGAACGCCGGTGTCGGTCTGCGGCGAAATGGCCGGCCGCCCGCTCGAGGCGTTCGTGCTGCTGGCGCTAGGCTACCAAAGGCTTTCCATGCCGCCGGCCGGCATCGGCCCGGTCAAGCGGATGATCCTGTCCTGCGACCGTGAGGCCGCTCGCAAGGGCGTGGCAAATCTACTAACCAGTTCGAACGGTTCGATCCGCAACGAGATCGAGTCCCTGGCCCGAAAATTGAACGTCGCCCTGTGAGCGAATCGTTAACGATACATTGATTCTGGCACAGCTATGGTTTATCCACAGGGTCTGTTTTCGACGCCGAGTGTTGGGGGGGACGGACCGGACGAAGTCCAGTCTCGTCAGGTGTTTACAGAGGCTTCCAGTACCATGCCGCTCGACTCCGGCTCGAGTAATGACGTTTACGTCTCTCCCTCGTGGGACGATGACCGCCCGCCTGTGTCGCTGGCCGACGCCGTGTCCCTCTCCGCGGGGCTGAAGGCCGCGCGCGAAGCCTCGGGCCGCACCCTCGACGATCTCGCCGAAGCCACCCGCGTGCGCCGCCAGTATCTGGTCGCACTCGAGGAAGGCCAGTACGACCAGCTGCCCTCGCGGCCCTTCTCCACCGGCTACGTCCGCGCCTACGCCCGCGCGCTGGGCCTGGACGAGGAAACCGCCGCCGACCGCTTCAAGGCCGAGAGCCCCGACGCCACCCACACCCTGCGCGCCCCGGTCGGCTCCGAGCTCGACGACGTCAAGCCGCGCGCCACGCCCTGGATCGTCGGCGCGGGCGTGCTGCTCTCGGCGGTGGTGCTGTGGAACGTGGCCCAGCACGCCATGGGCGGGACCAAGCTGCTGCCCACCGACTTCGTGCATCAGGTTCAGGAGCGCTGGACGCTCGGCACCACGCCCGGCCAGGCCTTCGCCATCACCGCGCCCCTGCCGGCGCCGAAGGACCAGTCGGTGCCGCCGCCCTACATCCCACCGGGTCTCGAAAAGGAGCTCGGCGCCACCGCCGGCGCCCAGCAGGCTCCCGCCGGTCCGGGCATCCCGGTCGGCGCCGCCTTCAATCCCAAGGGCGCGATCTACGGCGCGGCCCCCAACGAATCCAACGTGACCGTCCAGGCGCTCAAGCCGCTGCTGGTGGTGCTGCGCTCGCCCGACGGCGCCACGGTGCGCTTCGCCAAGCAGCTGGCTCCCGGCGAGTCCTACCGGGCGCCGCTGAACAGCGAGAACATGCTGCTGGACGTCTCCGAGCCTTCCGGCGCGGCGCTCTATTTCAACGGCGAGAACCGCGGCCTGCTGTCGGCCCAGGTGACCCCGCTGTCGCAGCTGAACAACCAGGCCGCCCAGCTGGAGGCCGCAGCCCAAGCCCAGGCCGCCCGGCAGGCCGCCGCCCAGGCGGCGGCGCAACCGCCCGCTCCGGCGCCTGCCGCCGAGACTCCGACCGGGGCCTGAGCGTCCTCAGCGCCCGACCGCCTCGATCAGGACCGAGCGGCTGATCTTCAGCTTCGGCAGCTTGTCGTCGGGCACGCCCTCCATGCGCATTTTCAGGTCCAGGTCGTCGTAGGTCGTGCGCGCCCGGATCAGCACGCCCGTGCGCCGGTCGAACTCCAGGCGGAAGGCCCAGTGCTCCGTGCCGCGCAGCGCGACCGGCTGGCTCCCGTGATGTTCCAGCAGGTCGAGGTCCGCCGGCGCCGGCGCCCAGTCGATCACCGCGGTGCGGGCGTCCAGGCTGACGAAGCGCACCTCCCCGCCGTGGGCCGTCTCGGTCAGGGTTTCGCCGGCGCGGTCGAAGTGGGCGGTGAAGCCCTCATAGGTCGCCGTGTCGCCGACCTTCTTCAGCTTCTCCACCCCGAAGCGGCCCGAGACCGGAATGACCGCCACATTGAGAATGTCGGTGATCGGAAAGAAGACGCCGGGCGGGGCGCAGGTGTCGAGGAAGGAGGAGTCCATCGTCCGGGCCGCCTCCGATGAGATCGGCCACAGCCGTGCGGTGGCGATCCCGCCCTTGGGCGGTTTCAGCTTGGCCTTGCAGTCCTCGGGGACGGCGACCGGACGCCAGGTCTTGCCGTCGGCGGACTCCTCGGCCGACATGACCAGGACGTCGACGGCGCCGTCACGGCCGATCTGGAAGTCGAAGCCGGTGCGGTAGCCCTGCTGGAAGCCGCCGTTGACCGTCTCGGTGACGGTGTAGCGATAGGTATGGCGCCCCGGCGCCGGCTTGAGCCAGGGCTGCGGCGCCGCCAGGGCGGGCGCGCCCAGGGCGGTTAGGCTAAGCGCGAGCGCCGCGCGTCTGATCGTTTTCATCGTCCAGTCCCCCGGTTTCAGACAAGAGATCGCGGCGCCACTGCAGCCGCGTGGCGCCCAGTCGGACGCCCAGGTCCAGCGCCTCAAGCGAGGCCTGGCCCATGTGCCGGCCCGCCCCGTCGCGAAAGGCGATCACCGCGTCGTGGCGCGCCTGTTCCAGCGCGGCGCAGTCGCGCAGGAACGCCAGGGCCGCCGGGCGGCCCAGCATTTCGGCGGTCATGACGTAGCGCAGATCCAGGTCCTGCGGCCGGCGCGCCATGACGCTCGGGTCGATCGGCGCCGTGAGCCAGGCGCGAAGCGCCCGCTCGCCTTCGGCCGTGCGCTCATAGACGCGTCGGCGGCGGCCCTCGGCCTCGGCCGTGCTGGAAAGCAGGCCCCGCATCTCCAGCCGCGCCAGGGCCGGATAGATGGCGCCGGGACTGTCGCTGAAGATGCCGAGCGGCGTGGACTGGAACAGCTGGCGCACGTCGTAGCCGGACTGGCCCTTGTGGGAGACCAGGAACAGCAGGAGCGCATCGAGCGTCGTCAGCTTCATATGTCCCGTATAGTACGACGCGTACTATGAGTCGAGGGCGGGGTTGTCTGCGGACCGGGCGCGACCGCCTAGGCGAACAGCTTCAGGGCGCGCTCCAGAATGGGATCCTCGCCCGACGATCGCGCCAGGTCGACAAAGGCGGGCGGACGCCAGCGCTCCCTCGGCGTTCCGTCGAGGTGGTAGAGCCGCTGGATCGGGAAGTTCACCCCGATGCCGCTCGCGGGCAGGGTGAAGCCCTCGATCGCCCCGCACAGGCCGGCCATGCGGGTTCCCACGACCCGCGCGCGCTTCATGCCGTCCAGGCCGATGGCCATGCCCTCGCCCATGCTGCCGGTCCAGCGGTCGACTAGGACCGCGAGGGGCAGCGTGACAGGGAACGGGCCGCGCGGCTCCACGGTGCGCACGACCGAGTTCCGCTCCGGCGTCGCGCCGGGCGCGGGGTCGAAGATTCTCTGGTAGCCCGCGCGCCGGGTGATGAAACGGCCCAGGATCGGTTCCGCCACGTCGGTGTCGCCGCCGCTCGGCGTGTCGCGCAGGTCGAGGATCAGGCCCCTGGCGTCGCGCGAGGCGGCCAGGGCCTCATCGAAGGCGGCGACCAGGCCGGAGTCCCCAAGGCTGTTGCCAACCCGCAGACAGACCACCCCTCGATCCATCCGGCGCACGGCCAGAACCGGCGTCTGTTCCGCCTGATGGTGCGGCGGCAGGACGACGCGCCGCTCGCCCTGCCCCCGGCCGCGCACGGTGAGCACCCGCTCGGCACGATGATTTCCGGCCAGCAGCACCCGAAGCGTGTAGTCCAACGCCTCCGGGTCGGGCGAGGCGAGGGCGCGCGGCGCCCGCGCGGCGACGGCGGCCGCCGCCGTCTCATCGCCGATCCACACGACTTCCTGGCCGGCGAGGAGTCCGGCGCGGGCCGCCTCGCCGCCGGGACGCACCTGCTCGATGATCGCCCGGCCGTCCCGCATCCCGGCCCAGATCTCGGCGCCGGTGGGCACCAGCTGGGGCGAGTCGTCGCTGTTGGTGTTGGCCCCGATGTGGTGGTCGTGCAGCTCCGCCAGCACCTGTTCCAGTACGCCCAGGAAGGCCCGCTTGCCGACGGCCGAGGCGGCCTGCGGCGCGTAGATCGCGCGCAGTCGGGCCAGGTCGACGTGCCGGTCCGCAAGGTAGGCATAGCGCGACCGGAGTCGTTCGATCAGCCAGTCGAGGTCCGCGACGTTGGGGTTTGCATCGGGCAAGCCTGCGCGCGCGACAGCCGGTGCCGCGGCGGAAACCAGAAGACCTGCCAGGAAACGCCTGCGCGACATGCGAACGACACGCTAGTGGCGGCTTCCCGGCCCGACAACGGCGATGCGGCGAAGGCGGCCCCGGTCACGCGACCGCATGGCGCCCGGCCGCCTTTGGTCCTATGTTCGCGCCGCGCAAAGGCCCTGATCGGCCGCTAGATAACGATCCCATGTCCGCTCTCGACCATGTCCGTCCCTGGCGCGCCATCCAGCGCCGTCCCACGCGAAAGATCCGGGTGGGATCGGTGGAGGTCGGCGGCGACGCGCCGATCACGGTCCAGTCGATGACCAACACGCCCACGCCGGACGCGGGGGCGACCATCGACCAGATTCGCGCCCTGGAAGAGGCGGGCGCCGACATCGTGCGGGTGTCCTGTCCCGACGAGGCCTCGACCGCGGCGCTGAAGACCATCGTCAAGGCCAGCCGCGTGCCGATCGTGGCCGACATCCACTTCCACTACCGCCGCGCCATCGAGGCGGCGGAGGCCGGCGCTGCGTGCCTGCGCATCAATCCCGGCAACATCGGCTCGCCGGAACGGGTGCGCGAGGTGGTGCAGGCCGCCAAGGACCACGGCTGCTCCATGCGCATCGGGGTCAACGCCGGCTCGCTGGAGCGGGACCTGCTGGAGCGCTACGGCGAACCCTGTCCCGAAGCCATGGTCGAGAGCGCCCTGTCGCACGCCCGTATCCTGCAGGACCACGACTTCCACGAGTTCAAGATCAGCGTGAAGGCCTCGGACGTCTTCCTGACCGTGGCCGCCTACCAGCAGCTGTCGGAAGCCATCGACTGCCCCCTGCACCTGGGCGTCACCGAGGCCGGGCCGCTGCGCGCCGGCACGATCAAGTCCTCCATCGGCCTGGGCTCGCTGCTCTGGGCCGGGATCGGCGACACCATCCGCGTGTCGCTGGCCGCCGACCCGGTGGAGGAGATCAAGGTCGGCTTCGACATCCTGAAGTCGCTGGGGCTGCGCCACCGCGGCGTCAACATCATCGCCTGCCCCTCCTGCTCGCGGCAGGGCTTCGACGTGATCGAGACGGTGGGCAAGCTGGAGGCGCGCCTGGCGCACATCTCCACGCCCATGTCGGTCTCCATCCTGGGCTGCGTGGTCAACGGCCCCGGCGAGGCCCTGTTCACCGACGTCGGCTTCACCGGCGGCGGTAAGGGCGCGGGCATGGTCTACATGGCCGGCAAGCCCGACCATAAGATGGACAACGAGAACATGATCGACCACATCGTGGAGCTGGTCGAAGCCCGCGCGGCGGTGCTGGAGGCCGAGAAGGCCGCGGCCGAGGGTCTGGCGGCGGAGTAGGCCTTACCGCCGGCGCGGCGGGACCACATCCTCGAAGATCTCGAAACTCTTCCACTTCGGCTCGACCGGTGGCGTGTCCGCGCGCGGGGCGTAGACCGAGTGCTCCTCAAGCCGCATGCGCGGAATGTTGCGCGGGCAGTTGGGGAAGATGTCGATCGGCGTGACCTTCACCAGCAGCTGGCCGCCGGGCATGTCCTCCAGCATCGGGTCGTCGAAGCTGAGCTCGGCCGTGCCGTTGATCCTGAGCCGCTTGGGGCTCTCGCCCAGGGCGATGAACAGCAGCCCCACCTGCGGATTGACGCTCAGGTTGCCCAGGCTCTTGAACATGCCGTTGCCGTCGTAGTCGGGAAACACCAGCAGGTCCGGCGCTGCGACCCGCACGAAGCCGGGCAGGCCGCCCTTGAACGAGCAGTCGGGCCGACCTTCCGCGTCTGCGGTAGCGAGGAAGAAGAAGGGCACGCTCTCGACGAAGGCCTTGTCGTCGTCGTTGAAGCGGTCGCGATGCAGCTTCTCCACCAGCCGGTCGGCCAGGGCGCGGCTGGCGAAGCGGTCCTGAAGCTCGCGGTTGCCGTCGTGGTACATCACTGACCTCCGGGTCCGGTCGCAGGTGACGTGAACAGACTACGCCGCTCGCGGCCGCCTCGCCATCTTGACCCGCCCGACGGCTCCGCTCGAGCATGTCATGCAAAAGTGGCCCCACTTTTGCGCCCGGACATGCTCTCAATGTCTGGATGTAGAGCACGATTCAACGATCAGATGTTTCCACCTGATCGCATCCTGCTCTAGGCGTGGACCCCTCATCCGGGAGACGACCGATGCGCCTTTTCATCTCCGCCGCCTCGCCCTTCGCGCGCAAGTGCCAGATCGTCGCCCGCGAGAAGGGGCTGATGGGCCGGATCGAGGAGGTGGTCTGCGACTTCCCCTACAAGGACGACGCCTTCCTGGCGGTCAATCCGCTGGGCCAGGTGCCTGCGCTCGAGATGGACGACGGCTCGGTGATGACCGACAGCGCCCTGATCTCGGCCTGGCTGGACGCGATGGGGTCCGGGCCGCGTCTGACGCCGCCGGAAGGCCCCGGCCACTGGGAGGCGCGCCGCCGCGAGATCCTGGGCGTGGCGGTGCTGGAGATGGCGGTGAAGATCATCATGGAGATCCGCCGCCCGGACGGCGCCCGCTCCGACGTCTGGCTCGGCCACTGGGGCAAGAGCCTGAAGCTGGCGCTCGATCAAGCCGAGGCCCAGGCGCCGGCGCCGGACACCCTCGACATGGGTTCGATCACCCTGGCCTGCGCCGTGACCTATCTCGACTTCCGCCGCGCCGTCACCGGCTACGCCATGCCGGGGCCGAAGCTCCTGGCCCTGCGCGACGCCCTGGAAGCCCGCCCGAGCTTCCGTGAAACCCTCCCGCGCTGAGGGGATGCGGCGGTGAACGCCCTGCTCGAGCCCACCCGCGTCGAACCGCTCGGCGCCGAGGCGGCTCACGCCCTGGACCGGGACGGCTATCTGCATCTCAGGGGCGCGATCCCGGCGGACTGGATCGCTCCATTGCAGGCCGCCTTCGAGGCGGGCGCCAAGCCTTCGGATGAGTGGCCGGTTCCCCGCGGGGCCGACTGGCGCCACGCCTTGCTCGACCTCGATCCGATGGTGCAGCAGGTCTGCCGTATCCCGGCGATGCTGGCGGCGACGCGCCGGATTCTCGGCGGACCCTTCTTCCTGTCCCAGGTCGAGGGCCGCGAACCGCGCCACGACGGCGGCGCCCAGGGCCTGCACCGCGACGGCGTCGATCCGACCCGGACCCAGATCGTCTCGGCCCTGGCCTACCTCGACCCTTACGGCCCCTCGAACGGCGCCACCCGCATCGCGCCCGGCACCCACCGGGGCGGCGAACCGGACCAGACCATGGTGCTGGAAGGTCAGGCCGGCGACATCCTGGTCTTCGACGCCAACCTGCTGCACGGCGGCACCTGCAACCTGAGCGGCGCGCCGCGGCGGAGCCTGCTGATCACCTACGCCGTGCCGGACCTGCGCGACAGCTTCGACCGGACGCGCGGGTCGCGCTCGGTGCGCATGGACACCGGCGAGATGTTCGACGCCTGATCCTCAGGCAAACACGAACACCTGGCGTGGCCGCAGGCTCACCCGCCGGCCGGGCCGCACCGCGTCGGGCACGGAGTGCCGGTCCAGGTCGACCTCGAACAGCCGCCCGTCGTCGCCCCGGCATTCGGCGCGCACGTGGGCGCCCTTGGTCAGCATGTGGACCACGGTGACCTTCAGGCCGTTTCCATCCTCGGGACCAAGGTCGGTCTCGTAGGGGCGGAACAGGGCCTCCGCCGGCCCGTCGCTCGCCGCATTGGCCACCGGGGCGGAGGAGTGGTCAAAGTGAGCCAGACCGCCCTCGATGCGGGCGTCCAGCCGATTGGTATCGCCCAGGAACTCGAAGACGAAGGTCGACGCCGGCGCTGCGGCGAGCGCCTCGGGCGTGCCCACCTGCTCGATCCGACCCTTGTTCAGGATCACCACCCGATCGGCCAGGTCCATGGCCTCCTCCTGGTCGTGGGTGACGAAGATGGTGGTGAGGTTGGTCTCCTCGTGGATGCGCCGGAGCTGGCGGCGCAGATCCTTGCGCACGCGGGCGTCGAGCGCTCCGAAGGGCTCGTCGAGCAGCAGCATCCGGGGCTCGATGGCCAGGGCGCGGGCCAGGGCTACCCGCTGCTGCTGGCCGCCGGACAGCTGGGCCGGAAAACGCTTCTCCAGCCCGTCGAGCTGGACCAGCTCGGTCAGCCGTCGGACCCGCTCCCTGATCTCCGCAGGCTCAGGCCGCTCGGCTCGGGAACGGACCTTCAGCCCGTAGGCGATGTTCTTCTCCACTGTCATGTGGCGGAACAGGGCGTAGCTCTGGAACACCATGCCGACGCGGCGCTCGCGCGGCGACAGCCTGAGGAAGTCCTCGCCCTCGAAGGCGACCTTGCCCGCGTCCGGCCGCTCCAGGCCCGCGATCACCCGCAGCAGGGTGGTCTTGCCCGATCCCGACGGGCCGAGCAGGGCCAGGAACTCGCCGGGCTCGGCGTGCAGGCTGACGCCGTCCAGCGCCGGGTAGCGCCCGAAGCTCTTGGAGACCTTGTCGACGGAGAGGGACATGCGGGTTCCAGATCAGGGTCAGTGGCGGCGTTGGGCGGAAAGTTCGCCGGCGAAGCGCCACTCGAGCAGGGTCTTCACCGCAAGCGTCACGAGGGCCAGGCCCGCGAGCAGGGAGGCGGTCGCGAAGGCGCCGACGAAATCGTACTCGTTGTAGAGGACCTCGACGTGCAGCGGCAGGGTGTCGGTCAGGCCGCGGATGTGGCCCGAGACCACCGAGACCGCGCCGAATTCCCCCATCGCCCGCGCGTTGCAGAGCAGCACGCCGTAGAGCAGGGCCCATTTCACATTGGGCAGGGTGACGGTGAAGAAGGTGGTCCAGCCGCGGGCGCCCAGCGTCACGGCGGCGATCTCCTCGTCGGTCCCCTGGTCCTGCATCAGCGGGATCAGCTCGCGCGCCACGAAGGGGACGGTGACCAGGACGGTGGCCAGCACCAGGCCCGGCAGGGCGAAGACGATCTTGATGTCGTTGTGGGCCAGGATCGGCCCCAGCCAGCCGTTGGCCCCGAAAAGCAGCACCCACACCAGGCCCGAAACCACCGGCGACATGGAGAAGGGGAGGTCCAGGACGGTGAGCAGCAGGCCTTTTCCGCGGAACTCGAACTTGGCGATGGCCCAGGCGGCGGCCAGGCCGAAGGCGGCGTTGAGCGGCACGGCGATGGCGGCCACCAGCAGGGTCAGCTTCACGGCCGAGACCGCGTCCTCCTGGCTCACCGCTTCCAGCGCGACCTGCCAGCCCTTGCGCAGGGCCTCGGTGAATACGGCCGCCAGCGGCAGCACGATGACCAACGCCAGCCAGGCCAGGCCCACGGCGACCAGCAGGAAGGCGCCGACACTGGCGGGGCGCTTGGCGGCGATCACCCTCATGCCGCCCCCCGCCGGCCGAGCCGCACCTGCAGGAAGTTGACGCCCAGAAGGGTGGCGAAGGACAGCACCAGCATGACCACCCCGATGGCGGCGGCGCCGGAATAGTCGAACTGCTCCAGCTTGGTGACGATCAGCAGCGGCGCGATCTCGCTCCTGAACGGCATGTTGCCGGCGATGAAGATCACCGAGCCGTATTCACCCACGGCGCGGGCGAAGGCGAGGGTGAAGCCGGTCAGGAGCGCGGGCATCAGGGTGGGCAGGACGACGCCGAACCAGCGCTGCACGCCGTTGGCGCCGAGGCTGGTGGCCGCTTCCTCGACCTCGGCGTCGAAGCCCTGCAGTACCGGCTGCACCGAACGGACCACGAACGGCAGGCCCACGAACACCATGGCCACGAAGACGCCGATCGGGGTGTAGGCGACCTTGATCCCGAGCGGGTTCAGCACCGACCCGATCCAGCCGTTGGGGGAATAGAGGGTGGTGAGCGCGATGCCGGCCACGGCGGTGGGCAGGGCGAAGGGCAGGTCGACGATCGCGTCCACCAGACGCCTGCCCGGAAAGTCGTAGCGCACCAGCACCCAGGTCACGACCAGACCGGCCACGACATTGGCCAGGGCCGCCGCGGCGGAGGCGACGAAGCTCAGGCGCAGGGCCGCCAACACCCGCCGGTCCGAGATGGCGTCCCAGAAGCCGCCGATCCCGTGCTCCCACGGACGCGCGACCAGGGCCGCGATCGGCAGCAGCACCAGCAGGCTCAGATAGAACAGGGTGAAGCCCAGCGCCGGCCCGAAGCCGGGCAGGACACTGGGCTCGCGCCAGCGCGAGAATGGCGCGGCCGGGGCGCTCAATCAGCCCTTGCCCTTGCCGGAGCCGGCCCAGATCTGGTCGAACACGCCGCCGTCGGCGAAGTGGGTCTTCTGGGCTGCGGGCCAGCCGCCGAAATCGGCGATGTTCGCCATAGGGATGGCCGGGAAACTCGCGGCGTGCGCCGCCGCCACGGACGCCGAGTGCGGCCGGTAGCCGTTGGCGGCTCCGATCTGCTGGGCCCAGTCCTCGTAGAGGCCCTTGAGGTAGGCTTCGGCCAAGGCGCGGCTTCCCTTCTTGTCCACGACCCGGTCCACCACCGCCACCGGCGGCTCGGCCAGGATCGACATCGAGGGGACCACGATCTCCACCTTGTCGGGCCCCAGTTCCTTGATCGAGAGCAAGGCCTCGTTCTCCCAGGCCAGCAGCACGTCGCCGATGCCCCGCTGGACGAAGGTGGTGGTGGCGCCGCGCGCGCCGGTGTCGAGCACCGGCACGGCCTGGAACAGGGCCTTGAGGTAGGCCCGGGCGTGATCGTCGCCGCCCTGCTTCTTCGCCCAGGCCCAGGCGGCCAGGTAGTTCCAGCGCGCCCCGCCGGAGGTCTTGGGATTGGGGGTGATCACCGCCACGCCCGGCCTGGTCAGGTCGCCCCAGTCCCTGATGGCTTTGGGATTTCCCTTGCGCACCAGGAAGACGATGGTCGAGGTGAAGGGGCAGGCGTTGTCCGGCAGGCGGCTCTGCCAGTCGGGCTTGATCAGGCCGCGCTGCGCGATCGCGTCGATGTCATAGGCGAGCGCCAGGGTGACCACGTCGGCGGCCAGGCCATCGACCACGGCGCGGGCCTGCTTGCCCGAGCCGCCATGGGACTGCTTTACCGAGACCGCCTGACCGTGCTCGGCCTTCCAGCGCTGCTGAAACGCGGCGTCGTAGGCCTTGTAGAGCTCGCGGGTCGGATCGTAGCTGACGTTCAGCAGTTCGGCCCCGCCCGAGGCGGAGGTCTTGGGCGCGCAGCCGGTGACGGCGGCCAGACCCAGGCTGGCGGCGCTGAGCGCGAAGGCGCGGCGGGACGGGATCATGCGGAGGCCCTCCTGACGTTGCTGGAACGCGTGAGCCACCTTTCGGGTTCAATTCCTACTAGGTCAATAGAGTTTTGCTAATCCGAGAGCACAGATTTCGTCGGACCGGCGGCGCGGCCGGTTTCGTCCATGGCGGTGGCCAGGCTCCAGTGGTCCAGCACCTCGGCGATCGCGTCGCGCCCGGCCAGCAGGGCGGCGCGGATCGGGCAGGTCTCCACGTCGAAACAGTCATGGCAGGGCCGGTAGGCGGTACGCGAGGCGCAGGGCGCCAGCGCCAGGGGGCCCTCGACCGCTCGGATCACGTCGGCGAACATGATGGTCTCGGGCTTCGCGGCCAGGGTGTAGCCGCCGAAACGTCCGCGCTTGCTGTCGACGAAACCGGCCTGTTTGAGTTCCAGCAGAATGGCTTCCAGAAACTTGCGCGGGGCCCTGGCGCCGGTGGCGATGTCGCCGATCGACGCCGAACCGGGCGGGTCCAGCGCGGCCAGATAGACGAGCGCGCGAAGCGCGTACTTGGTCTTCTGTGACAGCATGAACGCTGCGCCTACCACGCTGAGGCGTGACGAGCGAGCCGGTCGAGGCTAGACCCGGCTCCGACGACTGATTTTTCGGACCGGACCGCCCTTGCATCTCCCCCAGGCCAAGCTCGACCAGGTGCTCGACCGCTTCCACGAGGTGGAGGCGCGCATGAGCGCGGCCTCCGACGGCCAGGAGATCGTGCGGCTGGGCAAGGAGCACAGCCAGCTGCGTCCCGTGGCCGAGGCGGTGGGCGCCCTGGTGCGCGCCCGCTCAAGCCAGGCGGAGGCCCAGGAGATGGCCGCCGATCCGGAAATGGCGGCGCTCGCGCGCGAGGAGCTGGACCGGCTGCGCGAAACCCTGCCGGAGCTGGAGCACCAAGTGGCCCTGCTGCTGGCCCCGCGGGACAAGGACGAGCACGCCTCGGCGATCCTGGAGGTGCGCGCCGGCACCGGCGGCGACGAGGCGGCCCTGTTCGCCGGGGACCTGTTTCGCATGTACGAGCGCTACGCCCAGGGCCGGGGCTGGCGTGTCGAGGTCGATTCGGCCTCCGAGGGCGAGGCCGGGGGGTTCAAGGAAATCATCGCCTCCATCTCCGGCGACGGGGTGTTCGGGCGGCTGAAGTTCGAATCCGGGGTGCACCGCGTCCAGCGCGTGCCGGCCACCGAGGCCCAGGGCCGCATCCACACCTCGGCGGCGACCGTGGCCGTGCTGCCTGAACCCGAGGACGTGGAGATCGAGGTCGAGGACAAGGACATCCGCATCGACACCTACCGCTCCTCGGGCGCCGGCGGCCAGCACGTCAACAAGACCGACTCGGCGGTGCGCATCACCCACCTGCCCACCGGCATCGTGGTGACCTCCTCGGAGAAGTCCCAGCACCAGAACCGGGCCAAGGCCATGAAGGTGCTGAAAGCCCGACTCTACGACCAGCAGCGCCAGGCGCTGGACACCGCGCGGGCGGAGAGCCGCAAGAGCCAGGTGGGATCGGGCGACCGCTCCGAGCGGATCCGCACCTACAATTTCCCGCAGGGCCGCGTGACCGACCACCGCATCAACCTGACCCTCTACACCCTGCCCCAGGTGATCGAGGGCGACCTCGACGCCCTGCTCGACGCCCTGATCGCCGAGGACCAGGCCGCGCGCCTGGCCTCGCTGGAGGAAGAGTTCGCCTGATCGGCCTCTCGGCTACTTGTTCACGGTGAAGGTGGGGGTGAAGTTGTTGGCGAAGTCGCAGCGCACCGACAGCTTCAGGATGGCGCCGATATTGTTGGGCTTTCGGTCGATGATGTCGCGCGTCAGGGCCACCTTGAACTGGGTCTCGTAGGCCAGCTGGCCCGCACGCGCCGCCGGGTCGGACCCCGTCACCCTGTACCGGCGCGCGGCGTAGTCGATCTGGTTCAGGTTGGTCCCGGCAAAGGCCGGGAAGGTCTCGCTCATCCGCCCGCGGGTGTCGGCCAGCGCCCCGTAGACACCCCCGCAGGTCGCGGCGTTGACCTCGTAGGTCTCCTCGGCGCGGGCGGCCGCCGGCGCCGCGAGCAGGAGGGCGAAGCCGCAGGCGGTCAGTCGTCGCATCGTGGCTGTCCTGAACGGCGAGGAAGGGCTCGAATCCTGGCGTCTCATTTCGGCATGGTGAAGGTCGGCGTGAAGCTGTTGGCGTTGTCGCAGTCCATCGACAGGCCGATCACCTTGCCCAGGCCGCTGGCTTTCGCGTTGACGATGTCCTCCAGCAGCATCTGCTTGTAGTTCAGCTCGTAGACCTGCGAGGCGGCTGCGTAGACCTCGCTGCCGGCCAGCAGCTTCACCTTTCGCCCGGGGTAGTCGATCTGGCCCAGATTGGTCGTCCCGAGCTTCGGGAACATCTGGATCAGGGAGGCCCTCTCCTCCGCCAGGGCGCCATAGACGCCGATACATTGCTCGCGGGTGACCGGCTTGGCGTCTTCCGCATGGGCCGCGGCCCCGCCCAGGATCGACAGGCCTGTCGCCAGAAGAAATATCCGTTTCATGGTCTGCTCCCTCGGATCGGCGCCGAGGAAGTCACGGGCGCGGGCGGCTTGTCACCCCCGGGTCCGGGGGGGCGGACCGGCAGCCTTGCGGAAAAGCCCCGCAAGACGGTCCCAGAGGCGGCGGACATAGCCCGGAGCGGTCCGTTGCGGTCCAACCGTATCGGCGACCTGCGCGCCGCGCCGGCCTAGCGGCTCGGGCGCGCCGGTGGTGGTGTCCCGGGCGGTCTGGCGCTCGGTCTCGGCGTTCAGCTCCGCCCCCAGCAGGATCACGATGATCGACCACCAGGTCCAGATCATGAAGCCCATGGCGGCGCCCAGCGGGCCGTAGGTCACGTCGTAGTGGGCGATGGCCAGGACCCAGGAGAAGAGGGCCGAGACCATCAGGTTCAGGGCCGCCGCGATCAGGGCGCCGGGCGTCAGCCAGCGCCAGCGGGGCTTCTGGCGGCACGGACCGTAGCGGTACAGGACCGAAAGCATCACGACATATCCGACGAACAGCACGGGCCAGCGCACCCACCCCAGGTTCAGCCCCTTCCAGCTCCAGCCGAACCAGGCGGCGACCACGGGGGCTGCGACCACCAGGGCGCTGGAGAACAGCACGAAGGCCAGGCCGCCCGCGGTGAAGGCCAGGGTCACGCCGCTGTAGTGCAGAAAGCTGCGCCTCTCCCGTTCATGGTAGGCGACGTTGAGGCCGTAGATCAGCGCCTTGACGCTGGCGTTGGCGCTCCAGACCGACAGCAGAACCGACCCCGCGAAGGCCGCGCTCAGGGTCGAAGGATGCTGGCGCGCGATCCGGTCCATCTGCTCGACCACGAAGGCGGTGACCCCGGGCGGCAGCAGGAGCGCCAGCAGGGTGATGTCGTCGCGCGCCTTCAGGGGGTCGAAGAACAGGCCGTAGAGCGAGACGAAGGCTGCGATGGCGGGAAAGACCGCGAACAGGGTCGGGAAGGTGACGCCCCCGGCGACGAAGCTCAGCCGGTCGGCGTTGAAATTGGTCACCACCCGCCAGAAGATGTCGTTCCAGCCCCGCCGGGGAATTTCCACCGGTGAGCGCGCGGCGCGGCCGCGGCGCGGTTCGCGCCGGTCCCAGGCCTCCGGGCTCAGGTCAGCCGCCGCCGGGTTCCGGCCGGGCAGGTTGGGGGCGAACAGGCGCACGACCGCCCAGGCGGCCACCGCCGCCACGCCCAACCGCTGAATCAGACGCCCTCGCATGGTCTGGGAACGGCATGCGGCAGAGCTTGTTCCGGCGTCCCTCAGATCGATCCGAAGTCGCCGCCCCGGCCCTTGCCCTCGACGAAGCGCACGGCGCCGGCCTCCGCACCCTCCTTCAGCGGCTCGACGCCGCCGCGGCCCTCGGCCTTCAGCGCCTCGGCCTCGGGCAGGCTCCATTGCGCCAGCGCGCTGGCCCGATCGGCCTTCAGGCAAAGTTGCGGAAAGCGGGCGATGTCGGCGGCCAGGGCCTCGGCGCGGGCGCGGGCCTCGCCGGCGGGCACCATGCGGTCGGCCAGGCCCCAGACCAGGGCCTCCTTCGCCTCCACCGCGCGGCCGGTCAGGATCATGTCCATCGCGCGGCCCTGGCCGATCAGCCGCGGCAGCCGCACCGTGCCGCCATCGACCAGCGGCACCCCCCAGCGGCGGCAGAACACCCCGAACACGGCCGTGGCCGAGGCCACCCTGAGGTCGCACCACAGCGCCAGTTCCAGGCCACCGGCCACCGCGTGGCCCTCGATGGCGGCGATCACCGGCTTGCTTACGGCCATTCGCGTCGGGCCCATGGGGCCGGGGCCCTCGGGCAGGTAGAGGTAGTTCGGATCGCCCAGCCGCTTCAGGTCGAAGCCGGAACAGAAGGTCCCGCCAGCGCCGGTCAGCACCGCGACCGAGGCGGAATCGTCGTATTCGAACTCCTCGAACACCTCGCGCAGGCCCCCCGCCATCTCCGGGTCGACCGCGTTGCGCGCCTCGGGACGGTTCATGGTCACGGTCCACACCGGACCGGCCATCTCCACGGTCAGGGCGTTCACGGCCGGAGCTTCCTGTCCGCGGGACGGGTCGTTGTCTCGTGCACGGGGCGAACTCCTTGGCGTTGTGGGCTGGCCCGGCGGGCGGCAGGCCTTCAACGACCATAGTGAGAAGGTTCGACTTGTCGAACCCCCGCCGCTCGGCCACAAGCCCGCCCATGACGACCCCCGCCGCAGCTTCGGGAACCTTGAAGGCGCTCTATCGCCATCCGGTGAAGGGCTTCACGCCGGAATCCCTGGACGAGGCGGTGCTGGAGGCCGGCGCCCACTTCCCCTGCGACCGGCTCTACGCGGTGGAGGACGGCCCCAGCGGCTTCAACCCTCAGGCGCCCGGCCACATCTCCAAGCAGCGCTTCACGGTGCTGGCGAAATACGCCGAGGTGGCGAAGGCGCGCACCCGCTACGACGAGCGGACCGGAACCATCACCGCCGAGGCGCCGGGCCTGCCGCGCTTCGAGGGGCCGCTGACTACCGAGGCCGGGCGGGCCGCCTTCGCCGGCTGGCTGTCGGCCCATCTCTCCGACGTGAAGAACGGCCAGCTGCGCGTGTTGGAGGCGCCCGACGGCCACCGCTTCATGGACCATCCCCAGGGCTTCGTCTCGATCATCAACCTGGCCAGCGTGCGCGATCTCGAGGCCCGCACCGGCCGGGCGGTCGATCCCCTGCGCTTTCGCGGCAACCTCTACGTCGAGGGCTGGCCCGCCTGGGCCGAAGGCGCCGTGCCCGCCGGAACGCGCGTTCGCCTAGGCGGCGGCTGGGGCGAGGTGGTCAAGCCGATCCGTCGTTGCGTGGCCACTCACGTCGATCCGGCCACCGGCGAGGTCGATCTGGAGACTACCGCCCTGCTGTTCGAACACTACGGCCACATGGACTGCGGTCTGTATGTCCAGGTCGCGCAGGGCTGCGGCCTGGCGCTCGGCGACCCCGTGGAGCTGCAGCCGTGAGCAATCTGAAGGAAGCCTGGGTCGGGGCGCATCAGCGGCTGAAGGCCGCGGGCGTCGACAGTCCCTCCATCGACGCGCGCCTGCTGGTGGAAGCGGCGATGGGGGTCACGCGGCTGGAGATCATCACCGACCCCTACCGCGAGGTCTCACCCGATGCGGCGGCCGTGCTGGAGGGTTATGTCGAGCGCCGCGCCCGGCGCGAGCCGGTGGCCCGGATCCTGGGCCGCAAGGGCTTCTGGAAGCTGCTGCTCAATGTCAGCCCTCATGTGCTGACCCCGCGTCCCGACACCGAGACAGTGGTCGAACTGGCGCTCAACGCCTTTCCCGAGGCCGCGGCCTTCACCATGGCGGACCTGGGCGTGGGCTCGGGCGCGATCATGCTGGCGATCCTGGCGGAGCGGCCCGCGGCGCGCGGCCTGGGGACCGACATCTCCGAGGACGCCCTGGCGGTGGCGCGCGACAACGCCGCCAACCTGGGGATCGCCGGGCGCGCGACCTTTCTACGCACCGACTGGGCCACGGCGCTACCGGACGAGAGCTTCGACCTGGTGGTGTCCAATCCGCCCTACATCCGCTCGGCCGAGATCGAGACCCTGGCGCCGGAGGTCAAGGACCACGAGCCGCGCCTGGCGCTGGACGGCGGTCCCGACGGCCTTGACGCCTACAGGGTTCTGGCCCCGGAGATGCTGCGCCTGCTCAAGCCCGACGGCATCTTCTCGGTGGAGATCGGCTGGGACCAGTCGGCCGAGGTCGAAGCCCTGTTCCGCGAGGCCGGCGGCTTCAACGTGGTCACCGTCAAGGACCTCGCCAACCGCGAGCGCGTGGTCACCGGCCGCAAGAAATCCCTTGGAATCGACGCCGCGAGTCGCTAAGTCTTTCCTCGTCTCCACCTACATCGCCGGGTTTTCTCAATCCCTTTGGGGCTGAGGGGTTTCGGCGGATCGGAGCTTGCGGCGACGCGTTTCGCCCGGGCGGAAGACGAGCACAGCGGCAGGGATCGAGGAACGGGTTTGTCCCGACCACCCCAGCCGCACGCGCCGGGCTACTGGAGCACCGGCGTCAACACACACAAATCGGTCGGCGTGAATGAGAGACTTCAGGGGCATGAAACGTCAGCGCGGGCGCAACCGTAAGCCCGGCGGCGGCACGGGCGGCGGCGGGGGCAACCAGAACAACCCCAACCGCGCTTTCGAGTCCAACGGACCCGACGGCGTCAAGATCCGCGGCAATTCCCAGCACGTCTATGAGCGCTATCACCAGCTGGCTCGCGACGCCTTTTCGTCCGGCGACCGGGTGCTGGCGGAAAACTACCTTCAGCACGCCGAGCATTATTTCCGGGTGCTGCGCACCCTGCAGCCCCAGCGACCCCTGTCCGAGATCGCCGCGCGCGACGCCTTCACCTCCGGCTTCGACATCGATTTCGAGGACGAGAGCGGCGCCCAGGCCGAGAACATGGACATGGACGGGGTGGCCGAGTCCGGCGACAGCGCCGAGGGCGGCGACCAGCAGAACGGCCAGGGCGACCAGCAATGGCGCCGCGACGAGAACCGCGGCAATCGCGACGACAACCGGGGCGCCCGCGACTATCGCCAGGGCGAGCAACAGCCCCGCGATCGCGACCGTGACCGGGACTACCGCCGTGACGAGGGCTCCCAGGGCCAGAATCGCGACCGCGACAACCGCGATCGTGACAACCGGGACAACCAGCCCCGTGACAGCCAGCCCCGCGACAATCAGAGCCGTGACGGCCCGCCCTACCGCGAACCCCGCGGCGAGGGAGAGGGGCGTCCCGGCCGCCGCGAACGCTTCGAGCGGCGCGACCGCCGTCCCCGCGACGAACAACCCGCCAACACCGATCCCCTGGCCGTGGTCCAGCCGCGTGGCGCGGCCCTGCCGGAGCGCAGCGAACCCGCGCCCGACCTGAGGAACGACGACGCCGGCGAAAGCCAGCTGCCGGCCTTCCTGCGCCAGGCGACCCCCGTGGCTCCCGCCTCGAGCGCCGCGGAGACCGAGAAGCCCAAACGCGCCCCGCGCCGCAAGAAGCCCGCCAGCTTCGAGGACGGCGACGCCTCGGAACGGGCCGAAGAAGAGGCCTGAGGCCGCAGAACCACACGAACGAAAAGCCCGGTCCCGGGACCGGGCTTTTTGCTTTGTGCGTGGGGCTGAAATCTTTCGTCTCTCACGGCTTTCCGCGGTGAAGGCTTCCCACTAGTTTGCCGGCGCAATGGACGGCGCGCACAACCACGCTCACGACTCTCATGGCCATGATCACGATCATGACCACGGCGGCCATGGGCACGGCCACGACCACTCGCACGGCCACCACCATCATCACGGCCCGGCCGACGCGACCGACCCGCGCTGGATCATCGGGGTCGGACTGAATCTGACCTTCGTCTTGATCGAGGCGGTCGCGGGGCTGGTCGGCCAATCCACGGCCCTGCTCGCCGACGCCGGCCACAATCTCTCCGACGTGCTGGGCCTGGCCATGGCCGGCGGCGCCGCCTGGCTGGCGGGCCGTCCCGCGGGGCCGCGGCGCACCTATGGCTGGGGCAAGCTGACCGTACTGGCGGCGCTGGCCAACGCGGTGGCCCTGGTCTTCGCTTCGGGCCTGATCGCCTCGGAGGCCATCCGCCGCTTCGCCGTGGTCGAGCATCCCCACTCGACCCTGATCATGGGCGTGGCCTTCGCCGGCCTGCTGGTCAATGGGGCCACCGCCCTGATGTTCATGCGCGGCCGCAAGGACGACGCCAATGTGCGCGGCGCCTTCCTGCACATGGCCGGCGACGCCCTGGTCTCCATCGGCGTGATTGTCGCCGGCGCCCTGATCTGGCTCACCGGCTGGAGCTGGATCGACCCCCTGACCAGCCTGATCATCGTGGCGGTGGTCCTGATCGGGACCTGGGACCTGTTCAAGGAGGCCCTGCATCTGGCCATGGACGCGGTGCCGCGCGGCATCGACCCCCAGGCAGTCAATGCGCTGCTGATGGGACTGCCGGGCGTGGACGCGGTGCACGACCTGCACGTCTGGCCGATGTCGACCACCGAGATCGCGCTCACCGCCCACGTGGTGCGCCGGGGCGGCGGGGACGACGCCTTCCTCGAAGACGCCTGCGCGGCCATCCAGCGCTCCTTCGGCATCCGCCACGCGACGCTGCAGATCGAGACCGCCGAAGGCCCCCACTGCGACCATCTGCACGGATGAACCCGCTTCGGCTATGCTGAAGCCGAGCCTCGACGGAGACCGCCTGTCCATGCGCCGCCTCCTCATCCTCTCGGCCCTGCTGATCCTGGCCGCCTGCGCCACCAGGCCGATCAAGCCCGCCGTCCAGACCGCCACGCCGCCGCCGCCTCCGCCGCCGCCCCCCGGCCGGGTGCTGCTCGACTGGCGCGCGGTGATCCGCCCGGCCGAACTGGGGCGTCTGGACCGGTTGCCGGAGGCCTGGAACCACGCGATCTCCGAGGCCCGCGCCTCGGGCCAGGGCGAGGCGGTGCGCGCCTTCGGACTCCTGACCAACGCCGACGCCGGCCAGCCGACCGGCGCGCCGCCTGTGGGCGACTACCGCTGCCGCACCGTCAAGCTGGGAAACAAGGTCCAGGGACGGCCCGGCCTGGTCGCCTACGACTGGTTCAAGTGCCGCATCGAGGCCACGCCCAAGGGCCTGCGCTTTTCCAAGGTCAACGGCTCCCAGCGCCCGTCGGGCCTGCTGTTCCCCGACAGTCCCCGGCGCATGGTGCTCCTGGGCTCCATCTCGGTCGGCAACGAGAGCCCGGCCAATTCCTATGGCCTAAACCCGGACCGCGACCTGGTGGGGGTGCTGGAGCATCTGCCCGATGGCCGCTGGCGCCTGGCGCTTCCGTGGCCATATGTGGAGTCCAACCTCGACCTGATCGAGCTGCAACCCGTCCGCTGAGGAGCCCTTCGATGTTCGACCACCTGTCCCTGGGCGTCCGCGACCTCGATGCCGCCCGGCGGTTCTACGACACCTTCTTCGCGCCCCTCGGCGTGAGCCTGCTCAGCGTGAAGGACGGCGAACTCGGCTATGGGCGCCCGGACGTGGGCCCGCAGTTCTACCTCTATCCGGCGGCCGAGGGACCGGTGGCAGGGCAGGGGACCCACGTGGCCTTCTCCGCTACCGACGAAGCCGCGGTGGACGAAGCGTATGCCGCCGCCCTGGCTGGCGGGGCCGAGCCGCGCCGGCCCGCTGGCCACCACCCGGACCTGGCGCCGGGCTACTACGGCGCCATCCTCCTCGATCCGGACGGCAACAAGCTGGAGCTGGTCCGTTCTGCCGCCGCCGGCATGGCCATGGCCGCCTGAAAAAGCCGCCAGACCCGCTTGTGTTGCCCTGAGGCAACACCCACATCCGCCCCATACCGGTTCCCGGGTCGCTTCTTGCAAGGGCCCGATCTCTCGCCGGCGTCCGCCTCAAAGGGGAACGCATGAATCTCGACGTCTATTCCGACCGCGCCAAGCAGGCGATCCAGTCCGCCCAGTCGCTGGCCCTGGCGCGGCGCCACCAGCACCTGGCGCCCGAACACCTGCTCAAGGTCCTGCTCGAGGAACGCGACGGCCTGTCGCGCGCCCTGATCCAGCAGGCGGGCGGCAAGCCCGACCAGGCCGTGCGCGACGCCGACGCGGCGGTGGCCAAGCTGCCGGCGGTGGCCGGCGGGTCGGGCCAGCTCTACCTCAAGCCCGAGACCGCGCGGGTCTTCGCCGTGGCCGAGGACGAGGCCAAGGCGGCCGGAGATCAGTTCGTCACCACCGAGCGGCTGCTGATCTCGGTGGCCAAGGAAGGCGGCGACGCCGCCACGGTGCTCAAGAAGGCGGGCGTCACCGCCGCGGGCCTGGAAGAGGCCGCCAAGGCCCTGCGCAAGGGCAAGACCGCCGATTCAGCCTCGGCTGAGGACGCCTATGACGCGCTCAAGCGCTACGCCCGCGACCTGACCCAGGCGGCGCGCGACGGCAAGATCGACCCGGTGATCGGCCGCGACGAGGAGATCCGCCGCACCATCCAGGTCCTGTCGCGCCGCACCAAGAACAACCCGGTCCTGATCGGCGAGCCCGGCGTGGGCAAGACCGCGATCGTGGAGGGCCTGGCCAGCCGCATCGTCAACGGCGACGTGCCCGAAGGCCTGAAGGACAAGAAGCTGCTCTCCCTCGACATGGGCGCCCTGATCGCCGGCGCGAAGTACCGCGGCGAGTTCGAGGAACGGCTGAAGGCGGTGCTGAACGAGGTGACCGCCGCCGAGGGCCAGATCATCCTGTTCATCGACGAGATGCACACCCTGGTCGGCGCCGGCAAGACCGATGGCGCCATGGACGCCTCCAACCTGCTCAAGCCGGCGCTGGCGCGCGGCGAACTGCACTGCGTCGGCGCCACCACGCTCGACGAGTACAGGAAGCACGTGGAGAAGGACGCGGCGCTCGCCCGCCGCTTCCAGCCGGTGTTCGTCTCCGAACCGACGGTGGAGGACACCGTTTCGATCCTGCGCGGCCTGAAGGAAAAGTACGAGCTGCACCACGGGGTGCGGATCTCGGACGGCGCCATCGTGGCCGCCGCGACCCTGTCCAACCGCTACATCACCGACCGCTTCCTGCCCGACAAGGCCATCGACCTGGTCGACGAAGCCGCCAGCCGCGTGCGCATGCAGGTCGATTCCAAGCCTGAGGCCCTGGACGAGATCGACCGGCGGCTGATGCAGCTGAAGATCGAGCGCGAGGCCCTGCGCAAGGAGACCGACCAGGCGTCGCGCGCCCGGCTGGACAAGCTGGACGGCGAGATCCGCGAACTGGAGGGCCAGTCCTCCGACATGACCGCCCGTTGGCGCGCCGAGAAGGACAAGGTCACTTCCGCCGCCCAGCTGCGCGAGACCCTGGACCGGCTTCGCGCCGAGCTCGGCGCCGCCCAGCGCGCCGGCGACTTCGCCCGCGCCGGCGAGATCCAGTACGCCCAGATTCCCGACATCGAGCGCCAGCTGAAGGACGCCGAGGCCGCCCAGGCCGACGCCCTGACGCCCGAGGTGGTCGACGCCGAGCAGATCGCCGCGGTGGTCTCGCGCTGGTCGGGCGTGCCGGTGGAAAAGATGCTCGAGGGCGAGCGCGACAAGCTGCTGCGCATGGAGGACGGCCTGCGCCGCCGGGTGGTCGGCCAGGAGGAGGCCCTGGCGGCCGTCTCCGACGCCGTGCGCCGCGCCC
>CAYSNW010000034.1:0-41560 GCA_964432415.1 uncultured Caulobacteraceae bacterium
TGCGCGGGCGGCGGCGGGCCTTGACCGGCAGGCCGCCGAAATCGGCGAGGACGGGATCGAAGCGGGCCAGACCCGGGCGCGGCGTCCAGGCCGGCTCGCGTCCCCTGGGCGGCGCGGCGGCGCGGGCCGAGACCACCCGTCCGAGCTGGCTCAACACCAGGTGCATGGTCACCGCGATGCCGGCGGTGGTGAAGACATCGACCACAGCGGTGCCGTCCACGCGCGTTCCGACCCGCAGGCCGTAAAGCACCACCGGGAAATAGACCCAGGCCCCGCCGCGGACCTGGGCGTAGTTGTAATAGCTCCAAAGGCCCAGCACCCCGCCGATGGGCAGGATGATCAGCAGCAGGCCGGACCAGCCGAAGTTCCAGTAGGCCTCCCCGAACCAGCCCGGCGTGGACTGGGAGCGGTTGTTGTGGGTGGCCAGGTAATTGAACTCCCGCCCGATCACCCTGACCGGCTTGTCGGGAAACAGCACGCGCGGCAGCAGCGAGATGAAGGCGTCGTTGTAGGAATCGCCCGGCGCCCCGCGGTCGAACTGGGAGATGGCGAAGGAGGCCTGGTTGACGTAGCTGAAACGGATCAGACCCGTCTGCAGCCGGGCGCCCCGGGCCGTCGGCTCGCGGCCGGTCGCCGCGACAAGCGATGCGACCCGGTCCTCGAAGCTGCCGCGCGCGCCCGTCCCGACCCGCAGCACCATCTCTTCCCGACCGGCCGCCACCCAGGGGGCGGCGCCGGTGAACAGGGCGAAGAGAACCGCGCCCACGACCACGATCCGCTTGATCGAAATGCCCTGGCGGAACCAGGCCAGCAGGAAGACCAGGGTGGTGAACAGCATGTCGGTCTTGTTGAAGGATAACAGGCCGATGACGAACTCGATCAGAACCAGGGCGAAGGCCACGGGCAGCATGCTGCGCGCCCGGTCGAGGCACCAGGCGGTGAACAGGTAGATGCCGATGCTGTAGGCGAGGGTCAGGGAGGCCAGGGCGCCGGGCAGGACGGTGTCGGTCAGGCCCCAGCTGTAGGGCAGGACCAGGCCGTAGCGGACCGCGCCGCCCGCCAGCAGGAAGATCAGGGCCACCACCAGGATGTGGTCTGGGTCCGGCGTCGCCCGGGGTCGCGCGATGCCGCCGAGGATCCGCTTCGGCCAGGCGAAGGCCGAGGACACGCCGGCCGCAGAGAACAGGGCCAGCAGGCCCGCGGCGATCAGCAGGTTGAGCTTGGCGATGTCGTCGGCCTGATAGCGGTAGTAGGCGAGCATCGCCTGACGGGTTGGCTCATTGGCGATGTAGGGCACCAGCTCGCCGAAGCCGTAATAGACCACCGAGGCGCAGCGCACCGCGAACAGCGGCGTCCAGATAACGGACGGATCGCGCCGGGCGGCCGAATAGGCCCCGGCGACCAGGACCAGGGCCAGCAGCAGGGGGCCCGCCAGGTTGACGAAGCCCACCGAGTCGTCGCCGAAGACCAGCTGGGCCAGGCCGTAGAAACAGACCACCGCCAGGAGGCTGCCCAGCTCCCACGGCTCCGCTCCCGCCGCGCGCAGCGCCGACTGCTCAAAATCGAACGTCGTTCGCTGAGCACGCACGCCCAAATTCCCCCGAATAGTCAAGCTGCAACGATCTCTTAGGGCGCGCCGACGAACTCACGCAAGCGGGCTGAACAGACCGAGATGTTCGGTCGCGGCCGGCGCGGTGCGGCCCGGCGCCATGCCTTGGTTTCATCTTGCCGATTTCATGAGCTTTTCCTCGCCCGCGCCCACGAAGACCCGGCGCGTGGCGCCACCCGTTCGCGAGGCGGCGCGCGCGATTGAGGCGGGCCCCGGCTTCCCCCCCGCGGGCGGGCCGACTACATTCCCCCCATGAACGCCCATGATCGCGATCTCGACGGCCGCGCCACCGTGCACTACGGCGACGGCGAATATGTCGTGCTGAAGCCCGGCCGCTTCGTGCTGTGCGCCGTGTCGGGAAAGCGCATCCCGCTGGACGCCCTGCGCTACTGGAACCCGATCAAGCAGGAAGCCTACGCCGGCCCGGAGGAGGCTTTGAAGCGGTGGATAGAGCTGAACCCGGGCGCCTGAACCGGCGGTTGCTGCTGGCGGGACTGTTGAGCGCGGCGCCCGCACTCGCCGCGGCGGCGGACGATGGCCTGAAATTGCGGGGCCGCCTGGTCCAGGGCGGATATGTCGTGGGCCGGGGGGGCCCCAAGGCCGAGGTGGTGGTCAATCAGAAGAGCGTCGGACACGCGGACGCCGACGGCTGGTTCGTCATCGGTTTCGATCGCGACGAGGCCTCGCTGGTCTGGCTCGAGGTGCGTGGCGCGAAATTCGTGGACGAACGCAGCCTGCGTATCGCCCCGGGGACCTGGGACATCCAGCGTGTCGACGGCCTGCCCCAGGACACGGTCACCCCCACCGACCCCGTCCTGCTGGAACGGATCAAGCGCGAGGCGGCGATCAAGGCCGAGGCCTTCGCCAGCCTGGCGCCCGGCGACGGATTCAAGGACGGCTTCGCCTGGCCGCTGGAGCACTTCCGGGTCTCGGGCCATTTCGGCAACCAGCGGGTGCTGAACGGGACGCCCACCCGGCCCCACTACGGCATTGACCTGGCCGCGCCGGCGGGGACAACCATTCACGCCCCGGCGCCGGGGCTGGTGGTGCTGGCCGAGCCCCACCTGCACTACGAGGGCGGGTTGACCATGATCGACCACGGCCAGGGCCTGGTCTCCTGTTACCTGCACCAGTCGCGCCAGACCGTGGCCAAGGGCATGTCCGTCGAACGCGGTCAGCCGATCGGGGCGGTGGGCATGACCGGGCGGGCCACCGGACCGCACCTTTGCTGGCGCCTCAAGTGGCGCGGACGCAACCTGGACCCGTCCCTGCTCACCGGCGCCACCGCTGTCATTCCGTAACCGGACGTGTTCCAGTGAACTCGTTCGATTGAAAACACTTTTCCAACCATTGTCAGATATATAGACAGCCGGAACACTGTTATCCGGCGTTAATCACGGTCCTCATGTCCGCGCTCGAATCCCTCCAGGTTCTCCTTGTCGACGACAACCAGCACATGCGTGCGATCGTGGTCGCGATCCTGAAGGGCGTGGGCATCAAGCGCGTGCGCGAGGTCGGCGACGGGGCCGAGGCCCTGCATGCGCTGCGCGAATTCCCCGCGGACCTGGCGATCGTGGACTTCAACATGAGCCCGCTGGACGGGGTGGAGTTCACCCGCCTGGTGCGCAACGCCAACGACAGCCCCAACCCCTATCTGCCGATCATCATGATGACCGGCCACGCCGAACGCTCGCGGGTCTATGAGGCGCGCGACGCGGGCGTGACCGAGTTCGTGGTCAAGCCGGTGACCGCCAAGTCCGTGCTCTCGCGCATCCAGGCGGTGATCTTCAAGCCGCGCCCGTTCGTGCGCACCGACAGCTACTTCGGTCCCTGCCGCCGGCGCGTCCTCGACGCGCGCTACGCGGGCCCCTATCGCCGCAGCACCGACGCTCAGCGCGACGAGGAGACCTCCGATTCGGAGGGATCCGTACCGCGGTCCAACGTCGCATAGGCCTCGTTCGGCCAGCGCTTGTGCACCCAGAACCAGTCGTCGGGGTGCTGACGGATTCTCTGCTCGATCAGGTTGGTGATGGCGCGAACGCCCTGTTCGATGTCGTGCGCCCGGTCGCCGGTCTTCGTCAGCGGAATGGGGTCGTTGACCACCACGCGGAAGCGCGCGCCCTTCAGCCGCTGGACGGTCATGGGCTGCAGCACTGTGCCGAAGCGCAGCGCCAGACGTGAGGGGCCCGGCGCGGTCATGGCGTCATGGCCGAAGAAGGGGACCGCGACGCCCTGGTTGAACTTCTGGTCGTTCATCAGGGCCACCGACTCGCCCCGCTCCATGCCGATCAGCAGGTCGCGCGCGCCGTCGCCGCCCTTGGGCGCAAACAGCTTCACCCCATAGCGGGCCCGGCTCTCCTTGATGCGCTTGTCCACATAGGGGTTGTTGGCGGCGCGGTAGGTCATCTGGCAGGGCACGCGGTAGTGCACGATGGCCGCGGGCATGATCTCCCAGTTGGCGAAGTGACCGGAGACGAAGACCACCGGCACGCCCGACTCGCGGATTTCGTCGAGACGCTCGGGATTGACCATCTCCACCCGGCCCGAGGCGGGGGTCAGGCGGTCCATGATCGGAAACTCGGCGAACACTCGGCCGGTGTTCTCCCACTGGGTGGTCAGCAGCCGCTCGCGCTCGGCCCTGTCCATGTCCGGGAAGGCCAGGCGCAGGTTCCGGTCGGCGATCTTGTGGGTGCCGGTCAGCGGGCCGAGCGTCTTCAACAGCCAGGCGCCCATGTCGGAGGCGACGTCCACGGGAAGCGCCCGGATCAGGGCGGTGAACAGGTCGTAGCCGAACGCCTCGAGGCGATAGCCGATGTAGAGCAGCCAGGGCGGCGTGGGGCGGGACTTGCTCACCGGTGCGCCCCAGAGATCGCGCGGAAATGGATCAACACGCGCCGCGGATCCTCACCACGCCACCGTGACGCCCCCGTCCACCACCAGGGTCTGGCCGGTCATGTAGGTGGAGGCGGGGGAGGCCAGGTAGACGCAGGCGCCGGCGATCTCATCGGGCTGGCCGATTCGCTTCATGGGCATGGGATCGGTGGCCGCCTTCAGGATGGCGGGGTTTTCCCACAGGTATTTTGCGAAGTCGGTCTGGATCAGGCCGGGGGCGATGCAGTTCACCCTGACGCCCGAAGGGCCGTACTCGACCGCGAGGTTGCGGGCCAGCTGCATGTCGGCGGCCTTGGAGATGTTGTAGGCGCCGATCAGGCCGTTGCCCCTCAGGCCCCCGATGGAGGAGACGATGACGATCGAGCCGTCCTTGCGGGCCAGCATCTGGGGCGCGCACATCTGGATCAGCCAGTGGTTGGAGACCACGTTGTTCTGCAGGATCTTGTTGAACTGGTCGTCCGAAATCCCGGACATCGGCCCCGCGTAAGGGTTTGAGGCCGCATTGCAGACCAGGATGTCGATGCGGCCGAAGGCGGCCATGGTCTCGTCGACGAGGCGCTGCAGGTCTTCCTTCGACCCGATATTGGCGGGAATGGCGATGGCCCGGCCCGCGCCGTGAGCCGCGTTGATGGCGTCGGCGACCTCCTGGCAGGGGGGACCTTTCCGCGAGGAGATCACGACGCGGGCGCCGTGTTCGGCGAGGCGTTCGGCGATGGCCTTGCCGATCCCGCGCGAGGAGCCGGTGACGATGGCCGTCTTGCCGGAGAGGTCGAAGAGGGCGCCCATGGGGATGGTTCCTGCGGCGTTTCAGACGCGGATGAAGACGCGCCTTTCCGAATGGCCTTGATACCTTGATAATCGGATGATTCCAGCCGGGCGGCGCCGAATGCGAAAATTGACCACGGCGTTCTTGATGAGCGCCTATCTTGCCATCGCCCTGATCTTCGCCGACTTGGTGTGGCAAGGCGGCGCCGGATGGGGCGCGGGCTCGGCCGCCCTGATGGGGACGCTGGGCCTGATGTTCTCCCTGCACACCCTGTTCAGCTCGGGCGCCGGGCGAAATGCGCTCAGCCGTGAGGTTGAGGACATCCGCGAAGCCCACCGCCTGCTGGCCGATGCGCTGGAGACGACACAGGAGGCGCTGAACAACCTGGCCGCCCGGGTCGAGGACGGGGCGCTGCGCCGCTCGGAGGAGCTGACCGGCGAGGTGCGGATGCTGGAGGAGCTGGTCCAGCGCATGGGCGAGGACCTGGAGGTCAAGCTCTCGGGCTGGCGCCACCACGCCCCCGAAAGCTTCGAAGGCAAGCGTTCGCGCCAGAGCGCGGCCCTGCTGGAGACCGTGCGCGAGGCGCTCACCGAAAACCGCGTGGACCTGTACCTGCAGCCGGTGGTCAGCCTGCCCCAGCGCAAGACCGTCTTCTACGAGAGCTTCTCGCGCCTCAGGGACCAGACCGGCCGGGTGCTGATGCCGGCGGAATATCTGTCGGTGGCCGAGCCCGAGGGCCTGGTCACCGCCATCGACAACCTTCTGCTGTTCCGCTGCGTGCAGATCGTGCGGCGCCTGGCCAAGCAGGACCGCAAGGTCGCGATCTTCTGCAACGTTTCGCCGGCGTCCCTGGCGGACGAGGCCTTCTTCCCGCAGTTCCTGGAGTTCCTGGCCGACAACCGCGACATGGCCGGCGCCCTGATCTTCGAACTGGGCCAGGCCTCGTTCGAGGCCCGCGGGGCGGTCGAGGCGCGCAACATGGCCAAGTTGGCGGACCTTGGCTTCCGCTTCTCCATCGACAAGGTGCAGAGCCTGGACCTGGACTTCCAGGACCTGCAGCGCTCGGACGTGAAGTTCGTCAAGGTCGGCGCCGATCTGATGCTGGAGCAGCTGCTCGACGTCGACGGCGAGCCCGCCATGCGCGAGCTGAAGGACATCCACGCCTCGGACTTCTCCGCCGTGACCCGGCGCTATGGGGTCGAGGTGATCGCGGAGAAGGTCGAGTCCGAACGCCAGGTGGTGGACGTGCTGGAACTCGGCATCGCCTACGGCCAGGGCCACCTGTTCGGCGAGCCGCGGGCGATCAAGGAGCAGGTCCTGGCCGAGACCGACCCGCCGGCGGACTTCATCCGCTCGACCCTGCAGGCCCAGGTGCGCCGGCGCAAATACGGCTGAGGCGGGCGCCGGCGGGCGCGGCCTTGGTTACTTCCTGTCCGTCGGCCCCGGGATGATGAGATAGATCTCGCCCTCGTCGGTCGGCGAAAGCAGGAAACGCGGCCGGTTCGGCGCGACATAGAGGAAATTGTCCAGGCCGCCCCCACGTGCGATCTCGGTGTAGCCGCTGACGCAGGACTGAACTTCCGTCCGCAACGCGTCAAGGCGGGCCTTGCGGCCATCGGCGTCGAGGGCTTTCACATTCCAGATGCAGAGGGCGTCCACGTCCTCGCCCGGCTGGGTGATGATGCGGCAGATCTGGGCGCCGTTCACCTCATGGGTTGAAGGAACATGGTCACCGCGATGGTCCACCGGCCCATAGATCGAGACGAAGCCGTTCGGTTGGGCCATCAGGGCCGCCCTCAGAAAGGTGCAGAGATCGGTCCGGGGCTCGTCTTCCTTCTTCACAGGACCGAGGGCGGCGGCGGCCAGGAGCAGAACGCGGATCATGGAGCCCTACGATATCACGGCTACGGCTTCGGCCCCGGGATGATCAGATAGATCTCGCCCCCGTCGGTGGGCACGAGCATGAAGGTTGGGCGTCCCGGCGCGACGTAGTAGGAGCCGGCTGAACCGCCGCCCCGGGCGGTCTCGACATAGTCGGGCAGACAGGCGTGGATATCACCGCGCAGCCCGTCCAGGCGGGCCTTGCGCCCCTGGGGGTCCAGGCTCTTCACGTCCCAGATGCAGAGGTCGCCGGCGGTTTGCCCGGGGCGCAGCATGATGCGGCAGATCTGGGCGCCGCCGACCTCGCCCACGGACGGGACCCGGTCGCCGTTGGTGTCGGCCTGGGCGTAGAGCGAGGCGAACGCCCCCGGCTGGGCGGCCAGACCGGCCTTCAGGTAGGTGCAGACATCGGGCGCGGCCAGGGCCGGGGCGGCGACCAGGGAGAACCCCGCGGCGGTGGCCAGGAACAGACGCATCCTAGCGGAGCATGCCGTGGGGACCGACGATCAGCACATAGGCCTGGCCGCCGCGGCTGGCGACCTTGACCCGGTCCACCCCGTCCGGGCCGGTGAACACGGCCCCGCCCTGGGGCCAGGGCCGGCGTCGGTAGTTGGAAAGGCAGGCCTGCAGCTCGCGGTCCAGGATTTCGGCCTTGGCCTTGGCCGCCTCGCCCGCGCCCATGGACCAGGAACAGATGGCGTAGGAGACCCCGTCGTAGTCGGCGCCCAGGCTGCAGTCCGAGGCCCCCGCGGGAACGAAGACCGCACGGATGCGGTAGTTGCCGTCCGAGTCCGGGTCGGCCTTGGCCAGGGAGACGAAGCGATTGCGGACGTCGCCGACCGCGGCGTGGACGAAGTCGCAGGTCGTGGCCTTGCCGGCCAGGGCCGGGGCGGCGCCGGCCGCGAGGAGAACGCCGAGAAGGCAGGCTTTAAGCATCGATCGCATTCCAACAGACCGCATACCTTAACATAGCTGCGCAGATTGACCGCAAGGCGCGGGAGGCGCGCTGCGGCCAACGGCGTCACAAGGGAGGCGAATTGCAGGAGAAGCCCCTATGTTCGCCCTTGTGAGCCAGATCGAACCCCGCCCCGACGCCGGCATGAACGACGAGGACCGCTACGACGCCTTCGTGCGGCGCGACCGCTCGGCGCGCGACGCCTTCGTCATGGGGGTGAAGACCACCGGCGTCTATTGCCGCGCCGGCTGCCCGGCCAGGACCCCTCTGCGCAAGAACGTGGTGTTCTTCGCCACCGGCGAGGAGGCTCGTGCGACGGGTCTGCGCGCCTGCAAGCGCTGCCGCCCGGACGAGGCGGCGCCGGGCTCAGTGGCCGTGGCGCGGGCCTGCCGCGAGATCGAGGCGGCCGAGACGGCGCCGGGCCTGGAGGCCCTGGCCGAGGTCGCGGGCCTCAGCCCCTTCCACTTCCACCGGATGTTCAAGGCCGAGACCGGGGTCACGCCGGCCCAGTACGCGGCGGCGGTGCGCGACCGGCGCGCCAAGGCGGCCCTGAGCGAGGGGGCCAGCGTCACCGAGGCCGTCTACGACGCAGGCTACGGCTCGGCCAGCCGCTTCTACGACGGGGCGGGCGAACGGTTCGGCATGGCGCCGAAGGCCTGGCGCGCGGGCGGCAAGGGCGAGGCGATCCGGCTGGCGGTCGCGCCCTGCGCGCTGGGCTGGGTGCTGGTGGGCGCCACCGACAAGGGGGTCTGCGCCATCGAACTCGGAGACGACCCGGCCGCCCTGACCCGGGACTTCCAGCGCCGCTTCGAGGGCGCGCGCACGGTCGAGGAAGATGGCGCCCTGGCCGCCCAGGTGGCCGCCGTAGTGGCCCTGATCGATGAGCCAGGCCGAGGTTCGGACCTGCCCGTCGACGTGCGCGGCACGGCCTTCCAGCACCGGGTCTGGGACGCGCTGCGCCGCATCCCCGCCGGCGAAACCTGGACCTACGGGCAGCTGGCCCAGGCCATCGGATCGCCGAAGGCCGTGCGCGCCGTCGGCGCGGCCTGCGGAGCCAATCCGGTAGCGGTGGTGGTGCCGTGTCACCGGGTCGTGGGCTCCAACCGCAAGCTGACCGGCTATCGCTGGGGCGTGGAGCGCAAGCGCGCCCTGCTGAGCGCGGAAGGGGCGGCGTGAGCCACCTCATTCCTCCCCTTCAGGGGAGGGGGACCGCCGAAGGCGGTGGAGGGGACTTCCCAGCAGACGCAGAGACGTCACGCCATCTCCTTCAAAGTCCGGCTCAGTCCCCTCCACCAAACTTCGTTTGGTCCCCCTCCCCTGAAGGGGAGGAAATGGACCGTCACGGCTGGACCCTCACCGACTCCATCCTCACCCCTGACCAGTGCGCCGACCTGATCGCCGCCTACGACCGGCCCGATCTCTACCGCAGCCGGGTTGTGATGGGCCGGCACGGGTTCGGGATGGGGGAATATCAGTACTACGCCGATCCCCTGCCCGATCTGGTGGGGACCCTGCGCGAGACCCTCTATCCGCCCCTGGCGGAGACCGCCAACCGGCATGCGGCGGCGCTGGGGCTGGAGCGGCGCTGGCCCGGCACACACGCGGAGCTGCGCGATATCTGCCACGCGGCGGGCCAGAGGCGGCCCACGCCCCTGATCCTGAAATACGGTCCCGGCGACTACAACCGGCTGCACCAGGACCTCTACGGCGAGGTGGTCTTCCCCTTCCAGGTCGCCATCCTGCTCAGCCGTCCGGGCCAAGACTTCGAGGGCGGCGAGTTCGTGCTGGTCGAGCAGCGCCCCCGCATGCAGTCCCAGGCCCAGGTCGTGCCCCTGACCCAGGGACAGAGCGTGGCCTTCGCGGTGCGCGAGCGGCCGGTGCGGGGATCGAGAGGCTACTACCGCGCCCAGATGCGCCACGGGGTCAGCGTGGTGCGCTCGGGTTCACGCTTCACGCTGGGGGTCATCTTCCACGACGCCGCCTGAGGGGCGCGCAATTTCGTACACGACGCAACCGCGACGACGCCGCTTCCTGTCCCGTTGACCTGTGGAGTACGCCGACCATGAAGTTCCCCGGACCGCTGCTGGCGGCGCTTCTGTGTGTGGCGTTCGCGACCACGAGCCCGGCCCAGTCTCCGGCGCCGCCCGCGCCCGCCGTCTGGGCTGTCGAGGCCAGCGACGCGGCGGCCCAGCGCGAGGACCTGTCGGTCTACGAAACCCAGGTCTTCGCCCTGGACAAGGCCTACAGTCCTGAGGCGCGGAAGGAGGCCGAGGAGAGACTTGCGGCCCTGAAGGCCGACATCGGCAAGCTCAGCAACGGCGCCTTCATCCTCAGGATCGGCCAGATCATCGCGCTCGCCGACAACGGCCACAGCGCGATGATCTATCGTGGCGACGGCTTCGGGCGGGCCGGGCTGAGGCTCGGGGTGTTCGGCGACGACTTCTACGTATTGCGCGCCACCGCCGGCCACGCAGACATCCTGGGCGGCCGGCTGGTCTCAATCGATGGGATTCCTCTGGCGGCCCTGCGCGAGACCGCCCGCTCTCTGGTCGGCGGCGTCCCGCCCTGGCGCGACCGGCAGGCGGCGACCTTCCTGGAAAGCCCACGCCAGATGCATGCGCTGGGCCTGATCCGGGGCCCGGACGCCGCGACCTATCTGTTCGAGACGCCGCAGGGGCGAAAGGTCGAGGCGCAGCTGACCACCGCGCCGCCGCCCGCCGGCGCGGCGCCCGGCGCGGAGGGCGTGCTCGATCCGGTGGCGAGCCCGGACTGGCCGACCCTGCTGGCGCCCGAAAAGGCGCCTTGGGGCTATCGGGACTTCCACCAGCCCCACCGCTGGCGCGACGCGCCGGAGCTCGACGCGGTGGTGATCCAGCTGCACGACGTGTTCAATGCGCCCGACCACAAGCTGATCGATGTCCTGCAGGCCGCCGAGGCGGCGCGGACCAGGGCGGGCCGTCGCAACGTGGTGCTCGACCTGCGTTTCAACAGCGGCGGCGATATCTACCTGATGCGCGACTTTCTACTGGGACAGCAGGCCGCGCTTCCGGCCGACGGCCGGGTGGTGATCCTGATCAGCCCCTGGACCTTTTCGGCCGCCATAACGGCCATGGGCTATCTGAAGCAAACCGGCGGCGAACGCGTGGTGCTGGTGGGCGACGGGCCCGGCGATCGCATGCGCTTCTTCTCGGAGGGGCGCCCGGTGAGGCTGCCGCACTCGGGCGCCTTCGTGGCCTACGCGACCCAACGGCACGACTATCTGACCGGCTGCAAGCCCTTCTCCGATTGTTACCCCCTGGTGGTGCAGCACCCGATCGCGCTGAAGTCCCTGTCGGCGGAGGTCGCCGCACCCCTGACCATCGAGGCCTACGTCGAGGGTCGCGACCCGGGGATGGAGGCGGCGGCACGGGTGCTGGGAAAGGCCAGCTAGCCCGGCGCGAATTCTGTCGCGCAATTCACTCGACGCGGCGGCGCGGGTGCGGCCCTCTGGGTTCGAATGATGGGACGAGAGATGAAATCCACCGCCCTGGCGCTCGCCGCCGCGCTTTGCCTGGCCCTGAGCGCCGGCCTGGCCGCCCCTGCCCTGGCCCAGCACACGCCGCCGGCTGCGGCTGCGCCTGGTTGGCCCGTGGAGGCGAGCGACGCGGCGGCCCAGCTGGAGGACCTGGCGGCGTTCGAGACCGGCTTCTTCCAGGTCGACAAGGCCTACAGCCCCTCAGCCCGCGCGGAGGCCGAACGGCGGCTGGCGGGGCTGCGCGCCGAGGCCGGCAAGATCAGCAACGGCGCCTTCGCCCTGAAGCTGTCCCAGATCGTGGCCCTGGCCGACAACGGCCACAGCTTCATGGTCAATCGCGGCTCGAGCTTCGGCCGGGCGGGCCTGCGGCTCGCCGTGTTCGGCCAGGACTTCTATGTGCTGCGCGCCACGACCGACCATGCCGACATCCTGGGCGGGCGGCTGGTCGCCGTGGACGGGACCCCCGTCGCGGCGCTGCGTGACGCGGGACGGACCCTGGTCGGCGGCATCGCGCCCTGGCGTGACCGGCAGGCTGTGAGTTTCCTGGAGAGCCCGCGCCAGCTGCATGCGCTGGGCCTGACCCGCGCCTGGGACGAGGCGACCTACCGTTTCGAGATGCCCGACGGGCGGATGGTGGAGGCCAAGATGGCCACCGTGGCGCCGCCCGCCGCGCCCGCGCGCGGCTCCGGCGGTGTGATCGATCCGTTCGCCATCGACGGCTGGCCGACGCTGCTGGCGCCGGACAAGGCGCCCTGGGGCCTGCGGGACTTCGACAGGACCTTCCGCTGGCGCGACGCGCCGGAATGGGACGCGGTGGTGATCCAGCTGCACGGGGTGGTCGACAGCAAGTACCAGAAGATCAACGACTTTCTGGCCGAGGTCGAAGCCGCCCGGGTCAAGGCGGGACGGCACAACCTGGTGCTCGACATGCGCTTCAACGGCGGGGGCAACCTGCAGCTGATCCGCGACTTCCTGAGCGGCCTGCCCGCGCGCCTGCCCGCGGAAGGGCGCATCGTGGTGCTGACCAGTCCGTGGACCTTCTCGGCGGCGATCTCCTCCACAGGCTACCTGAAACAGGCGGGGGGCGAGCGGGTCGTGATCGTCGGCGAGGGCGTCGGCGACCGGCTGCAATTCTTCGCCGAGGGGCGCGTGATCGACCTGCCCCATTCGGGCGCAGGCGTGCTCTTCGCCACCGAACGGCACGACTACCTGACCGGCTGCAAGCCCTTCACCGACTGTCATGGGCCGGTGGCGGTCCACCCCATCGCGGTGAAGACCCTGGCGCCCGATGTGCCGGCCCCGCTGACGTTCGAGGCCTATGCCGCCGGCCGCGACCCGGGGATGGAGGCGGTGGCGAAGGTGCTGGGTAAGGCGAACTGAACGGCGAGCACGCGCAGACGGAGGGGCTTTCCCGGGGGCGACCTGCGCTATAGACCCGGCCCATGTCTCACGCGCCCGTCCCCATCGCCGGCCTGTCGGCCATCGCCGACCGCTACGACGTCCTGCTGTGCGACGTCTGGGGCGTGATCCACAACGGCCGCGAGAGCTTCCCCGAAGCCTGCGAGGCGCTGACGCGCTTCCGCGAGACCCGCGGGCCGGTGGTGCTGATCTCCAACTCGCCGCGCCCGTCGAAGGACGTCACCCACCAGCTGGCGGCGCTGGGGGTGCCGGAGCAGGCCTGGTCGGGGTTCGTGACCTCGGGCGACGCCACCCGCGACGAGCTGTCGGCCCGCGCGCCCGGACCGGCCTGGGCGGTGGGACCGACCCGCGATGCGCCGCTCTATGAGGGCACCGGTGTGGGCTTCGCCGAGACGCCGGAGGAAGCGACCTTCGTCTCCTGCACCGGGCCGTTCGACGACGACAAGGACACGCCGGAGGACTACCGCGAACGCTTCGAGACCTGCGTGAAGCTCGGCCTGGACATGGTCTGCGCCAACCCTGACCGGGTGGTGCAGCGCGGGTCGAAGCTGATCTATTGCGCCGGGGCGCTGGCCGACCTCTACATGGAGCTGGGCGGCCAGACGGTGATGGCGGGCAAGCCCTATGCGCCGATCTACATGAGCGCGCTCTCCGGCGCCGCGGCGCTGCTGGGCCGGCCGCTCGACATGAGCCGGGTGCTGGCCATCGGTGACGGCATTCCCACCGACATCCTGGGCGCCAATATCCAGGGCCTGCCGGTGCTGTTCGTGGCCGCCGGCATCCACGGCGAGGAATGTTCCGATGAGACCGGCGCCCTTGACCCGGCCCGGGTCGAAGCGTTGCTGTCCGGGGCCTCGGTCAAGGCGGACTGGGCGTTGAAGGACCTGACGTGGTGAGCGCGCGGCACGGCCTGTATCTGGAGGACCTGAGCGTCGGCCAAGCGGCCGAGGCGACGCGCACGGTCACCGCCGAGGACATCGACCTGTTCGCCAGGGTCACCGGCGACCGCAACCCGATCCATGTGGACGAGGCCTATGCCGCCGCCACCTCGTTCAAGCATCGCATCGCCCACGGCATGCTGGGGGCGGGCTTCATCTCGGCCCTGCTGGGGGAGACCCTGCCGGGGCCGGGCGCGGTCTACATTTCCCAGTCCCTGAAGTTCAAACGGGCGGTGATGATCGGCGACGCGGTGACCACCCGCGCCGAGGTGACCTCGGTCGATCTGCGCCGCGGTTTCGTGGGGCTGAAGACCACCTGCTCGGTCGGCGGCAAGACCGTGACCGAGGGCGAGGCCGTCGTGATCGTGGACAAGCGGTCGTGACCCTGAAGGTCGTCACCCGCTGGCACGGCCTCGACGCGTCAGACCGCGGCGCCTCGGTAGCGCTCGGCAACTTCGACGGGGTGCATCAGGGCCACCGGGCGGTGATCGAAAAGGCCGTGGCCGAGGCCCGGCGCCTCGGCGCTCCGGCCGGGGTGATCAGCTTCGATCCGCACCCCAGACGCTTCTTCCAGCCCGACGCGGCGCCCTTCCGGGTGATGAGCCCCGGCCAGCAGGCCCGCACGCTCGAGGCGCTGGGCGTGGACATCTTCTACCGCCTGCCCTTCGACGCGGCGATGGCGGGCCTGTCGGACGAGGCCTTCGCCAGGGACGTCCTGGCCGAGGGCCTGGGCGTGCGCCACGTGGCCGCCGGCTTCGACGTCACCTTCGGCAAGGACCGCACCGGCAGCGGCGAGGAGCTGAAGCGCTACGGCGCCCGCTTCGGGTTCGGGGTCACCATCGTGGAGCGGATGGCGACGCTGGAGGGGATCAAGTACGCCTCCACCGAGGCGCGCCGGGCGCTGGCCGCGGGCGAGCCGGAACGGGTCGCGGACCTGCTGGGACAGCCCTTCGCCATCGAGGGCGAGGTGTTCCAGGGCGACCAGCGCGGGCGGCTGCTGGGCTTCCCCACCGCCAACGTCATGCTCGGCGACTATGTGCGCCCCGCCTTCGGGGTCTATGCGGTCCGGGTGCGTCTGCCCGACGGGCGGATGATCCCGGGCGTGGCCAATGTCGGGCGCCGCCCCACGGTCAACGGGACCGACGAGCGGGTCGAGGCGCACCTTTTCGACTTCGACGAGGACCTGTACGGGCGGGCCATCGAGGTCGAGCTGGTCTGCTTCATCCGCCCCGAGCAGAAGTTCGAGAGCCTGGACGCGCTGAAGGCCCGCATCGCCAAGGACAGCGCAGAGGCCCGGCGCAAGCTCGAGAACGGCGGATGAGGTCTGCGGCCGCAGGCCTGGTCCTGATCGCGGCGCTCATGGCCGGCCCGGCCCTGGCCGACCTGAGGCCACCGCCGAAGGACCCGCTGCTGCCCGAACCGCTGCGCGAGCCCCGCTACGTGACCCCCGGGAAGGCCGAGGTCGAATGCACCGTGAAGGCCAGCGGCGCGCTTGGCCCCTGCAAGGTGGTGAGCGAGTCGCCGCCGGGTGAGGGCTTCGGCCGGGCGACCCTGCATTGGACCGAGATCGCCCATGTGGATCCCGCGCGGTATCCGCCCGGCGCCGTCTTGCGCATCCCAGTCGACTGGTCGGACGGCCACAGCCTGGAGGTCGCCGACGGCGCGCCGACGCCGAACGCGCTGCGGAGCCCCGAGCCGCCCTACCCTGCCGAGGCGCGCGAGCGCGGGGAACACGGCGAGGTCGTGGTGCGGGGCGTCGTCCAGGCCAACGGCGCGATGACCGGGGTGAGCGTGGAACAGAGCTCGCGTTCGGAAGCGCTCGATGCGGCGGCTCTGGCGGCGTTCCGTTCCTGGACTTTCGAGCAGGCCGAGCCCGACGACAAGCGCCCGCTGAGCGTGACGCGCCGGTTCTCGTTCCAGAAGGACACCACGTACGAAGGGGTGGAGCACAAGTCCTGCCGCGAAGCCGCGACCGACATGGCCTGGTTCGACCGCACCCATCCCGATGGAAACCGCGTGAAGGACAACCTCTATCGCGCCGCCTTCTGGATCCTGCAGCGGCCCGTCGACGAGGCGAACACCAAGGGCACGGACGAGGAGACCGAGCGCGTGATGGCGCTCTATCGCGCCCACGCCCACCGCTTCCCGAGGGTGTTCGACGCCGCGCTGGCGGACTGCGCCACCCAGCCGGAGCGGCCCTTCATGCAGGTGGTGACGGCGCAGTGGAAAGCGTCGGAAGCGGCGCGCAGGGTTGGGCGCAAAGCTCGAAGGTAGAAGCCGGTCGCCCCGGACCTTGACCGCGGACGGCGCCAGGCCAACAGTCGCGACAGCCGTGGGGGACTTGGGATGAAACCGTTGATCGCGGCGTGCGCCGCCTTGGGCCTGGCGGTTTCTCTGGCGAGCGCAAGCCGCGCCGCCGAGGTCTGGAAGACCCAGTCCTTTCCCGAACTCGGTTTCGCCATCGACTTTCCGACCCCAACGCGAGCCGCCCAGCACATCGATGAGGTCGAGGGGTTTCACATCCCCCGCACCCAGGTGGACGGCTCGGACGATACTCGCCTCTATTCCGTCGACTCCAGCGACTACAGGCCTGTTGCGACAGCGGGCCGAGGATTCGACTGTGATCGGGCCTTGGGCGCCGCCGGCAGCACATCGACCCGTATCCTCTCCAGAACGGCCCTCAGCGTCGAAGGCGGGAAGGCGGTCGATATCTCACTTGAAGACCACGACATGCTCCTGCGTGAGCGGGTCTATTGCGGCGATGGCCGCCTGATCACGGTGATACTGGTCAGCATAGACAGCAAGCCCGAGCAGCTCAGCGACGCGACCGCCATGCGCTTCTTCGACTCCTTCCGCCTGCTGCCCTGACCGCTTCCCCCCTCCCCCCGCCTCTGTTACACCGCGCCCATGGCCTTTCGGACGTTGCGCGTGAACCGAATTAACCGCCCGGCGTGACGCCGCCGGGCCATGGTCCCAGCGCGCGCCGGGTTTGTTTCTCGCCCTCGTTTTCAAATTTTCCCCGGATTTACCGTCATGGCCGACGACGCCACACCCGTCACCGAATCCCGCGACTACCGCGAGACGGTGTTCCTGCCCGACACCCCCTTCCCCATGCGCGCGGGCCTGCCCCAGAAGGAGCCCGCGATCCTGGAGCGCTGGGAGGCCGGCAAGCTGTATGAGACGCTGCGCCAGCAGCGCCAGCGCGCCGGCGCGCCCCTGTTCGTGCTGCACGACGGCCCGCCCTACGCCAACGGCGACATCCACATCGGGCATGCGCTGAACAAGATCCTGAAGGACTTCGTGGTCCGTTCGCGTTTCGCGCTGGGCTTCGACGTCGACTACGTCCCCGGCTGGGACTGCCACGGCCTGCCGATCGAGTGGAAGATCGAGGAGGAGTTCAGAAAGCAGGGCCGGCGCAAGGACGAGGTGTCCAAGGCCGAGTTCCGCACCCGCTGCCGCGAATACGCCGGCGACTGGATCGGCAGGCAGCGCGACCAGTTCAAGCGCCTGGGCGTGCTCGGGAACTGGGAAGGCCGCTACGCGACGATGGACTTCTCCACCGAAGCCAAGATCGTCAGCGAGTTCCACCGCTTCAAGAACACCGACCAGCTGTTCCGCGGCTCCAAGCCGGTGATGTGGAGCCCCGTCGAGCGCACGGCTCTGGCCGACGCCGAGGTCGAGTACCACTACCATGTCTCGCCCACCGTCTGGGTGCGCTTTCCCGTCGTGGAGGGCTCCGACGCCGCGGTCGGCGCCGATGTGGTGATCTGGACCACCACGCCCTGGACCATCCCGGCCAATCGGGCGATCAGCTACGGCCCCGAGATCGCCTATTCGGTCTATCGGGTGGAGGCCATGCAGACCGGCCTGCCGTTCGAGCCCTGGGCGAAGCCCGGCGACCGGCTGATCATGGCCGACAAGCTGGCCGAAGAGGTGCGCGAGGCCGCCAAGATCGAGCGCTGGACCCGGGTCGAGAAGTTCGAGCCGGAGGGCGCCGTCTGCGCCCACCCCCTGGCCGATCTCGACAGCCACTACGGCTTCCAGGTGCCGATGCTGGGCGGCGACCACGTCACCGACGAGGCGGGCACGGGCTTCGTGCACACCGCCCCGGGCCACGGCGCGGACGACTACGAGGTCTGGAAGGCCCACGGTCATCACGAGATCCCCGAAACGGTGGATCCGGACGGCGCCTACTACCCTCACGTCGCCTTGTTCGGCGGCCTGCAGGTGCTGGAGGTCGAGGGCAAGAAGGCCGGCAAGTTCGGCCCCGCCAACGCCGCGGTCACCGAAAAGCTGATCGAGGCGGGACGCCTCCTGGCGCGCGGGCGGCTGGAGCACTCCTATCCCCACAGCTGGCGCTCCAAGGCCCCGGTGATCTTCCGCAACACGCCCCAGTGGTTCGTGCGCATGGATCAGCCGATCCAGGGAGAAGGGACGCTGCGCGAAAAGGCGCTGGACGCGATTGAGGCGACCGCCTTCTTCCCCGAGGCCGGGCGCGCGCGCATCCGCTCGATGGTCGAGGGCCGGCCCGACTGGCTGATCAGCCGCCAGCGGGCCTGGGGCACGCCCTTGGCCATGTTCGTGGACAAGCACTCCGGCCACCCGCTGCACGACCCGGCCGTGGACCAGCGCATCGTCGACGCCATCACGGCCGAGGGCGCCGACGCCTGGTTCACGAAAGACGACCGGGAGTTCCTCGGCAACCACGACCCGGATCGCTACGAAAAGGTCGAGGACATCCTGGACGTCTGGTTCGACTCGGGCGCGACCCACGCCTTCACGCTTGAGGGGCGCAGCGACAGCCGCTGGCCGGCGGACCTTTACCTGGAAGGCTCGGACCAGCATCGCGGCTGGTTCCAGTCCTCGCTCCTGGAATCCTGCGGCACGCGTGGGCGCGCGCCCTACAAGGCGCTGCTGACCCACGGCTTCACCATGGACGAGAACGGCGAGAAGCAGTCGAAGGCCAAGGGCAATGTGGTGGCGCCCCAGGACGTCATCCGCGACAGCGGCGCCGACATTATCCGGCTCTGGGTGTCGATGGTCGACTACGCCGAGGACCAGCGGCTGGGCAAGACCGTCATCCAGACCACGGTGGACGCCTACCGCAAGCTCAGGAACACCCTGCGCTACCTGCTGGGGGCGCTGGAAGGCTACGGCGCGGACGAGGCGGTGGAATACGCCGACATGCCGCCCCTGGAGCGCTGGGTGCTGCATCGGCTGTGGCAGCTAGACGCCTCGGTGCGCCAGGCCTGGGAGACCTACGACTTCGCCGAGACGGTCCGGCCGGTGGCCGAGTTCTGTTCGGTGGAGCTGTCGGCGCTCTACTTCGATATCCGCAAGGACGCGCTCTACTGCGACCGTCCCGACAGCCTCCGCCGGCGCGCCTGCCGCACCGTGATGCAGGCGGTGTTCGACCGCCTGACCGCCTGGCTGTCGCCGGTGCTGAGCTTCACCTGCGAGGAAGCCTGGTCTACGCGCTATCCCGAAGCCAGTTCCAACTGCCTGCGCATGTTCCCCACCACCTCGGCGGAATGGAACAACCCGGCCGAGGCCGAGCGCTGGGCCAAGGTCTGGGACGTGCTGGAGGTGGTCACCGGGGCGCTCGAGATCGAGCGGCGCGAAAAGCGCATCGGTTCGGCCCTGGAGGCGGCGCCGAAGGTGTGGATCGGCGACGCGGACCTGCTCGGCGCCTTCGAGGGCGTCGATCCGGCCGAGGTGTTCCGCACCAGCCAGGCGACCCTGGTATCCGGCGCCGGTCCGGCGGGCGCCTTCCGGCTGGAAGGAAAGACCGCAGTGGCGGTGGAGCCTCTGCTGGCCGAGGGCCGTAAATGCGCGCGCTCCTGGCGGGTGCTCCCCGAGGTCGGGTCCGACCCGCGTTATCCCGAACTCAGCCTGCGCGACGCCGACGCGGTGGCCTGGTGGGACGCGAACCAGAGCGGAGCCACTGCTTGAACCCGTTGTCGCGCCTGAGGATCTCGCCCCTGGCCTGGATGGCCTACGCCATCGCGGCGGCCGCCCTGATCCTGGACCAGTGGTCAAAGTCGGTCGTCGTCGGTTCGGTGTTTCCCAGGCAATGCCCGGGCTTCGTCGGCCATGTGGAGTTCGCCGAGCGCTGCACGGTCAAGGTGGCGCCGTTCCTGAACTTCAACATGGTCTGGAACCCCGGCATGAGCTTCGGCCTGTTCCGGGGCGACGGCGACGTCAGCCGCTGGGGCCTGGCCATCTTCGCGGTGGCCGTGGCGGGCGCGATCGGCTGGTGGGCCTACCGTTCGGACAAGCGGATCCTGTCCGCGGCCCAGGGCCTGCTGATGGCCGGGGCGCTGGGCAACATGTTCGACCGCTTCCGCTTCGGGGCGGTGGTGGACTTCATCGACGTCACCCCGCTGATCCCGATCTTCCCCTGGGTGTTCAACGTGGCCGACAGCGCTATCAGCCTGGGTGCGGCGTTGTTGCTCGCCGAAGCCTTCCTGCCCAGCTTGCGTTCCTGGTTGGATTCCAGGCGCGAAAGCGCTAACTGACGGACCTTCCGGCGGACCGCCCGCGGACGATCGCGCGGTTCACCACAGTTTTGACCTGATGATCTGGCCCCTTGCGCCGGTCGTCTCCGCCCTCGGGGGGCGGGTTTCGGGAGCCTGAGAAGCATGAAGCGCGTCATCACCGCGGCGATCCTGACCGGAGCTGCCCTGGGCCTCAGCGCCTGCGGCCATGCCAAGGAGTCGCTCGGCCTGGCCAAGGTCACGCCCGACGAGTTCCGGGTCGTTTCCAAGGCCCCTCTGATCGTGCCGCCGGATTACGCCCTGCGTCCGCCGGAGCCGGGCCAGCCCCGTCCCGCCGAACTGCTGCCCGAAAGCGCCGCGCGCCAGGCCCTGCTGGGTCAGGCCGCCGCCGCCGACCGTTCCGACGGCGAGAAGCTGCTGGTGGCCAAGGCCGGCGTCGCCCGCGCCGATCCGCTAGCCCGCTACGTGGTCGACGATGAGTTCGGCGACATCGCCTACAAGGACAAGGGTTTCGCCGACAAGGTGATGTTCTGGCGCAAGTCCAAGCCCGCCGACGCCGGCGCGGCCCCGGCCGGGACCGACACGGTGGATGCGGCCGCCGAAGCCGAACGCCTGAAGGCCCTGACCGGCGGCAAGGCGGTGATGATCCAGCGCCAGAAGACCAAGTTCAAACTGCCCGGCCTCTGAGGCCAGACCAGTTCGATGGAAATTCAGGGCCGTCCGGGAGACCGGGCGGCCCTTTTCCATGGGGCCCGGCCGTGAAATCCTGCCGCGACGCGGGGGACTCACATGACCAAGCAGATCATCCACACGGACAATGCGCCCAAGGCCTTCGCCGGCTACAGCCAGGCGGTGAAGTGCGCAGGCCTGGTGTTCGTCTCCGGCACACCGCCGATGCACCCCGTGACCGGCGAGGTGGTGGGCAAGACCATCCAGCAGCAGACCGCCCAGTGCCTGAAGAACGTCCAGGCCATTCTGGAGGCGGCGGGCAGTTCGCTGGACAAGGCGGTCTCGGCCACCATCATCCTGGCCGAGGACAAGGATTTCGCCGGCATGAACGAGGAGTGGGGCCGCTGGTTTCCCTCCAACCCGCCGGCCCGGCAGGGAGCGCGCCTCCCGGTCAGGCCAAAGGGCATCAAGCTGACCATCGCCATGATCGCGGAAGCCTGAGGCGTCTCGACTCGCCCTAGGCTGGGCGGCGACCTATCTAGGCTTCACATGACCATCCGCCGCCTGCCGCCCGAGACCGTCAACCGCATCGCCGCCGGCGAGGTGGTGGAGCGGCCTGCCTCGGCGATCAAGGAGCTGGTGGAGAACGCGCTCGACGCCGGCGCCCTGCGCGTCGAGATCCAGGCCGAGAACGGCGGGCTGGGCCGCATCCTGGTGGCCGACGACGGCTCGGGCATGAGCGCGGACGAACTGGCCCTGGCGGTCGAGCGGCACGCCACCTCCAAGCTCAGGCCCCAGGCGGACGGGACCTGGGACCTGTTGCACATCCAGACCCTGGGCTTCCGCGGCGAGGCCCTGCCCTCGATCGGGTCGGTGGCCCGGCTGGCGATCAGCTCCCGCGCGAAGGGCCAGGCCGACGCCCATGTCATCCGGGTCGAGGGCGGCGCCATGCAGGCCGTGGCGCCCTCGGGCTTTCCGGGGCCGCACGGATCCCGGGTCGAGGTGCGCGACCTGTTCTTCGCCACGCCCGCGCGGCTGAAATTCATGAAGTCCGAGCGGGCCGAGGCCCTGGCCATCACCGAGGAGGTCAAGCGCCAGGCCATGGCGCACGAGGCGACCGCCTTCGCGCTCGACATCGACGGGAAGAAGGCCCTGCGCCTGCCCGCCGAGACCGCGGGGCCGGAAGGACGTCTGCAACGGCTGGCGGCGGTGTTGGGCCGCGAGTTCCAGGACAATGCGCTGCTGATCGACCAGGAGCGCGACGGCATCCGCCTGTCGGGCTACGCGGGCCTGCCGACCTATTCGCGCGGCAACGCGGCCCACCAGTACCTGTTCGTCAACGGCCGCCCGGTGCGCGACCGGCTGCTGCAGGGCGCGCTCAGAGGCGCCTACGCCGACTTCCTGGCCCGCGACCGGCATCCAACTGCGGCGCTGTATCTGGAGCTCGATCCGCAGGAGGTGGACGTCAACGTCCATCCGGCCAAGGCGGAGGTGCGCTTCCGCGACCCGGCTCTGGTGCGCGGGCTGATCATCGGCAGCCTGAAGCACGCGCTGGCCGGCGCCGGACACCGGGCCTCGACTACGGTGGCGGCCGCGGCCCTGGGCGGCTTCCGCGCTGAGGGCAGCTATCGTCCGAGCTTCCCGGGCTGGAGTGCCCCGCCGCGTCCCGAACCGGGCCTGATCGCCGGACTGGCGGAATGGTCGGCGCGGGTGGAGCCGCAACCCCATGCGCCGCAAGGGTTCGGCGAGAGCGCCTCAGAATCGTATACGAACGCTCCAGTCGATCCCGTCGATCACCCGCTGGGCGCGGCCCGGGCTCAGGTGCACGAGACCTATATCGTGGCCCAGACCCGCGACGGGGTGGTGATCGTCGATCAGCACGCCGCCCACGAGCGGCTGGTCTATGAGCGGATGAAGGCCCAGATGGCCGAGGGCGCGGTGGCGCGCCAGGCGTTGCTGGTCCCCGAGGTGGTCGAGCTGGACCCCGCCGACGCCGAGCGGGTCTGCGCCCGGGCCGACGAGCTGGCGGAACTGGGCCTGATCATCGAGCCCTTCGGCGCCGGCGCGGTGCTGGTGCGCGAGACCCCGGCGCTGCTGGGCGAGACCGACGCGCAGGGGCTGGTCCGGGACATCGCCGACGACCTGGCGGAAAACGGCCAGGCCCTGGCGCTGAAGGAGCGCATGGGCGAGGTCTGCGGCACCATGGCCTGCCACGGCTCGGTGCGCGCGGGGCGCCGGCTGACCGGGGCGGAGATGAACGCCCTGCTGCGCCAGATGGAGGCCACGCCCCATTCCGGCCAGTGCAACCATGGCCGCCCGACCTATGTGGAACTGAAGCTGGCGGACATCGAACGGTTGTTCGGACGCCGCTGAGCGCGTTCGCCAGTCCCTTTGCAGTAAAGCTTGTGCGACGCCCGGTCGCGTGCGCCGGCGATCGGCTGTTCAGTGGAATGTAACCTTGTTCATCTACTCTCCCCTCCCGTGCAGAGGCGTCACTTCTCTTTCCAGACGATCAAGACCAGCCTGTTCGGCTCCGAACGGCGGTTGCGCGGAGTCGTGATCGCGGCCCTGGTCTGCCTGCCGCTGTTCCTGATCGTGACCATGGGCGTGATGCTGGTGCAGTGGCGCCAGGGCCGCGCGGTGCACGAGGCGGTCAATTCGGCCTACGAGACGCGGCTGCAACTTAAGGACGCCTTCGCCCTGCTGCAGGACGCCGAGACCGGCCAGCGCGGCTACATCCTGACCGGCGACGCCAGCTATCTGGTTCCCTATCACCACGCGGTGGCGCGCATTCCGGCCGCCCTGGACGGGATCGAGCCGGGCCTCGACGGCGACGCCTCCCAGGCCGCGGGCCTGAGACGCATCCGCGACCTGGTCGAGATGAAGCGGCGCGAACTCGCCCAGACCGTCGCCCTGCGCCGGGAAGGCCGCGAAGCCGAGGCCCTGGCCCAGGTCCGCCGCGGCACGGGCCAGCAGGTCATGGACCAGATCCGCTCGGAAATGACGCGCATCTCCGACTTCGAGACCGCGCGCTCGGCCGTGCGCCTGGCCAATGAGCAGAAGGTGATCCGCGACGCGGGCCTGCTGCTGGGAACCCTGGGCGTGGGGCTGCTGTTGCTCCTGGCCGGCGCGGTCTTTCTGGTGACCCGCGGCCTGAAGGCGCTCAAGGCCGAGCGCGATGCCGCCGACCGCGCCAACCGCGCCAAGTCGACCTTCCTGGCCATGATGAGCCACGAGCTGCGCACGCCCATGAACGGGGTGCTGGGCATGGCCCATGTGCTGGGCAAGAGCCGTCTGACCCGCACCCAGGCGGGCTGGGTCGAGGTGATCGAGAAGTCGGGCCGCGGCCTGATGCTGGTGCTGAACGACATCCTGGACCTGTCCAAGATCGAGGCGGGCCAGATCGAGCTGGAGGCCCGCCCCTTCGACTTGAACGAGGTGGTGCTGGACGCCGCCGACCTTTGGCGCACAGGCGCCGCCGAAAAAGGCATCGAGGTCCGCGTCGAGATCCAGGACGGGCTGAAGGCCGGAGTCGAGGGCGACGGGGCGCGGGTGCGCCAGATCCTGCTGAACCTGCTGTCCAACGCCGTGAAATTCACCGAGCGTGGCCAGGTGGTCGTGCGCCTCGAGGCCGACGAGCCGGTCGAGGGCGTCACCGCCTACCGGATCGCGGTGGCCGACAACGGCCCCGGCGTCGCACCGGAGATGGTGTCGAAGCTGTTCCAGCCGTTCGTGCAGGAAGACGCCTCCATCAGCCGCCGTTTCGGCGGCACGGGGCTGGGCCTGTCGATCTCGCGCCAGCTGGCGCGGCTGATGGGCGGCGACATCGAGGTCGAGAGCGTCCAGGGCGAAGGCGCGACCTTCACCGTCACCCTGCCGCTGGCGGCGGCCCAAGTGGCCGAACAGGGCGCCGAGCAGGTCGGGGACGAGGAGATCGACGAGGGCCTGCGCATCCTGGTGGCAGAGGACAATCCGCACAACCAGACCGTCGTGCGCGCCTTCCTGCAGGCGCTGGGCCTGAGGGGCGTGATCGTGGACAACGGCCAGGAAGCGCTGGATGCCCTGACCCTGGCGCGCTTCGACGTGGTCCTGATGGACATCCACATGCCGGTGATGGACGGGGCGACAGCGCTAGAGGCCATCCGCGCGGGCCGCGCCGGTGAGGCCGGCATTCCGGTGGTGGCCCTGACCGCCGACGCCATGAGCGGGGACCGGGAACGCTATCTCGCCGCCGGCTTCGACGAACACCTGGCCAAGCCGATCGATCCCGCCCGTTTCGTGGCGGTGCTGAGCGCCCTGTCGCAGCGGACGCCGGAGCAGCGTTCCGCCGCGGCATGACGCGCGGCGCGGGCCGTTTCAATTCCGTCCGGCGGCCTGTAAGCTGAAGTCCTCACGCGGGCAGAGACGCCGCCGCCGAAGGCCACACGTCCGCAGGACCGGGACCCGTCATGACGGTGGAACTCCGACCTCTGGGCGTGCTCTGCAACATCGGCTGCGAATACTGCTACCAGCAGCCGCAGCGTGACGCCGGCAATGTCGGCAAGTCCTACGATATCGCCCGGATGCAGGCCGCCATCGAAGAAGAGGGCGGCCCCTTCGCCCTGTTCGGGGGTGAGCCGCTACTGCTGCCGGTGAAGGATCTGGAGACCATCTGGGCCTGGGGCCTGGAGCGTTTCGGCGAGAACAGCGTACAGACCAACGGCACCACCATCAGCGACGCCCACATCGCTCTGTTCAAGCGCTACAAGGTCCAGGTCGGCATCTCGATGGACGGCCCGGGCGAGCTGAACCGCGTGCGCACGGCAGGCTCGGCGCCGCGCACCGCGCGAGCCACCGCCAAGAGCGAAGAGGCTATCGAGCGGCTGCTGGCCAAGGGCGTGCGCCCGAGCCTGATCGTGACCCTGCACGCGGTCAATGCGCGCGGGCCGGCGCTGGAACAGCTCAACGACTGGTTCCGCAAGCTGGACGCCCTGGGGGTGCGCACGGTGCGGCTGCACGTGCTGGAGAGCGAGAGCGAGGGGATCCGCGCGCTCTATGGCCTGAGCCAGGAGGAAAGCATCGCGGCCTTCGTGAACTTCCGGCGGCTGGAGGGCGAACTGGCTCAGCTGCGCTTCGACGTCTTCCGCGAAATGACCCACATGCTGATGGGCGAGGACGACAAGGCCTCCTGCGTCTGGACCGGATGCGATCCCTACACCACCCAGGCGGTCCGGGGCGTGGAAGGCATGGGCCAGCGCAGCAACTGCGGCCGGACCAACAAGGATGGGGTGGATTTCGTCAAAAGCGACCGTCCCGGCTTCGAGCGCTACCTCGCCCTCTACCATGTCGACCAGGCCGACGGCGGCTGCGCGGGCTGCCGCTTCTTCCTGATGTGCAAGGGCTACTGCCCCGGCACGGCGATCGAAGGCGACTGGCGCAATCGCACCGAACACTGCGGCCTCTGGATGGCGCTGTTCACCCACTTGGAGACCGAACTGACGGCGAAGGGGCGGACGCCGCTGTCGCTGCGGTCCGACCGGGCCGAACTGGAACAGCGGATGGTCAGCGCATGGGCTTCTGGAACAAACCGAAAGCTGAACAGCCTGGCGTCCCCGGCCTGAGTCCCGAGGTCACGGCTCGGGCCGATGCGATCGGACGGCTGGGGTTTTCGCCGCCGCAGTTCCTGCGCAAGGCCTGGGTCAGCGACGCCGCCGAGGCGCTGCACGGGCCCCGGATTGCGCAGGCCGCGCGGGCCTGGACGCTGGCCGAGCAGAGGTCCGCCTCCACGGTGCGTCCCTGCGCCCTGATCGTGGTCGACGCGGCCGAGCGCAAGGCCTGCGTCGACGGCCTGAGGGCTGCGGGCCTGGAGATCGAGGTGCTGCGCATCGAGGACGTCAGTCCGCCGGGGGCCGCCGAGCCCAGTCTGATCACCCACCTGGCGGCCGGCGGGCGCGCCGACGTGCGCCGCTTCCGCAAGGCCTGGATCGCCAGCGACAATGCGACCATGGGAACGCTGCTGGGCTATCCCGCCTGCTGCCGGGCCTTCTTCGCCGAGGTGTTCAGCCGCCGACGCCTGTTCGACCCGGTGTGGTTGACGGCGTGCGCCACCCAGGGCGCGGTCTTCGACGGCGACAGCGTCACGGCCTCAGGCCCGCCGGAGACCAATGTGCTCTTGCGCCGCCTGGGCGTGCGGGCGGTTCCGCATCTGCCCTGCAGTTTCAGCTGCGCGGAGTCGGTGGCGCTCGCCCAGGCGATCCACCAGCTGGGCTGCTCGCTCGGCCACGCGCAGGAGATGGCCTGGCTCAACGAGATGCTGGACTGGAACATCAGCTGGTCCGCGCGCAACGGCCTGGCCGAAATCCGCACGCCGGTGCTCAAGCTCGCCACCCACACCGACGCCTGCAAGGGCGTCCGCACGCTCAGGCGTCCGGGGGGAACGACCCCGGATCTGGCCGCCCATGGGCTGGACTTCCCGTATCTGGCGCCGAGGGCGGCGCGCGCCGGAGCGCCTCAGCAGGCGTCGTGATGGCTGTCGGCGTGAGGCGCGCCATCCGCGTGGGTGTCGTAGTGATTGTCCACCACCTGGTCGTGATGCAGGTCGGTGTGGTTGGCGGTGTGGTCGCCGTGGGTGTCGGTGTGGGTGCAGGTCTTGGTCGTGGTGGTCGACTGGGCGATGCGCCAGGGCGCGCCGTCGTCGGGTCCGAGGGCGCGGGCGCGCGAGGCTTCATCATCCGCCAGGGCCGGGCCGCCGACCGCCGACAGGCCGGGCGCCGAGCGTCCCGCAAAGAACATGGGGATCGACAGCGCCGCGATGGTGAGGCTGCGCACGATGGAGGCGCGGGCCGGCTGCAGCGTCATCGCGAAGGCGTCCGGAGCCCGGCCGCCCAGGGCTGCATCCCAGATCACGCGGTCGGCCAGACGCCGTCGCGCCGTGCGCCGCCCGGATCGGACCGCCAGCAACAGCAGCAGGATCGCGGCGACGGCGAACAGCAGTGTGCTCAGGATCATCGGAAGCGACATGGTCAAACCTCCCCGCGCTTCGCCCAAGGCTGCGCTACGCCCAATTCCGCGCCATTTGCGTGTGAAGTCAATGACGCGGCGACGCGCCGGCGCCTGACGCGGCTTTGCTGACCGCCTGGGGGGCGCCTCAGGCCTCCAGGCGCAGGAACAGCACCCGCGCCGCGCCATAGTCGCGCGCGTCCAGAGGCTCGAATCCGGGAAGGTCGGGATCGGGCTCGTCCGCGCCGCGCTCGAACACCACAAGCGCGCCCGGGTTCAGCCAGCCGCCGGCGGCGAGGCCGGCCAGGGCCTTTTCGCCCAGGCCCTTGCCGTAGGGCGGATCGAGGAAGGCCAGGTCGAAGGCCGGGCCGCTGGAGGCCGGGCGGGGGCCCAGGTCGGCGGCGTCGCGCCGGTGAACCCGGGTCTGGCCGAACAGGCCCAACGCCTCGACATTGTCACGGATGGCGCCGCGGGCGGCCTCATCGGTCTCCACGAACAGGCAGCTGACCGCCCCGCGCGAGAGGGCCTCGAACCCCAGCGCGCCGGATCCGGAGAACAGGTCGATCACGCGCCGGCCGTGCAGGCCTTCCGACCAGGGCGCGTGCTCCAGGATGTTGAACACGGCCTGGCGCGCCCGGTCCGAGGTCGGGCGGGTCGCATCCCCGGGCGGGGTCTTCAGCGCCCGGCCGCGGAACTGTCCGGCGACGATACGCACCTTACTTGTCGTATCCCTTGCCGACGTGGCGCCGGAAAAACAGCAGCCCGAGCCACAGCACGCCCATCACCGCGTAGAGCCACGGGCCAGCGCCTGTGCCGGCCATCACCCCCATGGCGCTGAAGGTCCCCGGCACCAGGAGGAGGATCAGAAAGACCCCCAGGCGCATCTTCAGCGGGATGGCCGGATCAACCAGCCGGCCTATGAAGGCGGCGTAGCCCCACTGCAGGGCCGTGGCGACGCCGATGGCCGCGATCAACCCGACGTAGGGCATCAGCAGATCGCGCTTGGCGTTGTGTTCCATGATGGTCCGGGTGGCGACCGGCACCAGCGTCACGCCGCCCAGGATGATGAAGTTGAACAGGGTCAGGATCGCGTCCGATCGCAGGAAGCGTTTGAAATTGCGCCGGTGACCCGTCCAGTAGAAGGCGATCGACATGAAGGCGATCAGGAAGGCGATAAAGGGCAGCGCCATGCCGTTGACCAGGCCGATCGTGGTCCCGTCCCAGTGTTCCGGCGGGCGCAGCTCCAGCGCCAGCAGGGTGAGCGCGATGGCAAACACCCCGTCCGACAGCATGATCAGCCGTTCCAGGTCGTAGTCGTGAACCTTGGTGCGGCCTTCCAGCATCTCCATTGTTCGCCCCCCTCTCCTGCCCGTCCCCGACATGCCGTGTTCCGCGCAGCCCGACAAGGCCGCCCCACAACGAGACGGATTTCATCGAACCGGGGAATGCTCTAAGCGCGGAGCATGAGCCCCGAGACGCCGCCCTCCTACGACAGCTTCCTGGCGCCGGTCAGGCCCGAGGAGCGCAGCTGGTGGCGGCTGGGGGTGTGGGGGGCGGCGAGCGTGGCGCTGGGCGCCCTGGTGCTTGTGGCCACCATCCTCGTCATCCAGACCCTCGACCTGACCCTGCCCGCCGATCAGGCCGCCTTGCCGGCCTATCTGCTTGGCCCGGCCCGGCTCTACCGGACCGGTGTCCTGATCGCGCTCGACACCGTGCTCGAAGTGGCGGCGATCACCGCCGTCCTGTTCGCCACGCGCTGGACCTGGAAGCGGTCACTGGAATCGTTCCTGACGCCGCTTGGACCCTTCAACGCCCGGCTCCTGGGCCTCGGCGCCCTCTCCGTGGCAGTGCCCTTCGCCGCCGCCTGGGGAATCGACGTGGCCACCCACCAGGCGACGGTCCCGGCCGTGCTCGACCCTTCCGTCGAGATCGCCCAGCGCGGCGCCTATGGCGCGGTGATCGCGATTTCCATGCTGGCGGTCGCCTTCGTCGAGGAGGCGCTGTTCCGCGGCGTCATCCTGCAGATCTCGTCGGCCTTCCTGAAGAGCCGCGTGGCGCTGTGCCTGTTGAACGGCCTGCTGTTCAGCTGCCTGCACTTCGACAACGACCTTGCGGCGATCTACGAGCGATTCCTCATGGGAGCGGTCTTCACCTGGGCGACCCTGGAACTGGGCGGGCTGGAGTTCGCCGTCGGGGCTCACTTCCTCAACAATGCAGCGATCCTGCTGTTCACCGGCCCCTCGGCGGCGGCCCCGGCGCCCGAACCCGTGTTCGATCCGCAGTCCCTGATCCTGCCAAGCGTCAACGCGGTCGTCGCCCTGGGCCTCGTCTGGGTCGCGAAACGCTGGCGGCTCAGATCAAAGGTCTAGAGCATTTCCAGACGCGCAAGTGGGAGCCACCTTCGCTGACACGACTCAGGCGCCCTTGAACCGGTCGTAGGCCTCCAGGAACGGCGCCATCTGCCTTTCGTAGCGCCGCCAGCCGCCGACCGCGCCCTGGCTGATCGGCTTTCTCACCTGGGCCAGGCTGGCGGTGGAGACCGCGCGCGGATTGGCGTGGAACTGGCGCACCCCGGCCTCGTCCGGCAGGCCGCACCAACCCAGGATCTTGGGCGTCCAAGTCTCGGGATCGGCGACCAGATCTTCGTACCTGACGCTCATCTGGTCGCCGTCGAACAACTCGGCCCAGTGGTCGTGCAGGCGCTCGACCGCGCGGATGTAGCGGGCCATGTCCTCGAAGCGCCAGCTCCAGTCCTCGCCGCGGGCGAAGCGGGTGCGGAAGCAGGACCAGGCCACGTCGCGCGGATCGCGCTGGATCCACAGGTAGGGGGCGACCGGCAGGGCCAGTCGGATGGCCCCCAGCAGCTGGGTGTGGTTCAGCGTCTTGTCGACGATGCGGCCCTCGGTGCCGAAGCGCTCGTCCAGCAGGCCGAGGTAGGCCTCGGCGAAACCGCCCCATGGATCGGTGACGCCCTGGCGTGCCAGGGTCTGCATGGCGACCTCGACCACCGCCGGCCTGAAGCCGCCCAGCGGCAGGGTGGCCAGGCGGAACAGGTTGAGCTCGCCGCCGTCCTTCACAGCGCTGTGGCTGGCGAGCATCTGCTCGACCAGGGTGGTGCCCGAGCGCGGCAGGCCGGTGACGAAGATCGCCCGGTCGGACTGGACCGTGGACGGGATCTGGCGATCGACGAAGGCGCGGTCGAAGTCGGCGATCATGCCCGCGACATGAGCCTCGAAGCGGGCGGCGTCCCAGGGCCGGGCGCGGGCGGTGAGCTGAGCGCCCTCGCTGAAGGCCGCGAAAGCGCGGTCGGTCTCGCCCAGGTCGTCGTAGGCCTTGCCCAGCGCATAGAGCAGGGGCGCCCGCGTCTCGGCGCCGGCGCGCTCCAGGGTCTTGCGCGCGCCCTCCATGACCTTGAGATCCTGGTCATCGGCCTGAAAGGTCTTCAGCGCCGCGACCTGCTCCCAGGCGGCGGTGAGGTCCGGCTTGAAGGCGGCCGCCTGGCGGAAATGGGCGATCGCGCTGTCGAAGCGGCCGAGGCGGGCCTCGAACTGGCCGACGTAGTAATGGGGCGCGGGATCGGTCGGGCGCATGCGCACGAACTCCTGCGACAGCAAGAGCGCCTCTTCGGTATTGCCGGTCTCGCCCAGGATGTCGGCCAGCGTCAGGTTGCGGATCGGGTCGGAGGGATTGCCCTCGCGCCAGCGCCTCGCGGCCGCGAGGGCGCCGCCGTAGTCGCCCAGCCTCTGGGCCAGGGCGGTCACCCGCGCCCAGCGCTCGCCCCCCTGCTGGTCCTGAACCAGGACCGAGCGCACCTGGCCCAGGGCGCCGGCCAGGTCGCCCCGGTTCAGGCGCGCCTCCGCGTCATTGATCAGCGCGTTGGAATCGACCACTCGTTACGCTCCCCGCAAATCCTTCAGCCGCGCGGCTTGCGCGGGCCGCCGCCGGCAGGCCGGCCGCCGGAGGGCCTCCCGCCCGGTCCGCCGCCGCCGCCCGGTTTAGCGCCCCTGCCGCCGGGCTTGAAGCCCGACGAGCGCGGCTTGAAGCCGTCCTTGCCCGCCGGCTTGCCGCCGGAGCGGGGCCCGCCCTTGAAGGGCGGACGATCGCCGGAGCCTTCCGCGCGATCGGTTCGTGGACGGAAGGTCCGTTCGCCATCGCCCTCGCGGGCGGGGCCACGGGCGCCGGGCTTGCCGCCGGGGCGAGGTCCGGACGGACGCCCGCCGGGCTTCCCACCCGGGCGCGGCCCGCCCTTGTAGCCGCCGCGATCGCCGCCCTCGGGGCGCTCGCCACGGGGCTTGAAGGTGCGTTCGCCGCCCTCGGCCCGGTCCGTCCGGGGTCTGAAGGTCCGCTCGCCACCCTCAGAACGTTCCGCGCGCGGCTTGAAGGTCCGCCCGCTGCCGGCGCCCTCGGCGCGTTCCGGACGGGGCCGGTTGTAGGGGCGCTCGCTCTTGTCGCGCTCGGGTCGACCGCGTTGAGGTCGATCGCCTTGGGGGCGCTCGGAGCGCGCGTTGTCGCCGTGCTCCCCGCGCGGCCGGTAGGGTTTGGGCGCGCCACCGGGGCCGGTCCGGGGCTTGAAGGTCCGCTCCGGCCTGGCCGGGCCGTGCTCCACGACGGGCTTGGGACGAGCGGAAGTCGCTTTCTCGTCCCGTTCGGCCAGGGCGCGGACCTTCGACGGCTTGCGGCGCGGATCGGCGATAGCGTTGGCCGGCAAGCGGCGCGCGGGCTTGGACGGCGGGCCGACGACCCGGTCGCCGGTCGGCAGCATGTCGGGGGCGATGTGGTCGGCCAGCTGTTCGCGGATCACCCGCGGGCCGATCTCCTCGGCGGCGCCGCTCTCCAGCGCGCCCAGCAGAAAGGGGCCGTAGGCCAGGCGGATCAGGCGGTTGACCTTCATGCCCACCGCCTCGAGCACCTTGCGGACTTCGCGGTTCTTGCCCTCGGTGACGGTGACGGTAATCCACAGGTTGGAGGGGCCGCCCTCCTTCTCCTGGGCCTTGTCGAGCTTGGCCTCGATGGAGCCATAGTGGACGCCGTCGACGGTGATCCCGTCCTTGAGCGTGTCGAGCTTGGCCTGGGTGACGTGGCCATGGGCGCGGGCGCGGTAGACCCGGGTCCAGGCGTTGGACGGCAGTTCCAGCGCGCGCGCCAGGTCGCCGTCGTTGGTGAGCAGCAGCAGGCCTTCGGAGTTGATGTCCAGCCGTCCGACCGAGATCACCCGGGGCAGGCCCTCGGGCAGGTTCTCGAACACGGTGGGGCGCCCTTCCGGGTCGCGGTGGCTGGTCAGCAGGCCGACCGGCTTGTGGTAACGCCAGACGCGCGTGGCCTCCGGTTCGTTCACCACCTTGCCGTCGACCGTGATGATATCGCTGCGCTGGACCAGGACCGCGGGGCTGTCGAGCACGCGGCCGTTGACGGCCACCTTGCCCAGGCCGACCAGGCGTTCGACCTCGCGGCGTGAGGCCACGCCCGCACGCGCCAGGGCCTTGGCGATGCGTTCGGGTTTGGCTGCGGGTTTTTTTTCGGCTTGACCGGAGCGGGACTTCGCGCCGCTCTCGCGCGTATGACGGACCATGATCGCGCTCTAATGCGCATCGCACTGGACGAAGCGCAAGCCGCAGCCGCGCGCGGCGAGGCCCCCATCGGCGCGGTGGTGGCCGATCCGGTCACCGGCGAGGTGATTTCGCGCGCCGGCAACAGCCCAATCGGGACCGCCGATCCGACCGCCCACGCCGAGATCCTGGCCCTGCGCGCGGCGGCGGTGAAGACCGGCAACTACCGCCTGACCGGCCTGACCCTTTATGTAACCCTGGAGCCCTGCGCCATGTGCGCGGGCGCCATCAGCCATGCGCGGATCAGGCGGGTGGTCTATGGCGCGGACGACCCCAAGGGCGGGGCGGTGGTCAGCGGCGGGCGGTTCTTCGAACAGCCGACCTGCCACTGGCGGCCCGAGGTCGAGGGCGGGGTGGAGGCGGAGGAAAGCGCGGGCCTGCTGCGCGGCTTCTTCAAGGCGCGGCGGGGCAAGGGGTGAGTTACCGCGAGATCGCGCCGCCGCAGGCGCTCGAGTCGTTCGTCCAGTGCTTCTGGACCTACCAGGGCCATGGGAGCGGCGCGGTCGAGCGCATCGCCCCGGACGGCCGCTGCGAAATCGTGCTGCACCTGGGCCAGCCTTACGAGGAGCCGAACGAGGCCGGGGGATGGCGCCGCCAGCCGCGCGCCCTGTTCGCCGGTCAGCTCACCCGGCCACTGCTTTTGCGCAACGACGGGCCCGTGGACGTGGTCTGCGCCCGGTTTCGTCACGCGGGGGCGCGGCCATTCACGGGGGCGCCGCTGAAGAGCTTCACCGACCGGCGCACGGCGTTGGCCGAGCTGTGGCCCGCGGCCGAGGTGGAGGCGCTGTTCGCGACCGATCAGACCCTGAGCGCCCTGACCGAGGCCCTGATCTGCCGGGCGGAAGGCGCGGCCGACCCAGTAGTCGAGGCCGTGATCGAGGGCCGCTCCGTGGAACTGTCTTTGCGCCAGATCGAGCGCCGCTTCGCCGACCAGGTCGGCGTGCCGCCACGCACCCTCGCCGCCATCCTGCGCTTTCGCCGCACCTTCGACCTGCTGGAGCACGAAGCGGACGGCCAGTGGGCCCGCGCCGCAGCGGCCTCCGGTTATTTCGACCAGCCGCAGATGGCGCGGGATTTCAAACGCTTCCTGGGCTGTTCGGCCACGGCCTTCGTGCGCGAGCGGGCGGGGCTGGCGGAACCGCTGAGCGCGGCCCGCCAGCCTTGAAGCGCGCCGGCGTCAGGCGGCCTTGGTCCGGCTCCTGAGCGACAGGCAGTAGCCGAGCGTGACGGCGATCCCCGCCACGACCACGGCGCTCCCGCCCCAGATCGCCACCCAGATCGGCGCGAAGACGAACAGTCCGGCGTAGATCAGCCCGCTCAGAACCATCGACCAGCTGGCGACCCGCCTAGCCTGGCGCGCCGAGACGTTCGGGACCAGGGTCTTGGGCATCCGGTTGCCGTACCAGGCCATCCAGAGCCCGTTGATGCCGATGACGCGTGAGACCGTGTCGGTGTCGATGTAGCCCAGCCGGTGGGCGTAGGCCGCGCCAAGCGCGAGGCCGATGGTGACGGCGGCCCAGGCGATGCCGGCGGTCAGGTCCTTGTTCATGGTGCGGTCTCCTCCTTGGGCTCCGGCGCCTCCGCGCCCAGGCCGAATGAATCGATGAAGCCGAGCAGCGCCTCTTCGAGCACCGACAGCTTCAGGTGATAGATGACGGACTTGCCGGCCTTCTCGGCGTGAACCAGATCGGCCTCCTTCAGCACCGCGAAGTGCGCCGACATGGTCGGCTTGGAGACGTCGAAATGGTCGCTGAGTTCGCCCGCGCTCATCGGTCCCGCGCGCAGGAGCTGCAGCACCCGGCGGCGGGTCGGATCGGAGAGGGCCTTGAACACCTGGCTCATAATGTGATGATTAGCTAATCATCGAAGTGAGTCAAGTCGCAATCGTACAAGCGTCACCGTTCCACTCAGGCTAGGAGGAGGCGACAGGAGATTTCCGATGACCCGCACCCTCGCCCTTGCCGGCCTGCTGGCCACCACCTGCCTGGCCTCCGAGGCTCGGGCCGACGCCTCTCCCGACTTCTCCTGGATGGCCGGGGAGTGGGTCAGCTGCGTCCGGGGCGAGATCGTGGAGGAGCACTGGATGGGCCCGGCGAAGGGCATGCTGATCGGCTCGAACTTCACACGGCGGACCGACGGGTCGCGCGCGTCCTACGAGTTCCTACGCCTGGTGGTTACGCCCGAGGGCGCCAGCTATTTCGCCACGCCCCAGGGCATCCCGACCACCGAGTTCAAGATGATCCGCCATGAGCCCAGCAAGGCGGTGTTCGAAAACCCCGCCATCCCCTACCCGGCCCGCATCCTCTACTGGCGCGAGGGCGAAAAGCTGCACGCCCGCACCGAGGGCGCGATCAAGGGCCAGGCCATGGCCGAGGACTGGGTCTGGACCCGAAAGAGCGCCTCGAAATGCCTGGCGAAATCCCGCCGGAAGTGATTTTCGAAAAAGCCGCTTGACCCGGACCCTGGGTCCGGCCCGATCAGGCTCGGGTCCGAAGGGAGCGAGCTTCAATCCATGTCTGGTCCGGAACCGTTTCGAACCGCCGCCGACACCGCGCGCCGCCTGGGCGTCACGGTCCGGGCGCTCAGGATCTATGAGCGCCACGGGCTGCTGAAGCCCGGCCGCACGGCCGCGGGATGGCGGGTCTATGGACCCGAGGAGTTCGCGAGGCTTCACCAGGTCCTGGCGCTCAAGCGCCTGGGCCTGAGTCTGGCCCAGATCGCGCAGTTGCTGAAGGGCGGCGTGCGGGACCTGGATCAGGTGCTGGCGCTGCAGGAGACCGATCTGCTGCAGCGCAAGGCCCGGGTCGACCGGGCGCTGGACCTGGTGCGCCGCGCGCGTGCCCGGCTCCAGCGCGGGGAGACGCTGCCGACGGACGATCTGGTGCAACTGACCAAGGAGACCGTCATGTCCGAATTTCAACCGGGGCCCGAGTTCATGGCCTTGATCGACAAGCATGGGGACGTGAAGCGCGTGAAGGAGCTTCACCCCCAGACCTGGACCGCCGAGGACCAGGCCAGGGCCGGCGCCGAGTGGGCCGCCCTGATCACCGAGGCCGAAAAGCTGAAGGGCGGCGACCCGGGCTCGCCCGAAGCCCAGGACCTCGCCCGCCGCTGGAGCGCCCAGGTGATGAAGTTCACCCGCGGCGACACCCAGGTCGCCGGCGGCCTGACCAGGATGTACCAGGAAGGGTTTTCCGACCCGAAGCTGGAGGGGAAGATGCCCTTCTCCGGCGAGGTCTGGGCCTTCATGAGCGAGGCTCAGAAGCGGATGCGGGAGCAGGGGTAGCACTCCCTCTCCCACAGGGAGAGGGCTGGGGTGAGGGGTTACGGGATCTTGAGGGCTCCGTGCCCCTCATCCGGCCGCTGACGCGGCCACCTTCTCCCGACCGGGAGAGGGAAAAAGGACTACGACTTCCGCCCCTTGGGGCTGGGCAGCAGGGGACGCAGGGTCGAGGCCAGGGTCGGCTTGGCGGGCGTGGCGTCCTCGCGCTGCTTGCGCGCGATCAGGGTGTCGATGCGGGCCTTTTCACCCCGGAAGGCGGCCAGTTCCCGGCCCGCCAGGATGGTGCCGGCGGGAACCTTGACCCCGGCCGGATTGACCCGCGCGCCGTGCAACCAGGTCTCGTAGTGCAGGTGGGGTCCGGTCGACATGCCGGTGGAGCCGACGTAGGCGACGATCTGGCCCTGGTGCACGTGCACGCCCGGCCGGATGCCCGGGGCGTAGCGCGACAGGTGGCCGTAGCCGGTGTCCCAGTCCTTGCCGTGGCGGATGCGCAGCCAGTTGCCGTAGCCGCCCCAGCGCTTGACCTCGAGCACCACGCCGTCGCCGGCGGCCAGCACCGGGGTGCCAATGGGCGAGGCGAAGTCGACGCCCTGGTGCATGCGCATGTAGCCCAGCACCGGGTGGCGGCGCATGCCGAAGTTGGAGTTCATCCGGGCGCCGTCGACCGGCGTGCGCAGCAGCAGGCCTTTGATGTTGCGGCCCAGCTCGTCGAAATACTGCCACTGGCCTTCGTGGCGGAAGCGGTAGAGCTCGGTCGGCTTACCGTTGGCCATCAGCTGGGCGTAGAGCAGCTCGCCGGTCTCGACGGTGCGGCCGCTCTCGGTGCGCTTGCGGTCGAACACCAGGGTGAACTGGTCGCCGTCGATGATGTCGCGCGAGAAGTCGAGCTTGTGGGCGAACAGCTTGACGACCTGGTTGGTCACCGCGGAGGTGGCGCCCATCGAGGAGGCCGACTGGAACAGCGAGCCGTTGATGCGGCCGTGGGCGACGGTGGTCTCGTCGGAGACCTTCTCCTCGAGCTCCCGGAGCTTCATGGCGCCGTCGAAGCTGCGCGACAGCGAGAGCGAGGTGGCGGGGCCGGTGCGCATGGACAGGCCGACGAGGCGAGCGGAGCCCCGGCCCTGGCGCGGCTTGGCGATGATGGCCTCGAACACCGAGGCGACCTTGACGCCGGCGTTCTTGAGCATGGCTGAGGCGGCCGAGGCGTCCTCGGCGACCACGCCCAGGCGCTTGACCGCCTGTTCGATGGTCTCCCCGCCGCGCAGCGAGACCTTGATGTTCTCGGGAAGGGTCAGGCCGGGACGGGCCCCGCCGGCGGCGAAGGCCTTGGCCTCCAGCGCGGCTGCGGCGGTGGGATCTAGCTGGGCCGCCGCTGCAGCCGCAGTGGGGTGATTGTCGGCGTGGAATACGTGCCAGGTGGCGCCGACAACCGTCAGGGCGACCGCCGCCGTGAGAACATGCGGCGCGAAACGCAAAGGTCGGCGGCGTGGATCAAACTGAGCCATCGGTCCCGTCGGATGCAGAGGTCGGGCCGAAGCGCGACCGGACTGGGTGAACTAGAGACGACGCCCCCCGGGGCGCTGTCGTGCGCCACAAGACCTTCACGAGGCCTTAATGGCAAGCCTTTTCTGAGCGCAAACCCTTGCCGAACAAGGCGTTTTGACGCGTTCAAGTTGCGGCGAAGCTTGCCGCTTCCCCTTGTAAATAAAGGCAAAGCGTTGCGTGGCGGACACAGGGTCGCAGGGCCGATCACGTCTGCGGCAAAGGTTAACAATTCCGGGCGCGCGGCTTGGTCGAGCGCGTCCGTGGGTCCATACCGGCCCGATGAAGCGCGTGTGGTTCATTTTGGGTTGGGGTCTGGTGCTGGCCGGTTGCGCCGGGGCGCTAGCCTTCGTGCTGTGGAGCCTGAAGAGCGCCTGGCGCCTGGGCGGCGGCGCCCATCTCGGCGTTCACGGCTGGGTCGCGCTCGGCCTGGCCTTTGTGCTGACCGGCGCGCTGGGCGGCGGACTGATGTGGCTGGCCTTCTATTCCTCGCGCAAGGGCTGGGACGACAATGTCGGCGTCGGCGAGGATGACGCGGAACCCTAGGCCGCGCGAACGGCCCTTCCCTCCAGCAGGGGCTCCAGCACCTGACGCGCCAGGGCGCGCACCACCGGCACGGCCACCGCGTCGCCCATCAGCTTCAGCGCCCGGGTCTGGCCGGACGGCAGGCGGTAATCCTCCCCCACCCCCATCAGGCGCGCGGCCTCACGTGGGGTCATCAGCCGCGCCCTGACCGAGGCGCCCTCGACCACCAGCACCACCTGGCGAGATGAGCCGCCGGCAGGGGTGCGCAGGCAACCGGCCAGGCCGTCGAAGCGGGCCTCGGCGCGCTGGACCTTGACCCCGCGCTCGACGCGGACACGGCGGTAGAGGGCGCCGACGCGGCGCTCGCCGTCGCGCGAGATGGCCTCGATACGGGCGCGGTGAAGGGGCGCCATCAGCTCGAGCAGGGCCCGGGTCCGTTCGGGCGCGAACCAGCGCACGGCGGCGTCGGGCTCCAGAACCGAGGCCAGGTCCTGGTTGCGGACCGGCGGCGCCGCAAAGGGCCACCAGACCCAGGAGGATTTCAGACCTTCAGTCAGGCGCGCGTGGGCCTCGACCACGGCGCGGGAGTGGCCCGGGCCGGGACCAGGCGCGCCCCGGGCGTCGCGGGCGGCGACCACGAACAGGCGAGGCCGCGACTGCGGCAGCCACATCGCCGCGTCGAGCTCCAGCGCGCCGAAGCGGTAACCGCGCGCGGCGAGGGCCGCGCAGAGGGCGGTGAAATCGGCGCCGCCGTGGGAAGTGAGCAGGCCGGTGACGTTCTCGATCACCAGCAGGCGGGGCGCACGCCCCTCCGCGTCCAGCGTTTCGACCAGCCGCCAGAAGCCCCAGAAGGCCGAGGAGCGGCCGCCGCCCAGGCCCGCGCGGGCGCCGGCGAGGCTAAGGTCCTGGCAGGGCGAGGAGGCCCAGGCGAGGTCCGCCCGGCCCGGCAGGTCGCCGGGTTTGATTTTCCAGACGTCGCCGACCTGAAGGTGACCCGAGCCATGGTTGGCGGCGTAGGCTTCGGCCTTGGCCGGATCGAAGTCGTTGGCGAAGGCGCAGTCCCAGCCCTCGCCCAGGCCCAGGCGCGCCAGGCCGCCGCCGGCGAAGAACTCGTAGAATCGGTAGGGCGCGGCGGCGGTCATCGCCCCAGCCTAGACGAGTCGCGAAGCGCGCGCTTGGACCTGACGCCGCGCCCCGGTCACGTGTATCGTGGTCTCGAATCCTGCAGGGGCTCCGCCATGAAGCGTCTCGCCATCGCCACGGCCTTGCTGCTCGCCGTCACGGCCTGTTCCAGGCCCGCCCCGGCGCCGGACGGCGGCGGGACCAGCGAGCCGTCCAATCCGCCGCCCCCGGCCAGCGCCCCGGTGCTGGGCTCCATCGACCTGTCCCAGGACCTGATGGCGATGGGGACCGAGCCCTTCTGGGACGTGAAGATCCGCAGCAACGCGCTGGTGCTCACCCGCCCGGACCATCCCGAGATCAGCGCCCCCAACCCGGGACCTCAGGTTTCGGGCGACACGGCGGTGTGGGACGCGAAGACCGCTGACGGCAAGCCGCTGAAGGTGACCCTCAGCGTCGCCAAGTGCTCCGACGGCATGAGCGACCGGTCCTACCCGCTGAGCGCGGTCGTGGTCGCCGGCGGCGAGACCCTGAAGGGCTGCGCCGACAAGGCCGATGTCCTGATGGTCACGAAGGAGCCGCACCAGTAGGGCGTCCGCTCAGAGGTCGAAGGCCTCCTGCGTCGAACTGAGGGTGCGGAACACGTTCAGGCGCCCGGCCAGGGCGTCGGCGATGCGGGCGCGGGTGTGGGGCCGCATCGGCTCCGGCAGCGCGGAAGGATCGAAGGCCCGGCACTCGAGGATTTCATCCGTCGCGGTCCAGTCGGGCCTGTCCGCGGCCTCAGCCCGGAAATGCAGCAACAAATCGTCACGCTCGGGCCAGGCGTAGGCGCCGATGAAGCTCGTGACCCGCGCCCGGGCGCCAGTCTCCTCCTCGATCTCGCGCAACAACCCCGCCACCGGCGCCTCGCCCGGCTCCAGCCGACCGCCCGGCTGGGTCCAGCACTGGCCCCGGTAGGCCTGGCGCACCAGAACCATGCGGCCGTCGGGCTCGAACAGGGCGGCGAAGACGCCGATGGTGTGGGTCACGGCCCGGTCAGTAGATCTCGAAGAGACCCGCCGCCCCCGCCGTAACCGCGAAAGCGGTTACGGCTTACATTCTCGTTGATGGGCGCCTTTGCCGGACTTTTCGACATCAAAAGATCTCGAACAGTCCGGCGGCGCCCATGCCGCCGCCGATGCACATCGACACCACGCCCGTCTTGGCGCCGCGGCGCTTGCCCTCCAGCAGCAGGTGGCCGGCCAGGCGCGCGCCGGTCATCCCGTAGGGGTGGCCGATGGCGATGGAGCCGCCGTTGACGTTGCACTTCTCGGGATCGATGCCGAGCTTGTCGCGGCAGTAGAGGCACTGCGAGGCGAAGGCCTCGT
>CAYSNW010000035.1:0-40155 GCA_964432415.1 uncultured Caulobacteraceae bacterium
CGGGGCGGGCGCCGGCGCCAGGCCCGCGGACTTCACGGCGTTGCGGTCGACGATCGAGCTGTGGCTACGGTCGATGTTGCCCAGAATGGTCAGGCCGGACGACAGGACGAAGAACAGGGTGGCCAATACAGCGGTGGCGCGGGTCAGCAGGTTGCCGGCGCCGCGCGCGGTCATGAAACCGGAGGGGCCCGAGCCGAGGCCGAGCGCCCCGCCTTCCGAACGCTGCATCAGGATCACGCCCACCAGCGCGATACAGACGACAATGTCGATGACCAGAAGAATGTTGTGCAGGAAGGAAGGTGTCATATGCCGATCAGGAAGTTTGCGCTCGATTAGGTGTGGTCGGACCGGGTCCGGATCAAGCGCGCGTCTCTATCATCGGCGATCCGAAAGCGCCAGTGCGGCGGGACGTCAGGCCGCGCGGATGATCCCGAGGAAATCCTGCGCCTTCAGGGAGGCGCCGCCGACCAGGGCCCCGCCGACGTCGGCGACATGCAGAATCTCGGCCGCGTTCGACGGCTTCACCGAGCCGCCGTAGAGGATCGCGACGCCGCGGCCCTGCTCGCCGAAGCGCTCGATCAGGGCCGCACGCACGGCGCCGTGCACCTCGCCGATCTCCTCCAGCGTCGGGGTCAGGCCGGTGCCGATGGCCCAGACCGGCTCGTAGGCGACGGAGAAAACCTTGCCCTTCAACGCATCAGGCAGGGAACCCAGCACCTGGCGGCGGACGATCTCAACCGCCCTGCCCGCCTTGCGCTCCTCCAGGGTCTCGCCGACGCAGACGATCGGCTCCAGGCCCGCGCCCAGCGCCGCCTCGACCTTGCTGGCGACCAGGGCGTCGGATTCGCCGTAGCCGGCGCGGCGTTCGGAGTGTCCCAGGATCACAAGCGACGCGCCCGCATCGGCCAGCATCGAGGCCGAGACGTCGCCGGTGAAGGCGCCTGAAGCCTCCGCGCGGCAGTCCTGGCCGCCAACCTCGACGCCGCTGTCTGCCAGCTCGCGGCTCATCCGGTCGATCAGGGTCGCGGGCGGACAGATCGCCACGCGGGCGCCGACAGGGCTCCCGGCCAGGGATTTCGCCACCGCCTCGGCCTCGGCGATCTGCTCGCCCAGGCCGTTCATCTTCCAGTTTCCGGCGATCAGGGGGCGAAGGTCGGTCATCGGGAACGGGCTCCTGGCGCCCGGATTTGCGGGCCGGGCTGCTTTAGGCGAGGCGGCCTCATTCGCCAAGCTCGCTTGCGGGAGGTCAGCGCCCTCTACTATACCCGCTGCTGGTCTCTATTCGGGGGTCGAGGCGGGCCCGTCCGGGACGCGCCGCCGCCGCCCTAACAAGGTTCTCACTTCATGCTCGCCTTCATGCGCGCCTTCGCCAAGACCTGGTACGCCAAGGTCCTGTTCGGGGTTCTGATCATCGCCTTCGGCCTGATCTTCAATGTCCGCGACATGATCGGGGGCATCTTCGCGACCCAGAACGTCGTCTCCGTCGGCAGTCACTCGGTCGACGCGGTCGAATTCAAGACGGTGTTCGACCGCAACAAGAAAGAGATCGAGACCCAGCGCAACGGCGGTCAGCCCATTCCGATGGAGGAATTCCTCAAGGCGGGCGTGCCCGAGCAGATGGCCGAGAAGATGGCCACCCAGAACGCCCTGTTCGAGTGGCTCCAGAATATCGGCCTGAAACCCTCCGAGAAGCTGATCGCCGACCAGCTCGGCCAGGTGCAGGAATTCCTCAACCCGGTCACCGGCCAGTTCGACAAGAAGCAGTTCCAGGAAGTGCTCGACAAGAACGGCGTCTCGCGGGCCAAGTTCGACCAGGAGCAGCGCGACAACTTCGCCCTGAAGCATTTCGGCGCCGGGATCTCCGGCGGCCTGCGCGTCCCGCGCTCCTACGCCGCCTTCCAGGCCGCCTTCTTCGGCGAGACCCGTGACGCCAGCTGGATCACGGTCGACGCCAAGGTCGCCGGCGCCCCGCCCGCGCCCACCGACGCCCAGCTGGCGGGCTTCCTGCGTGAGAACGCCGAGCGTTATCGCCATCCTGAGCTGCGGTCGGGCTCGATGGTCGCCTTCCTGCCCGAGGAGGTCGCCAAGACCATCACCGTCGACGCGGACCGGGTGAAGAAGCTCTACGACTTCCGCAAGGACACCTTCGCCAAGCCGGAGACGCGCACCTGGATCAAGGTGACCGCGCCCAACCAGCAGGCGGCCACGGCCATCGCCCAGGCCCTGCAGAAGGGCAGCGATCCGGCGGCGGCGGCCAAGGCCGGCGGCGGCTCCGTGGTGCCCAACGACGGACGGCCCAAGTCGGCCGAGCCCGACGCCATCGTCGCCCAGGCCGTATTCGACATGAAGCCCGGCGAGACCTCGCCGCCGATCAAGGGCCAGCTGGGCTGGGCCGTGGTCAAGCTCGCCAGCGTCACCCCCGGCTCGACCCGCACCTTCGAGGAGGTCCGGCCCGACCTGGAGAAGGTGGTCCGCAAGGAAGCCGCCGACGCCAAGCTGTCCGACATGGTGCAGAAGTTCGAGGAGACCCGCTCCAAGGGCGCCACGCTGGAAGCCGCCGCCGACGCGGTGGGGCTGAAGGTGAGCAAGATCGCCGCGATGAGCCGCGACGGTCACACCGCCGACGGCAAGCAGGGCCCCCGCACGGTCGCCGACATGTTCTTCACCACCGTCAAGGGCTCGACCAGCGAAGTCACCGACAGCGGCGACGGCTCCTACTTCGCCGTGCGGGTCGACGACGTGGCCCCGACCTTCATCCCGACGGTGGACCAGGAGCGCACCAAGCTGGTCGCCGACTGGACCGCCATCGAACAGGGCAAGCGCATGCAGGCCAAGGCCAGCGAACTGGCCGCCCGTCTGCACAAGGGCGAGAGCCTGCAGGCCGTGGCCGCCTCGGCCGGCGCCAAGATCGAAACCGCCACCGACATGAGCCGGGCTGGCGGCCCCAAGGCCAGCCGCATGGCGCCGCTGGCCTTCGGTCACAATCTGAACGAGGCCTTCTCCACCCCCCTGCCCGACGGCACGGGCTATGTGGTCGGTAAGGTCGACGCCATCCACCCCGCCGCCGTGGCCCTGGCCGCGGGTCAGGCCGAGCGCATGCGCGGGCAGGTCACCGAGGCGATCTCCAGCGACATGGCCCAGGCCGTCTACGCCTCCGCGCGCAAGACGACGAAGGCCAAGGTCAACAAGGACCGGATCGCTGCGGCGCTCGGCGTCACCGAAACGCCGGACGCCAAGAAGTCGGGCGCCAAGAAGTGACCCTGGAAGGATGAGCGGACAGGGACCGGATTTTCCGGCCTTCGAGCAGGCGTATGGTTCCGGCGTTCCTCAGGTCCTCTGGCGGCGGATCGTCGACGATCTCGAGACGCCGGTTTCGGCCTATCTGAAGCTGGCGGGCGGACGGCCCTACGCCTTTCTGTTCGAGTCGGTGGAAGGCGGCGCCTGGCGCGGCCGCTATTCGATCATCACGCTCGAGCCCGACCTGATCTGGCGTTGCCGGGGCGACCTGGCCGAGATCAGCGAAGGGGCGGACCTTTCCGACGGGCGCTTCCAGCCCCAGTCCGGCGGCGCGCTGGACTCGCTGAAAGACCTGGTCGCCCGCTCGCGCATCGACCTGCCGTCGGAACTGCCGCCGATGGCCGCCGGCATCTTCGGCGCGGTGGGCTACGACATGGTGCGGCTGGTCGAGCGCCTGCCCGACATCAATCCCGATCCCCTGGGCCTGCCGGACGCGGTGATGACCCGCCCCTCGATCGTGGCGATCTTCGACTCCATCGGCCAGGAGATCGTGCTCGTGACGACGGTGCGCCCGGGCGACGCGACGGCCGCCGACGCCCACGCGGCGGCGCTCGCAAGGCTCGACCGCGCAGCGACCGATCTGTCGCGGCCGCTGGAGCCGGCAGGCGAGCGGCCCGAGCGGCGCCAGCCCGAGTTCACCTCGCCCTTCACCCAGGCCAGCTACGGCGACGCCGTGGAGAAGGCCAAGGATTACATCCGCGCCGGCGACATCTTCCAGGTCGTGCCCAGTCAGCGGTTCCGCGCGCCCTTCGACCTGAAGCCCTTCGCACTTTACCGATCGCTGCGAAGGCTCAATCCGTCGCCCTTCATGTTCTATCTGAACTTCGGCGGCTTCCAGCTGGTAGGGTCCAGCCCCGAGATTCTGGTCCGTCTTCGCGACGGCAAGATCACCATCCGTCCGATCGCCGGCACGCGGCCGCGCGGCAAGACTCCGGCGGAGGATCTGGCGCTGGAGCAGGAGCTGCTGGCCGATCCGAAGGAGCGCTCAGAACATCTGATGCTGCTCGATCTGGGCCGCAACGACGTCGGGCGGGTGGCGATGCTGAACCAGGACGGCAGCAACGTTCCGGCCGAGGCGCCCGCCACGCCACGCGTGCGGGTCACCCAGAGCTTCGTGATCGAGCGCTACAGCCACGTCATGCACATCGTTTCCAACGTCGAAGGCGATGCGCCCGAGGGCATCGATCCGGTCGATGTGCTGATGGCGGCGCTACCCGCCGGCACCCTGTCGGGCGCGCCGAAGGTTCGGGCCATGGAGATCATCGACGAGCTCGAGGTGGAAAAGCGCAGCCTCGCCTATGCCGGTGCGGCCGGCTACATCGCCTCGAACGGCGCGGTCGACACCTGCATCCTGTTGCGCACCGCGCTGGTGAAGGACGGGACCATGTACGTCCAGGCTGGCGGCGGGGTGGTCGCCGATTCAGACCCGGTCGCCGAGTACGAAGAGACCCTGCACAAGTCCCGTGCCCTCAAGCGGGCGGCGGAAGAAGCCTGGCGTTTCGCCTGAACCCCGGGGTGTGACGACGGGCGCCGCCTTCTCAGCGGGCGCCGCTCTCGCTCGTATGGGCGTGCTTGTTCTCGATACCCGGTCCCATGATCACCGCCGCCGCGAGGCTGAGCGCCGATATGGCCGCCAGGGCCGCGGCGCCGAGCGCGCGGGCGGAACTGATGGTCGGGACTTCCGGCTTGCGCAGCCGGGCGCGCGCCGCAGCGATGGGAGCCTCGAGGCTGATCACGGGGAGAGTCGCGTCTTCCATGAGCCCGAGGCTCGGCGGAATTGGTTAACGAGCGGCTGACGGCGCGGGAAAGCCTTGGCCGCAAATCCCAAGCGGCCTAGATACAGGGGCCTCGCGGAGCCGCCGATGATCCTGGTGATCGATAACTACGACAGCTTCACCTACAACCTCGTCCACTATCTGGCCGAGTTGGGGGCCCAGCCGCTCGTGCGCCGCAACGACGCCATCAGCGTCCAGGACGCCATTGCGCTGAAACCCGAAGCCGTCGTTCTGTCCCCCGGCCCCTGCGCGCCAGACCAGGCCGGCATCTGCGTGCCCCTGCTACGCGGCGCGCCGGAAGACATGGCCATCCTCGGGGTCTGCCTGGGCCACCAGGCGATCGGCCAGGCGCTCGGCGGCGACGTGATCCGCGCCAAGACCCTGATGCACGGCAAGACCAGCGAGATCCATCACACCGGCAAGGGCCTGTTCGCGGGCCTGCCCAACCCCTTCACCGCCACCCGCTACCATTCCCTGGCGGTCAGCCGCGACACCCTGCCGCCCGAGCTCGAAATCACCGCCTGGACCGAGGACGGCGAGATCATGGGGGTGCAGCACCGGACCCGGCCCCTGCACGGCGTGCAGTTCCACCCCGAATCGATCCTGACCCAGCACGGCCACCAGCTGCTGGCCAATTTCCTAGATCTGGCCGGCGTGCCGCGCCGCACGCTCGCGGCCTGACCCGCCGTGTCGGACGCCTTCAAACCCCTGCTGAACCGCCTGGCCTCGGGCCAGATCCTCTCCGAGGCGGAAACCGGAGAGTTCTTCTCCGCCTGCCTGCGCGGCGAGCCGACTCCGGCCCAGGTCGCGGCGGCGGTGACGGCCATGCGGGTGCGCGGCGAGACGGTGGGTGAAATCGCCGCCTGCGCGCGGGCCATGCGCGAGGCCGCCACCCCTTTCCCGCACGAGCACGACGTCATCGACACCTGCGGCACCGGCGGCGACGGCGCCCACACCTATAATATCTCCACCGCCGCGGCCCTTGCCGTGGCTGGCGCCGGGGTGAAGGTCGCCAAGCACGGCACCCGCGCCCTGTCGTCCAAGTCGGGGTCCTCGGACGTGCTGGCCGCCCTCGGCGTCAACATCCAGGCCAGCGTCGAGCAGTCCCAGCGCGCGCTGGACGAGGCTGGCATCTGCTTCATGTTCGCACCCGCCTATCACGGCGCCATGCGTCATGTGACGCCGGTCCGGGCCGAGCTGGGCTTCCGCACCATCTTCAACCTGCTGGGGCCCCTGTCGAACCCGGCCCGGGCCAGGCGTCAGGTGCTAGGGGTCTATTCGCCGGACCTGGTGGCCCCGCTCGCCCAGGTGCTCGGTCAGCTGGGCGCCACCCGCGCCTGGGTCGTGCACGGCTCCGGCCTCGACGAGGTGACCACCACCGGCGTGACCGAGGTGGCCGAATGGCGCGATGGCGCCGTCCATCGCTTCCAGATCACACCCGAGGACGCCGGCCTTCCGCGGGTGGACCTGAAGAAGCTGCGCGGCGGCGATCCGGCGGCCAACGCCCGGGCGCTTAAGGCCGTGCTGGCCGGCAAGCCCGGCGCCTATCGCGACGTGGTGCTGCTCAGCGCCGCCGCGGCCCTGATGGTGGCTGACCGGGCGACCTCGCTGACCGAAGGCGTGGCCATGGCCGCCGCCTCCATCGACGAAGGCCGCGCCAAGGCCGCGCTCGACACCCTGGTCGCCGTCACCAACGCATGAGCGACGTGCTGGCGAAGATCGCGGCCTACAAGCGCGAGGATGTGGCCGCGCGCAAGGCGTCGCGCAGCCAGGACGCGGTCGACCGCGACGCCCGGGCGGCTTCTCCGCCGCGGGGCTTTCAGCGGGCGCTGGAGGCCCACTGGCGGCCCGGCTCCCTGTCCCTGATCGCCGAGATCAAGAAGGCCAGCCCGTCGAAGGGTCTCATCCGCGCAGATTTCGACCCGCCCGCCCTGGCGCGCGCCTATGCCGAGGGCGGCGCGGCCTGCCTGTCGGTGCTCACCGACGAACCCAGTTTCCAGGGCGCGGACGCCTTCCTGGTCGCGGCGCGGGCTGCGGTGGAGCTGCCCTGCATCCGCAAGGACTTCCTGGTCGACCCCTGGCAGGTGGCCGAGAGCCGGGCGCTGGGCGCCGACGCCATCCTGGTGATCCTGGCCATGGTCGATGATTCGCTGGCGGCCGAACTGATGGCCGAGGCCGCCCGATTCGGCATGGATTCGCTGGTCGAGGTGCACGACGATTCGGAGATGGAGCGCGCCAACGGGCTCGGCGCGACCCTGGTGGGCGTCAACAACCGCGATCTGCGCAGCTTCGAAGTCGACCTGGCCGTGACCGAGCGTCTTGCCCCCATGGCGCCTCCCGGAAGCCTGCTGGTCGGCGAGAGCGGCATCTTCTCAACCGGCGACATGGCAAGGGTTTCCGCCGCCGGCGCGCGGGCCATGCTGGTGGGCGAAAGCCTGATGCGCCAGGCCGACGTGACGGCCGCCACCCGCGCGCTTCTCGGCTAGGCTGGAACCGATCGGGAACAACGCTCCTGGCGGTTACTTGACATTAAGAAAGAACACTTACAGAACATCGCCACAGGTTCACGACTTGTTCCGAGGTCGATCATGCTCACACGCAAGCAGCACGAGCTGCTCATGTTCATTCACGAACGCATCAAGGAGAGCGGCGTCTCGCCCTCGTTCGATGAAATGAAGGAAGCGCTGGATCTCGCCTCCAAGTCGGGCATCCATCGTCTCATCACAGCTCTGGAAGAACGCGGTTTTCTCCGCCGCCTCGCCCACCGGGCCCGCGCCCTGGAAGTGGTGCGCCTGCCCGAGCAGGCCACCGCCTCGGCGCCGCCGCGGGGTCGGGCGCCGTTCCGGCCTCAGGTGGTCGAGGGCGCCAGGCCCAGCGAAGCCGGGCCAGCCAACGATGTCCGTGATTTGCCCGTCCTCGGCAAGATCGCCGCGGGCGTGCCGATCGAGGCCATCCAGCACGAACGCGACCGCATGGCGGTGCCGGAATCGCTGCTGGGCTCGGGCGAGCACTTCCTGCTCGAGGTCCAGGGCGACTCGATGATCAACGCCGGCATCCTGGACGGCGACCACGTCGTGATCCGCCGCACCGACCACGCCAACTCCGGCGAGATCGTGGTCGCCCTGGTCATGGGCGAGGAAGCCACGCTGAAGCGCCTGCGCAAGAAGGGCGCCTCCATCGCGCTGGAGGCCGCCAACCCGGCCTATGAGACCCGCATCTTCGGTCCCGACCAGATCGAGGTGCAGGGCAAGCTGGTGGGCCTGATCCGGCGCTATCACTGAGCAAGAGCTTCGGATCGACCGATCCGGACAGACTGAAATCGAAGGCCGCCGGCCCCTGCGCCGGCGGCCTTTGTCGTTGGGCCTCAGCCTACGGATTTGACGGTCGGGCATTGGGCCTTCAGCAGCGGTGGCAGGGCCTCGGCCAGGAAGTCGATGAAGGCGGAGACCGCCGGCAGCTGGCCGCGGCGGGTGGTGAAGACCAGGTGGGCGATCCCCTGCCCCGCCGTCCAGTCCGGCAGCACATGCACAAGCTCGCCGGTGCCGACATAGTAGGCGCAGATCGGCTCGGTCAGGAAGGCCACCCCTGCGCCATGGATCGCGGCGCGCAGCAGCACCTTGAAGTCGCTGCCGGACAGGCGCGGATGATGGTGGACGACGTACTCCCGGCCATCGGCGTGGGACAGCTTCCAGGTGTCCGGCGAGCGCCGCTCGGTGTGGCTGAGCGTGGGCAGCCGCTCCAGGTCCGAAGGATGCTCGAGATCGCCGTGGGCCTTCAGGAAGGCCGGGCTGGCCACCAGCAGGCCCCGCTCGTGGCCGAGGATGCGCACCTTCAGGTCCTGGTCGGTGTCGAGCGTCGGGCGGACCCGTAACGCCACGTCGATCCCCTCCTCGATCAGGTCGATGCGGCGGTTGGTGACCACCAGCTGGATCTGGACCTTGGGATGCAAGGCCAGAAAGCGCGGCAGGACCTCGGCGACGGGCCCCTGGGCCAGGGCCAGGGGCACGCTGCACTTGACCACCCCGCGGGGCTCGCCCTTGACCCGCGCGGCCACCTCCTCGGCGGTCTCGGCCTCGGTGATCATGGCCTTGCAGTGCTGGTAGAATTCCTGCCCTACCTCGGTGACCGAGAAGCGGCGGGTGGAGCGCTCGATCAGACGCACCCCCAGCCGGTCCTCCAGCCGCGCCACGCGGCGGCTGAGCGTCGACTTCGGCACGTCCAGGGCCCGCGCGGCCGGGGCGAAGCCGTGGTGGTCGACCACGGCCGCGAAGTAGAAGAGATCGTTCAGATCGCGCATCGCCACTCTCGTCCCGGGCCAGAACCGGGTCTATCGTTCCACTGAGGGAACGCCAAGTCCCGCGATCTGTATCTAATGCTGATGCGGTTTTGTCGCCAGATACCTCCCGTCATCGCGACGCCTCCCCCTGTCGGAGCCACGCCGCGGCCAATCGGAGGAGGATCAAATGAACATCCTGCACATCGACTCGAGCATTCTCGGCGACGCCTCGGTCACCCGCACCCTCAGCGCCGAACTGGCGGCCCGCTTCGCCCGCGCGCCGGGCGCCACGACCATCCGCCGCGACCTTGCGCTCAATCCCCTGCGCCACCTGTCGGGCGACCTGTTCGCCGCCCGCGCGGCCGCCGAGGACCAGCGCAGCGACGATCAGAAGGCCGACATCGCCGAGAGCGACGCGGCGATGGACGAGTTCCTGGCCGCCGATGTCGTGATCATCGGCGCGCCCATGTACAACTTCTCGATCCCCAGCCAGCTCAAGGCCTGGATCGACCGCATCGCGGTCGCCGGAAAGACCTTCCGCTATGGCCCGAACGGCCCCGAGGGCCTGGCCGGCGGCAAGAAGGTCATCATCGTCTCCTCGCGCGGCGGCATCTATTCGGAGGGGCCCGCTGCCGCCATGGACTTTCAGGAGCAGTACCTGAAGACGGTGCTGGGTTTCCTGGGCGTGACCGACGTGGAGTTCATCCGCGCCGAGGGCGTGAACTTCGGCCCCGAACAGCGCGCCGAGGCCGTGTCGAAGGCGATGGGCGCCATCGGCGCCCGCGAACTGCCGCTGGCGGCCTAGGTCAGCGGGGGAGGAACGGGATCAGCATCGGAACCCGGCGGGCGTAGGCATCGTAGGCCTCCGCCCCCAGTTCCTGGCGCAGGAACCGTTCCTCCAGCCTGGCCTTGATCCAGAAGCCCAGCGTTGTCAGCACCGCTCCCGCCAGCGGCCCCGGCATGGCCTTCAGCGCCGCCAGGCAGAAACAGGGGATGATCAGACCCGTGTAGATCGGGTGCCGCACCAGGCCGTAAGGGCCGGTGTCGACGATGCGGTGATCGGCCTTGCGCCCCACCGTGCCCGACCACAGCCGCCCCAGATGCAGCCTCGCCCACCAGCAGAAGAGGAAGCCAGCCGCCGTCACGCCAACGAGGACCCACGCCGCCGTCTCAGGCAGATCCCAGAGCTGGGTCTTCATGAACGGCCACCGCGCCGACAGCAGCCGGTAGCCGCCGCCCTTCCCGCCCGGACCGCCCACGAACAGCAGGTAGAAACCAACGAAGGTGATGGCCACGTAGCCGAGCTCCTCCAGGGCCGGCGGCTTGCGCGCGGCGCGATCCGACCACAGGGCGGCAAGCATCCAGCTGACCAGCATGGCGGCCCACAGGCAGTAGGCGGCGACTTCGGGCGTAAGCGTCATGGCGATTGAGTCTCCCGCGCGGGAACAGACCCCGCCCGGACCACCGAAGCAAGGCCGTCAGCCGGTCATCCGCCGCCGGACCGGACGCGAGGTCACCGCCGCCAGCCGCACGCCCTCCATGACCGTGCTGACCGGCGCGGCCGACAGGCCGTGCAGCAGGTCGCGCAAGGCGTCCAGCTCCTCCTCGGGCGAGCGCTGCTGGTCGCCCTCCAGCCGGTGGTTCCAGAAGCTGACCACCTGCTCCAGCCGCCCGATCCGCTCGCCCAGGCTCTGGAACAGGCGCGACCCGCGCACCAGGAAGGCGCGGAAGTGCTCGGGGCTGCGCTGCTGGGTCAGGGACTTGAAGGCGTTGTCGTAGAGCTTCAGCGTCTGGCCGACGTCGGTCCAGGCCAGGGCGATGATGTCTTCCAGCGACGAACGGGCGCTGCGCGAGAAGGCCAGCACATCGCCGCCATAGCGGCGCGCGTCGATGCGAGCGATCGACCGGCGCGTGGCCCGCAGCCGCGGCGAGAGGGCCCGGCTGCGCCAGCGGTAGTAGAGGAAGGCCTTCCAGGCGAACATGGCGTCGGAGAAGTCGGCGTCGTCCATGCGCAGGGTCAGGCGCAACGGCTCCAGCTCCGCCCCGCCCTCATCGGCCAGCAGCAACTCCGACAGCCGCGCGGTGCGGGCGTCGCCGACCTCATGGCCGCCGAAGCACAGATCGATCAGGGTCTGGATCTCGCGCCCGACGAAGCCCAGCATCTCGGACTTGTCGCGCTCGCTCAGGCGATAGTAGCACTGCGCGACCTTGATCCCCTTCTGGTTCAGGATTTCGCGCACCAGGAACGGATCGAAGGTCGGCAGCCGGTCGAGCACCCGCAGGACCATCAGGTCCCGATCCATGTCGAACTCGGCGTAGTCCAGATTGCGGACCATGGCGCCGATGAAATTGGGTTGGTCGACGTACAGGAACTGCCCGCCCAGGTTCAGGTCGTTGGCGTCGAAGGGGAAGATCACCTTGGTCGCGCCGAACCGGCGCGGCGCCAGCCGGTCCTTCTCGTCGGCGCGCAGGTTGTGCTTGACGATGATCGACCGGTTCAGGATCGGGTGCAGGAACATGGGCCGGGCCCGGTGCACGGGATCGTGGCCATGCTCGCGCTCCACCGCGTGCAGGTTCAGCACCCGCGCCGAGGAGGCCGTGGCGGCGATGGCGTTGAGGTTGGGCACCCCCACGACGGTCTTCAACGCGCGCATAGATCTCCCCACGTAACGGCGTCACCGGGCGATAGCAGCCACGCGGTTTGCCGATCGTTGAGTTTCGCAACTAACGCGGCTTAACCGAGATTTGAGCGTCCGCGCCGCGCTATGCTGGCGCCATGCGGCCGGAGATTCTTTTTCCCCTTTTCGCCGCCTCGTCCTCGATCAAGGGCGTGGGCCCCAAGATCGCGCCCGCGGTGGAGCGCGTGGCCGGTCCGATCGTGCGCGACCTGGTCTTCCTGGCGCCGGCGTCGCTGGTGTTCCGCCGCCCGGCCACCGCGCTTACCGCCCGCGAAGGCGAGATCCAGACCTTCGATGTGGTGGTCGCCCAGCACCTGAAGCCGCGCAAGGCGGGCCTGCCCTACAAGGTCGTGGTTCTGGACCGCGATGGGCCGGTCAATCTGATCTATTTCAAAGTGTTCGGCGATCATCTGGAGAAACTGCTTCCGCCCGGCGAGCGGCGCATCGTCAGCGGCAAGGTCGAGCGCTTCCGCGACGAGGTGCAGATCGCCCACCCCGACTATGTGCTGCCGCCCGAACAGGCTGGCGAAATTCCGGAGGTCGAGCCGGTCTATCCCGCCAGCGCCGGTGTCACCTCGCGCCAGCTCCGCCGCTTCATCCACACCGCGCTGGAGCGCACGCCGGAGCTGCCCGAATGGCAGGACCCGGCGTGGAAGGCGAAGAACGGCTGGCCGTCCTGGCGAGAAGCGGTGGCCGGCCTGCACGACCCGAAGAGCCAGCTCGACCTGTCGCCGGAGACCCCGGCGCGACGCCGCCTCGGCTTCGATGAGCTTCTCGCCCACCAGATCGCCATGCAGCGGCGCAAGCGCGTGCAGCGCGGACGGCCCGCGCCGGTGCTGAAGCCCGGCGCGCCGTCCCACGCGATCGAGGCGGCCCTGCCCTTCGCCCTGACCGGCGCCCAGCAGCGCTCGCTGGCCGAAATCCGCGCCGACCTGGCCTCGGGCTGGACCATGAGCCGGCTGCTGCAGGGCGACGTCGGCGCCGGCAAGACGGTGGTGGCCCTACTGGCCATGGCCGACGCCGTCGCCTCGGGTTTTCAGGCGGCGCTGATGGCGCCCACCGAGATTCTGGCGCGCCAGCACCACGACCGCATCGCCCTGTGGGCGGAGGCCGGCGGGCTCAAGGCCGTGCTGCTGACCGGCCGCGACAAGGGCGCCGTCCGCCGGGCCAAGCTCGAGGCCATCGCCGACGGATCCGCCGACCTGGTGTTCGGCACTCACGCCCTGTTTCAGGAACAGGTGGCGTTCAAGGCGCTGGGTCTGGCGGTCGTGGACGAGCAGCACCGCTTCGGCGTGGCCGAGCGCAAGCGGCTGCAGGACAAGGGGCCCGCAGGCGAGCAAGGCGGCGTGCACCTGCTGTCGATGTCGGCCACCCCCATTCCGCGCACCCTGGAGCTGACCCAGTACGGCGACCTGGACATCTCCAAGCTCGACGAGAAGCCCCCGGGCCGCAAGCCCATCGCCACCCGCGCGGTTCCCACCGCCCGCATGGACGAGATCACCGCACGGCTCGACCAGGTGCTGAAGGACGGCGCCCAGGCCTACTGGATCTGCCCGCTGGTGGCGGAATCGGAGCTGTCGGACCTCGCCGCCGCCGAACAGCGCGCCGCGGACCTGAAGCAACGCCTGAACGCGCCCGTGGGCCTGGTCCATGGCCAGATGCCGGGTCCGGAGAAGGACGCGGTGATGACCGAGTTCGCGGAAGGCCGGCTATCGGTGCTGGTCGCCACCACAGTGGTCGAGGTCGGGGTCGATGTGCCCAACGCCACCATCATGGTCATCGAGCACGCCGAGCGCTTCGGCCTGGCCCAGCTGCACCAGCTGCGCGGCCGCGTGGGCCGCGGATCGGCGGAAAGCGCCTGCATCCTGCTCTACGACGGCCACCTGTCCCAGGCGGCGCGCGCGCGGCTGGACGTGTTGCGCGAGAGCGAGGACGGCTTCCTGATCGCGGAAAAGGACTGGGCCCTGCGTGGCGGCGGCGATCTGCTGGGCCTCAAGCAGTCCGGCTTTCCGGACTACCGGCTGGCGGACCCGGTCGCCCACCGCGACCTCCTGTTCGCGGCGGCCGACGACGCCAGGATGATCCTGGCGCGCGACCCGGACTTCGCAAGCCCGCGCGGGGCGGCGCTCAAGGTGCTGTGCGAACTGTTCGACTGGAAGCCAGACCGCTCCAACGCCCCGGCCTAGCGGCCTATGTGGGGCTTGGGGATGGTGCGCACATAGACCGTCTGGGTGATCGGCGGCGCGGGAATCTGGATCGGCGAATGGCCCAGAACGGTGGTCGTTCTCGCCTCTGCGTCCGCCTCAAGATCACGGTAGAATAGATTGTATGCGGGCGCTTTTCTGAGATCAGCCCAGGAACCGGATGGGCGGAGCGACGGCGACTTCGGACGGCTGACCCGGAGAATTCCGCCCACGCACCGCGCGCCGACCTGGTGGGTCAGGAAGGCCGGACGCACGCCCCACTCGAGTCCCGTGGCGTTGGCGGCGCCGAGGTTGAGCTTGGCCGGCGCCGGCGCATCGGTCTCCGCGCCATAGAGCGGGTTCACGCAAAGCGCCGGACGGCCCTGCAGCTGCACCAGCTGCCCCTGGGCGCTCCAGACCAGCGAGCGCTCCAGGCGCCGGCGGGCGCCGTCCTCGTCGCCTTCGAACTCCTGCGCCCAGGCGACCACGCAATGGGCCTGCCGGCGGGAGGCGCAGGCCGGCAGGCCCGAGCCAGGCGCGAAGTCCTCGCGCGGCACGACCTCGTCGATGAGGTAGACAGCGACCAGCTGCGAACCGATGGCGGGGTCGGCGGCGAACTGCCGCGCCAGGCGTGAGGCCAGGGTGGCGCCCTGCTCCACGCCCACGATGATCACCTTGCGGCCCAGGTTGGCGTGGGCGAGGTACCAGCGGAAGGCGTCCTCGACATCGGTGTAGGCGAAGGCCCGCGCCCCGCGCGCGTCGTCGTTCAGCGCCATGAAGGCGTAGAGCGCGGCCTGGCGGTAGCGCGGCGCGAAGACACGCCCGATGCGCTGGAACGGCCCGGCGTAGTTGGGCAGCATCGTCCGTTCGAGCAGGTGGTCGGCCTGGTCGTTCGGCACCGGCGCGTTCCAGTCGTGCGGCCCGTCGTAGGTCGTAGGTCCGACGAAGAAGACATCGACCGCCCCGTCCTTGGCCGCGGGATGGACGGGATCGGCGGGCAGCAGGGCCCAAGGCCGGTGCCTGCCGTAGTCCGGCGCCGGCGGGGCCCGGTACGCCTGGTAAGGCAGGTTCGGATTGATCGAGTATTTCAGGATGTCGTCGCGGAAGACGAAGGCGGCGATGGCCAGCAGGGCGCCCAGGACGCCCAGGGCGCACCAGAGAACGGTCCTGACGCTGGGCCGAACCATGTTCAGCGGTAGGGATCGGGCTGGGACAGATAGCGGGTGACGTAGTCGCCGACGCCGTCTTCGAGGCCGGTCATCGGCTTCGCATAGCCCGCCGCCTTCAGCCGGGTCATGTCGGCTTCGGTGAAGTACTGGTACTGGCCCCGGATCTCGGCGGGCATGTCTCGATATTCGATATTCGGTTCGCGGCCGGCGGCTGAGAAGGTGGCGCGCGCCAGGTCGGCGAAGGAGCGGGCCTTGCCGCTGCCCAGGTTGTAGATGCCGCTGACCGAGGGCGTATCGATCAGCCAGCTCACCACATCGGAGGCGTCACGCACGTATACGAAGTCGCGCAGCTGGCCACCGTCCGGGTAGTCCGGACGGTGAGACTTGAACAGGGTCACGGCCTCGCCGGCCGCGACCCTTGGCCAGATCTGGGCGACGACCGACTTCATCGAGCCCTTGTGACCCTCGTTGGGGCCGTAGACGTTGAAGAACTTCAGCCCCGCCCATTGCGGCGGCGCCCGGTCCCGGTCCGCCTCTCGCCGAGCATAGAGATCGAACAGACTTTTCGAATAACCATAGGCATTTAACGGCCTGAGCGAAGACAGACTCTGAAAGTCATCGCGCCCGGAAAAGCCCTGGGCGCCGTCGCCATAGGTCGCCGCCGAGGAGGCGTAGATCAGGCGCACGGCGTGGCCCACGCACCAGGTCCAGAGGTCGCGCGATAGGGAGAAGTTGGTGTGCAGGATCAGGTCGGCGTCGGGCTCGGTGGTCGAGGAGATCGCCCCCATATGCACAATGGCCTCGACATCCGACACATGGGCGTCCAGCCAGCCGAACAGGGCTTCGGGCGCAATGAAGTCGGCGATGGCGTGCTTGTAGAGGTTCTTCCACTTGCCGAGCGCCGCCTCTTCCAGCCGGTCGCAGATCACGACGTCGTAGCGGCCCTGCTCGCACAGGTCGGCGGCGATGTTGGATCCGATGAACCCGGCCCCGCCGGTCACCACCACGGTCTTGCGGGTCATGCGCGCTTCATCTTGGCGATGGCGGCGGTCGAGGACCAGCCGTCGACGAAATCGGCCAGGCGGACCTCGCCGCCATAGCCCTGGACGAAGGCGCCGCCGACCACCTTGTCCACGGTGTAGTCTGAGCCCTTGATCAGCACGTCGGGACGAGCGGCCTCGATCAAGTTGATCGGGGTGTCCTCATCGAACGGCACGACCAGATCGACGCCCGCCAGGCTGCCCAGCACCACGGCCCGGGCCTCCAGGTCGTTGACCGGACGCCCCTCGCCCTTGAGGCCGCGCACCGAGGCGTCGGAGTTCAGGCCCACGATCAGCCGGTCGCACCAGGCCCGCGCCTGGGACAGGTAGGCGACGTGGCCGCGGTGCAGGATGTCGAAACAGCCGTTGGTGAACCCGACCTTCAGGCCGCGCGCACGCCAGCGGCCGACCTCCTCGCGCATACGCTCGACCGTGGCGATCTTGGCGTGGGCCGGAGCGGAGTGGGCGTGCAGTTCGGCGTCGATCAACTCGTCCGGCGTCGCCGTGGCGGTGCCGGTCTTCTCGACCACCACGCCGGAGGCCAGGATCGCAAAGGGAATGGCCTCGTCCAGGTCTGCGCCGCCCGCCAGGGCCAGGCCAAGCGCGGCCAACGCGGTGTCTCCGGCGCCGGAGACGTCGAACACTTCGCGCGGCCGGGCGCGGAAATGGCGCACCGCCTCGCCCCGCACCGCCAGCGACATGCCCTGGCCGGCCCGGGTGACAACGATGGCCTTGGCCTCGCAGGAGGCCAGCGCCTTGGCCAGCGCCGCCTCGACCTCCTCGTCGGTGCGCGTGGGCAGGTCCACGGCGCCGGACAATTCCGAGGCGTTGGGCTTGATCAGGTCCACGGCGCCGTACTTGGCGAAGCTGCGGCCCTTGGGGTCGACCACCACAGCGGCGCCGCCGGCCTTGGCGGCCTTCAGGCAGGCCTTGACCACCGCAGGGGTGACCACGCCCTTGGCGTAGTCGGAGATCAGGATGGCGCCGGCGCCGTCGGCGGCGTGCTCGACCGCGGTGATCAGCGAGCCCTCGGCGTCACCGATTGCCGCCGTCTCCTCATGGTCCAGGCGCAGCAACTGCTGGCCCGAAGCCACGAAGCGGGTCTTGACCGTGGTGCGCCGGCGCGGTCGCGAGACCAGATGGCCTTCCAGCCCCGGCTCAGCGCCGACCAGGCCGAGCGCCTCGTGCGCGGCGGCGTCGTCGCCCACCAGCCCGACCAGGGCCGCCCGGCCGCCCAGGGAGGCGATGTTACGCGCGGCGTTGCCGGCCCCGCCCAGCATGGTCTCCTCGTGGTCCGCCGCCAGCACCGGGATCGGCGCCTCCGGCGAGATGCGGCCGACCGCGCCATAGACGAACCGGTCCACCATCACATCGCCCACGCAGGCGACCCGCGCCTCGGCGACGCGCGCGAGCAGGGCTTGGAGCGAACTCAGATCCATGGGCCGGTGATAGGCGGTTCGGGGTTTGGGCGCAAACCGCGTGCGGCGGCTTCGTTTCTTAGGCCGCGCGCCGCTTGGTGATGGCGTCGTATTCCAGAAGCTCGGCGCACAGCGCCTCGAACTGGCTGAGCGGGACCATGTTGGGCCCGTCCGAGGGCGCGTGGTCCGGGTCGGGGTGGGTCTCCATGAAGACGCAGGCCACGCCCACGGCCACCGCCGCGCGGGCCAGGACCGGCACGAACTCGCGCTGGCCGCCCGACGAGGTCCCCTGTCCCCCCGGCTGCTGCACCGAGTGGGTCGCGTCGAAGACCACCGGGCAGCCGATCTGGGCCAGTACAGGCAGGGCGCGCATGTCGGAGACCAGGGTGTTGTAGCCGAACGACGCGCCGCGCTCGGTCGCGAGCACGTTGGGATTGCCGGCGTTGGTGATCTTGGCGATCACGTTCTTCATGTCCCAGGGCGCCAGGAACTGGCCCTTCTTGACGTTGATGGTCTTGCCGGTGGCGGCGGCGGCCAGCAGCAGGTCGGTCTGGCGGCACAGGAAGGCCGGAATCTGCAGGACGTCCACCACTTCGGCGACGGGCGCACACTGGTCTTCGGAGTGGATGTCGGTCAGCACCGGCAGGCCCACGACCTCGCGGATCTCGGCGAAGATCGGCGCCGATTCCTTCAACCCCAGGCCGCGTTGGGCGCTGGCGGAGGTGCGGTTGGCCTTGTCGAAGGAGGTTTTGTAGATCAGCCCGACGCCCAGACGCTGGGCGATTTCCTTGAGCGCGTGCGCCGTCTCGAGCGCGTGTTGGCGACTCTCCAGTTGGCAGGGACCGGCGATGAAGCTGAGCTTCTCGGTGGCGCCGATGCGCACGGCCGGCCCGCCGGGAGCCTTCACTTCGACGATGGCGTTCGGAGCAGTCACGTCAATTTATCCCCAGGATGGCGCCGACAATTCGCGACCGGTCATGAACCGGAGCCCAGGCCGGGCCGTAGAAGTGGCGCGTGACCCGTCGTCACGCAAGGCATGAGGTACACGCTTTGGCGCCGCAGGGCTCGCCTATCCTCCTCTGGTTCCGGCGCGACCTGAGGCTCGAGGACAATCCGGCGCTTTGCGCGGCGGCCGCGACGGGCCGCCCGGTGATCCCTGTCTATGTCCTGGACGAGGCGCTGGAAGGCCGTCCCATCGGCGCCGCCGCCCGCTGGTGGCTGGACAAGTCCTTGCGAGCGCTCACTGCGGCGCTCGAAAAACACGACGCCAGGCTGATCCTGAGACGGGGGGCGGTCGCCGAAGTCCTCGGCGGGCTCGCCGCGAAGACCGGCGCGACGGGCGTCTACTGGAACCGCCTCTATGAGCCTGCCGCCGTAGCCCGCGACGAGCGCCTGACCAGGGGGCTCCAGGCCTGCGGCCTCGAGGTGCGGACCTTCAACGGCGCGCTCCTGACGGAGCCGGGGTCCGTCCGCACCGCGACCGGCGGCGCCTACAAGGTCTTCACGCCCTTCAGCTACGCCGTGCGCCGGAGCCTGGGCAAGGCGATCCTGTCCCCGGCGCCTGAGCGCTTGCCGCCGGCGCCGAGTCCGCAATCCGAAGACCTGGCCGACTGGCGGCTGCATCCGTCGTCGCCCGACTGGTCCGGCGGGTTCGGAGACTGGCGTCCGGGCGAGGCCGGCGCCCGAGACCGGCTGGAGCAGTTCCTCGATCGCGGCTTGGACCGGTACGCGACCGCGCGCGACGTCCCGGGCGTCGAAGGGTCGAGCCGGCTGTCGCCCCATCTGCACTGGGGCGAGATCAGCCCCTGGCGGGTGTACGCCGCGGTGCGCCATGCGGCGGACGCCGGAAAGACGAACGACAACGCGGTCCAGTCCTTCACCGGTGAAATCCTGTGGCGGGAGTTCAACGCCCATCTGCTCGCCGCCTTCCCGACCCTGCCCCGCGACAGCTTCAAGCCCGAGTTCGACGCCTTCCCCTGGCGCAGGGACCCCGAGGGCTTCGCCGCCTGGTCCCGCGGCCGGACCGGCTATCCGCTGGTCGACGCCGGCATGCGCCAGCTGTGGGCCACCGGCTGGATGCACAACCGGGTTCGGATGATCGCGGCCTCCTTCCTGGTCAAGCATCTGCTCATCGACTGGCGCGAGGGCGAGGCCTGGTTCTGGGACACCCTGGTGGACGCCGATCTCGCCAGCAATGTGGGCAACTGGCAGTGGGTCGCCGGCTCCGGAGCCGACGCCTCGCCCTGGTTCCGCATCTTCAATCCGACCGCCCAGGGCCGGCGCTTCGACCCGGAGGGCGCCTATGTCCGGCGCTGGGTTCCCGAGCTGGCAGAGCTTCCTGCCAGGCTGATCCACACGCCCTGGGAAGCCCCGGAAGCGATGCGCCGGGGATATCCGCTCCCGATCGTCGAACACGGGGCCGGGCGCACCCGCGCGCTGGCGGCACTGGCCAAAACCCGAGTCGACGACCATCTTTACCAGGAGGGCGCGGCATGACCGGTCCCAACACTGTCGAAAAGCGAGGACGCGCATGACCGTCGCTCAGACTTACGACCCCACCTCCCGCGACGCGGCCTTCTGGACGTGGCCCGAACTGCGGCGCGCGCCCCACGCCTTCAAGACCTTCCTCAGGCTGGCTTCGCGCAACTGGGCCGAAGGCGTGCTGGAGGTCGTCACTCCCGAGGGCCTGAGCCTGCCCATCCGCGGCCCGGACGGCGGTCCCGAGGGCCGGCTGGTGGTCCGGGATTACCGCTTCGTCGGCCGCGTTTTGACGGGCGGCACCATCGGCTTCGCCGAGGGCTACATGGCCGGGGAATGGGACACGCCGGACCTGGCGGCCCTGCTGGAGGCCCTGGGTCGCAACTACGACCGCCTGGCCGGCCTGGTCGAGGGCAACCCGGTGGTGCAGGTCGTCAACCGCCTGACCCACCTGTTGCGGCCCAACAGCCGCAGCGGATCGAAGCGCAACATCCATGCCCACTACGACCTCGGCAACGCCTTCTACGAGCAGTGGCTGGACCCGACGATGACCTATTCGGCCGCGCGCTACGAGGCGCCCGGCCAGCCGCTCGCGGAGGCCCAGACCAACAAGTACCGGACCCTGGCTGAGAATATCGGACTTCAGGCCGGCCAGTCGGTGCTGGAGATCGGCTGCGGCTGGGGCGGCTTCGCCGAGTTCGCGGCGCGCGAGGTGGGCGCGAAGGTCACCGCCATCACCATCTCACAGGCCCAGTACGAATTCGCCCGCAAGCGCATGTTCGATCAGGGACTTTCCGAGAAGGCCGACATCCGGCTGATCGATTACCGCGACGTCGAGGGGCGCTTCGACCGGGTGGCCTCCATCGAGATGTTCGAGGCGGTGGGCGAGAAGTACTGGCCGGCCTATTTCGGCAAGATCCACGAGGTGCTGCAGCCCGGCGGGCGCGCGGGCCTGCAGATCATCACCATCCGCGACGACCTGTTCGAGCCCTACCGCCGCTCCACCGACTTCATCCAGAAGTACATCTTCCCGGGCGGGGCCCTGCCCTCGGACCGGAGGCTGGAGCAGGAGACTACCGCCGCGGGCCTGGCCTGGGGTCGTATCGACCGCTTCGGCCAGGCCTATGCCGACACCCTGCGGGAATGGGATGAGCGCTTCCAGGCGGCCTGGGAGACGATCCGGCCGCTGGGCTTCGACGAGCGCTTCCGCCGGCTGTGGCGCTTTTACCTGAACTACTGCGAGGCCGGCTTCCGCAGCGGGCGCACCGACGTGATCCAGCTCGAACTTGTGAAGGCGTAGGGGTAAGGGATCGGTATGACCGATCCGATGATATCCGCCCGCAGTCTTGATCGCGCCCTCGGCTGGGGCGGGCCGGTGGTGCTCGACGCCAGCTGGTATCTCGACGGCCGCGACGGCCGCGCCCTCTATCGCGAGGCGCACATCCCTTCGGCGCAGTTCTTCGATGTTGAAGCGATCAGCGATCACGACTCGCGCCTGCCCCACATGCTGCCCTCTCCCGAAGCCTTGGCGGCCGCGCTGCAGTCCTTCGGAATCCGCCGTGACCTGCTGACTGTGGTCTATGACCAGCAGGGCCTGTTCTCCGCCGCCCGGGTCTGGTGGACCCTTCGCACCCAAGGGCTCGAGTCGGTGTCAGTGCTCGACGGCGGCCTGCCCGCCTGGCGCGCAGAGGGCTTTGAGGTTGTGGCGGGCGATGAGGCCGGTGTCGCGTCCGCACATCTGAACGCCGAACCGAACCCGGACCTCATCTGGGACTTCGACCGGGTGCTCGGAGCGCTCGATGCATCGGATGTCCAGATCCTCGACGCCCGCTCGGCGGCGCGTTTTCACGCTCAAGCGCCGGAACCGCGGCCCGAACTGCGCTCTGGGCACATGCCGGGCGCCAAGAGCGTTCCTTTCGGCTCCCTGTTGAATGCGGACGGTACGATGAAGCCGGAGAAGGAACTCCACGCGGTGTTCGCTACAGCTGGCGTCGACCTCGGCAAGACCCTCGTGGCGACCTGCGGCTCCGGCGTGACCGCACCGATCATCGCCCTGGCCCTCGCCCGCCTCGGCCGCGACGACGTGGCGGTCTATGACGGTTCTTGGGCCGAATGGGGCTCGCGGCCCGACGCGCCGGTTGTCGCAGCCTAGCGGGCGTCACGCCCGCGTCACGCAATCAGCTTACTGGCCTGCATCGCCTGATCCCGGGGGAGCGTGGCGATGACGGATGCGACGGACCGGCTGAGCTGCCGCTCGGCCTTCATCTCCGATATCCACCTCGGAACCCGGGGCTGCCAGGCCGAGCGCCTTCTCGATTTCATCCGGCGGCTGGACTGCGAGACCCTCTACCTGGTCGGCGACATCGTCGATGGCTGGAAGATGAAGAGCGGCTGGTACTGGCCGCAGGCCCACAATGACGTGGTCCAGAAGATCCTGCGCATGGCCCGGCGCGGCGTGCGGGTCGTCTACATCCCGGGCAACCACGACGACCGGGTGCGCGACTTCTGCGGCATCCATTTCGGTGGGGTGATCGTGGCCCAGGATATGGTGCACGAGGCCGCCGACGGCCGCCGCTACCTGGTCATCCACGGCGACGCCTTCGACGGGGTGGTCACCCATGCCAGGTGGCTGGCCTTCGCCGGGGACTGGGGCTACCGGCTGCTGCTGTCGCTGAACACCCACTTCAACCGCCTGCGCGGGCGGCTGGGCATGGGCTACTGGAGCCTGTCGGCCTTCGTGAAAGTCAAGGTCAAGAACGCCCTGCAGTTCATTGAAAACTTTGAACAGGCCCTGGCCAGTGAAGCCCGCCGCCGCAGCGTAGACGGCGTGATTTGCGGCCACATCCACAAGGCCGAGATGCGTATGATCGACGGCGTCGTCTACATCAACGACGGCGACTGGGTCGAAAGCTGTACGGCCGCCATCGAACACCCCGACGGCCGCTTCGAGATCGTGACCTGGACCGACCAGCCGCTCAGTACGGCGGTGGCGGAACGCGAGCCGGAACTAGCGGCCGCCTGAGGCCCGCGCCTCCGCAAACCAGGTCTCCACCTCCTCAGCCAGGGCGGGTCCGTAGAAAAGGATCTCGTGCTTGTCGAGGCGCAGGGCTGTCCCGCCCTTGGCGAAGACCAGGTATCTGGCGCTCCGCTCACGCGGCGGCCCGAACGCGGCCGTCATTGCCTCCTCGGTCGCGCCGTCCTCATCCGGTCGCAGCATCACCCAGGCCATCACGAGCTCGCCATCCCGGAACACGAACTCCGCGTGGCGTTGCGCGCCGCGGAAGTCGAATCCGTCGCAATCGATCTGGATCTGCTCGCGCTTGACGCTGCTCAGGAACGGAGGATCGATCCGTCGCGTGCGCATCGTGGGGCACGCCGGGGCGAGCCGCCCCTGCATCGCGGCGACCGAAGCGCCGTACTGCAACACCGAGGGCGTAAAGGCGACGGGCGCCTTGGCCGCATCGGACAGGATCTTGCGGATCTCCCCTCCGTTTTCATTGTTCGGGTCGATTTCGAGCACCCGCCGCAGGCTGTCCAGCGACTCCCTGGTCTGACCCGAAGCCCGCTGGGCCTTGGCCAGGTTGATCCAGACGTTCCAGATCTCCGGATGGATTTCGGCGTTGAGCTGGGCCACCCCCAGGGCGTCGTCGAACCGCTTTTGCGCCAACAGGGTCTGCTCCACCCGCCGCAGGACGATCTCGGCCGGAGGGGACCACCAGCCGTAGCCCGCAAACCGCGCCTTGCGATCGGCATAGGCCTGTCGCGCCGCCCGGGCGCCATCGGTCAGGGCGATGGTCGCCAGGCTCCGCATCTCTTCGCCGCGCAGAATGGGGTCGACCGCCGGATCGCGACCGGAGGCGTAGTCGGCGAAGGAGAACACCGCGGGCACATCCACCGTGGAGAACTCCGCGATGTCCGGTGGTTCGCCGAGCTGGTGGCTGACGGTGGAGACCTCCAGCTCGAGGCCTGTGTGGGTGAGCTTGATCGGGACCGCGTCGCCGTAGCTGTTGACGGGCGCAGCCATCGGCTCGCCGATGATGGTGTTGTCGGTGTTATTGGCGACGCCCATCACCGCCATGATTCCGGCGCTGAGCGTGCGGCGGCCGGTCAGGATATAGAGCTCTTTCCAGGATCCCGCGCCCTCGCGCTTGATGAACTCTCGGGCCATGGCGGGCACGTGGCTGCCGTCACCGCCGAAGTTGTACCGGAAATCGATGATCAGGCGGCGTGGCTTGATCCGGTCCACCTCCGCCATGGCGTCGTGAAACTGTTTGGCGAAATCTCCGCCCACGAAGTTGGACTGGATGTAGAAGGCGTCCGCCTCAGGCGCCGCCTTGGCCGTAAAGAAGCGGCGGTCGATCAGCCGCAGGGGCCGCGACGGGTCGGGGATGCGAAACGCCTGGTTGGTGAGGCCCTTGTAGGCGCTGATCCAGTCGGCGGGCGTTCCGATCGGCGGGCCGCCCATCTCCGCCTGGAAATGCCACTCGAAGGTGGCGTCATCCTTTTCGTAGCGCGGGTCGTCGGTGCGGCTGACCGCCAGAACCCGCTCGACGACCCGGCCTCCGGCGAGCCGGACCTTGATCCTCAATCCGCCGCCGGGTTCCGCGTAGCCAAGACCCTTCATCAGGGCCGCGTCGCTGAAAGCGTGGAGTGCCTCCTTGCGGGAAAAGGCGTTGTCCGCCCCAACCAGGTCGCGCGCCGCGTCGGCGACCTCCGCGACCGGACGCCCGGCCACCTCGATCACCTGCGCGCCCGCCAGATCGGCGACGGACTTGTGGGCGGCGGTGATGAAGTAGCCGTCGCTGAATTCATAGATGCGGATCGGATACCACAGGGCGAAATCGGGCCGATCCGGCTGGAGCTGGGTGTGCGAGTCGCCGATGGAGGCGATCAGGCGCATGGCGCGCACCACGCGCTGTTCCTCCGTCAGCCGCGGCAGCTCGTCCTTGAGCGCTTCAGCCTGACGAAGGAATGTCAGCCGACCAACCCGGGCGAAGGGCGCCGGATGGCGGGCCTCCACCTCGCGAACCATCTGATCGATGTCGTCACGCCACTCGTGGACGCTGGCCGCCCGCACGGGGCCAGCCGCCACCGTGGCCAGGAAGAGCAGCAGGCAAACAAGTCGGGTCATGGAATCTTTCTCCGCGCCGGTCCCAGCCTAGGCGCGAAATCCGGTCCGTCTTGTCTGAAACCAACCTCGGACCCGAAAGGGGCGATCAGAAGCAGCTGATCCGCCGGAACTCGCCCGGCGCGAAGCCGTAGGCGCGCCGGAACTGGCGACTGAAGTGGCTCTGGTCAGCAAAGCCGCAGCCGAGTGCGATATCGACAAGCCTGGAGCGGGTCGTCGAGAGCAGCCGCGCGGCGTGCTCGAGCCGGCGTGCGCGACGGAATTCTCCAGGGGAGCAACGGTGGAAACGGCGGAATGTGCGGATCAGGTGGAACGGGTGGACCCCCGCCATCCGACCCAGGGCGTCGAGCGACAGGTCATCGGCGAGGTCCAGCGACAGGCGCTCGACAACCCGGTCGAGCCAGGCCGGCGGCGTCCGATCGGCCCGCTCGGCGGCGCCCAGGGCTTCGGCCATCTCGAGGCACAGGGATTCCGCTGTGAGCCCGGAATCGCTCTCCCAACGGGCGCATTCGCGCATCAGGCGGGCCGTCAGGGAATAAACCCCGGGATCGGCGATCCGGCGCGGGGCCTCCGGCGCCTTGCGGCTGCGCATGTCCTGCGCGCAGCCCTCAGGCAGGGTGAGCGTGAAGAACAAGCCGGGCCCGTCCTCGAAACGGTCGCCGTGAAACGTCTCTCGAGGGTTGAACACGAACGGAGGGCGATCCCGTCCGGGCTCTCCCTCCGCCGTCGTCGTATAGCGGCCGCCGACCACATACATGAAATGGGCGTCGTCATGGCCGTGGGGCTCGACGGCCTCCCCGAAACGCTCGGCGCGCCACCACCCGAAGGTGAAACCGCCCGCGCGCCGCTCGACCGCGATCGCACCGATGAAGTTCGGGGAAACGCCCAAGACACATTCTCCGTCGCCCGAGAGGACGCCCGCCCTGGCTCCTGCGCCAGTTAAGCTTTCGACAGATTGGGCCCGGACCGCCTAGAGGATCTTGCTCAGGAACGCCTTGGTCCGGGCGTGGACCGGGGCGGTGAAGAAGCTCTCGGGCGGGGCCATCTCGATGATCTGGCCCTCGTCCATGAAGGCGACCCGGTCGGCGACTTGGGCGGCGAAGCCCATCTCGTGGGTGACCACCACCATGGTCATGCCGCCCTCGGCCAACTCCGTCATCACCTGCAGCACCTCGCCCACCATCTCGGGGTCGAGGGAGGAGGTCGGCTCGTCGAACAGCATAATCTCCGGCTGCATGGCCAGCGCCCGGGCGATGGCGGCGCGCTGCTGCTGGCCGCCGCTGAGCTGAGCCGGGAATTTCTTGGCGTGCTCGGCGATCTGGACCCGTTCCAGCATGGCCATGGCCTGGGTTTCGGCTTCCGCCCGGGGGACCTTGCGCACCCAGATGGGCGCCAGCGTGCAGTTCTCCAGCACGGTAAGATGCGGGAACAGGTTGAAGGCCTGGAACACCATGCCGGTGCGCCGTTTGGCGGCCTCGGCCTGGACCTTGGGCCCCTTAAGGTCGGCGCCGTCGATGAAGACCGAGCCCTCCTCGTAGGTCTCCAGGCCGTTCATGCAGCGGATCAGGGTGGACTTGCCCGAGCCGGAGGGCCCGAGGATCACCACCTTCTCGCCCATGGCCACGTCCAGATCGACGCCGCGCAGGACGTGGGCCTGGCCGAACCACTTGTTCAGGCCGCTCACATGCAGGATCGGCGGAATGGCGGTGACGGGGTCCGGCGCGCTCATTTCAGCTCCTCGGCGGTTTTGGTCAGGCTTCCCGCCACGCCGCGGCGCTCGAGGCTGGCGGCGAAACGGGACATGGCGAAGCAGGCGACCCAGAACATCAGGGCGACGAAGCCATAGGCCTCGAGGTCGCGGCCCTGCCAGGCGTAGTCGGAGGTCGCCTGGCGCAGGGTCCCGGTGACCTCCAGGATGGCGATGACATAGACCAGGGTGGTGTCCTTGAAGAGGCCGATGAAGGTGTTGACGATCGCCGGGATCGACAGCTTCAGGGCCTGGGGCAGGATCACCAGGCCCATGATCCGTAAGGGATCGAGACCGAGAGCCCGGGCCGCCTCGGTCTGGCCCTTGGGAATGGCGCGCAGGCCGCCGCGCACCACTTCGGCCATGTAGGCGGACTCGAACAGGGTGATGACCACCATGGCCCGGGTCAGGCGCTCGAAGGAGACACCCTCGGGCAGGAACAGCGGCAGCACCACCGAGGCGACCACCAGAAGCGTGATCAGCGGCGCCCCGCGCACGATCTCGATGAAGGCGACGCTGAGCGCCTTGATCACCGGCAGTTTCGAGCGGCGACCCAGGGCCAGCAGCACCCCGAACGGCAGGGCGAAGACCGCGCCGGTGACGCCGATCAGGACGTTGAGAAAGGCGCCGCCCCAGTAGTCGGTGGGCACGCGCGGCAGCACGCCCGCTCCGCCGAGCACGGCGAAGGCCAGGACCACGCCGAGCGGCGCCAGAACCACCGTGCCCTTTGGGGCCCGCGGCAGCAGCACAGGCACGACGGCGACCGCTAGCAGCACCGCCGCCAGCACAACGCGCCAGCGATGACCCGCCGGGTAGAAGCCCGCCAGCACCTGGGGCCAGCGCGCGGTGATCAGGGCCCAGCAGGCGCCGCCGGAGCGGCACACGGCCTTGCTCTCGCCGACCCAGACGGCCTTCAGCACCGCCCAGTCCATCAGGCTCCAGCCCAGCCAGAGCAACAGCGCCGCCATGACCAGGGTGACCACGCTGTCCAGCGGTGTCGCGAACAGATTGGCGCGCGCCCAGACGGCGAAGGGCGTGCGCGGCGCGGGCCGCGGCGGGGTGATCTCGCCCGCGCTCATGCCGGCGCCGCCCAGCTGTCGGAGCGCAGGTTCAGGGCGTTCATCAGGGCGCTGATGCTGAGGCTCACCGCCAGGTAGAAGCCCATGACCAGGGCCATGCACTCGATCGATTGGCCGGTCTGGTTCAGCGCCGTACCGACGAAGACATTGACCAGGTCCGGATAGCCCACCACCAGCCCCAACGAGGAGTTCTTGGTCAGGTTCAGGTACTGGCTGGCCAGGGGCGGCCCCATCATCCGCATGGCCTGGGGCAGGACAACGAGCCTGAGCGTCTGGCCGGGCGTGAGGCCGAGCGCCCGCGCCGCCTCCCCCTGCCCCCGCGAGACCGCGATCAGGCCGCCGCGGACGATCTCGGCGATGAAGCCGCCGGTATAGAAGGACAGCGCCGCCCAGAGCGCCGTCAGGGCCGGGGCGATGGCCAGGCCCCCGGCGAAGTCGAAGCCCTGAAAGCGGGGGATCTCGATCCCGGCCGGATTGCCGGTCGCGCCCAGACAGACCGCGATCCCGGCCAGCGCCAGGGCGCCGCCCCACAGCGGCGACGGCGCCTTGCCCCGGGCCTCGGCCAGCTTGCGGAAGCCCGCGGCCATGGCCCAGCCCAGGGCCAGGGACACGCCGATCCCCAGCAGCACCGACTGGCCGGCGCTGTTGAACACCGGCTTGGGCAGGAACAGGCCGCGGTTGGACAAGAAGGCCACGCCGAAGGCGCTCAGCGCCTGGCGCGGCGGTGGCGCGACCAGCAGGGCCGAGTACCAGACCAGGATCTGGATCGGCAGCGGGATGTTGCGGGCGACCTCGACATAGGCGGTGGCCACCGCCCGGCCCAGCCAGTTCCTCGACACCCGCGCCACCCCGGCGATCAGGCCCAGCACCGTGGCGGTGGCGATGCCCAGCAGCGAGACCAGCAGGGTGTTGAGCGCCCCGACCACGAACAGCCGCGCGAAACTGTCAGCCGGGCTATAGGGGATCAGGCTCTGCGACACGTCAAAGCCGGCGGGACGCTGCAGGAAGTCGAAGCCCGAGGTCAGGCCGCGCTCGGCCATATGAACCGAGGCGTTGTGGCCGAGCCAGGCGATGAGCAGGACCACGGCGGCCAGCAGGCCTGCCTGGGCCACGAGCCCGGTCGCGCCTCCCGCGATGCTGAACCTGCGGCGGACGGCGCCCCCCATCCGGCCGCTCAGCGCATCGGCGGGGCGTAGAGCAGCCCCGGTTTCTGCGCGCTCCAGAGCGCATTCATGCCGCGTTCGAGCTTGAGCGGCGAGTTCTTGCCGATGTTGCGCTCGAAGATCTGACCGTAGTTGCCCACGGCCTTGATCGCCCGGTAGGCCCAGTCGTCGCTGAGGCCCAGCATGCGGCCATAGCCGCCCTCGACGCCGAGCAGGCGGCGGATCTCGGGGTTCTTCGAGGTCTTGCGCATCTCGTCGACGTTCTGGGAGGTGATCCCGAACTCCTCGGCGAGGATGAGGGCGTTGAGCGTCCAGCGCACCACGTCCGCCCACTGGCTGTCGCCCTGGCGGATCACCGGGCCGAACGGCTCCTTGGAGATCACCTCGGGCAGGATCATGTGGGCGTTCGGATCGGACAGGATGGTGCGCACCGCCGCCAGTTCGGAGATGTCGGCGGTCAGGGCGTCACAGGCCTCCTTGGCGTAGTCGGCGTGGGCCTGGTCCTCGGTCTCGACCACGATGGGCGTGTACTTCAGGCCCTTGGAGCGGAAGAAGTCGGCGACGTTGAGCTCGGTGGTGGATCCGGTCTGCACGCAAACCCGCGCCCCGTTCAGCTCCGTCGCGCTGGACAGGCCCAGCGAGCGCCGCACCAGGAAACCCTGGCCGTCGAAGTAGTTGATGCCGGCGAAATCCAGCCGGTTGGCGGTGTCACGCGAATAGGTCCAGGAGGTGTTGCGCCACAGCACGTCCACCTCGCCGGACTGCAGCGCCGTGAACCGCTCGGTAGAGCCCAGCGGGGTGAAGCGCACCGCATTCGGGTCGCCGAACAGGGCCGCCGCCGTCGCATGACAGAAGTCGATGTCGAAACCGCGCCACTGGCCCCGGTTGTCGGTGAAGGCGAAGCCGATCAGGCCGGTGTTCACCCCGCAGTTCAGCCGGTGGCGGGCGAGGATCGCCTTGACCGTGGCGCCCTGGATCTTGCTGACGTCGCCCAGCGCCGCATTGGGCGCGCCCTTGACCGGCGGGGCGCTCGGCGGCGGCTCGTTGACCGCGGAGCCCGGGTCCTTGCAGGCGGCCAGCGCCAGCAGCAGGGCGGCGGCCAGAATGGGTCTTGCCATGATCCTTCTCCACACCGCCCGCTTGCCCGCGGGTACGCCGGCGCATACTCGTTGAGGCGAGTAGAGGCAGCTAAGCGGAGACGGCGTCAAGTCAATGGACGAACGCACTCGATTGATCCGTGACGTGACGGCCAAAACCGACCGCCGGCGGCCGGTCAATCCGCCCATCGAGCGGGCCACCACCCTGCTCAATCCCAAGGCCCGGGACCTCAGAAGCCTTGCGCTGGGGCCGACCTACGGGATCACGGGCGCCCAGGCGCACGAGGCGCTGCGAAACGCCCTGGGCGAGCTGGAGCATGCCCGGCGGGTGTTCCTGGCCCCGACCGGGCTCGCCGCGGTGACGGTCGCGATTCTGGCCATGGTGGATGCGGGCGACGAGATCCTGGCGACCGATTCGCTCTACGCACCCTCGCGCCGCTTCGCCCAGGTGCAGTTGAAGCGTCTCGGGATCGGGGTGAAGTTTTTTCCGCCACGGCTGGCGCCCAAGGCGCTGATGGCCCTCGCCGGCGAGCGCACGAAGCTGATCCTGCTGGAATCGCCCGGCTCGGTGACCTTCGAAATGCAGGACGTCGGCGCCATCGCAGCGCTGGCTCGGGCCCATGGCATCCGCACGCTCGTGGACAACACCTGGGCGGCCGGGGTCCTTTTCAAGCCGCTCGATCACGGCGCGGACCTGTCGGTGCAGGCGCTCAGCAAGTACGTCGGCGGCCACTCCGACGTCTTCGGCGGCTCCATCGCGCTCAACGATCCCGACCTGATTAAACAGGTCGATGACGTGATCGAGGACTTCGGCTGGTACGTCTCGCCCGACGACGCCTGGCTGGCGCTGCGGGGCCTGAGAACCCTTCGCGTGCGGCTGGCCGAGCACGAGCGTTCGGCGCTGGCGGTCGCCCGCTGGCTGGAGCAGCAGCCGCAGGTCGCGCGCGTTCTCTACCCCGCCCTGCCCTCCTCGCCCGATCACGCCCTGTGGAGACGCGACTTCACCGGCGCCTCCGGCTTGCTGGGTGTCGTGCTGGCGCCCGGGTCGCGCGCGGCGGCCGAGGCCCTGCTCGATTCCCTGCAGCTGTTCGGGATCGGCTTCTCCTGGGGAGGGTTCGAAAGCCTGGCGACCTTCGAGGACCCCCAGCTCGTGCGCCGCGAACACACGCCGCCGTTCGAAGGGCCGCTGATCCGCCTGCACATCGGGCTGGAATCGGCCGATGACCTGATCGCCGACCTGAAACAGGGGCTGGAGCGCTACGGCGCCGTTTGAGGAGAGGCCGCCATGGCCGGACTGAAGGACAAGCGCGGCTTCATCGACAAGGACCGGCTGGACCTGAGCGAGCGTCAGGCGGTCGAGTACTGGATGAAGCGCTGGGGCGTGACCCGCGACCAGATCACTACCGCCCACCGCAAGGTCGGGCGCATGGTCAAGGATATCGCCGCGGAACTGGGGAAGCGGCGCTAGATCGGGAGCAGCGGCCGCAGCAGCATCCCGGCCGCCGCCAGCAGCACGCCGAAGGTCAGGATCATCCCCAGGGCCCGGAAGATCAGCCCGACGCCGAGCATCCCCATGACGTGCAAAACCCGTCCGACGGCGAAGACGCCGCCCAGCGCCCAGAGCGTGGTGGCCGGCTGGGCGCCGCCCATCTCCAGAAGCCCGATCAGGATCAGGACCATCGGCGTGTACTCGGTGTAATTGCCCTGGGCGCGGACCATCTTGCCCAGGAAGGCGTCGCCGCCGTCGCCCGCGGAGACCCGGTTCTTGCGCCGGCGCAGGGCGATCGGGAGGCTGAGCGCCACGAGCATGAGCGCCGCCGCGCCGGCCAGGGCCGAGGTGATGGGAAGGCTGGTCATGACGTTTCCCCCGTGAGACCGGCCGGGCGCCGGTACGTCCTGAAAGGAAACTCACCCATCGGGCGACCGTACGCAAGTCGAAACGGTAGTGTCCGGGAGACGCCAGCCTCTGTCTCGTTTGCTCAAGAACGACACCGATCCTGGACCGCCCTTGAACAGTGAAGCACCACGAACTCTGCACGCTTCGGCAGCATTCTTCCCAAGCGGCGCCATTGCTGGCCCTTTCCAAGGTTTAACTTGCCGGAACCTCCCCGCTCCGGCCCCATCGCGCGGGCCGCGATGGTTGGCGGCGCTTGCGGATCACGCCCTTGAACGTCGCCGCCTCCCCCACCCTGCGCATCGATCCGGCGCTCGATCCCAAGGCCTACGCCTCGGTCTTCCGCCAGTTCGGGCGGCTGCACCTGCCGGGCTTCCTCAGGCCTGAGGACGCCGCCAGCCTGGCGCGCACCCTGGAGGCGCCCCGCGCCTGGCATCGTTCCCTGCACGTCTCGGATGGTCACGATCTCGACCTCCCCGTGGAGGAGATAGAGGAGCTCCCGGCCGGCGAGTGGTCCATGCTCGAGACCGGTGTCTACGACGCCGCGCGCACATCGTTCCGGTACATGTTCGACACGGTGCGCGTCAGCCACCGGGTGCTCAGCGGCGAGGAGGTCGAGCCCGGGCTGTTGCGGGCCCTGACCTTCGTCAACAGCCCGGGCTTCCTCAACTTCGTGCGCCGCCTGACCGGCGACCCGCGCCCCGTGTTCAGCGACGCCATGGCCACCCGCTACCTGCCCGGCCACTTCCTGACCGCCCACCACGACGAGGCCGAGGGCGAGCACCGCCTCTACGCCTATGTGCTGAGCCTCACCCCCGGCTGGCGCGCGGACTGGGGCGGACTGCTGCTGTTCCTCGACGAGGACGACCACGTGGCCGAGGGCTACGTCCCGGCCTTCAATGCGCTGAACATCTTCCGCGTGCCCCAGCGTCATGCGGTCTCCCTGGTCGCGCCCTTCGCCGGGCGGCCGCGCTATTCCCTGACCGGCTGGATCCGCTCGAAGATCCCGCCCGGCTGGCCCTGAGGTCGGCTGGCGAGCCCATTTCGTAGGTGTTACAAGGCCTCAGGGTTCGGGGCTGGACCACAGTGACACCTGCGCATGTCTTTTCTCCGGCGCGGCCGTCCGATCGCGCATGGCTGCGCGACGAGCTGACGGGCGTGGGCCGGGCCCGCATGCCGGGCTTCGTGGGCCCGGACGCCTGCCGCGACCTGCGCCGCGCCGCCGGCCATGGCGGAGGCTGGCTACGGGTCACCGACGCCGGACGGGATCTGGAGGAGCGGCCCTTCGACGATCGGGTGTTCACCCGCTGCCTTGCCGAGGCCCTCGCTCAAATCGGCCTGGAGGCCGGCGCCCTTCGCCTGGTGCGGCACCAATCCGGCGGATTCGGCCTTCCCGCGGCCGAGGGGCCGCTTGCCTTCGCCATTGATCTCAACAGCGACTGGCGCTCGGATTGGGGCGGCCTGCTGCTGTTCGCCGGCGCCCGCGGTCCGCTCAGCGGGTGGCGTCCCGAGCCCGGTGCGCTGACGGTGTTCGATGCGGCGGGCGGCGCGGCGCTCTCGCTGATCGCGCCGGAAGCGGTTGAACCACGCCTGATGCTGTTTGGGCCCCTGGCCCTGACCTGACGCCCTGGCGACCCCGGCAGGACTCGAACCTGCGACCGTCCGCTTAGAAGGCGGATGCTCTATCCAGCTGAGCTACGGAGTCTCTCGGGCACACGCCCTAGTGGGTCCAGGGCTGCTTGCGATTGAAGGAGAAGTTATCGGCGTAAGCCTTTAAAACCAGCTTGGGTTCGTGCGGTTCGATCACTCTGAAGGCGATGCCGTGCTTCTGGGCGTAGGCCACCGCCTCGTCGCGCGTCTCGAAGCTGACCTTGATCTGGTCGTTGGTGTCGCGCGCGCTGGCCCAGCCCATCAGCGGATCGGGCGTGCGCGCCGAGGAGGCCAGGAACTCCAGAACCCAGTCCTGGGTCTTGGCCTTGCCGGACTGCATGGCGGTCTTGGCCGGACGGTAGATGCGCGCGAGCATGCCTCACTCCTCAAGATACCGATGGTCGGGGCGGCAAGATTCGAACTTGCGACCCTCTGCTCCCAAAGCAGATGCGCTACCAGGCTGCGCTACGCCCCGTCGTCGGCGGACGCCCCTCTTGCCACGGAGCCTATGGCGCTGCAACGCACACAGCGGTCTGTAACCCTCAGTTCTTGAAGAAGGGGTGGGTCACCTTGTCGCCCGGCGCGATGCCGAGCTTGGCCGACATGCCGCCGTTGATCTCCAGCACGCCGATCGCCGGGCCGTTGGACGGCAGCGGGGTCTCGTCGAAGGGCTTGGCGTCGCGCTGGATGGAGACGATCTTGCCCTTGGCGTCGATGTAGATGATGTCGAGCGAAATGTAGGTGTTGCGCATCCAGAAGGCCTGGTCCGCTTCCTGCTCGAACTCGAACAGCATGCCGTGGTCGGGCGCCATGCTCTTGACGAACATCAGGCCCTTCTCGCGCGACGGCTCGTCGGCGACGACGTCGACGTGGAACCGGTGGGGGCCGGTCTTGCTGGTGATGGTCACGTCGCCGGGACCGCCCTGGGGGGCCTTCGGCTGGGCCTGGGCGCAGCCGGCCAGCGCGCTGGCGACGGCGATGGCGGCGAAGATCTGGCGGCGGTTCAGGAAGCGCATGGGCGGAGCCTAACCCGCTCAGGGCTCCTGGAAAAGCGCCTGCATCCGCCCTTCGAGGAAAAGCCGCTCGGCCGGCGCCGGATCGAGGTCCAGCGCCCGGCGATAACTCTGCACCGCCTCGCCATAGCGCCCGGCCCGGGCCAGGAAGGCGCCGCGCGCGGCGTGCCACGGGCGCCAGCGCTGCAACCGCGGCTCCTCCAGCTCGTCCAGGGCCGCGAGCGCGGCCTCCGGGCCCATCACCTCCGCCAGCGCCACGCAGCGATTGACCGCCACCACCGTGCTCGGGCGAAACACCAGCAGACGGTCATAGAGGGCGAGGATGGCGCCCCAGTCGACGCCTCCGCCGTGACGGCGGGCGGCGTGACAGGCGTGGATCGCGGCCATGACCCGGTAGGGACCGTCCCCGCCCGATCGGCTCGCGTTCTCCAGCAAGGCCTCGCCTTCGGCCAGCAGGGCCGGATTCCAGAGGCTGGCGTCCTGCTCGGACAGAGGGATCATGGCCCCGAGCTCATCCACGCGCGCCGGCCGCCGGGCCTCGGCCAGACGCACCATCGCGGCCAGGGCCAAGGCCTCGGGTTCCTGCGGCAGCAGTTCGGCCAGAAGGCCGCTCAGCCTCAGCACCTCGCGGCCGTAGGCCGCCGCCTCGCTGCGGCCGGCGGCGTCCTCATAGGCCTGGCCATAGGCGATCTCGAGCGTCGCCAGCACCGCCTCCAGCCGCTCGGCCCACGCCGCCCGTCCCGGCGTCTCGAACGGCACGCCCGCGTCGCGGATCTTGCGCTTGGCCCGGGTGATCCGCTGCAGCATCGCCGGCTCCGCCATCAGGAAGGCGCGCGCCAGCCGCTCGGTCGAAAGGCCGCAGACCAGTTTCAGCGTCAGGGCCGCGCGGGTCTCCGGCGCGATCGCGGGATGGCAACAGATGAAGATCAGCCGCAGGCGCTCGTCCGGAATGGGTTCGTCCGCCTCAAGGGCCAGCATTTCGGGATCGGCCGCGGGCTCCGGCGCGTCCGGGCGCACGTTCGCGCGCACCTTGCGCCGGCGCAGGGCGTCCAGGGCCCGGTTGTGAGCGGTCCGGTACAGCCATGCCGTCGGCTCGGCCGGCGGCCCGGTCTCCCGCCAGGTGCGCAGGGCCGCGACACAGGCGTCGGCGAAGGCCTCCTCCGCCAGGTCGAGATCGCGGAAGCGGGCGGCCAGGGCGGCGACGATGCGGGTGCGCGCCTCCGCCCAATCGGCCAGGTCGTTGGCGGGCGCCTCAGTCACGCACGACGACGGGACGGACTTCGACCGATCCTTCGCCGGGCATCGGGATGCGCTTGGCCCAGGCGATCGCGGCGTCCAGGTCGGGCACGTCGATGATGTAGTAGCCGCCGAGCTCTTCGTGGGTCTCGGCGAAGGCGCCGTCGTGCAGGGTCTGGACCGATCCCTTGGTCCTGACGGTCGTGGCGGTGGAGGTCGGTTGCAGCTGAAAGCCGTTGAACTCGATCCCGGCGGCGTTCAGGTCCTGGTGCAGTTTCCAGTGGCCCGCCATCACCTCCGACAGCAGCTTCTGGCCGGCCTCGCCCTCGTAGTGGCTCGGATCGTCGCAGATCATCAGCATGTACTTCATGGGGCATCCCTCTCAGGCGCGCGCCGCCATTGGCGCGCTGACCCATGACAGACGCGCGACGCAGCGGGGATTCGACAGCGATGAAAGCGTGTCAGGAAACCGGCTGGATTTCCGCCACGACCAGGCCCTTGGGCCCCTCGGCGAAACGGACCATGACATCGTCGCCCGGCTGGAGATCCTCCAGGCCGCAGCGGCGCAGGGTCTCGATGTGGACGAAGATGTCGCCCGGCTCCATGTCGCGCACCACGAAGCCATAGCCCTTGGTGCGGTTGAACCACTTGACCTTGGCCTGCTCCAGCGGGCCGTCGGCCTGCAGCGGCGGGCGGCGGACCGGCCGGGCGGCGGCGAAATCACCACCCCGTTCGCGGCGCAGGCTCTCGTAGCCGCGGCGCTCCACCGGCGGCGGCGCGGAGGTCTCGTCGATCTCGAAAATGGAGGAAACCTGCCAGCCCTTGGGGCGGCGCACGACGTCACAGACGATCAGGGCGCCTTCGAGGGCCGACTCACGGCCCGAGTCGCGCAGACTGGTCACGTGCAGCAGCACGTCCTTGAGATCGGTCTGGCCAGGGTCGTCCGGAACAATGAAGCCGTAGCCCTTGCCCGGGTCGAACCACTTCACTCGTCCACTGATCCGCACCGCTTCCGTTTGCGAATCCACCCCCTCGAAATCGTAACTCACCGCTCAGCCCCTCTGCCCCGCCTTAGTCGGACGGGTCCGAGAACTATAACACGGATATTTGATCCTTGGAGTAGAGAAACGAGAATTTCCCTTGACGCGCGAATCCCTGCAGCCGGTCTATTCGAGAGTACGGCGACGCTTGGTTACTGCGTACAACTCTCGGAAATTTCACGAGTTCCTGCCAGAGCCTCGCAATTCGCCTGATGCGCGAGGTCCATCGCAACAGTTCAAGTGACAGTCGAGCGCGGGGCGCGATGTGTCCACCCACACCCCCGAACGGCGCAGCTGCCGCCACAAATCGGCCCTGTTTTCGCGAACCGCCCACGCGCCGAGCGGCGCCGGAGTCCGGCGCGGCGCTTCAATGTCGGAGGAGCCTCGGAGAAGTGGCAGTCCCTAGGGGAATCGAACCCCTCTTTCTAGATTGAAAATCTAGCGTCCTAACCGATAGACGAAGGGACCGCGGCGAGGAGCGGGCGATATAACCGCACCGCGTTGGGCACGCAAGAGCCCAGAGCAAGTCCTGTGGAACTGGTCGCACTTTTGCGCGGAGGCGGACCCCGGCGGGGCATTCCAGGCGCTGCGGCTTTCAGCCGGCCATGCGTGGATCGGCGGCGTCCTCGATCTCGAACTGCACCCCGTTTCGGCCCTGCCAGTCATCCGGCTTCAGGCGGCCGACCACATGCAGGGCCGAGTCGCGGGCCATCAGCCGGGCGCCGAGCGGGCTGTCACCGCAGCGCCAGGCCACCGCGCGGATGCGGGCGCCGTCGGAGTCCATCAGGGTGCAGCGCACATGGCCGCCCTTCATGGGCATCGATTCGGCTACCCGCACCCCAGCCATGGCGAACACCGGCTCCGGATTGCCCTGGCCGTAGGGATTGAGCCGGTCGAAAGCCTCCCACAGCGCCCGGTCCGCGCCGCGTGGCGTGATCACCGCATCGATGTCCAGCGCATCGGCCGCGGCGGCTTCGGCCTGTTCCTGCGCCAGCCGCTCGCAGAGCCAGGCCCTGAGCTCCGGCACGGTCTCCGCGCGCACGGTCAGGCCCGCGGCCATGGCGTGGCCCCCGCCGGCCAGCAGCAGGCCCTCCTCGTAGGCGCCCTGCACGGCGCGGCCCAGGTTCACGCCGGGCTGGGAGCGGCCCGAGCCCTTGCCGATCCCCGCGACGGGGTCGATGCCGATGACGATCACAGGACGGCGCCAACGCTCGCGCAGGCGTCCCGCCACGATGCCGATCACGCCCGGATGCCAGCCCTCGGCGGCGGCGACGACGAGCGGCGCCTCGGGATCGAAATTAGACCCCTGCTCCACCAGCCGGATCGCGGCCTCGGTGACCTCGCGCTCCACGTCCTTGCGCTCGGCGTTGAGCGCGTCGAGCTGGGCGGCCAGGTCGCGCGCCTCGTCCGGATCCTCGGTCGACAGCAGCCGTGCGCCGAGATCCGCCCGGCCGATGCGCCCCCCCGCGTTGATGCGCGGCCCCAGGATGAAACCCGCGTGGAACGGCCCCGCGGGCCCCTTTGCGCCGGCTACGTCCAGCAGAGCCTTCAGCCCCGGATTGCGCCAGGCGGACATGACCTTCAGTCCCTGGGCGGCCAGGGCCCGGTTGAAGCCGGTCAGGGGGGTCACGTCGCAGATGGCGCCCAGGGCGGCGAGGTCGAGCCATTGGCGCATGTCGGGCTCGTCGCGGCCCTCGAACAGGCCCCGCCTGCGGGCCTCGCGATTGAGCGCAGCCAGGAGCACGAAGGTGACGCCCGCCGCCGCGAGGTTCCCCTGCCCCGACATACAACCCGGACGGTTGGGATTGACCACCGCGGTGCAGGCCGGCGGATCGGCGCGCATCAGGTGGTGGTCGATGACCACGACCTCGAGGCCGATGGCGGCGGCGTGGGCGATGGCGTCGTAGGCCGCCGCCCCGCAGTCGACGGTGATCACCAGCTCGGCGCCAGAGGCTTTCAGGGTGTCGAAGGCCGCCGGGGTCGGGCCGTAACCCTCCTTGATCCGGTCCGGCACATAGATCGAAAGCTCCGAGCCCATGGCCCGGAACCAGCGCACCAGCTGGGCGGCGGAGGAGGCGCCGTCGACGTCGTAGTCGGCGAAGACGTGGGCGCTGCGGCCCTTCTCCAGGGCGTCGACGATGGCCACGGCCGCCCGGTCCATGTCCATGAAGCTGGACGGGTCGGGAAAGAGGGCCTTCAGCGTCGGATTGATCCAGGTCTCGCCGTCCTCGGCCGCCACGCCGCGCGAAGCCAGCGCGCGGGCCAGGGGCTCGGACAGACCAAGGGTGCGCTGATGGTGCAGGGTCAGGGCCGGGTCCGCCGGGCGTTCGCGCCAGAGCCGTCCGCTCAGGGACTTCGTGACGCCGAGGAAGCCCTCGCGTTCGAGGATGGGAGGGCCATCAGGCATCGGGAGCCCCTAGAGCGCTCAGACGGCATTCGTCGCCCCACATCCTTCCCCCCTCGAGGGGGGAAGGATGGCAGGGATGGCGTCCGCCATTCTTCACTAAACCGGCCTGCGCATCCGGACCCGGCGCACGGTGCGGTTCGAGGAGGTCATCACCAGGGTGTCGGTGGTCACGAAGCCGCGCTCGTAGCGCACCCCGTCCAGCATGGCGCCCTTGGTCACGCCGGTGGCGGCGAACACCGCGTCGGTGCGGACCAGCTCATTGAGGGTGTACTTGCGGTCGAAATCGGTCAGGCCCAGGCGCTGGGCGCGGCCGCGCTCGTCGTCGTTGCGGAACACCAGCCGGCCCTGGAACTGGCCGCCCACGCACTTCAGCGCCGCGCAGGCCAG
>CAYSNW010000036.1:0-38744 GCA_964432415.1 uncultured Caulobacteraceae bacterium
ACGAGCCGCCGGACATCGACGTCGACTTCGAGCACGAGCGGCGCGAGGAGGTGATGCAGTACGTCTACGACCGTTACGGCCGCGGCCGGGCGGCGATCTGCGCCACCGTCATCCACTACCGCCCCCGCTCGGCCATCCGCGACGTGGGCAAGGCCATGGGGCTGACCGAGGACGTCACCGCGCGCCTGGCCGACACGGTCTGGGGCCACTGGGGCGACAGCCTGCCCGAGCACCACATCGCCCAGACGGGGCTCGACCCGAAGAACCCGGAGATCGCGCGCGCCGTGGCGCTCGCCACCGAGCTGCTGGAATTCCCCCGCCACCTGTCCCAGCACGTGGGCGGCTTCATCCTGACCGAGCGGCGGCTGGACGAGACCGTGCCCATCGGCAATGCGGCCATGAAGGACCGCACCTTCATCGAGTGGGACAAGGACGACATCGACGCGGTCAAGCTGATGAAGGTCGATGTGCTGGCGCTGGGCATGCTGACCTGCCTGAAGCGCGGCTTCGACATGCTGACCGCCGACGGCTTCCCGGTGCGCGACGTGGCCGAGATCCCGGCCGAGGACCCCGAGGTCTACGAGATGCTGTCCCACGCCGATTCCGTGGGCGTGTTCCAGATCGAGAGCCGGGCCCAGATGTCGATGCTGCCCCGGCTGAGGCCAAAGGAATTCTACGACCTGGTCATCGAGGTGGCGATCGTGCGGCCTGGGCCGATCCAGGGCGACATGGTCCACCCCTATCTGCGCCGTCGCGACGGCATCGATCCGGTGGTGTTTCCCTGCCCCGCGCCCGAGCATGGGCCGCCGGACGAGCTGAAGCACGTTCTGGGCCGCACCCTGGGGGTGCCGCTGTTCCAGGAACAGGCCATGAAGCTGGCCATCGACGCGGCCGGGTTCACGGCCGAGGAGGCCAACGGCCTCAGGCGCACCATGGCGACCTTCCGCAACCTGGGCAGCGTCTCGACCTACCGCGAGAAGTTCGTGGGCGGCATGACCCGGCGCGGCTACGAGCAGGACTTCGCCGAGCGTTGTTTCAAGCAGATCGAGGGCTTCGGCTCCTACGGCTTTCCGGAAAGCCATGCCGCCAGCTTCGCCAAGCTGGTCTACGCCTCGGCCTGGATCAAGCGCTGGCGCCCGGACGTCTTCTGCGCCGCCATTCTGAACAGCCAGCCCATGGGCTTCTACCAGCCCGCCCAGCTGGTGCGCGACGCGCGCGAGCACGGGGTCGAGATCCGCGATGTGGACGTGGGCCACAGCGCCTGGGACTGCACTCTTGAGGCGTCTGACGACCCGGCCATGAAGGGCCGCGGCGGCCTGGCCGGCGGCTGGAAGGCCGTGCGCCTCGGCATGCGCCAGGTTCGGGGCCTGGTTGAGGACGACGCTCAACGGTTGATCAGGATCCGCGAGGCGGGCGGGCGCACGCCCCAGGCCTTCGCGGCGGGCGGGGTCCCGCGCCGGGCGCTGCAGCTGCTGGCCGAGGCGGACGCCTTCCGTTCGCTGGGCATGGACCGGCGCGCGGCCCTGTGGGCGGTCAAGGGGCTGGAGCCCCGCGCGAGCGAGGGGGACGTCCCCCTGCTGGCCCTGATGGGCGCGCGCGCCGAGACGGCGGTCGCCCTGCCGGTCATGCCCCTGCCCCAGCACGTGGCGGAGGACTATCGCACCGTCTCCCTGTCGCTGAAGGCCCACCCGGTAAGCTTTTTCCGTGAGGCCCTGGCCCGACGCGGAGTCGAGCCGGCCTCGAGCCTGAAAGCGCCGACGCTGAAGACCGGCCGGCGCATGGCTGTCGCGGGCCTGGTGCTGATCCGCCAGCGGCCGGGCACGGCCAAGGGGGTGACCTTCCTGACTCTGGAGGACGAGACCGGGCCGATCAACGTGGTGATCTGGCGCGACCGCTTCGAGGCCCGGCGCAAGACGGTGATGACCTCATCCTTCCTGCTGGTGCGCGGCGTGATCCAGAGGGAGGGCGAGGTGGTGCACCTGGTCGCGGAAGCCTTCGAGGACCTGAGCCCCTCGCTCGCCCGCCTGCGGACTCCGGGGGCCGGTGCGGGCCAGCGCATGCAGCGCAGCCGCGATTTCCACTGACCCGAAAGACCGGAACCGGTGCGGGAAGCCGCCGTTTCACCTGCGACGCGGCGCGCGTCCTGCCGCCGCAGGCATCAAGGGAGGCTGTCGATGCTGGGTTGGGCCGTCGTCTTCGCACTGCTGGCGATCATCGCCGGCGGTATGGGCTTCTTCGCGCTGGCGGGGCTGAGCGCCGCGGTCGCCAAGCTGCTGTTCTTCGTCTTCCTGGCGCTGCTGGTGCTCAGCTTCATCGTGCGCGCGATCCGCGGCGATTCCGTGGTCTGAGGCGCGATCCGGGCGGCCTGCCGCCGCCCGGACAGGTCACCCTTGCGGCGAGACGTTGCGCTCGGCGCCCGGCGGGCTGGCCGGCGGGACCGGATCCTGGGCTTTCTGGCGGGCCGCGGGCGCGAGATGGCTGTAACCGGGGGCCGTGATCGCGGTCTGGCCGCCGGGCCCCGCCAACCGTCCGGACTGGGAGATCCAGACCCCGAAGGTGGCCAGGGCGGCGAGCGCCAGGGAAATGGTGAGGACCCAGACGATCCTGAGGCTCTGGCGCCCCTGGCGGGCGTCCCGGGCCGAGATTTCCGGTCCGTGGGTCATCGGCTCGCCGGAGCCGACGGAGATGTCCATGTCCTTGACCGCCATGGCCTACGCTCCCTTGCTCGGGGCCGGCATGACGGCCGAAACCCTGTGATTTCAACGCGCCAGGGACAGCGCCTGTTCCTTGCAGGGGCGGCCCGGCAGGGGCCGAATCTTTTTTCGCGCGCCCTGGAACCAAATCGGGATCAGTCCGTTCCAGATTCGCGGAGGCGGCGACGCCCCCCCGACTTGAGACCGGCGCCCTGCCGGTCTGCCGTCTCCGCGCTCTATTCTCGATGATGCGACCTTGGGCGGACCGGATGGTCCGCCCTTTTTCGCATGACCGCTCAGCGGGGCTTGATGATCAGGAACACCTCGGCGCGGCGGCGCATGGGCTGTTCGCGGCCGTCGCGCAGGGTCGCGCCCTCATCGCCGATCGCGCGTTCGAAGCTCGGCGAAGGCAGGCCGTTGCGGGTCAGGGCCGCAGCCACCTGGGCGGCGCGTTTCTGGGACAGATTGAGATTGGCCTCGGGCGTGCCGGTGGCGTCGGCCAGGCCCACGACCCGGACCTGGGTGACATTGCAGGCGTGGTAGCGACGCCCCGTTTCGCGCAGCAGCTGGCGCGCCGGGCCGGTCAGGGCGGCGGAGCCCTCTTCGAAATAGATCACCAGGCTGGTGTCGGCGCAGGGGGTGGGCTTGCGCACAAGCTCCCAGCGGCTGGCGAATTGCCGGGTCTGGGTGCACGCCCCCAGGGCCGACGTCGCGAGAATGACGAGCAGCAGACCCCTGCCGCGAGCGGATAAGCGAACCATGTAGAACCTCCCCTTCCGATGGCCAAAAAAGGAGCGGCGGATCGGAAGATCCAGCCGCCCTTCAAGATGTCGCTGGCGCCAGTCGATCAATACCGCCTGTCACCGTTTTCCCAATAATAATAACCACTTCTCGGATCGTAGTAGTAATAGCGGCCGGTCCGGGAGTCGTAGTACTGATGATGTTCCGGCTTGCTGGACGCGACCGCCGCGCCGGCCAGTCCGCCGACCACCGCGCCCGCGACCGCGCCGTTGGCGGCGTTGCCGTCGCCCACGTTATTGCCGATCACCGCCCCGCCCACGGCGCCGATGACCGCTCCGGTCGCCGCCCCGCGATTGACCGCGGGATCGGAGGAGCAGGCCCCCAGCAACACGCCCGTTCCGGCGAGTGCGATCCACAATTTCATGAAACTAAACCATTCCTTCTCGCCCCCGAGGAGAGAACGCTGGAATTCGAGACGCGGTTCCCCGCTATTCCAACGCTTAAGTGTGCGTTAAGGTCACGGTTCGGAGGCGCGCCTCCGAGGGGGACCGAGTATCGGGTGGGAGGACACCATGCGTATTCCTGAAGCAGTTCGGATGCCGGACGATGGCGGACATGCGCCCGTCTGGGCCCGGACCAGTCGCAGCGGGGGAGGCGGGGGCGCCTTCTTCGGCGTCATCGGCTTTCTGCTGGCCGCCTTCGCGGTCCTGGTGATCGTCCTGGCCGGCCTGAACGGCTGGAAGTTCGAAAAGGCCGGCGGCAAGATCGACGGCTGGGTCTGTGCGGTCATCGCCAAGGTCCATCCGACCAAGGACAAGCCCGCGGCTGCGGTCGCGGCGCCGAAGACCGAAGCCGCGCCGGCGGCGGCGCCTGCCGCGGCGGCCGCGCCCGCCAAGAAATGATCCGGCGGCGGCGGTGAGGCCTGCTTCCCGCCGCCCTGGACGTCTCTCCGCCTCTCCGCAACAGGAACTCCGACGCCCGACCGGCGTTCGGCAGGCATGACCGACACCGCGGGGGCGCTGAAACCTGACCGCGCCGGACCGCTCGCCGCGGCGCGGCGTATCGAAATCGTGGTCAATCCCATGTCCGGCGGCGTCGGCCCCAAGGCCGCGGCCGAGTGCGAACGCCTGCTCGCCCGGCTGGGGGTCGAAGCCAATATCGTCGAGGCCCAGCCGCCCAGGGTCGAAGCCTCGCTGCAGACCGCGCTCGACCTGAAGCCCGACGTGCTGATCGTTCTGGCCGGAGACGGCACCGCGCGCACCGCCGCGGCCATGGCCGGGGTGGACGGGCCGCTGATCGCGCCCCTGCCCGGCGGCACTATGAACCTGCTGCCCAAGGCGCTCTACGGCACGGCCGACTGGCGCCAGGCCCTGGAGCGCGCCCTGACCGAGGGCATCGCCCGTTCGGTGGCCGGCGGCGAGGTCGACGGCCATCCCTTCTATTGCGCCACCATCCTGGGCTCACCCGCCCTTTGGGCGCCGGCGCGCGAGGCGATGCGGGCGGGAAAGCTCCGGCTGGCCTTTCTGTACGCCCGGCGCGCGGCCCGGCGGGCCTTCTCACGCGAAATCCGCTTCCTGTTCGACGGCCACGAGTTCGAGCGCGGCCAGGCGCTGGCCCTGGTCAGCCCCCTGATCTCCAAGGCCCTGGACGAGCCCGTGGGGCTGGAGGCCGCCAAGCTGTCGCTGAACAACGCCGCGGAGGGTTTCCGCCTGGCCGCCAAGACCCTGTTCTCCGACTGGCGCGCCGACCCCACGGTGCAGACCCGGGTGGTGCAGCACGTGCGCATCTGGGCGCCGGACCGCATCCCGGCCATTCTCGACGGCGAGACGGTGGAGCTGGGACGGCAGGTCGACGTGCGCTTCCTGCCCGTGGCCTTCCGTGCCCTTGCGCCCTGCCGGGTGGTTCCGGGGCCGGGAGAGACCGCCTGATGGGCCGTCTGGTGCACGTCTCCGATATCCATTTCGGCGCCGAAAACGGCCCGGCGATCGAGGCCGCCACCGCCTTCGCCCACGACTGCGCGCCCGACCTGGTGCTGGTCACCGGCGATGTGACGCAGATGGGCTATCGTCGCGAGTTCGACGCCGCCGCGGCCTGGTTGCGGCGCCTGCCGGGACCGGTCTTCGTGGTGCCGGGCAATCACGACACCCCGTACTGGGATCTGTTCGCGCGCATGTTCCGCCCCTGGGTCCGCTACGAGCGGATGATCGGGCATCCGGCCGTAGACCACGGGTTTCAATGCGAAGGGCTGGTGGTGCGCGGCGTCAACACCGCCCGCGGCGCCCAGGCGCGGCCGAACTGGTCCAAGGGGGTCATCGACCTGGACCAGACCCGCCGCGCGGCGAAGAAGCTCGAGACCGCGCCGGAGGGGGCGCTGCGTATCCTGGCCTGCCACCATCCCCTGATCGAGATGATCGGCGGACCCATGACCGGGGACGTCAAGCGGGGGCGCGACGCGGCCCTGATCTTCGCCGCCGCCGGGGTGGACCTGGTGATGACCGGCCACGTGCACGTGCCCTTCGCCCTGCCGATCCAGCTGGGCGACCACTGCTCCCACGCGGTGGGCGCGGGGACCCTGTCGCTGCGCGAGCGGGGCGTGCCGGCGGGCTTCAACCTGGTGGAATGGGACCTGAACGAAATCCGCGTCACCGCCCAGGGCTGGACCGGATCGCATTTCGAGCCGCAGAGGGTGTGGAACCTGCCGCGCCGGCATGGCGCGCACGACGCCGGCAGGTCCGCCGTTTCAGGTTAGCTATGTCAGGCTAAAGACGTCTTCCCCGGAACGCGCCCGCGATCAGCGAGACCACGAACAGGATCAGGAAGACGAAGAACAGCATCTTGGCGATTTCGGTCGCGCCCGCCGCGACCCCGCCGAAGCCCAGGAAGGCGGCCACCAGGGCGACCACCAGGAAGATCAACGCCCAACGCAGCATGCGGCCCTCTCCCGATCCAGACGGCCGGAGCGGCCGCTGAAACGAGAACGCCGCAGCGCCGTTGCTGTTCCGCTTATGGTGAAGGCCTGGTTAGCGGCGGCGTCCGCCGGCCAGCAGCAGGCCGATCACCACGCCCACGCCCACGGCGGCGAGCGTCGCGGCCACGGGCTTTTCCTGCACCCGCTCGGTGATGAAGCGCTGGGCGACGTCGAGCCGGTCGGTGGCCTCGTCATAGTAGTCGCGGGCCCGCTCGCGCAGATCGTCGGCGCGTTCCCTCAGGTCGTCGGCCTTTTCGCGCAGGGCGCGCTCGGCCTTGGACGCCATTTCCTTGATACGGCGGTCAGCCGCCGCGGCGCCATTGGCGCGGGTCTCTTCGTTGAGGGTCGCGGTGTCTTCGGCGGACATGGTCGTTCTCCATCGGCGTGGAACTCTAGATCGGTCCGGCAGGGCTCAAGGTAAAGGCCCCCGCGAAAATTCCCGAACGGGCGCACGGCGCCGCGCCGTCCCCGCGCCTGAAAAACTCACGGCGTGGCGGAGAGTTCCTTGCGTTTCGCGCTCTGGCGAAAGCGGCCCGCCCGCGCTATTGCGCAGGCCCATGAGCGAATATGTCCTGCCCCCCGCCGCCACCCCGTCCGTCCCGGTCCTGGGGAGCGCCGCGCGCTTTCCGGTGCGCCGCATCTTCTGCGTCGGGCGCAACTATGCCGCCCATGTGCGCGAGATGGGCGGCGACGCCACGCGCGAGGCCCCGATCTTCTTCACCAAGCCTGCCGATGCGGTGGTCACCGACGGCCGCGACGCCCCCTATCCGTCGGCTACGAGCGACCTGCACCACGAGGTCGAGCTGGTCATCGCCATCGGGACGGGCGGCGCCGACATGAACCCAGCCCAGGCTGACGCCGCCATCTGGGGCTGGGCCGTGGGGGTGGACCTGACTCGCCGCGATCTGCAGGCCGCCGCCAAGAAGGCCGGCCAGCCCTGGGACACGGCCAAGGCCTTCGACGCCTCCGCCCCGATCGGGGCCATCACCCCGCGCAGCGCGCTCAAGGACCCGGCCGGCGCCATCCGCCTGAAGATCGGCGGCGACACGCGCCAGGACGCGACCCTTGCCGACATGATCTGGGATCCGGTGGGCATCGTGGGCGAGGCCTCCAAGCTGTGGCGGCTCGAGCCCGGCGACCTGATCTTCACCGGCACGCCGGAGGGCGTCGGTCCCCTGCAGCGCGGCGAGAGCGTCGAGGCCAGCATCGAGGGCCTGTCGCCGCTCAGCTTCCGGATGGTCTGAGATGAGCGTGCCGATCCTGCACGCCTACTGGCGCTCGGGGACCTCCTACCGCACCCGCATCGCGCTGGAGCTGAAGGGCCTGGCCTACGAGACCGTGGGCGTCGACCTGCGCGCCGGGGCGCAGCGCAGCGAGACTTTCCTGAGACTGAACCCCCAGGGTCTGGTCCCGGCGCTGGAGGCGGACGGCGCGGTCCTGACCCAGTCGCCCGCCATCCTGGAATGGCTGGAGGAACGCTATCCCGAGCCGCCGCTGCTGCCCGCCGACCTGGTGGCGCGCGCGGAGGTCCGCGCCATGGCGGCGCTGGTCGCCTGCGACATCCATCCGCTCAACAACCTCAGAGTCCTGAAGGCGGTCAAGGCGTTGGGCGCCGACGAAGAGGGGATCAAGGCCTGGACCGGCCAGTGGATCGGCGCGGGCTTCGAAGCGCTGGAGACCCTGATCGCGCGCCGCGGCGGAGATTGGTGTTTCGGCGACGCCCCGACGCTCGCCGACTGCTGCCTTGTACCCCAGATCTATTCGGCCCGCCGTTTCGAGACTGATCTCGAACCCTTCCCCCACATCCGCGCCATCGAGGCGCGCGCGGCGGCGCACCCGGCCTTCCTGGCCGCCCACCCCGACCGCCAAGCCGACGCGGAGTAGACCCATGCTCGACGATCTGAAGACCAACAATCGGAAATGGGCGTCCGGCAAGGTGGAGGCGGATCCCGCCTTCTTCAGCCGCCTGGTCGCCCAGCAGAGCCCCGAGTACCTGTGGATCGGCTGTTCCGACAGCCGGGTGCCGGCCAACGAGATCGTGGGCCTGGACCCGGGCGAGATGTTCGTCCACCGCAACGTCGCCAACCTCGCCCCTCCCCAGGACGCCAACTACCTGTCGGTGCTGCAGTACGCGGTGGAGGTGCTGAAGGTGCGCCACGTCATCGTGGTCGGCCACTACGGCTGCGGCGGGGTGCGCACGGCGGTGGAAAGCTCCAGCCATGGCCTGATCGATCACTGGCTCTCGCCGCTGCGCGAACTGGCCCACGCCCATCGTCACGACCTGGAATGCCTGGGCGAAAGCGAGCGGCTGGACCGGCTGTGCGAGCTCAATGTCATCCGCCAGGTGCAGCACGTGGGGTCCAACCCCTTCGTGGTCTCCGCCTGGGCGAGGGGGCAGTCCCTGGCCATCCACGGCTGGGTCTATTCCCTGCAGAACGGGCTGGTGAACGACCTCGGGGTGGATGTGGAAAATCCACAGGATTTCGAGCGTCTATTTCTGACCGAAATCTGAACAGGCCACTCACGGGTTCTTTAGACCTTTCGGCGCAGGATCAGGCCGTTCGGGTTCGGAAGGAAGAACCAAATGGCCCCGGTTCAGTTGCGCGTCGTCAAACAGTCCCGCCAGGCGCCGAAGGCGCTCGACGAGGCGCCCGCTTACGCCTCGATCCTGAAGACCGCGCGCGCCGTCGAAGGCGCCCTGGTCCGGGACGCCCGCGGGGTGGAGCTCACGGATTTCCGCAACGGCGACGGCGCCGTGCTGATCGGCTGGGCCGATCCGCGCATCGAGGCCGCGGTCGCCCGCACGCCGGCCACCTGCTCCGGCCGGCTCGAGGCCGAGGCCGCCGAGCGGGTCGGCGAACTGATCCCCTCGGCCGAGGCCGTGGGCTTCCGCTCCAGCGTCGAGGCCGCCCTGGTGGACGCCCTGGTCGCGGCCAAGACCATCACCGACCGCGACGGCGCCTTCTTCTGCGACGACGAGACCTCCGCCTCCGGCGATCTCGACACCCTGAAGGACGCCATCGACCGGCACCTCGGCGAGGTGGCCGCCCTGGTTATCCGCCCGATGGACGCGCCGCGCGAATTCCTGCTGGGCGCGCGCCGCCTGGCCGAGCGGGCCGGCGTGGTCCTGGTCTTCGACGAGACGCGCACCGCCTTTCGCGTGGACCTCGGCGGGGCCCAGACCCTGGCCGGCGTCATTCCCGACATGACTATCCTGGGCTCGTCCCTGGCCAACGGCCGTCCCATCGCGGCCATCTGCGGGCGCATGGAGCCGATGAAGGCCCTGACCGCCTCGGGCGACCGGGTCACCGCCGCGGCCCTGGCCGCCACCTGCGAGACCCTGGAACGGGTCGTGCGCGAGGACGTGCCCGACGTGCTGCGCGTGCGCGGCGCCGAGATCCAGGCCGAGGTCGAGGCCCGTCTGGAGGCCGCCGACGCCCAGGCCTGGTTCATGACCTACGGCGACCCGACCTGGTCCCTGGTGGCCGCCCGTCCCCGCGCGGGCCTGGACGCCAAGGCCCTGGAAGACGCGCTCTCCGGCGCCCTCTACGGCCGCGGCGTGCTGAGCTTCGGCGCGCACGTTCCGTCCCTGGCCACCCGCGAGGGCTCGATGAACCGGCTGATGGCGGCCTATGACGCGGTGCTGCCGGCCCTGATGCGCCGCGCCCGCTCCGGCGCCTTCGAACGCAGGGGCAGGTCCGCCGCGTGAGCCACCTGGCCGAACTCGGTCTCGGCGCGGCCCGTTTCGGGTCGGACTGCGACGCTACGGGCGCCCGCGCCCGGGTGGGTGAGGACGAGGTGCGCGCCATCCTCGACACCGCCCAGGCGTCCGGCCTGACCCTGGTCGACACCGCCCCGCGCTTCGGCGAATCCGAGCGGCTGCTCGGCTGCAGCTGGCCCTTCCCCAGCCCCTTCCGGGTCACCACCAAGACCCTGGGTCTGGATCAGGGCCTGGACCGGGTCGAGGCGCGGGCGCGCCGCTCGCTGGAGCGCATGGGTCTGGCCCGCGGCCACGCCCTGTTCGTGGACGGCGTGGAGGACCTGCTCGGCCCCGACGGCCGTCTGCTCTGGGCCCGGCTGGAGAAGCTCAAGGACGAGGGGCTGTTCCAGAAGATCGGCGTCTCCATCGACGACGGCGGCGACGCCGCCCTGATCGCGCGGCGCTTCCAGCCCGACGTGATGCAGGTCCCCTGCTCCCTGCTCGACCAGAGCCCCGAGCATGACGGCGTACTGTCGACGCTGAAGGACCTGGGCGTCGAGGTGCAGCTGCGCTCGATCTTCATGGGCGGGCTGATGTTCGCCCCGCGCGAGGCCCTGCCGGCCGAACTCATCCATGCCGGTCCGCGCCTGTCGCGCATCCGCCTGATGCTGGCCGAGGCCGGCGCAGACCCCCTGCACGCGGCCCTGGCCTATGCCCGCTCACGCCCCCAGGCCTCGGCGGTGATCGTGGGGGTGGGGTCGGCGGCCGAACTGCGCGCAATCCTGGCCGCCGCCGCCATGCCGGTCCCGGATCTGGACTGGCGCCGGTTCTCGCTCGATCAGAGCGCGGTCTTCAGTAGCGCAGCCTGAGCCCCGCCCAGGCCGACCGGCCGGGCTCGCCGTATCCCAGGCTCTCCTGATAACGGACGTCCGCCAGGTTCTCGATCCTGAGCGTGGCCTCGACGTGATCGGTCAGCCTCCAGCCTCCGGCGAAGTTGGCGGTGACGAAGCCCTTGCGGGTTCCGCCCGAGTCCGCCTGCTCGCTCTCGCTCCGGACCGTCAGGGCGCCGTGGCCCTTGTCTCCCGTCCACAGCAGCGACAGCGAGCCCTGCCGTTCCGGCACGCGCAGCAGCCTTAACCCCGTCGAGGCGTCAATCGCGTCGGTCCAGGCCCAGCCGCCCTTCAAGGTCAGGCCGTGACCGAGCCGCGCCGAGCTCTCCGCCTCGACCCCGTTGGTGCGGGTGCGCTCGATATTGGCGTAGCGGAAGGCGAAGGTTGAAGGATTGAACACGAAGTCGATCTGGTCGCGCACGCTCAGGCGATAGGCGGTGACGCTGGCCGAAAATCCGCCGCCCTCCGAACGCCAGCGGCCGCCGAGGTCGAAGCCGGTGGCGTGTTCGGGCCTCAGGTTCGTCGCCGGACCGGCCGGGAAGCAGAAATCACAGGCGGTCTCGGAGATGGTCGGGGTCTTGAAGCCCTGACCCCAGTCGGCGTTGAGGCTGAAGCCCGAGCCGAGGTCGAACACCGCCGCCGCCCGGCCGGTCGCCACCCCCCGGTAGTGGTCCGGGTCGTCGTAGCGGAGGCTGCCGGTCAGGCTGAGACGCTGGACCGGCGAGACGCGCGCCACCACGAAGGCGGAACTCGAGCCGGCGTCCTGGCGCGTGCTGTCGCTGAGCTGGGCCTTGATCGCCTCGCGCTCGACCCCGAAGGCCACGCCCCAGGGCTCGTCCGTCCGGGCCCGTTCCGCGGTCCAGCGGTAGACCTGCCGGTCCGCGTCGTAGGCGAAGGGGAAGGCCCCGCCGGAAGACGAGCGGTCGATCCGGAAGGCCGAGGCGCTGATCTGATGGGTCAGGCCCCAGGGTCCGGGGACCGTGGCGCGCACGAAACCGGTCCAGCTCTCGCTGTCGGAGGTCTCGGGCGTGTCCTTCAGGGTGAAGGCCGGCGCCGGGAAGCCGTCGATGTCGGCGTGGGCCTGGTTCCAGCGCACCCGGGCTTCGAGCCGCACGCCTGGGCCCACCTCCGCCCGGCCGAAGAGGCCTGCGGTGTGGTTGCGGAAGCCGTCGGTCTCCGGATTGCCGTCGCGGGCGTCGGCCTTGGAGATGCCCGCCGTGGAGAAGGCGGAAATGTCGCCTCCGAAGGCGTAGGTCCCTTCGCTGTGGCCGGCGGACACCGTGGCGCGGGCCGTGGAGAAGGACCCGGCCTCGAGCGCCGCCCTGATCCCGTCCGGCTCGCGGGTGGTGAAGCTGATCACCCCGCCGATGGCGTCGGAGCCCCAGAGCGAGCCCTGTGGCCCGGACAGGATCTCGATCCGTTTGATGTCCGCGAGGTCGAAGCTGGAAAAGTCGAAGGAGCCCGCGGGTTGGGACGGGTCGTTCTGGGGGACGCCGTCGATCAGCACCAGGGTCTTGTCCGAGGTCGCGCCGCGCATGCGCACGGAGGTCACCCCGCCGAAGGTCCCGTTGTCGTAGACGCTGACCCCCGGAACCGTATCCAGGGCGTCCTTGGCCGTGACCAGGCCGCGAGCCTCGATCTCGGTCTCGTCGATGACGCGCACGCCCGGCGACAGGTCGATGGGGGTCGGCAGGCGGGTGGCGGTGACCACCACCTCCTCGACCGGGGTGGAGCCGGGGGCGGCGAGGGCGGGGGAAACGCCGGCCAGGAGGGCCGCGGTAGAGAACAGAAGGCGCTTCATGGCGCTCATCTCCGTCGAGCCTGGGGTCCGGCGCGGACCCGAGGCGGTTGCAGCGACCGATCACCCCGCACAAGGCAAGGCGACGCCGGACCGGCGTGTCGCTGCGACGGATGTCCCGCGCCTTCGGCCTGCTCCCGGACCAAGGACGAGCGACGTCGGCGGCAGGTCTCCTGGCTCACGGGTCAGACGGGCCTTGCCCTCGCCTTCCCAGGTCTCTCGACCCAGTGGCGTCGAGGGTTCTCACCCCCGGAAACGGACACGGCCCTCGCCGTTTACAGTTGCGGGCACAGCCGCGGATTTGAGGCGAACCTCGGCACCGCGTTCCCTCTTAGCCCCCGCTCTCGCGGAGGAACCACCAAGGCCGATTGTCCGCCATGCTGCGTTGCAGCGCAACCGTCAGGAATCGAACTCGGCCACGAGGTGATTGGGAGCGACCTCCAGCAGCCTTGGCCGGTATGGCGGCCGCTCGCCTCTGCGGGACGCCAGGAAGCGCAGTCCGGCATCGGGATCCGTGGGATCGATCGGATCGTCGCTGAGGTGGGGGTGGACGCGGCCCCGCTCGCGCGCCGGGTCCGGCGACAGGGCGGAGTCCAGCAGGGCGCGGGTGTAGGGGTGGCGTGGATCCGCGTAGAGGTCGTCGCGGTCGGCCAGCTCCATCACCCGGCCGCGGTAGAGCACCAGCACCCGGTGGCTGATCTCGCGCACCACCGCCAGATCATGGCTGATGAACAGCATGGCCAGGCCCATCTCGGCCTGCAGGGCGATCAACAGGTCGAGGATCTGGGCGCGGACCGAGACGTCCAGCGCCGAGACCGCCTCGTCGCAGATCACCAGCCGGGGTTTGAGGATCATGGCCCGCGCAATGCCCACCCGCTGGTTCTGACCGCCCGAAAGTTCGTGCGGATAGCGGTTGATCAATGTTGAATCCAGCTCCACGCGCCCCAGCATGGCCTCGATTTCCGCGTCGCGGGCGCGCCGGCCGAGGTCCGGGCGGAAGACCTGCAGGGGCTCGCCCACCGACTGGCCGATGGTTCGTCTGGGGTCGAGGCTGGCCTGGGGGTCCTGGAACACCACCTGCAGGGCCCGGCGCGCGGCGCGCAGGGCCTGGGCGTCCTTCGGGTCCAGGTCGCGCCCCAGCAGGGTCACCGCGCCGGAGGAGGGCGGCAGCAGCTGCAGCACCGCCCGCGCCAGGGACGACTTGCCCGAACCGCTCTCGCCGACCACGCCCAGGGTCTCGCCCGCGCGGATCGCGAAGCTGACCCCGTCGACCGCCGCCAGTCGGCGGGCGCGGCCGAACAGACCGGTTCGCACGGGGAACTCGACCCGCATGTCGCGTGCCTCGACCACCACCGGCGCGGCCGCCGCCACCGGGGCGGTCACCGGGCGGCCATGACGGCCGTCGTGGTCCAGCCGCGGCACGGCGCTCAGCAGCTCCCGGGTGTAGTCGGTCTTCGGAGCGGCGAAGGCATCCTCCACCGTGCCGCTTTCCACGTAACGGCCGTCCTTCATCACACAGACCCGCTCGGCCAGGCGCGCGATCACCCCCATGTCGTGGGTGATCAGGACCAGGGCGCAGCCGGTTTCGCGCTTGAGCTCAGCCATCAGGTCGAGGATCTCCGCCTGGACGGTGACGTCCAGCGCCGTGGTCGGCTCGTCGGCGATCAGCAGCTCGGGGCCGCAGGCCATGGCCATGGCGATCATGGCCCGCTGGCGCATGCCGCCGGACAGCTGGTGCGGATACTGGTTCATCCGCCGCCGGGCGTCCGGGATGCGCACCCGCTCCAGCCAGTCGCGCGCGGTCCTTATGGCCTGGCCGTGGGACATCCCGCGGTGGCGCACCAGAGGCTCGGCGATCTGCTCGCCGATACGCATGTGGCCGGTGAGCGCCGAGAGCGGGTCCTGGAAGATGGTGGTCATGCGGCAGCCGCGCAGCTCGTCCAGGCCGCGCCGGTCCAGGCCGATCAGCTCCTGGCCCTGGAAGCGCACGCTGCCGCCGACGGTGGCGTTGGCCGGCAGCAGGCCCATCACCGCCATGAAGGTCTGGCTCTTGCCCGAGCCGCTCTCGCCCACCACGCCCAGGCATTCGCCGGGACGCACGTCGAGCGAGACGCCGCGCACCGCCTCGATGGGGCCATCGCGCGTTTCGAACCCGACGGTGAGGTCCTTCAGGCTCAGGACGGGCGGCCGGTCGGGCAAGGCGGTTACCCCGCGTAACGGAACGTGCGACCTTAACCGTGGGCGTGACTGTGGCAAAGTCGGCCGCACGGTCGTACATGACGACCGGCCCAGAGCACGATGCGATCAGATGGAACCATCTGATCGTTGAATCGTGCTCTAGATTCGGGAGCTTAGAGCATGCTCGGGCGCAAAAGTGGGGCCACTTTTGCATAGCATGCTCTAGGCTGACGCGAGGCGCCCGCAGGCGATGCCCCAAGAAACGTCTCAGAAATCCACCTTCTTTTCCCATCACCGCCACGGCTTCGTGCGGGTCGCGGCCTGCACGCCGCGCGCGGCCGTGGGCGATCCGGGCGCCAATGTCGCCGCCCATCTCGAGCTGGCGGCCCAGGGCGACGCGGAAAACTACGGCCTGATGGTCTTCCCCGAGCTCGGCCTGTCCGGCTACGCCATCGACGACCTGCACCTGCAGGACGCCCTGCTGGAGCGGGTCGAGGCTGCGATCGCGGAGCTGGCTCAGGCCAGCCGCAAGCTCAAGCCCGTGCTGGTGGTGGGCGCTCCGATCCGCCGCAACGGCAGGGTCTACAACTGCGCCCTGGCCATTCACCGAGGCCGCATCCTGGGCGTGGTCCCCAAGACCTTCCTTCCCAACTACCGGGAGTACTACGAGAAGCGCTGGTTCGCGTCCGGCATGGGCCTGGAGGGGCTGGAGATCGAGCTGGCCGGCCAGGTCGCGCCCTTCGGCGCCGACCTGATCTTTGCCGCCGAGGACCTGGCCGATTTCGTCTTCCATCTGGAGATCTGCGAGGACTTCTGGGCCCCCTTCCCGCCCTCGATCCGCGGCGCCCTCGCCGGCGCCCAGATCCTGTGCAACCTGTCGGCCTCCAACGTCCTGATCGGCAAGGCGGACGAGCGGGCGATGCTGTGCGCCTCCCAATCGGCGCGCTGCCTGGCGGCCTACGTCTTCTCCGCCTCCGGCCCCGGGGAGTCGACCACCGACCTGGCCTGGGACGGCCAGGCCACCATCCATGAGCTGGGCAAGCGGCTGGCGGAGACCGAACGCTTCCCGATGCAGCCGCAGATGGCGGTGGCCGACATCGACCTGGAGCGCATCCGGCTGGAGCGGGCGAGGACCGGCACCTTCAACGACGCGGCGGTAGCGCTGGACCATCCGGAGGAGGACTTCCGCCGGATCGGCTTTAACTTCGAACCGGACTTCGGCGACCACGGCCTGTGCCGCGCCATCGACCGCTATCCCTTCGTGCCGGACGATCCGGCGCGGCTGGACCAGGACTGTTTCGAGGCCTTCAACATCCAGGTCCAGGGCCTGATGAAGCGCCTGTCCTCGACCGGGAGTCAGCATCTGGTCATCGGTGTCTCGGGGGGCCTGGACTCGACCCACGCCCTGCTGGTCGCCTGCCGCGCCTTCGACCTGATGGACCTGCCCCGGGCCAACATCCTGGGCTTCACCCTGCCGGGCTTCGCCACCTCGACGCGGACCAAAGCCCAGGCCTGGAAGCTGATGCGAGCGCTGAAGATCACCGGGGAGGAGATCGACATCCGCCCGGCGGCCAAGAGGATGCTGAAGGACATCGGTCATCCCGCCGGCGACGGCGAGCCGGTCTACGACATCACCTTCGAGAACGTGCAGGCGGGCCTGCGCACCGACTACCTCTTCCGCCTGGCCAATCAGCGGAGCGCCTTCGTGCTCGGGACCGGCGACCTGTCGGAACTGGCGCTGGGCTGGTGCACCTACGGGGTCGGCGACCACATGAGCCACTACGCGGTCAACGCCTCGGTGGCCAAGACCCTGATCCAGCACCTGATCCGCTGGGTGGCGGAGCGCAACCTGGTGGGCGCGGAGGCTTCGAAGGTCCTGCGCCAGGTGCTGGACACCGAGATCTCGCCGGAACTGGTGCCCGTCGACGCCAAGGGGGCGGTGCAGTCGACCCAGGCCGTGGTCGGTCCCTACGACCTGCAGGACTTCACCCTGTTCTATCTCACCCGCTTCGGGCTGAAGCCGTCGAAGATCGCCTTTCTGGCCTGGCACGCCTGGCATGACGCCGGCCTCGGCGACTGGCCGCCGGCCTTCCCGGCGGAGTCCCGCCACGCCTACGACCTGAAGACCATCCGACACTGGATGGAGGTGTTCCTCCACCGCTTCTTCCAGACCAGCCAGTACAAGCGCTCGGCCATTCCGAACGGACCCAAGGTGGTCTCCGGCGGCAGCCTGTCCCCGCGCGGCGACTGGCGCGCGCCCTCGGACGGCAATGCGAAGGTGTGGCTGGACGAACTGCGCGCCAACGTTCCCGAGCGTTAGTCGGAACCCTCGAGCAGCTTGAGGATGGCGGCCCTGGCGTCGGGCTCGTTCAGCATGGGCGCGTGGCCGATCCCGGCGATCTCGGCATAGGCCATGTGCGGGGCGGCACGGCGCATCTTGGCGGCGATCTTGCCGTCCAGCAGGTCGGAGGTTCCGCCGCGCACCAGCAGCAGCGGCCGGCTCTTGGCCAGCTTCTTGAACAGGGGCCAGAGGTTCGGCGCCAAGGCCTTGGCGCCCGCCGCGCGGATGGGAACGGCGATGTCCGTGTCGTAGTCCAGCACCGGCTTGCCGTCGGCGTCCTCGCGGAAGGTGCGGCGCGCCATGGTCATCCAATTGTCGTCGCCCCAGGTCGGGAACACCGCGCCGTTGTTGGTCCGGCAATAGGCCGCCGCCTCCGCCCAGGTGGTCACCGGCGCGGCCTTGCCGGTGTAGGCGGCGATGCGGGCCAGGCCCACGGGCGAGACCTCGGGGCCGATGTCGTTGAGCGCCACGGCGGCCACCGCCTTGGGACGCAGGGCGGCGACCGTCATGGTGATCAGCCCGCCCATGGAGGTGCCGATGAAGGCCGCCTTGGCGATTCCGGCGTGGTCGAGCAGGGCCATGACGTCGTTGGCGTAGGTCAGGGGATGGTAATTCATGGGCTGCGGGTCGCGCGCCGAGCGGGCCCGGCCACGCACGTCCAGGGCCAGCACCCGTCGCCCAGTGGCGGCGATATAGGGCGCCACCTCCTCGAAGTCGGCGGAGTTGCGGGTCAGGCCGTGCAGGCAGAGGACCGGCAGCTTCGCGGGGCCGGCCGCGCCGGCATAGTCGCGGGCGTAGAGCTTCAGGCCGTCCTTCGACGTCCACCAGCGATCGACGAATTCAGTCACGTCCGCGCCCTCCCCCGGCATCCGACCGCAGTCTAATTCATCAAACGCGGAAATGCAGCGATTTCCAGCGGTCGAGCTGGAAACGGTCCCGGCCGCGAAGCGGCCAATCAAGAAAGCTTGGACCACCAAGGACACCAAGGACACCAAGAAGAACGCCAAGGACGGATCAGGAGGTCACGCGACCCCTTGGTGTTCTTTGTGTCCTTGGTGGTGAAATCCCCTTTTTCGCCTGCGGCGGGGCTAGGCTATAGCCGCGAAATCACCCGATGCATCCGACGCGGAGCCTGGGACAGGGCCGGCGCCTTGCGAAGCGCCCGGTCCGTCGGCTCGGCCCACAGGTCGTAGGCCTCGGTCTTTGTGATCCGCACCTCGGCGATGTCGCCGGACTTCAGGCCGCCGGCGCCGCGGACGAAGACGTGGCCGTCGATCTCCGGCGCGTCGCCCTTCGAGCGCGCCACGGCCACCCCGTCGCGGCGGATCTCGTCGACGATGACCGGCATAGTCCGGCCGACCCTGGCGGTGAGCTTCCTGCGGCTGATGCCCTGGGCGGCCAGCATGAAGCGCTCGCGGCGCTCCTGCTTGAGCTCCTCCGGCACGTGGTCCGGCAGGGCGCGGGCGCTCGCGCCCTCGACATTCTCGTAGGCGAAGGCCCCGACCCGGTCGAGTTGGGCTTCCTCGAGCCAGTCCAGCAGGATCTGGAAGTCCTCTTCGGTCTCGCCCGGGAAGCCGACCACGAAGGTCGAGCGCAGCACGATCTCCGGACAGATGGCGCGCCAGGCCGCGATGCGCTCCAGGGTCTTCACCTGGTTGCCCGGGCGCTTCATCGCCTTCAGCACCTTGGGGCTGGCGTGCTGGAACGGGATGTCGAGGTAGGGGAGGATCTTTCCCTCGGCCATCAGCGGGATGACCTTGTCCACGTGGGGATAGGGATAGACGTAGTGCAGGCGCACCCAGGCGCCGAGCTCGCCCAGGCCGCTGGCCAGACCCTCGAGGTCGCCCTTCCAGCTCCGGCCGCGCCACTCGCCGGGCGCGTAGCGGACGTCGAGCCCATAGGCGGAGGTGTCCTGGGACACCACCAGCAGTTCCTTGACCCCGTTTTCGACCAGGATCTCGGCCTCGCGCAGCACCTCGCCCACCGGCCGCGAGGCCAGGTCGCCGCGCATCTGGGGGATGATGCAGAAGCTGCAGCGGTGGTCGCAGCCTTCGCTGATCTTCAGATAGGCGTAGTGTTTCGGCGTCAGCCGCACGCCCTGGGGCGGGACCAGGTCGCGGAAGGGATCGGTCGGTTGCGGGACCAGGGCGTGGACGGCGTCCATCACCTCGTCGTAGCGGTGGGCGCCGGTGATGGCGGAAACCTCAGGGAAGCGCGCGCGGATCAGGTCGGCTTCGGCGCCCAGGCAGCCGGTGACCACCACCTTGCCGTTCCTGGCCAGGGCCTCGCCGATGGCGTCCAGGCTTTCGTCGCGGGCGGAGTCCAGAAAGCCGCAGGTGTTGACCACCACCGTGTCGGCGCCCTCGTAGCTGGGCGCGATCTCGTAGCCTTCGGTGCGCAGCCGGGTCAGAATCCGTTCGGAATCCACCAGGGCCTTGGGGCAGCCCAGGCTGACGAAGCCTACGGTGGGCGCGCGTTTGGTGTCGGTCGTGGTCATGGAGGCCTGAAGCGCCGCTGAGGGCGGACGGCTGTACCTCAAATCTCCACCGACGTCACCGCGACGGCGCGCACGGCCTCGGGCCGCATCGACGCATGGGTGATCCCCGCCAGCTTGGCCAGGGCCAGGGACTGGGGGCCGGGCAGGCCCAGCGCCATGCAGACCTTGGCATGGGTCTTCACCCGGATCGCCCAGGCGTGCAGGCGCAACAGCAGGTCCTGGCCCTCGTCGGCGTAGCTGGAGCAGTCGAGCGACAGGCCGTTGAAGGCCGCCTTGGTCACCGCCTCGATCACCCGGCGGTCCTCGACCACGCGCCCGAGCAGGGCCCAGCAGAAGGGCTTGATCAGGGACGCGGTCTCCACCAGCCGGCTGGAGGGCGCCCCGTTCAGGTCGCAGATCTCGCAGACGATGCGAGTCATCTCGTCCAGGCGCGCTTCCTTCAGCGCCAAGCTGAGCGCGGTGCGACCGCGGGTGGCGCCCAGGGTGGTGAAAGCGGCGGGCAGCATCAGCAGGGGCTGGCGGGCCCGGTCGCCGGCGCTGCGCAGGCGGCTGACCCCGCGGGCGATGGTGGCCAGATCCACCCGTTCGCGGTCGCCCGGCGACAGGGCGCTGACCGCGGCCGAGTCGAGCAAGGTCCCGCGGCGGACGTCCTGCACGCTCGGCTCCAGGCGGTGGCCGACCAGGCGGAACTGCTGCAACTCGAACACCGGCTCCATGCGGCAGGAGACCTTCAGCTCGCGTCCGTCGCCGGCCACGAACGGACTCCAGCGGTCGGGAGAGGCCTCTTCGCCGGCCTCCTCGAGCGCGGAGGGCCGCGCGAGCGCCTGAACGGTCAGGCCCAGACTCGAAGGCGGGGCGGTCGGGACTGCCGGGGCGGGGTCGGGGGGCGGGGGGGCGGCCGGGCCGGCCCCTGCGACCGGGTTGGCCCGCATGTTCAGCGGATCGACCGGCGAACAGTCCGCGCCCTGGGCCGACAGGGCGGTGACCTCGCGCAGCCGCAGATCGGCCGGATTGGCCTCGCCGAGAAAGAAGGTGAGAATCTCGCGCAGCACCGACAGGCAGCTGGTCTGGGCGCCGAAGCGGCCGGCGCCGGCCAGGGTGACGAGGTAATCGGTCTCCGAGACCCGCACCGCCAGCGCCGCGGGTCCCATCTGGCGCGCGAAACAGCGTTCCGCCTGTTCCCAGACCTGGCGGCGCTTATGTTCCCAGCGCTCGCCGAGGCGGGCCTGGATGGCGCTGAGCCCGACCAGATTCACCTCCCCCGCCGCCAGCAGGGGCGAACCCTGCAGTCGTTCGATGGTGGCGGCCGCGTCCGCTGTCGTCAGCCGATCGAGACCGACGAAATCAGGGGCGGGGTCCGGGGATGTCGCTTTCGCGCCCATGCTGCGGCCCGGGTGAAAGGGCTTGCGCCCAGTACGCCCACCATCCGCGCAATCGATTGCGGTCCGCTTAACGTCGTACCGGAAGTTGTGCGACAAACTGATCCAGATCACCGCCCCCGAAGCGCCAGCCGGCGACCCCGGCGCGGCGCGCAGCCTCCAGATCGCTTTCCTTGTCGCCGATCAGCAGCGAGCGCACCGGATCGAGGTCGAGGTCGGCGATGGCGCGCAGGATCATGCCCGGGTTGGGTTTGCGGTCGGGATGGTCCGGGTGACTGTAAGCCTTCACCGGCGCGTCCGGCAGGTAGGGACAGGCGTAGATCGCATCGATGCGCGCCCCTTCGGCGGCCAGGGTCCGGCGCAGCAGGTCGTTGAACGCGTCCATCTCCGCCTCGCTGAACAGGCCGCGCGCCACGCCCGACTGGTTGGTGACGATCACCACTTTCAACCCCGCCGCGTTCAACCGGCGCACCGCCGCCGCCGCGCCCTCGATCAGCACCAGGTCCTTCGGCCGATGCGGATAGCCGCTGTCGACGATCAGGACCCCGTCGCGGTCCAGGAAAGCGGCCGGGAGGCTCATGCGCCCGCCACGCGCAGCAGCTCGGAGAAGGCCACGAACAGGTGGTAGAGGCTGGACGCCGGCATCCAGCGGTCCAGCAGCCGCCCGTCCGCGTCGAAATGATCGCGCCAGCCGCCGGGCGGGGCGGGATCAAGGTAGCGGTCGAGCATGATCGCCGCCCCGGCCGTCGCCGCCGCCAGATCGCCGCGCGCCAGCCGCGCTTTGAGCAGTTCAGTCTGGGGCCAGAGGCGCGAACTGGACAGCAGCACCGCCCCGGAGGCGTCGACCTGATCGAAGGCGAGGCCTCTGGTCTTCGAGACACCGGCCCTGAGGCCGAAGTCGTAGAGCGCCATCGCCTGGGCCTCATGGCCGGCGCCGCCGAGTTCGTCGAGGCGCGCCAGCAGCCAGACCCATTCGAACTGATGGCCGGGCTCCAGCGCCGCCGGCTCGATCCGGCGCCAACTGTGGTCGAAGCTTTCCGCCAGGGTTCCGGTGTCCGGGTCGAACAGGGTCTCTCGAAACAGCTCGCCCAAGGCGTTGGCCGCTTCGAGCCAGCGCGCCTCGCCGCTGGCCGCGTGCAGGGCCAGCACCGCTTCCAGCAGGTGCATGTGCGGGTTCTGCTGGCCGTCGTCCGCGCCCGCTTCGGGCCGGAATCCACGCCTGTCGGGGCGCCCGAGCTCACGCTCGATGGCGTCGAAGGTCCGGTGCGCCAGGGCCATTGGCTCGGCCTCTCCGCTCGCGCGGTGGAACCAGGCCAGGGCCAGCAGCACGAAGGCCTGGTCGTAGAGGTCGAGCGTCGGGTCCGTCACCGTGCCGTCCGGCGTCAGCCTGCGCGCCCAACCGCCCCCGACCAGCCGCGCATGGCGGGTCAGGAAACGGTGGCCCTCCCGCGCCGCCTCCAGCCCGCCGGACCAGCCCAGGGTCGCGGCATGGCTGAAGACATAGATCTGGCGCGCCTGGACCCGCACCCGCTTGTCGGCGGCAAGGTCAGGCCGGCCGTCCAGCTCCATGCGCTCGACAAACCCGCCACGGACGGGGTCGAGGCCCCTGTCCGCCCAGAACGGCAGGGCCGTTTCAAAGGTCCAGCGCCGTACACGCTCGACCGTGGCGGCGCGATCCGATGTTGATTCAAGGTTGATCAAGGCTGGTTCGCGCTCGCCGTCCCGTCCTTCCCAGCATGGACGATCCGGTCCCTTGCGCAAGACCGCCTCCGCGTCTTTCGCGACCGTGTCCCCGGCGCTACGGCGCAACGAACTCGGCGGGCGGAGGGCTCAGCGGCTTGACCGAACGCCGGTCTGTCGCAAGTCTCGCCCCGGGGTCGCTGTTCGACCGGCGCACAAGCCGCCGGACCCGGGCCCCTGGGGAGAGGGGCGATGGGCAAGGCGCTGAAGGTACTGGCGGGCTTGGTCGTGGTGGTCGCGGTCATCGCAGGCGTCGCCTGGGCGACGCTGCGGCGGCCCGACATTCCCTATGCGGAGCTGGAGCACCGCTACGCCAACGCCCAGTCCAAGTTCGTCGACCTGCCGGGCGGCCTGCGCGTGCACTATCGCGACCAGGGCAATCCCAAGGGTCCGACAGTGGTGCTGGTGCACGGCTTCTTCATGTCGCTGGACACCTGGGAGCCCTGGGTCAAGGCGCTCGGCCCCGACTACCGCGTCATCACACTTGACCTGCCGGGCTTCGGCCTGACCCGCGCGCCCAAGGGCTACAAGGCCAGCATCAAGGGCTACGTCCGCGTCGTCGAGGCCTTCGCCAAGGCGGAAAACCTCGAGCATTTCACCCTGGGCGGCTCGTCCATGGGCGGCGACGTGGCCTGGCGCTACGCCACGGCCCACCCGGAGCGGCTGAAGGGCCTGGTCCTGGTGGACGCCGCCGGCTGGCGCGACAATGGCCCCAAGGCGAAGGAGCCTCCCGGAGCCGATCTGGTGAAGACCGCCTGGGGCCGCCTGCTGGTGCGCGATCTCGACGCCTCGGCCAAGATCCGCGAAGGCCTGCAGAGCGCCTACGCCACCCCGGCCCTGGCCACTGACGCCATGATCGACCGCTACACCGACCTCGGCCGCGCGCCGGGCCACCGCGACGCGGTGATCGATCTGCTGCTCGGCATGAAGACCGCGGGCTGGGCCAGTCCCGAAAAGCTGGCGGCGATCAAGACCCCGACCCTGATCCTCTGGGGCGCCCACGACGCCCTGGTCGACCCGGCGGACGGCAAGAAGTTCAACGACGCCATCCCCGGCTCGAAGCTGATCGTCTATCCCAACGCCGGTCACCTGGTGCAGGAAGAGGCCGCCGGCTCCTCGGCCAACGATCTGCGCGCCTTCCTGGCCGGGCTCGAGCCGAAAAAGGTTGCCGCCGTTCGAAAGCCCGTGGCCGAGGCGGCCGCCAAGCGCGACCCCGGGGCGGTGGTCTTCTACTGAGGCGCGCTCAGCCCTTCTCGCCCTTCTTCGCCGTTTCCGGCTTCTCCTCGGGCTTTTCCGGAGCCTTGCGTGCGGGCGCAAGGTTCTTGTCGAGGAAGGTCTCGATCTCGCTCAGCAGCTTGGTGTTGCTCTCTTCGTCCCAGGAGCCGTGCCCGGCGCCCTTGATTTCCACGTAGCGCACCGGCCTGCCGGCCTGCTTCAGCGCCTTCTCCATGATCCTGGACTGACGCACGGGAACGATCTGGTCGTCCGTGCCGTGCAACAGCAGGACCGGCGCGCGGAACGCCGCCGCCTGGCGCGCCGGAGACTTCAGGAGCAGCCGCTCCTTGTCGGCGGAGGGGTCGCCGATGACCCGCGACCAGTACTCGTAGTGGTCGGAGTCCGCCCCCTGGGTGCTACGCTCCCAGTTGAGCATCTCCACCAGGTCGCTCGGCCCCGAAATGCCGATCACGCACTTGTACAGCCCAGGCTCCGCCACGGCTCCATAGAGGGCCGCGTAGCCGCCGTAGCTGGCGCCCATGATGCAGACCTTGCCGCCATCGACCTTCCGGCGCTCGATGAGGGCGTGGACGCCGTCGGTGATGTCGTCCTCCATCTCCGCGCCCCACTTGCGGTAGCCGGCCTCGGCGAACTTGCGGCCCGTGCCGTCCGAGCCGCGGAAATTGGGCTGGAACACCGCATAGCCGCGGCTGGCGAGGAACTGGACCCAGACATTGTATTCAAAGTGGTCCCGGGCCTCGGGCCCGCCGTGGGGCAGGACCACCAGCGGCGGCGGCGGCGCGTCCGTGGGCCCGGGCGGCAGGGTCAGGTAGCCGGACAGGGCCAGGCCGTCGCGCGCCTTGTAGTCGACCCGCGTCATCCGCCCGAGGCTGGCCGTCGGCAGCTTGGGATAGCGGTTGCCGACGTATTCCACGTGCCGGGAAGCGCGGTCGTAGAGGTAGTAGGCGCCCGGTTCGTCAGGCCCCGCCACGTCGAGCAGCCAGAGCTTGCCGTCCGCCGACATCGAGACGATGCCCAGGGTGCGCTCGTTCTCGAAGAACTTCGACACGCCCTTCAGGTTGGCGGCCAGGGCCTTGTCCGAAAAATCGCATTGGTAGACATCGACCCAGTAGCAGCCCGCTAGCAGGGCGCCGCCGTCGCCGGCCTCCTGCACGATGCCGGTCACATCGTAGGTCGGGTTGCTCCAGATCGGAGGACCGAGGGTCTTGCTCTGCAGGTCGTAGATGCGCACCGAGGTGGTGTCGCCGTCAGCGGGAGACTTCGGCCGGACTGCGACGTAGAAGTCCGCCGGCCTTTCCGCGGCGCCGAGCAGCTCCATGTCGGCGAAGGCGCGCAGGTCGCTGGAGTGGATTTCGGTGATCTTGCTCCAGGCGGCGTCGCCCGGCGCGCGGCCCTCGATCACCCGCCAGCCCCGTCCGAACAAGGGGTTCTTGCGCACGATCCTGGCCACCGGCACGCCCTGGGCGTTGACCTTGTAGGAGTCGACGCCGGGAGCGCCCGGCTCGATGATCTCCCAGGAGTTGTCGCGGACATCGACCTTGTAGAGGGCGAGTTTTTCGTCGGCGACCCGGAAGCCCAGCACATGGTCGGGATCGGCCTGCAGGGCGTCGACGACCACCAGGTCGTCCTTGGCGCCGCCGGGCTTGGCCGCCCCGGCCTTCGTCAGAGAAATACGGGTTCCGTCACCGCTCGACTCACGCGGGACGACCCAGGCCGAGGGAATGCGGCCGATATAGACCCCGCCGGACACGCTCAGCATCGAAAAGGTCCAGATCTCGGCGACCAGCCGGTCTTCGCCCTTCCAGTGGATGTCGCTGATGCCCGCCGTGCTGAAGCCGGTCGTGCGGCCCTTGCTCACCGTCGGCGCCGGCGTGCCGAAGATTTCGCGGGACTTGCGCTCCTTGAGGTCGATGACCAGCACGCGCTGACCCCGGTCCGTGTCCTTGACCAGGGCGATGTAGCGCCCGGATGGAGACAGGCGTCCGGCCGCCATCTCCGGAGAGGCCAGGAAGTCCTCGATGGTCGGAACCTTCGGCGCCCCGGGCGCCGTCGCGGGCTGGGAGGGCGCCGGGGCGGGTGTCTGCGGGTCGGCCGCGCGAGCCGGCGCCGTGACCGCGCCGATGGCTGCGGCCAGGGCCAGGCCGGCCACGGCCGCACGCAGGATACGCGCGCTCATTGATTCCCCCCGGAACTCACGTCCCGATTTCAAGACCAAGCTGAGCCGTGGGTCAAACCCTCAGGGGGAAATAATCGCTCGCCCGGAGCCTCCGGGATCTAAAGCATCGCCGGAATGACCCGGTCCGGGGGCCGGTGGCCGTCCTGCAGGGTCTTGATGTTCAGGATCACCCGCTCGCCCATGTCGACGCGCGCCTCGAGGGTGGCGGAGGCCATGTGCGGCAGCAGCACGACGTTGGACAGTCCCAGCAGCGCCGGGTGGACCGCCGGCTCGCGCTCGAACACATCCAGGCCGGCGCCCGCCAGTTCGCGGGCCGCGAGGGCCGCGGCCAGGGCCGGTTCGTCGATGATCTCGCCGCGGGCGGTGTTGACCAGCACCGCATGGGGCTGGAGTTTCTTGAGCCGCTCAGCCGAGATCAGGTGGTGGGTGGCGGGCGTGTGCGGACAGTTGATCGAGATGAAATCGACCCGCGCCAGCATCTGGTCCAGGTCTTCCCAGTAGGTGGCCGAAAGCTCCTCGGCGATGCGCGGGCTGACGGGCTTGCGGTTGTGATAGTGCACGGACAGGCCAAAGGCGGTCGCGCGGCGCGCCAGGGCCTGGCCGATGCGGCCCATGCCCACGATGCCCAGCCGCTTGCCCCAGATGCGCCGCCCGGTCATCCAGGTGGGCGTCCAGCCATGGAAGTCGCCGCGCTGGACCAGGTCGGAGCCCTCCACGATCCGGCGCGCCACCGCCAGGATCAGGGCCATGGTCATGTCGGCGGTGTCTTCGGTGAGCACGCCGGGCGTGTTGGTTACAATCAATCCCGCCTCGATGGCGGCGGCCACGTCGATGTGGTCCACCCCGGCGCCGAAGCTGGCGATCATCTTGAGGTTTTCGCCCCGGGCGGCCAGCAACTCGGCGTCGATGCGGTCGGTTATGGTGGGCACCAGCACGTCGGCGCGTCCGGCCGCGGCCTTGAGTTCATCAATGGTAAACGGCCGGTCGTCGAGATTGAGCTCCGTGTCGAACAGTTCGCGCATCCGGGTCTCCACCGACTCCGGCAGCCGGCGAGTGAGCACGACCTTGAGTTTGGGACCGGACATGAAGGCGTTTGAACCCTGGGCTGCGGCGCGGGACGCGAGGTGTAGCAAAGCCGGACGCCCGGCGAAACGCCGCCGTGGCGCGGCGGTGGCGGCCCTGCTCGGCTTGCTGGCATTGGCCTCGGCTCCAGCGCTGGCCCGCGATCGGGACCGGCCGACGCCTTCGGGCCTGCCCGTGCCGCGCTGGGTCTCGCTCAAATTCGGCACAGTGAACGCCCGTTCCGGCCCCGGCGACGACTATCCGACCGTGTGGGTCTACAGCGCCAAACACCTGCCGGTGCAGATCGTGGCCGAAACGCGGGAGTGGCGGAAGGTCTGCGATTCGGACGGCCAGAGCGCCTGGGTCCACCGCCGCACGGTCGACGGCGTGCGCACCGTGTTCCGGGCCGCGCCGGGACCCCTCCCCCTGACCGACGATCCGCGCCCCGGCAGCCGGGTGCGCGCCTATCTGGCGCCGCGCGCGGTGGCGGACCTGGACCGCTGCGAGGGCGGGTGGTGCCGGGTGAAGGTCGAGGGCCTCAAGGCCTGGGCCCCGGCGCGCGACCTGTTCGGCGTGGACGAGGCGCCGCGCTGCCGGTGAATCTCCGGGGCGATTTCAGGCCTTCGGGCTTCACCCCCCGGCTCAGGGCGGTTGAGGCGAAGCGACGGAGCGTGTAACCCGTGCGCCAAGACTGACCCGCGTTCACCTGAGCGCGCCTGCGGAGCACCGATCGCATGACGATCGCCGAAAAGACGGCCCTTAGTTCTCTGGACTACGAAGACCTGCTGGCCTGCGCCCGTGGCGAGCTGTTCGGGCCGTCGAACGCCCAGCTTCCCGCCCCGCCGATGCTGATGATGGACCGGATCGTGTCGATCACCCGCGATGGCGGCAGCGCGGGCAAGGGCTACATCGAGGCCGAGCTCGACATCCGGCCGGACCACTGGTTCTTCGCCTGCCACTTCCTGGGCGACCCGGTCATGCCCGGCTGCCTGGGCCTGGACGCGATGTGGCAGCTCGTCGGCTTCTTCCTCGGCTGGACAGGGGCGCCGGGCAAGGGCCGGGCGCTGGGCGTGGGCGAGGTGAAGTTCACCGGCCAGGTCACCCCGGACATCAAGAAGGTCGTCTACAAGATCGACATGAAGCGGGTGATCCTGCGCAAGCTGGTCATGGGCGTCGCCGACGGCGTGCTCGAGGCCGACGGCCAGGTCATCTACACCGCATCGGACTTGCGGGTCGGCCTGTTCGACCCCAAGACCCTGACCTGAGCGGGAGGCCATCGACGTGCGCCGGGTTGTAATCACCGGACTGGGAATCGTGTCTTCGATCGGCAACGACGCCGAGGCGGTCGCCGATTCCCTGCGCCATGCCAGATCGGGCATCAGCTTCGCCCCCGACTACGCCGAGCTGGGCTTCCGCTCCCAGGTCCGGGGCAAGCCCGAGATCGAGTGGGAGACCCTGGTCGACCGCCGCGCCGCGCGTTTCCTGGCGCCGGGCACCGCCTATGGCCACATCGCCTTCGAACAGGCGCTGAAGGACTCAGGCCTCGAGCCCGCGGACGTCAGCAACGAGCGCACCGGCCTGATCGTGGGCTCGGGCGGGCCCTCTCCCGGCACCATCGTCGGCGCCGCGGAGATCACCCGCGAGAAGGGTCCCAAGCGCATCGGCCCCTTCGCCGTGCCCAAGGCCATGAGCTCCGGCCCCTCGGCGGTGCTGGCCACCTGGTTCGAGATCAAGGGGATCAACTATTCGATCTCCTCGGCCTGCGCGACCTCGACCCACTGCATCGGCGCGGCGGCCGAACAGATCCAGATGGGCAAGCAGGACGTCATGTTCGCCGGCGGCTGCGAAGAGCTGGACTGGATGATGTCCAACATGTTCGACGCCATGGGCGCCATGTCCTCCAACTTCAACGACCGGGCGGCGGTCGCCTCGCGCGCCTATGACGTGGCCCGCGACGGCTTCGTCATCGCCGGCGGCGGCGCCATCGTGGTGCTGGAAGAGTACGAGCGGGCCAAGGCCCGCGGCGCCAAGATCTACGCCGAGATCACCGGCTACGCGGCCAACTCCGACGGCTACGACATGGTCGCCCCGTCCGGCGAGGGCGCCGTGCGCTGCATGAACCTGGCCCTGGCCCAGGCCGGCGGCCGCAAGATCGACTACCTGAACCCGCACGGCACCTCGACCCCGGTGGGCGACGCCAAGGAAATGGACGCGGTGCGCCAGGTGTTCGGGACCCAGGGCCCGTGGATCTCGTCCACCAAATCCCTGACCGGCCACAGCCTGGGCGCCGCCGGCGCGCAGGAGGCGATCTACTGCCTCCTGATGATGCGGGACGGCTTCCTGGCCGAGAGCGCCCACATCGAGACCCTCGACCCCGCCTTCGAGGATCTGCCGATCCTCAGAGCCCGCAAGGACATCCAGGCCGAGACCATGATGTCCAACAGCTTCGGCTTCGGCGGCACCAACGGCTGCCTGATTATGAGCCGCGTCTAGGTGGAGACCGTCGTCGCCCGGTATTCGCGCTGGCGGACCGGGGTGCTGGTGGCGTTTCTGGCGTTTGTCGTCTGGATGGCCGCCTCGCTGGACTTGTCGACGATCTGGCCGCCGACGCGCGCCGACGCGGAAGGGTCGTGGTCGCTCTCCCTGGCCGTGCCCATCGCCGCGGTGGCCTGGCTCATCGCCGCGATCTACTGCTCGGGCGCGCTCCGCCAGATCCTGACCCGCCAGGGCGCCGCCGTCTGGGGCGAGGGGCATGTGCTCTATTGGGGCGGGCGCGGCCAGAGCCTCCCCATGAATGAAATCGTCGGGGTTGAGACGTTGGGAAAACGCGCCGGCCCTCGCGGCCCCGCCATGGTCAGCGTCGTACTGAAGCTGCGCAGCGGAAAAGTCCGTTCCATCGACGCCACCCTGTTCGACGAAGAGGCCGACCACGTCTGCGACGCCATCCGCAATCTCGTCGAGCCCTGAACCTGCCCCGCACGTTCCCGGGGTTTGCCCACGCCCCGGCTCCTGCTAACCACCGATCACGGATGAGGGAGACGACCATGGCCGAAGACGGCTGGACCATGCCCAAGGGCGAGCTGATGCGGGGCAAGAAGGGCCTCGTCATGGGCGTCGCCAACCAGAACTCCATCGCCTGGGGGATCGCCAGCCAGCTGGCCGCCCAGGGCGCGGAGATGGCCTTCACCTACCAGGGCGAGGCGCTGGAGCGCCGCGTGCGGCCCCTGGCCGAAAGCATCGGGGTCAAGACCCTGATCCCCGCCGACGTCACCGACGACGCCTCGATGGACGCCGCCTTCGCCGAGATCGAGAAAACCTTCGGGACGCTGGACTTCGTGGTCCATTCGGTGGCCTTCGCCGACAAGAACGAGCTGAAGGGCTCGTTCGTCGACAACACCACCCGCGAGGGCTTCCTGCTGGCGCTGAACATCTCGGCCTTCAGCTTCGTCGACGTCGCCCGGCGGGCCTCGAAGATCATGCCCAACGGCGGCTCGCTGGTGACCATGACCTACCTGGGCAGCGAGCGGGTGATCCCCAACTACAACACCATGGGCGTGGCCAAGGCGGCCCTGGAGGCGGCGACCCGCTACATCGCCCGCGACCTCGGCCCGCGCGGCATCCGCTGCAACGCCATCTCGGCCGGCGCCATGCGCACCCTGGCCTTGGCAGGCATAGCGGGGGGGCGCGGCATGATCGCCTCGGGCCGCTCCATGTCGGCCATGAAGGAAGACACCTCCATGGAGGGCGTCGCCGGCTGCGCCCTCTGGCTCTGCTCGGATCTGGGCCTGTCGACCACCGGCGAGGTCATCCACGTCGACGCCGGCTTCCACATGATGGGCATGTCGGCCGAGGAAGAAGCGCCCGGCGCCTAACGGTCAGGTCGCCGCCATCAGGAAACTGCGGAAGCGGTGGAGGGAGGCGGCGCCCAGGTCCGGCTCGTAGCGCATCAGGTGTTCGGGCACGCGCAGGCCCGGCTCGTCGAAGGCGTGGGTGGCGTCCACCGACCAAAGCTCCACGTCCGCCCCGCCGGCCACGGCGGAGGCATAGGCGCGCAGGTGGGTCCTGACCGAGGCCAGGTGATCGCGCCGGGGCACGATGCCGAAGGTGCGCGGCGCGCGCAGCCAGGGGCCGGAACGGCTGCGGGCGATGATGTTCACGTACGGATAGGCCAGGAAGACGCTCCGCACGCCGTCCAGCGGTTCGGGCCGCGGATTGGCCAGGCGCACCTCGCCGGGGCGGGTAAGCGGCAAGGTCATCAGGTCCATGATCGCCCAGGAGCCGTGGCTCCAGCCCGCCAGCGCCAGACGGGTCGGATCGACGCCGGGCAGCTGGGCCACCCCCCAGGTCGCCGCCAGCACGTCCCCCGCGCGCGGATAGCCGCGGAAGGCCAGGCCGGCGCAGACGAAGTGCGACGCATAGGCGTTGGTCCAGCCGCGCGGACCGTAGGAATCGATCAGATAGGCCCGGAACCCCGCCTGGGCGGCCACAGTGGCGTAGCGGCGCAGATGGTCGCGCACCCCGCCGCAGCCGTGGAACAGCAGCACCGCCGGACGCGGCTCGTCGTCCTGGGGACCGAACTGCACCACGTGCGGCCACAGGCGCTGCCAGCGATGTTCCAGCGTATCCATTGGCCGCATGGGACGTGATGGGGGCGTGGGGTCAAGCCCCCGCAACCGCAGGAGCATGTTATGCTAAAGAGGTCCCACTTTTGCGCCCGAACATGCTCCCCGCTTTGAATCGGCCTCAGGCGGCGCCGGCGGCGGCGCGCGTGTCGGTGACGGCCAGGGTCTTCTTCAGGAAGCCGACGAAGCGCTCACGGGCCTGTTTCGACAGGGCCTCGTCGTAGCGCATGATCCCGCCAGTGCCGTTCTCGTCGAAGGCGTGGGTGGCGTCCACGCGCCAGAGATCCACGCTCGATCCCGCCCGCTGGGCGGTGGCGTAGAGCCGCTCGGCGTCGCGCACCGAGGTCACGTGGTCCTGCTTGGCGATGACGCCCAGCACCTCGGGCGTGCGCACCCAGGGCTTGATGCGGCTGAGCGCGCCGAGGCCCCCGTAGGGATAGGCCAGGAACACGCCGCGCACGCCCTCGAGACAGGCCGGATCCGGGTCGGCCAAGCCGGCCTCGCCCGCGCCCTTCAGCGGCATGGTCATCAGGTCCATGATCGACCAGGAGCCGTGGCTCCAGCCCGCCAGCGCCATCTTCGAGGCGTCCACGTCCTTGCGCCGGGAAATCCCCCAGGTCGCCGCCAGCACGTCGCCGGCCCGCTCCGAGCCGTGGAAGGCGAGGCCCGTGCAGACGAAGGCCAGGCCATAGGTGCGCGGCCAGCCGCGCGCGGCGTAGGAATCGATGGAGAAGGCCCGGAAACCGGCCGCCGCGGCCGCCTCGCCGTAGGCCTTGGCCAGGTCGCGCACCCCGCCGCAGCCGTGGAACAGCAGCACCGCCGGCCGCGCAAGGTCATCCGCCGGACCGTACGCTTGCACGTGCGGCTCGAGCCGGCTCCAGCGCTGCTCAACCGTATCCATGCCGTGGGTCCCTGTCCCCGCCGCCGCCGCCGGCCGCGCCATGAGGCCGAGCACCGAGACGGGCAGGGCGCTGAACAGGGCTCGACGGCGCAAGGCGGACACTCAATCTGATTGCGATGCGACCCTAGCGGGGGCCGGCGCCGCCCGCTAGTGGCGGAACACCCGCACGCCGGTGAAGGCCATGGCGAGGCCCGCGGCGTCGGCCGCGGCGATCACGTCCGCGTCGCGGATCGAACCGCCCGGCTGGATCACGGCGGTGGCGCCGGCGGCGGCGGCCTCCATCAGCCCGTCCGGGAAGGGGAAGAAGGCTTCCGAGGCGCAGGCCGACCCTTGGGCCAGCGACTGCGGCAGGCCCAGGGCCTCGGCCGCTTCCTGGGCCCTCAGCGCCGCGATGCGGGCGGAGTCGCGCCGGTTCATCTGGCCGGCGCCGATGCCGGCGGTGCGGCCATCTTTGGCGTAGACGATGGCGTTGGACTTGACGTGCTTGGCCACGGTGAAGGCGAACAGCATGTCGCGCACCTCCGCCTCCGTGGGCTTGCGCTTCGTCACGATGGTCAGGTCCTTCGCCGTCAGGCGCGACGCATCGCGCGACTGCACCAGGAAGCCGCCGGCCACCGAGCGGAACACCTCGCCCGGGCCGACCGGATCGGGCAGGCGCCCGGCGGTGAGCAGCCTGAGGTTCTTCCTGGCGGCGAACACCTCCGCGGCGTCCTCGTCGACCTCCGGCGCGATCACGACCTCGGTGAAGATCTCCACGATCTTCAGCGCCGCGGCCCGGTCCAGGCGCCGGTTGACCGCGATCACGCCGCCGAAGGCCGAGACCGGATCGCATTCCAGGGCGCGCTGGTAAGCCTCCTCGAGCGTGGAGCCCACCGCCACGCCACAGGGGTTGGCGTGCTTGACGATGACGCAGGCCGGACGCTCCGCCGGATCGAACTCGGCCACCAGCTCATAGGCCGCGTCCGTGTCGGCGACGTTGTTGTAGCTGAGTTCCTTGCCCTGCAGCTGGGTGAGGGTCGCCACGCCCGGACGCGGATCGGTGGTGCGGTAGAAGGCGGCGCTCTGATGGGGGTTCTCGCCATAGCGCATGGTCTGGATCAGCTGGCCCGAGACGGTCTTGCGCGGCGGATAGGCGTCGCCGACCTGGCCGGCGAACCAGCTGGACACCGCTGCATCGTAGGCCGCCGTGCGGGCGAAGGCGCCCGCCGCCAGGCGACGGCGCAGCTCCAGGCCGGTGGAGCCCTCGATCTGCAGCGCGGCCAGCACCTCGCCCAGGCCCGCCCGGTCGGTGCAGACGGTGACATAACCGTGGTTCTTGGCCGCCGAGCGGATCATGGCCGGGCCGCCGATGTCGATGTTCTCGACGCAGGCCTCGAAATTCCCGCCCGCCGCCACCGTTTGTTCGAAAGGGTAGAGGTCGATCCAGATCAAATCAATGTTGACGATGTCATGATCAATCATCGCCTGGGCGTGGTCGCGGGCGTCGCGCACGCCCAGCAGGGCCCCGTGGACCTTGGGGTGCAGGGTCTTGACCCGTCCATCCATCATCTCTGGGAAGCCGGTCAGGTCGGAGACGTCGCGCACCGGCAAACCGGCCTTCTCGATCGCCGCGCAGGTCCCGCCCGTGGAGATCAGCTCGACGCCCATGCCGACGAGGGTGCGGGCGACCTCCTCCAGGCCGGTCTTGTCGGACAGCGAGATCAGGGCTCGGCGCGGGATCACCCGATCCGGCGCGGGCGGAAAGGCGGGGGCGGCGGGCATGTATCACCGGGGGCTGGCGGCGGGGGAGACGCGGCTGCCGCCTAGCATGCGCCGGGGCGGGCGCGGAAGGCCCGAGCGTGTCAGAATCGTTCCAGATCGCCCGGTCCGCCGGCGGGGCTGATCTTCCAGCGCACCCGGGTGCGGCCCTCGGTGCGGGCCACGGCCTTGAGCACCACCTGGGCCGACTTGCGCGGCCAGCCGTTCTCGAACCAGCTGGAGGCCTCCACCGTCACCTCGGCCGCGTCGCTGCGGAACCACCAGCCCCGGCCCGACAGGCCGCGCAGCAGCACGCTCTTGTGGTCCCGCGAGGCGGAGACCTGCACATCGGGATGCAGGTGGAAACGGCAGGCGAAGGGCGCGGCCATGACCTTGGGCCTGGCGCCCTCGGCCGGGAACAGCAGGTCCTCGCCGCGCAGTTCGTCGGCGCGGATGTCCAGATACAGGGTCCGTTCGTGGATCAGGCCGAAGCGCGGGGCCCAGCCGTCGTGGGCCAGCACCAGAAGGGCGGCGCCCTCGTCGGCCTCACGCCGCGCCTCGACCTGGAAGGGCGGTCCGTCCAGCCGGGGGCCCAGCGCGCCGGACAGCCGGCCCTGCAGCGGAGCCAGGACCGAGGCCCCGCCGAGGCTCAGGGTCGAGCCGCCCGCGGTCAGGCGGTGGCCCTGGCGCTCGGGCTGGCGCGGGCTCCAGCCGGTGTTGGTGATCAGCCGGTCCTTGCCGCAGACCACCTCGATGGCCAGCGGCTGGGCGCAGGCGCTGGTGGAATAGGCGCCCTGGGCCGGAGCCCCGGCGTCGACCAGGGCCTGCAGCATCTGGCCCTGGAGCCGGTGATAGCGGCCGTCCGGCAGGACCTCGGGCGCGATCCCGAAGGCGTCGTCGCGGGCCCGCGCAGCGGCGACGCGGGCCAGGCTCGAAGCCTCGCCCCCCTGGAAGCAGGCCAGGCGCCCGTCGCCCAGGGTGAGGGTCCTGAGCACCAGGCTCATCCGGTCGAGCGTGCGGCCGAGCTCCGGCGGCGCGGGGGTCCCGCGCTGATGCAGGGCGTCGTCGAGCGCCGTCAGGTCCAGCAGCAGCTCCATCCCGGCCTCGGGCGAGCGCGAGGCGTGGGTTCCGTCGGGCAGCACCGTGCGGTGCAACGCGGGGGTCAGGCGCGCCAACGCCCGGGTCAGGAGCCGCTCGCCGGCCTTGCCGGACAGGGCAGCGCCAGCCAGAGCCGCCGCGGCGGCGTGCTCCGCCGACCAGGCTCGGCCCTCGGGCAGGCGCAGCAGATGGCGGGCCTGGCGCGCCAGGGTGTCGCCGACCGCCACCGCCTGGTCGGGGTTGCCGGCCATGGCCAGCCGCCGCGCGGCGCAGGCCAGGTTGAACACCCGCCTCGACAGCACCTCGCGCCCCCAGGTGAAGGGCCGCCAGGCCGAGAAGGTGTCGATCCAGGCGAGCGTCAGGCGCAGGGCCTCTACTGCCCCCGCGTCGCCCAGCGCCATCAGGCCGGGCATCCAGGCGAAGCGGTGCAGCTCGACCGCGAAGGCGCGATCCGGCGCCGGGTGGGCCCAGGGGTGGTCGGGGGCGGGGGCGGTGAGCACCGAGCCGGCGAAGGCGAAGCGGCCCTCATAGACGGCCCGGCCCAGGCGCGGGTCGGGGGGGCGGGGATCGGCGGGCGAGACGCCCAGGCCCTCCACGGCGGGGCTGGCCAGGGTCAAGCCGTAGCCCGGCAGGCCGAAGCCCTCGATCACCGCCTGGCGCACGATCAGCCGGCCGACGGCTTCCAGGTGCGGCATGCGCGGCAGCCGCATTCGTCTGGGTCCGAGCAGCGGCGCAGGTTCGGCCATGGGCGGCGGGTCAGCCTCCCTTGAGGGCTTTGATGTTGGCGGCGTAGGCGTTCGGCCCGCCCTTGAACACCGCGGTGCCGGCGACCAGCGCCGTGGCGCCGGCGTCCACGCACTGGCGCGCGGTCTCGGGGTTCACCCCGCCATCGACCTGCAGCACGACCTCGCGCCCCGAGGCGTCGATCAGTGTGCGGACCTTTTCGATCTTGCGCAGCTGCGAGGTGATGAAGCTCTGGCCGCCGAAACCCGGGTTGACCGACATGATCAACACCAGATCAACCTCTTCCAGGGCCCAGTCCAGCACGTTCAGCGGTGTGGCCGGGTTGAGCACCACCCCGGGCTTGGCCCCCAGTTCGCGGATGCGCCTGAGCGTGCGGTGCAGGTGCGGCCCCGACTCCGGATGCACGCTCATCAGGTCGGCGCCGGCGTTGCGGAACGCCTCGAGATAGGGATCGACCGGCGCCACCATCAGGTGGACGTCGAAGGGGATCTTCGCGTGGGGCCGCAGCGCCTTCACCACCTCCGGGCCGATGGTCAGGTTCGGCACGAAGTGGCCGTCCATGACGTCGACATGGATCCAGTCGGCCCCGGCGGCCTCGACCGCGGCGACCTCCGCGCCCAGCCGCGCGAAATCGCTGGCGAGGATGGAGGGACAGATCAGCGGAGCAGGAGCGGCCATGCACCGGAATTACGGTGCGCCGGGCCTTGCCGCAAGCGCAGGGAAATCCCCGCTCAGGCCGCGCGGACCAGCCGCGCCGCGAAGAAGCCGTCGAGCCCGCCCCGCTCGGTCCAGGAACCGGGCAGGATGCGCAACCAGCCCTGGGGGGTCAGCGCCTCGTCCGGGGCGCCGACCTCGGCCGGGATCGCCGGGTCGGTTGAGAACTCCAGATGGCGGCGCAGGAAGGCCAGGATCTGGGTCTCGCCCTCCTCGCGCTCCAGCGAACAGACGCAGTAGACCAGCCGCCCGCCCGGCTTCACCCGCGTCGCCGCGGCGTCCAGCAGCCGGTGCTGCACGTCGGCGAGCTTGGCGATGTCGGCGGGCTTCGTCGCCCACAGCACCTCGGGATTGCGCCGGAAGGTGCCGGTGGCGCTGCAGGGCGCGTCCAGCAGCACCGCGTCGAAGGTGCGCTTGTCGTCCCAGGTCTCGGCGTCGGCGGCGACGACTTCGGCGGCGAGTTTCGTGCGCTCCAGGTTTTCGCTCACCCGCTTCAGGCGCTGGGCCGAGCGGTCGACAGCGGTCACCGTCGCTCCGGCGGCCGCCAGCTGCAGGGTCTTGCCGCCCGGCGCGGCGCAGAGGTCGGCGGCGGTTTCGCCGGGCTTCAGAGCCAGAAGTCGGGCGGGCACGGCGGCGGCGGCGTCCTGCACCCACCAGACGCCCTCCTCGAAGCCGGGCCATTCGGCCAGGTCGCCGCGCCGCCGCGTGCGCAGCGAACCGCCGGGCAGCGCAGTCCCGTCCAACGCCTCGGCCCAGGCGGCCAAACCTTCCGCGTCGCGGAAGCTGAGGTCGGTGGCGGGCTCGACGATCACCGCCCGCGCGATGCCCGAGGCGGCCTCCTCGCCATAGGCGGCGACCCAGCGCTGCCACAGCCAGTCGGGCACGTGGGCCTTGGGCGGCGCCTCGGGCGCGGGCTCACGGATCAGGCCGCGCAGCACGGCGTTGATCAGGCCCTTGTAGGGGCGGGTTGAGCCCTCGCGCTCGGCCAGCTTCACCGTGGTGGCGACGGCGGCGAAGTCCGGCACGTCGAGCGCCAGCATCTGGGCCAGGCCGATGCGCAGAAGATCTCGCACCGGCTCGGGGGGCTTCTTGCGCAGGCGCTTGTCCAGCGCCCGGTCGATGCGGCCGAGGTTGCGCAGCACCGCCATGGCCAGGGCGCGGGAAAAGGCGCGCTCCTGCGGCGTCAGCTTGCGGAAGGCGGGCAGGTTCAGGGCCTCGTCCAGCCCATTGCGGCGGGCCATGGCGGCGCTGACCAGGCCGACGGCGGCCAGGCGCGCGGCCAGGCCGATGTCGCCGTTCGCGGCGGTTTCGCCCGGGCTTGCGGGAACTTCGTCGTTCATGCGCCGCTCTCTGCGCTGTTCGGGCGGCGCGGACAAGCCGCCCGCCGGCTTTGGGCGCCCACTGGCCTCCGGCCGCCGTCGGGCCCATATGCAGCCGGACCGCTCGCGGTCGGATCGGGAGACGCCCGCATGCGCAAGGACAACAGGGAACGGGGCGGGCTGCTCGCCGCCTTCGGCGCCGCCGCGGTG
>CAYSNW010000037.1:0-38213 GCA_964432415.1 uncultured Caulobacteraceae bacterium
ATCTACGACGTGCTGCGCCGCCACCAGCCCGACCACCTGCTGCTCAGATGTGCGCGCGCGGATGCGGCGTCAGGTCAACTCGACATCGCGCGGCTGGCGTTGCTTTTGAGACGGATCAGGGGACGCATCGTCGAGATCGAACTCGAGCGGGTGTCGCCCTTCGCGGTTCCGGTCCTGCTGGAGATCGGCCGCGAGCCCGTGTTCGGGGCCGGACACGAGGCGATCCTGGAGGAGAACGCCGCGGAGCTGATCGCCGAGGCGCTGGAGGAAGACGAGTGACTGTCGCCGAGCAGACGTCCGTGATGCTGCGCCGCTCCTCCTGCGGCGGCCTGCACGCGCGCGTCGCCGGCGCGCGGGTGACGATGCGCACCTCCGGGGCGGCCTGGCTGGTCGGCTCGCGCACCCTGGTGGTGGCGGACCTGCACTTCGAGAAGGGTTCGGCCTTCGGCGTTCGCGGCCAGATGCTGCCGCCCTACGACACCCGCGACACCCTGAACCGACTGGAGGCGGAGGTCGCCGCCACCGAGCCCGAGGTGCTGATCTTCCTGGGCGACAGCTTCCATGACGGCGGCGGCGAAGGCCGGCTCGACGCGGAGGACGCCCGCCGCATCGGCGCCCTGGCGGTCGGGCGCCGGCTGATCTGGGTGGTGGGCAACCATGACGCCGACGGGCCGCGCCACCTGCCGGGCGAGACGGCGGCGACCTACGCCTGCGAAGGCCTGCGCCTGGTTCACGAACCAGCGTCCGGCCCCGCTCCGGGCGAGGTGGCGGGCCACCTGCACCCGGCGGCCCGGGTCACCGCCTATGGCCGCTCGGTCCGGCGGCGCTGTTTCCTCACCGATGGCGAGCGGCTGATCCTGCCGGCCTTCGGCGCCTATGCCGGCGGCCTCAACGTGCGCGACCCCGCCTTCCGCGGGATGTTCACCCAGCCGCCCATGGCCTGCGCGCTGGGCCAGGGCCGGGTGCATGCCTTCAACTGGGACGTGCTGACCGGCGACTGACGGTCAAACACCAGCCGCAAATCAGTGTTCACTTGAGCACGATGGGATCGGATGGATTCATCCGATCGCTGAATCGTGCTCAAGAATCAAAAGGGTAGAGCATGTCCGGGCGCAAAAGTGGGTCCACTTTTGCATGACATGCTCTGCCCCCGAACGGGCGGAGCGGACGGGCGTATGTCCCAGACGGGCGGGATCGGGACGGAGGGCCGAGGCATGACCCGCCGGCTGTTCGCGCGTCTCCCGCAGCCGCCCCGTTCGAGGATGGGCCGCCGTGGTCTGGCGGCCGGCTTCGGCCTCGGCGCCAACCTGGTCCTGATCGCCGCGATCCTGGCCTCCCAGCATCGCGGTCCCGCCGCGGTCGAACGGCCGATGCAGCTGGTTATCATCCCCGCGCCGCGCGTCGAGAAGCCGCCCAGGCCCCACGCCGGGGCGGGGTCTAACGCACAGGCCCCGGCGCCGAAGACTCCCGTCTGGATCTGGGACCTGCCCCGGCACGAGCCGCCGCCGTCCGCGAGCCCGGCCCCAGCGGGCGCCGCCCCACCCTCCCTTGGCGGGGTCGGACCCGGCGCGCTCAGCGACCTGGACGCGGCGGTGATCCCCTCCATCCACTGGCTGCGCAACTGCGCCGGGGGGTATCTGGACCGCCTGCCCCAGTGGCGACGCGAGCAGTGCGCCATGGCCATGCTGAAGTTCCGCCCCGACGGACGCTCCGGGCCGCTGGGTCTGAAGGACCCGCACGGTGAGTTCGCCCGCGCCGCCGCCGAGGCCGCGGCCCGGCGCGCGCCGATGCTGCAGGCGCCGATCCACCCGTGCAACAGCGACCGGGCCGGGTCCAACCTCGGCGCCAGCTGCGGGAACTAGCTTCTGCGGAACAGACGCGAGGCGATCCAGCCCGACAGCATGGCGAGCAGCACCGAGGTCAGGCCGTAGATCCAGGGACTGCGCCGCGCGAAGGAATAGAGGGTGCGCTCGATGCCGACCTTCTTGACCTCCAGGGTGCGCTTGCGCTCGGAGACCGGAACCCCGTCCTGGAACAGCCAGACCTCGGTCTCGTAGCGGCCGACGGGGGCGTCAGTGGGCAGGCTGACCTCGGCGCGGAACAAGCCGTGGTCGACGAAGGTCACCCCGTGGGGGTCGACGTCGTAGAGGTGGGCCTCCTCCTTCAGGCGGATCACCGCGTTGCGCCAGTCGAGGTAGTCGCCCTCCAGCCGGGAGACGACCATGTCGGAGACCCCGAAGCGGCTCTCGACCTTCTGTTCGGCCGGGGCGTCGATCTTCAGGTGGTCGACCCCGATGCCCAGCCGGCGCAGCGTGCCGAAATCGGCCACTTCCGACAGGTCGCGGCTGGAGGCGGCCATGTAGAAGCCAGGCGCGCCGGCGAAGGCCACGGGGCGGCTGTTCAGCCACAGGCCCGCGACCCGCACCTTCTTGACCAAGCGGATCGGCTGCACCGGCCCGCGCACCACCACCACCACGTCGGCCGGGCGGGACTGGGGATTGAACACCGCGCCGTAGAGCACGATGCGCGCGCCGCGGAAGGTGGCGCTGACCTGGACATTGGTCTGGGTCAGGGCGGCGGAGACCGCGGGCCGCGGCGCGGTCGCGACCAGGGCGGGCGGCTCGGCCGCAGGCGGCAGGGGCGCGCTCATCGGCCGGTCCCCGGCGCGAAGGCGAACAGGTCATGGGGCCGCACAAAGAGGCCGAGGCCCATCTGCAGGCCCACCAGCAGCACGATCAGTCCCAGCACCGCGCGCAGGGAATCCGCGCGGAAGCGGCCCGAGACCCGCGCGCCCATCTGGGCTCCGATCACCCCGCCGAACAGCAGCAGCGAGGCCAGCACGATGTCGACAGTCTGGTTGCGGCCGGCCTGCAGGATGGTGGTGATGGCGGTGGTGACGATGATCTGGAAGAGGCTGGTGCCCACGACCACGCTGGCGCGCATGCGCAGCAGATAGACCATGGCCGGCACGATGATGAAGCCGCCGCCCACCCCCATGATCGCCGACAGCACGCCTACGAAGACACCCAGGGCGATGGGCGGAATGACGGAGATGTAGAGCCCTGAGCGGGGAAAGCGCATGCGCCAGGGCAGGCCGTAGAGCCAGGGCGGGCGCCGGTCCGGTCGCGGCTTGGGCGCCTCACCGCGGCGCCGGCGCATGACCGCGTTCAGGCTCTCCCACAGCATCAGCCCGCCGACCACGCCCAGGAACAGCAGGTAGGACACCGCCACCACCAGATCGCCCTGGCCGAGCAGGCGCAGCAGGCGGAACAGCTCGACCCCCAGGAAGGCGCCCACCGCGCCCCCGGCGGCCATGATCGCCCCCATCTTGTAGTCCACCGCCTTCTGGCGGCTGTAGGTCAGCACGCTGGAGGCGGAGGAGGCCACCACATGGTTGGCCTGGCTGGCCACGGCCACGGCTGGGGGAACCCCCATGAACACCAGCACCGGCGCCATCAGGAAGCCGCCGCCGATGCCGAACAGGCCCGAGATGAAGCCCACGAAGGCGCCCAGGGCCACCAGAAGCGGGGCGTTCACCGATACCTCGGCGATGGGCAGGTATACGTCCAAGGGTCAGGCCTTCGGCCGCGCGCGGGAAGTCGCGGCCTGCTTGTGCAAGAGCGGCGCCTGGACCGTCAACGCCCTGCGGCGGCGGCCGGGTCCCCTTCGGCGGGCCGGAAGGCGCGGGCGGCGAGGGTGGCGGAGTCGCGCTGGTCCGGGGCGAGCAGCGGGCTCAGCGCCTCGGCGGCGGCGCGGGCCTCCTCGTCGCCCGAGCGGGCCGCGATCAGGTACCACTTGTAGGCTTCGGCCGGATCGCGCGCCACGCCCGAACCCTGCTCGTAAAGGCGCGCCAGGTTGTACTGGCCGTCGATCAGGCCGAGATCGGCGGCCTTGCGGAACCACTTGGCGGCGGCCGCCTCGTCCTTGGGGCCGCCGGTGCCCTCGAAATAGAACATGCCCATGTTGAACATGGCCTTGCGGTCGCCGCCCTGGGCGGCGCGCTCGAACCAGACGCGCGCCTCGACCGGATCCTTGGTCACGCCGCTGTCGCCGGCAGCGTAGAGCGAGGCGAGAAAATACTGGGCCGGGCCGTAGCCGAGGTTGGCGGACTTGGTCAGGGCGTCCAGACCGCCGGCCTTCTTGTTCGGCACCTTCTCGACGGCTTCCTGGTACAGCGCCTCGGCCTTGGCCTTGTCGGCGCCCGACAGGGCCTGGGTCTGGCCGAGGGCCACGGCGGCCAGGGGCGCAGCGCCGCCATCGGCCGGGGTTTTCAGGAAGTCGCGCGGGATGATGGAGAGGGGCTTGCCCGAACCCTTCTGGTCCTCGGGCAGCATGGTGTAGCCGCCGACCACGGTGACCACCAGGATGGTCGCCACGCCGGTGGCCAGCAGCGCCTTCTTGACCGTGGAGCCGTCGCGCTTGGCCTCGCGGTCGATGCGCTCCTGCAGGCGGGTCTTGCCCGCCGCGCCGCCGCCCTTCAGGCCGAACAGGCCGCCCCGGTCCTCCGGCGCGCTGTTGCGCACGCCCAGGCGGGCGGCGGCGCGGGCGGCGTCGATCGCCTCCTTGGTCGAGACCGGCGGACGGGCGCGGGCGCGTAGCTCCTCCGGCGTCAGGAATTCGGTGTCGGCGGAAAATTCGTCCTCGGCTGCCGCCGCCGGCGGCAGCTCCGCATGGACCGGCGCGGTCTCGGCCGTGCCGAACGGCTCGGGCGTGAAATAGTCGTCGAAGGTCGGGACCGCCTCCGGCGTCGAGGCCGCGGCCTGGGGTTCGACCGAGGGGAAGGCCGGGAAGGCGGGGGCCGGTTCGTCGAACAGGGCGGCGGGATCGAGCCGCGGGGTCGCGGGCTCAGGCTCCGCCCAGGGATCGGCGGCGTAGGCCGTGGGTTGCGAGATCGACGGCGCGGGCTCGGCCACCGCCGCCAGGGTCGCGGCGCGGTGCTCGGCCCGGTTCAGGGTGCGGTCCAGGGTCGAGCGCGCTTCCTCGAGCAGCTTGGCGGTGCGCTCCTCGCTCTGGCGGATGCGCTCGGCCAGTTCGCTTGAGGACTTCTCGGCGCGGTTCTCCAGCTTGTCGGCGAGGCGGCCGATGCGCTCGCCCATGTCGTCGGACGCCAGGGTCGAGCGGCGCTCGGCGTGCGAGATGCGCTCGCTCAGCCGCTCCGAAATGCGCGAGATCTCCGCGCCCAGCTTTTCCAGCGCCTGGGCGTGGCCGTCGTCGGCCTTGCGCAGGCGCGCCTCCACCGCATGAGCCATCCGGCTCATCTCCCCCTGAGCCCGTTCGACCGCCTGGGCGCTCGACGTCTCCACGCCCGTCATGCGTCCGTTGATGTTGTGGGCGATACGCAAAACCTCGTGACCCATCGACTCGATCGCCTTGGCCGAGCGCTGCTCGGCCGCGCCGATGTGGTCCGACAGATCGGAAAGCGCGCGCTCGACCTGGTCGAAGCGCACATCGCCCATGGCCTCGAAGCGCGAGATCAGTTCGCTGCGCGATTCCTCGACCCGGCTGGCCAGGTCTTCGGCCAGGCGCTCGAAGCGGCCCTCGCGGTCGGGGTCGATGTGGCTCTCGGCGTTGCGCAGCCGGTCGTCCAGATGGGTGAAGGAGCTTTCCAGGGCGCGGATGGCGCCCGCGGTGCGCGCCTCGGCCTGCTCCAGCCGCTCGGTGATGCGCGCCACCACGCCATCGACCAGCAGGGCGGTGTCGGGCCGGTTGTCTTCGGCCTCCAGGCGCTCGACCCGGCGCGCGACGGCGGCCATCTGGTCGCCGGTCTCGCTGAGCGTGGCGCGGGTGCGCGCGTCGCCCTCGTAGATCTGGTTGGCGATCTTGCCGAGCGCGGTCTCCAGCGCGCGCAGCGCCTCGGTGTGGCGTGGATTGGCGCCCTCGCGCTCGATCTGGCGGATGCGGTCGATGACCCGGCCCTGCTCGTCGCGCAGGTCCTCGGCCACATGCTCGAGGCGGGCGGAGGTGGCGGAGTGGTCCCGCTCGGTCCCTTCCAGCCGGGCCAGCAGGCCGGCGACCGCCTGGTCCACGCCGCCGATGGCGAGCGTCGAGCGGTTCTCGGCCGCCTCCAGCCGGTGAGTCAGGTCGTCGAGCGCCCGGGCGACCCGCTCCAGGTCCTCGTCGCCGCGCGGGCTGCGCGAGGCCGGAGCCTCGTCGTCATAGGCGTCGTCCAGCCGGCGCAGGCGCCCGCGGCGGTCCAGGCCGCTCCACGGCGGCGTACGGCGGCCAAGCGGAGTGACGACCGGATCGCTGTCCGCGTCGCCCTCGATGATCATCTGGTTGAGCCACTCGCCGAGCGTCATTCCAGAGCGCCGCGCAAGATCTTTCGCGATCTCGCGCGCCTTGGGATCTATTCCCTTGACGCTCCAAGGCGCGCCCGCGCTCATCCGAATCTTCTCCACTCGTACCGGGAACGCTAACGCCCCACTGGTGGGGTGTAAACGATCCGTTAACCTCTACATCTAGTGGGGCGACAATCTCCTGTGGAAGACTGGCCACCCCTGTGGGCAGTCCGCCGAAACAGGGTTAACCGGTGATTAAGTTCGCACCCTCGGCCTTGAATTCTCAGGGTTGTGAAGCGGGCCGGGCGCGGCCATCTGGAGACCCATGGACGAACTGGGCGTGACCCTGACCACCACCGGCGTGTGCCTGGCCGCCGCGGTCTTCTGCGGCTGGCGCGGCGCCCTGCAGTGGGACATCCGTCACGGTCCGCGCCTGATGCCCTGGCGCTTCCTGATGCTGCTGCTGGCGGCGATCGGCATGCTGGCCGGCGCCCACGCCATGACCCTGCTCGGGATCAAGCCCGCCCAACCCCCTGGCCCGTTCGGATAGTCACGCGGCGTCGACCGGGGTTTCCGGCTCGGGTTTCGGCGCGGGCAGCAGCTTCGGCGGCTCGGACCTGGGGGGCTTGCGCTGGGTCAGGCCCTGCAGGCCGCCGGAGGAGAGCAGGCCCACATCGGCCAGCAGGATCGGGATCGCCCACTTGTGCGATGCGGCGATGTAGCGCGGCTGCCAGACCGGGTCGTACTTGTCCTTGTAGCGGCGCACGCCCTGGAAATTGTAGAATTCCTCGCCCTTCTCGAACACGAAGCGGCCGAGGCGCGACATCATCGGCGCCAGCGGCCGGTCGGTCAGGCCCGCGAGCGGCGCGACCCCGAACTCGAAGGCGGCGTAGCCCTCGGCCTGGCCCCAGAGCAGCAGCTCCACGAACAGGTAGTCCATGACGTTCTTGGGCGCGTCCTCGGCGTAGCGCATCAGGTCCATGGAGAAGGAGGTCTTCTCCGAGGTGGTCCACAGCGTCGCGAAGGCGACCATCCTGCCGTCCACCCGCACCACGGCGGTGGGAAACTCCTCCAGGTAGCGGACCACGAAGCCGCCCAGGGAGAAGCCCTTCTCGCCCCCGGGCTGGCCCTCCATCCAGCTGTCGGAGACGCGTCTCAGCTCGTCCATCACCGCGCAGGTTCCGCCCGGCGGGATGACCTCGAAGGTCCCGCCGTTCTCCTTGACCTTGCGCCAGTTGCGCCGGAGCACCTCGCGCCGTCCGCCGGCGATGGTGAAGTCCGGTAGGGGGACGGCGGCGAACTCGCCGATCTTCTGGATCGAGAAGCCCATCTCGACCAGTTCCGCCAGCCAGTCCGGGCCGATGTTGTAGATGCCCGGGCGCGCGGCGTGGGCGTCGGCCAGTTCGCGGAAGCGCCACATCAGGTCCAGCCGCTCGGACCGCTTGCCCACCGGCGGGCCCATGGCCACCCAGGAGCGGCCGCGCACGCCGAACATCAGGAAGGTCTCGCCGCTCTCGGAGAACAGGAAGCGCTTGTCGCCGAGCAGGGCCAGGTTGGCTTCCGGCGAGGCATCCTCGGCGTTGGCCAGGATATGGCGCACGCGGGTGAAGTCCGGATCGTCCTCGCCGATCACCGGCGGGGTGGCGGCGGTGGCGACCATGCGCCAGACCCCGGTGACCAGCAGCAGCACGCCCAGGCCCACGGTCGCGCGCAGGGCGCGGCCGGCGTCGGCGTCGGCCATCACCTTCCACCAGAGCTCGTCGGTGTAGTCGACGTTGCCGAAGGACCAGAAGGCCAGGGTCCCTACACCGCCCACGATCAGCAGGGCCGAGACCATCCACCCCGGGGTGATCTCCATCTTGGTCAGCGCCGCATGGCGGGTGAAGGCGCCGCGCATGGTCACCAGCAGGCCGGCCAGCGCCAGCAGCACCACCGTCTCTTCCCAGTTGATGCCCTTGAAGATCGCGAGCGCGCCCGCGATCACCGAGACCACGGTGGCGCTGACCCAGGCGGCGTCGAGCCGTTCCTTCAGCCCCCAGGCCATCAGGATCAGCACCAGGCCGAGCAGGCTGGAGATGAAGTGGCTGACGTTGACCAGCCAGGGCGGGAAGTGCTCGAGCAGCCAGACGAAGCGGTCGTGCTCCGAGGGCGTGGCGCCGGAGATCAGCAGCATGATGCCCGCGGCCAGGGTCAGCAGCGCGGTCACGTTCGGGGCGATCGACAGGGCGGCGGGACGCAGCTCCTGAAGCATCAGCCGGAAGAACGTCTCGTCGCGCCGCATTCAATCCTCGCCCGTGGCGGGCCCGCTCCGGAGCCCGGCGGCGCTTGTCGCACGATCCGCCGCCGACAGGAACCGCCGGAGGCCGCGGCCTGTTCACGCTCCACAGTCCAGATTTCAGGAGACCACCATGTCCGAACGCACGCTCGACCAGAGTCAGGCCGAGGACCGGCTGTGGAAGGCCATTGATGACAGCCGCATCGGGATGCTGGGCGTGGCCGGCGGGGAGCCGCGACACATGCAGCCCATGACCGCCTTCACCGAGAGGGGCTCCGACTGCCTGTGGTTCTTCACCGGCGCCAACCATGACCTGGTGCGCGACATCGGCCCGGGTCACGCCGGCATGTTCTGCTTCGTGTCGAAGGACCGGGAGCTCTACGCCTGCATCAGCGGCGACCTGTCGATCGACAACGACCGCACCCGCATCGACGGGTTCTGGAATCCGCTGGTCTCCGCCTGGTATCCGGGCGGCAAGGACGATCCCAACCTGACCCTCGTGCGCCTCGACGCGATCGACGCCCAGATCTGGATCTCGGCCGGCGGCCCGATCCGCCTGGCGTGGCAGACGCTGAAGGCCAATGTGACCAAGAAGCAGCCCGACGAAGGCAGCGTCACCAGCCTGCGATTCCAGTAGGGCCTACTGGTTCAGGCACCAGTTGATCACGGCCTTCTGGGCGTGCAGGCGGTTTTCCGCCTCGTCCCAGACCCGCGAGCGGGGACCGTCGATCACCGCGTCGGTGACCTCCTCGCCGCGGTGGGCGGGCAGGCAGTGCAGGAAGATGGCGTCCGGATGGGCGCGCTCCATCAGGGCCTCGTCGACCTGGTAGGTCTCAAACGCGTCCATGCGGGCGTCGTAGTCTAGGTCGCCCATCGACACCCAGGTGTCGGTGACCACGCAGTCGGCGCCGGAGACCGCCTCGGCCGGGTCGTCGTGGAAGGAGATGCGGCCGCCCTCTTGCTGGGCGCGCGACAGGTCGTAGAGGTCCGGATGGTACTGGGCCGGACAGGCGACCCTAAGGGCGAAGTCCAGCTTCGGCGCGGCATGGATGAAGCTGGCCAGCACGTTGTTGCCGTCCCCGACCCAGGCGAAGGTCCGCCCCGTGACCGGGCCGCGCTCCTCCTCGAAGGTCATCAGGTCGGCCATGATCTGGCAGGGGTGGCTCTTGTCGGTCAGGCCATTGATCACCGGGATGGTCGCGGCCTGGGCGAAGCGCTCCACGTCCTCGTGCCGGTTGGCGCGGATCATCACCGCATCGACCATGCGCGAGAGCACCCGCGCGGTGTCCTCCACCGGCTCGCCGCGGCCGAGCTGCATGTCCGAAGCCGTGGCGATGATGGCAGCCCCGCCCAGCTGGCGGATGGCCGCGTCGAAGGAGAAGCGGGTGCGGGTGGAGTTCTTCTCGAAGATCATCGCCAGCACGCGCCCTGACGCCGGCGCGTCGGTGTCGACACGCCCCTTGGGCCAGCCCTGGCGGGCGACCTTGCGGGCCTTGGCGTCCTCCAGGATCGCGCGCAGGTCCTGCGAGGACAGCTTCCAGAGATCGATGAAGTGCCGGGGCTGGGCCATCGGCGTCAGGCCGCGGCCTTGGCCCGGGCGGCCTCGCAAGCCGCCTCGAATTTCTCGATCGCCTCGCGCGCCTCGTCCAGGCTGAGGATCAGGGGCGGCAGGATGCGCACGCAGTTGTCGCCGCCGCCGGCGATCAGCAGCTTCTGCTCGCGAGCCAGCACCATGAAGTCGCGGTTGTTGGGGATCAGCTTGATGCCGATCAGCAGGCCGCGGCCGCGCACGTCGACGATGATGTCGGGGTAGCGCTGCTTCAGCCCCTCGAGCTGCTGGCCGAGATAGCCGGCGACCTCGCGCACGTGGGCGGAAAGCTCCGGCTTGACCAGTTCGCCGAAGGCCGCGAGGCCCACCGCCATGGCCAGGGGGTTGCCGCCGAAGGTCGAGCCGTGGGCGCCGACCGTCATGCCCTTGGCCGCCTCGGTGGTGGCCAGGCAGGCGCCGACCGGGAAGCCGCCGCCCAGCGCCTTGGCGATGGCCATGATGTCGGGGGTCACGCCGGACCACTCGTAGCAGAACAGCTTGCCGGTCCTGCCCATGCCGCACTGGACCTCGTCGAAGATCAGCAGGGCGCCGTGCTCGTCGCAGAGTTTGCGCATCTCGCGCAGATACTCGTCCGAAGCCGCCCGGGCGCCGCCCTCGCCCTGGACCGGCTCGATCAGCACGCCCGCCGTCTGGGGACCGATGGCGGCCTTCAGCGCCTCGAGGTCGCCGAAGGGCAGGACCGTGTAACCTGGCAGGCGCGGGCCGAAGCCCTCGACATAGCTGGGATTGCCGGCCGCGTTGATGGTCGCGTAGGTGCGGCCGTGGAACGAGCCCTCGAAGCCGATGATCTCGTTCTTCTCGGCCTTGCCCGCCGCCGCCTGATACTTGCGCGCCATCTTGAGCGCGCACTCGATGGCCTCGGCGCCGGAATTTCCGAAGAAGACCACGTCGGCGAAGGTGTGGGCGCACAGCAGGTCCGCGAGCTTCTCCTGCTCGGGAATGCGGAAGATGTTGGACACGTGCCAGAGCTTGCCGCCCTGCTTCGTCAACGCCTCGACCAGCACCGGATGGGCGTGGCCGAGCGCATCGGTGGAGATGCCGGCGACGCAGTCCAGGTAGGTCTCGCCCTCGGTCGAGATCAGTCGGCAGCCCTCGCCTCGGTCGAACGCCAGGGGCGCGCGGTTGTAGACACCGAGAAGATGGGATTGCGACGAGGACACCGGACCGCCTCCAAAATGCGAACGTCCCCGCCGCGGGGCGACGGGGACTGGAAAGGGCGTTTTCGTCCCCGGGGGGCGGGGAGTCAATAAAGGCCCTACGTCTTCAGCCGCCACCCGCGCCGGAACACTTCCCAGCAGGCGAAGCCCAGGATCAGGGTGAGCACGACGGTGTAGGCCATGCCGATCATCAGGCTGCCGTCCTCGCGCCCGATGAAGCCGTAACGGAAGCCGTCGATCAGGTAGAAGAACGGGTTGAACCGGCTGAGCTGGTGGAAGAAGGGCGGCAGCCGGTCGACCCGGTAGAAGGTCCCCGACAGGAAGGTCAGCGGCATGATCACGAAGTTGGTCACCGCCGAGAGCTGGTCGAACTTCTCCGACCACAGGCCGGTCAGCACGCCGGTGAAGCCCATGATCAGCGAGGCGCCCGCCCCGTAGAAGGCGATGGCCCACAGGGCCTCGATGTGGAAGTGCGAAAACGGCCAGACCGCCAGCGCCGTGACCACGCCCACCACCACTCCGCGCGTCGCCGCGCCCAGGCCGAAGGCGGCGGTCAGCTCGAAGGGCGACAGCGGCGGGGTCAGGAAGTCCGGTGAGGTGCCCATGATCTTGGCCTGGATCAGGGACGACGACGCATTGGCGAAGGCGTTGTTCAGCACCGCCATCATGATCAGGCCGGGGCCGATGAAGGCGGAGAACGGCACGCCCGGGAAGATCGGCCGGTCCGAGCCCATCGCGACCACGAAGATCATCATATAGAGCAGGGTCGTGACCACGGGCGCGCCGATGGTCTGGGTGCCCACCTTCCAGAAGCGCCTGACTTCCTTGAGGTACAGGGTCTTCAGCCCCTCCCAGTTGACGCCGTCGTAGACGCGCGGCTCGGGCGGCGTGGGGGCCTGGGCGACCACGGCCGCCGGGGTCTTGGACATCACGTTCATGGCGTTCAGATGCCCCTTGCCGCGCTCCGGCGCAACCGCCAGGCGCCGGCCGATCTTGGGCGAAAGGGCGCGACCTATAGGCTGAGTCGGACCCTCTAGATATAGATTCTGTGGACAGTCCGCTCACCACATATTGCGTCTGTTAAGGATGCGTTTACGATTAGTGGTGGCGATGGCGGGAGAGAACTCCTGTCGGCCACAAGATGTTGAGCCGGTTTTCGCCGGTTCGTTTCGCGGCGGTATTTGGGGAGGCGAGACCATGAGCTGGACCGACGAACGGGTCGCCATGTTGAAGAAACTCTGGCTGGAGGGCCTGTCGGCCAGCCAGATCGCCAAACAGCTGGGCGGCGTCACCCGCAACGCCGTCATCGGCAAGGTGCACCGCCTGGGCCTGTCGGGCCGGGCCACGCCTTCGCAGCCTTCCCGCCCGGTGTTCCGGGCCGCCCGGCCGCGTCCCGCGGTGGCCGCACCGCCCGCGCCGCGCCGCGAGCCGATCCTGCGCCCCGCCCTGCCCGTTCCCTCGCCGGTGCTGGATTTGCCGGGCACGGCGACGGTACTGACCCTGGGCGCCCACATGTGCAAGTGGCCGATCGGCGACCCGTCCTCGGACGAGTTCAGCTTCTGCGGCCGCCGCGCCGGCCAGGACGGCCCCTACTGCATCGAACACGCCCGGGTGGCCTATCAGCCGGCGCAGAAAAAGAAGGGCGGCCCCAACGAACTGGCCCGCTCGCTGCGCCGCTACATCTAGGACATTTCCGGTCCGAAACTGGTCTACGAGACCCCGGCCTGCTCACGCGGGCTGGGGTTTTTCATGCGCCGCAGGCGCGAAAAGATTTCACCACCAAGGACACCAAGAACACCAAGGGGTGGAGTTCGGGGCCGGCCGCAGTGGTCATCCGGGATCGAGAGCAGGATCGCGCTGCGCGCAGAGGCGTGCGCCTCTTCTTGGTGCCCTTGGTGTCCTTGGTGGTGAAAAACTTGAAGCGAGGCGCCGCCCCTCAGTTCACCACCCGCCGCGCCCCCGGCAGGTCGAGCGAGAAGGCCGGGATCACCGCCTCGAAGGCCTCGCCTCCGTCCACCAGCATCCGGTAGGTCCCCATCATCGAGCCCGTCGGCGTCGGGAGCGGGCATCCCGAGGTGTAGCTGTGGGTGTCGCCGGGTCTAAGGATCGGCTGCTCGCCGACTACCCCCAGGCCCTCGACTTCCTCGACCCGGCCGCGACCGTCGGTGATGATCCAGTGGCGCGAGACCAGCTGCACCGTACGTGGGCTTCGGTTCTCGATCTCGATGGCGTAGGCCCAGACGTAGCGCTGCGGCGGCTCGGACTGCTGGGGCAGATAGCTGGTCGACACCCGCACGGCCACGCCCTGGGTTTCGGCCTCGTAGACGGGGGAATCGGCTGAGTTCATGTCAATCGAGAGTCTGAATAACAACAATTGCGGTCAAGCGGGCGCCCCCGGGGGTTGTCGAAGGGACTTGCCCTCCTTTAGGTCGGACGCATGAACGATCACAGCGTCCAAGCCCACGCCCAGGGAATTCTGCCCTGCCAGTCGCTCGAAGACCTGCTGGCGCGCGGGGCGATCAGCAGCCTGACGCCGCTGGACCGCGACCAGGTGCAGCCGGCCAGCCTGGACCTGAGGCTCGGCGAGCGGGCCTGGCGGGTCCGAGCCTCCTTCCTCCCGGGCCACCGGCGCGTGATGGAGCGCACGCCGGACGTGGCCATGCACGAGCTGGACCTGACCAAGGGCGCGGTGCTGGAGCGCGGCTGCGTCTATATCGCGGAGCTGCAGGAGCGGCTGGCGCTGCCGGCCGGGATCTGCGGGCGGGCCAATCCGAAGAGCTCGACGGGGCGGGTCGACGTCTTCGTGCGTCTGCTGACCGACCGCGGCCTGGCCTTCGACGACATCGCCGACGGCTACGAGGGGCCGCTGTATCTGGAGATCGCGCCCCAGACCTTCTCCGTGCTGGTCAGGACCGGCACGCGGCTGAACCAGCTGCGGCTGAAGCAGGGCCAGCCGCCACGGCTGGGCACGAAGAGCGTAGGGGTCGACCTGACCGGGGCGCTGGCCGGCTTCCGCGCCAAGCGGCACGCCCCGCTGGTGGACCTGGACCTGGAGGACGGCCACGACCCGCGCGATTTCTGGATGCCGCTGGAGCCCCGCCGCGGCGAGTTGATGCTCGATCCCGGCGAGTTCTACATCCTGGCGTCCAAGGAGCCGATCGAGATCCCGGTGCTGGAGGCCGCCGAGATGACCCCGATCGATCCGGCGGTGGGCGAGTTCCGGGTGCACTACGCCGGCTTCTTCGATCCCGGCTTCGGCACGGCGGAGACCTCCGGCGAGGGCAGCCGCGCAGTGCTGGAGGTCCGAAGCCACGAGACCCCCTTCATCCTGGAGGACGGCCAGATCGTGGCGCGCCTGGTCTACGAACCCCTGACCGACAGGCCGGCGCGCCTGTATGGTGAGGGCGGCTCCCACTACCAGCGCCAGGGGCTGAAACTGTCGAAACACTTCAAGCTGTGGACCTGAAACCATGGGCAAGACCCACACCTACCGCGTCGAGGTCGAGTGGACCGGAAACCACGGCAGCGGCACCTCGCGCTACGACGCCTACGGGCGCGAGCACCGGATCCAGGCCAGCGGCAAGACGGACATCGCCGGCTCCTCCGACCCGGCCTTCCGAGGGGATCCGACGCGCTGGAACCCGGAAGACCTGCTGGTCGCCTCGGTCTCGGCCTGTCACAAGCTCTGGTACCTGCACCTGTGCGCGGTCAACGGCGTGAACGTCGTGAGCTATCTCGACCGCGCCGAGGGGACCATGGCGGAGGACGCCGACGGCTCAGGCCGTTTCACCGAGGTGGTGCTGAGGCCCGAGATCGTGGTGACGCCGGGCTCGAACCTGGAGAAGGCGGAGACCCTGCACGTGGTGGCCCACGCCAAGTGCTTCATCGCCAATTCGGTCAACTTCCCGGTGCGATGTGAGCCGAGGGTCAGCGTCGGGTAGGGCGGCGCTCAGCCCCCTTTTTGAACCACGAAGGTCACGAAGGACACGAAGAGGTCGCGTCAGCCTTTGCGCGTAGCGCGATCCCACACACCGTCTCGGCGCGACAGCGGAAGCCCAGGCGCGCGCCCTTCGTGTCCTTCGTGTCCTTCGTGGTGAAATCTTCTTCTTGCCGCTACGCGGCGAAGCGGATCAGTCGTTGGCCGCCGGGAGGCGGCGCGCCCTCGGGAAATCGGTGTCGATCGCCTCGTCCGGCAGGGGGGTGGAGAAGCGCTCGGACAGGCGCGGGCGCGTGGGGGCGAGCGGATTGGACACCGCCAGCACCGGCGCGGACTTCATCCCCGCCAGTCGGTTCTCCAGCCGGCGGTAGGTCTGTTCCCAGCGCGCGATCAGGTCGAGGGTCTCGACCTTGCGCTCGACGTGGCCCACCAGGCGGTCGAACAGCTCCAGCCCGTGCAGTTCGATGCGGTCGGCCAGGGTCGACTTGTAGCGCGCGATCTCGCGGGCGAAGGCGGAGCGGTTGGCGCCCAGGCGGCCGAAATGGTCGGCGTTCCACTCGGCGTACAGGCCCTCGTCCATCACCCGGACCGAATCTTCGACCAGGTGGATCAGGTTGTCGGCGTCGTGCAGCTCCAGCTCGGCGCGGCGGGCGGCGCGGTCCAGTTCGCGGCGCAGGCGATCGGCGAGCGCCACCGCCTCGGCGCGGCGGTGGACGATATCGGCCAGGGCCTGGGTCATGCCGGCGCAGAAGTCCTCGCCCTCGTGCGTCAGGCGAAGCTCCTCGGCGCCCAGCCAGCGCGCGGCCAGGCGGCCGCCCACGGCGAACTCGGTGCGGCGCTCCAGGAAACGGCGGGTGTGGTCGCGCGACAGGGACTTGCGCAGATCGAGCAGGGCGTCGTTCAGCCCCGCCAGCCGGCGCATCAACTCACGCCGGGCGTCATTCCTGCCGTCGCGGTGGCGCAGGGTCCAGGCCAGGCCGTTGACCACGATCGCGGAGGCGATGGCCAGCAGGCCGAGCTCGCGCGCGGGCGCCAGAAGAACCGAAAGTGACGGATCGGCGGCGCCCGAGACAGCCCAGCCATAGGCGCCGGCGCCCAGGACCGCGAGGCCGTCCACGATCCACAACGGATTGAAGACGAACCGCTTTCCGGTCGGCCGCGGATCGGACAGTTCGGCTCGGTCGCCCTCGGCCATCAGTCCAGTTTCGGCGGCCTGAGCCGCCTCCCCCTCAACGCCAGTCGGAGCCCCCCGGCCCCGCGTCCCGATAGTCTTAACGCAAGGTTAAGGCCTTGAACACGGGGGAGGCCCTCGCGGCAGGCCGGAGGCAGCGTGACTGTGGCTTCCGCGCAGGATTTCTCGCTTGCTGCACGTGCGAAGACAGGGTCTTTTCCGGGCCGTGAAACCGATGCAGCCGCCTGCCCCCACCCTGGTGCTCGACTTCGACTCCACCTTCACCACGGTGGAGGCGCTGGACGTGCTGGGCGACATCGCGCTCGCGGACAGTCCCGAGCGCGAGGCAAGGCTGGCCCAGGTCCGCGACCTGACCGAGCGGGCCATGAACGGCGACATCGGCTTCGGCGAGGCGCTGAAACAGCGTATCGAGATCCTCGGCGTGCGGCGCGAGCATCTGGGCCCGCTGGTCGAGCGCCTGCGCGAGAAGGTCTCGCCCTCGATCCGGCGCAACCGCGGCTTCTTCGAACGCAATCCGTCCGGCGTGGTCATCGTCACCGGCGGCTTCCACGACTACGTCGACCCGATCGTGGCCGAGTTCGGCATCACCCCCGACCGGGTCCTGGCCAATTCCCTGGTGTTCGACGGCGACCGGGTCGTGGGCGTGGATCAGGCCAATCCCCTGTCGCGCGACGGCGGCAAGGTCGAGGCCGTGCGCGGCCTGAACCTTCCCGGCGAGGTCGTGATGATCGGCGACGGCTGGACCGACTACGAGGTGCGCGAGGCGGGCGCCGCGGACCGCTTCTACGCCTATGTCGAGACCGCCACCCGCCCCCGGGTGATGGCGGCGGCCGACCAGGTGGCCGCCTCCTTCGACGAGGTGCTGCACCAGGAGGGCCTGACCGGGCGCTTCTCCTATCCCCGGAGCCGCATCAAGGTCCTGCTGCTGGAGAACATCCACCCCGACGCCGTCGCCCGTTTCCGCGAGGAGGGCTACGAGGTCGAGACCGAGACCGGGGCGCTCGGCGAAGCCGACCTGATCGAACGCATCCGCGGCGTCCACATCCTGGGCCTGCGCTCCAAGACCCGGCTGAGCGCGCAGGTCCTGGAGGCGGCGGACCGGCTGCTGGCGGTGGGCGCCTTCTGCATCGGGGTCAACCAGATCGATCTGAAGGCCTGCGAGCGAAAAGGGGTGGCGGTGTTCAACGCGCCCTACTCCAACACCCGTTCGGTGGTGGAGATGGCCATCTGCGAGCTGATCGCGCTGACCCGCCGCATCCCCGACAAGTCGGCCGCGGCCCACGCCGGGATCTGGGACAAGTCGGCGGACGGCTCCCACGAGATCCGCGGCAAGACCCTCGGCATCGTCGGCTACGGCGCCATTGGCTCGCAGCTGTCGGTGTTGGCCGAGGCCATGGGCATGAGCGTGCTCTACTACGACGTGGCCGAGAAGCTCTCGCTGGGCAATGCGCGCCGCGTGCGCGCGCTCGACGAGCTGCTGGCCTCGTCCGACGTGGTCAGCCTGCACGTCGACGGCCGCCCGGAGAACGGCCGCCTGATCGGGGCGCGCGAACTGGCGCGCATGAAACCCGGCGCCCTGCTGCTCAACCTCAGCCGCGGCCACATCATCGACATTTCCGCGCTCGCCGAGGCGCTGAAGGGCGGCCGGCTCGGCGGCGCGGCGCTGGACGTCTTCCCCGAGGAGCCGGAACGCAACGGCCCGGGCTTCGAGACCGAGCTGCGCGGGCTGAGGAACGTGATCCTGACCCCGCACATTGGCGGCTCGACCGAAGAGGCCCAGGCCGGCATCGCCGACTTCGCCAGCGAGCGGCTGCTGGCCTTCCTGCACCGGGGCGACACCACCTTCTCGGTCAACCTGCCCAACGTCCAGCTGTCGGAGGTCAAGGGCGCGCACCGGCTGCTGCACATTCACAGGAACCGGCCTGGCGTCCTGGCCGCGATCAACCAGGCCTTGGCCGGCCACGGCCTGAACATCCTGGCCCAGCACCTGAAGACGCTCGATGAGGTCGGCTACGTGATCACCGACGTGGACGAGGACTATGGCCGCGAGGCGGTCGATGCGCTGCGCGACCTGGAAGACACGCTGAAGTTCCGCGTCGTCTACTGAGCACAACCCCCCTTGCACCTGATCGGTGTTCAGTCACAGACTGGCGCCTGACGTCTCCCCCGCCCGAGAGGGGAGCGTGTCGGGGTAGGAACCATGAAACTTTCGAACCGGGTGAGCCTGATCGCGCTCAGCGCCGCGCTGTCCTTCGGCTTCGCCGCCGCCGCCCACGCCCAGCACTATTCCAAGCTCATCGTGTTCGGCGACAGCCTGTCGGACAACGGCAACCTGCCGCCCGGCTCCGCCCCGCCCGCGCCCTACGTGGGCGGCCGCTTCTCCAACGGCCCGGTCTGGGTCGAGCAACTGGGCTTCACCCTGGGCCACGCCGGCGCGACCGGCAGCCAGGACTGGGCCTTCGGTGGCGCGCGCACCGACACCCAGGCTTCGCCCCCCGGCATGAAGGTTCAGCTCGGCGGCTACACCGGCGGCGGCGGGACCTTCACCTCCACCACCCTGACCACGATCTGGGGCGGCGCCAACAACGTGTTCCAGGGCCTGCCCAGCGCCGGCGTATCGCCCGATCCGTTCGGCTTCATGCAGACCACCTCGGTCTCGGCCGCGGCCGACATGGGCTTCCTGGTCAATTCGGTCGCTACGGCGGGCGGCGGCACCATCCTGGTGCCCAACCTGCCCAAGCTGTCGGCCACGCCGCAGTTCGCGGGCAACGCTGCGGCGGGCCTGGCGGACTTCAGCGTCAACGTCTTCAACGCCGCCCTGTCGGCCCAGCTGAGCGCCGCGGCCGCCGCCCATCCCAACAGCAACATCATCCTGATGGACGTCTACGGCGCCGGCCAGGTGGTGACCTCGAACCCGGGCATCTTCGGCTTCACCAACGTCACCCAGTCCTGCTTCAACGGGGCGACGGTGTGCGCCACCCCCGGCACCTACTTCTACTGGGACGGCGTGCACCCCACCACCGCGGGCCACCACCTGCTGGCGGAACTGGCCACCGAATACATCACCTACGGCACGGCCTCGGCGCCCACGGCGGCTGAGGGCGAAACCGGCATGCGCCGCCGCAGCCAGGCCTTCGAAGCCTCGCTCGACCATGTGCAGGCCCGCAGCTTCACCGCCGGCGAGGGCGGGGTGTTCATCAGCATCGACCGTGACGCCTCCAAGCTCGACGCCCGCGGCGACGTGCCCAACTACAAGGACCAGGCCACCAGCGTGCGCCTGGGCGTGGACAAGGCTCTGTCGTCGAACCTCAAGCTGGGGGTCCAGTTCGGCGACGCCCGCTCGACGATCAACGCCGGGGCGCTGCGCTTCGAGTCCGACAGCGCGAGCCTGGACGCCTACGCGGGCTGGCGCAGCGGCTCGCTGTTCGTCAACGCCGTCGGCGGCGCGGGCATCGACGACTACAAGAACATCCGCCGGGCGACCGCGGTCACCCCCCTGGTCAACGACGGCGCCACCCAGGGCTGGAGCGGCGGGGTCAAGGTCCAGGCCGGCCTCAATCTCGACATGGGCTCGATCGTGGTTTCGCCGCGCGGCGCGATCGCCTGGAGCAAGGGCTCGGTCGACGGCTATGACGAGGACGGCATGATGGTGCGCCAGCGTATCGCCGGGCGCGACACCAACGCCACCACGGCGGAGGGCTCGGTCCGGATCGAGGCGCCCATGGGCGGCCGGTTCAGCGCCTACGCCGAGGCCGGCTACCGCGACTACGTCAGCTACAGCGCCGATGCGGTCAAGGCCTCGCTGGTGGGCAACACGGCCCAGCCGCTGTCCACCGCCGTGACCAAGCCTGACGCCGGCCAGACCATCCTGAGCGCGGGCCTGTCGGGCCAGATCACCGACCGCCTGTCGCTCGGCGTCAGCTACCGCAGCCACTCCGGCGGCGGCAACCACGAGGACATGGGCGCGCTGCAGCTGAAGTGGCGCTTCTGATCCGGATCAATATCGAGACGGCGGAACGGCGGGTCGAAAGGCCCGCCGTTTTCGTTTCGCCCTTCGGCCACGACTGGGCGATCGCATACGAACAGGTCTCCGAGACGGCGTCGGATCGACAAGAGACTCCTTCCCCACTCGAGGGGGAAGGTGGGGCCCGTCAGGGCCTCGGATGGGGGGCCGCGCGACGGTCGGCGCGAAGGGTCCCCATCCCAGGCATGGAAAGATGCCAACAGTTCGAGGTCGGCGCTGCCCCCCATCCGGCTCCTAGCGTCGCCACCTTCCCCTCGAGGGGGGAAGGAACCCGAAGGAAATGCTTTGCCGTGGGCGAGGCGGCGAAGACCTCAGAAGGGCGCGCCAAGCGCCAGGGCCACGGTGCGTTCGACCAGGACATCGGTGGAGCTGACCAGCGGCGCGGGCGCCTCGGCCGCGTCGAGCGCCATGGGCACCTCGGTGCAGCCGGCGATCAGAACATCGGCGCCGCGATCGACCAGCGCCCGGGCGTGGGCGGCCATCTGGGTGCGGTTGGCCGGATCGTCCGGCGCGACCTTGATCCGGTAGATGGTGGCCATCAGGGCGTCCAGCGCCGCGCCCTCCGGCGCGACCCAGCCGACGCCGGCCTGCTCCAGCGCCTTCTGGTAGAGGCCCGCAGCCAGCGCTCCCGAGGTGGCCAACAGGCCCGCGCGCCGGGCGCCCGTGCGCTTCACCGCCTCGACCGTCACCCCGATCAAGCTGACGAAAGGGATGGAGACCGCCGCCTGCATCTCGGCGAACCAGGCGTGGGCGGTGTTGCAGGGCATCACCAGGAAGTCGGCGCCCTGGGCTTCGAGACCCTTCGCCATGGCGATCAGTCCCGGCCCGGGCGAGGGCCCGCTTCTGGTCAGGGACGCATTGCGGTCCGGCAGGGTCGGATTGTTGTCGATCAGCAGGCGGATATGGTCCTGGTCCCGCGTCGCGGGGGTGGCCTTCAGCACCCGGGCGAAGAAGTCGAGCGTCGCCGCCGGACCGAGGCCTCCCAGGACGCCGACCGTCCGCCGGACCGCCTCGCCGCTCACGCCGACTGCAGCACCTTCTGGTAGGCGTAGAGCGCGGGCGAGCCGCCGGTGTGGACGAACAGCACCCGCTCGCCCTTGCCGATCTCGCCGCGCTCGATCAGGCCGATCAGGCCCGCCGCCGCCTTGCCGGTGTAGACCGGGTCGAGCAGCACGCCCTCGAGGCTGGCGAACATCCTGACGGCGCGGGCCATCTCGTCGGTCGGGATCGAATAGCCGGGCCCGACCCAGTCATCGAGACAGACCACCGATTGCCGCTCGGGCGGCGCCACGCCCAGGAACTGGGCGGTCTCGACCGCCAGCTTGTGGACGTTGCCCTCCTGCTCGGCCCGCGGACGGCGGACATTGACGCCGGTGATCGGCAGGCCGGAGTTGTTCCCCTCCATCCCGACCAGCAGGCCGGAGTGGGTGCCGGCGCTGCCGGAGGCGACCACGATGCGGTCGAGCTTCAGGCCCATGTCGAAGGTTTGGCTGAGAATCTCCTCGGCGCAGGCGACGTAGCCAAGGGCGCCGAGCGGATTGGAACCGCCGCCCGGGATGACGTAGCCCTTGCGGCCCTGGGCCGCGAGGTCCGCAGCGATGGTCGCCATGATGCCGTTGAAGTCGGCGCCCAGCTCCACCACCGTCACCTCCTCGACCCCCATCAGGTCGAAGAGGAAGTTGTTGCCCGAGGCGTGCGGGTCGTAGGAGCCCGGCACCCGCTGCTCCAGCACCAGGCGGCACTTCAGCCCCTCCTTGACCGCGGCCGCGAGGGTCAGGCGGCAGTGGTTAGACTGGACCGCGCCGACGGTGATCAGGGTGTCGCAGCCCCTGGCCAGGGCGTCGGCGACCAGGAACTCCAGCTTGCGCGTCTTGTTGCCGCCGGCCGCCAGGCCCAGCAGGTCGTCGCGCTTGATCCAGATCTCCGGCCCGCCGAGCTTTTTCGACAGGTGGGCGAGGTGTTCGATGGGGGTCGGCGCCGGCGTATACCGGCGCCGCGGAAAGCGGGCGAGATGCACGGGGTCAGGCGCTCCGGGCCGAGGTTGAGGCCTTCTTGGCGAGGCCCTGGATCCACAGGTAGAGCACCACGATCACGATGGCGAAGGCGCCCGCGCCGACCAGCTCGGCGTTGCCGCCGGTCGGGTCGGTCCCGAAGATGGCGAAGGGCTCCTTCTGGCCGGTGGCGTAGGTGACGCCCGCGATCAGCACATAGATCAGGCTCTCGCCGACGATGAAGCCCGAGGCCAGCAGCACGCCGAGCTGCTTGGCGGCCTCGCCCCAGGGTTTGCGCGCCACCGACTTGTCGTAGATCCAGCCGATCAGCGAGCCCAGCACCACCGGCGTGGTCACCGCGGTCGGCAGGTACATGGCCAGGGCCGCGCCCAGGGCCGGCAGGCCCATCTTGCCGTTTGTCGTGCGGCGCAGGGTCTCGTCGATGACCACCAGAATGGCGCCGACCACGCCGCCGACGCCCAGCATCGGCCAATCCAGCTTGCCCGTGATGACGCCGTTGGCGATGGTCGAGATCAGGGTCGCCTGGGGCGCGTTGAGCGGCGAGCCCGGCTTGATCGGATGGCTGACCACGCCGTCGAAGCCATAGGTGGCGAACAGCAGGTCGCAGACGGGCGGGATGACCAGGGCGCCGGCGACCACGCCGACGAGCAGCGCGACCTGCTGTTTCCAGGGCGTGGCGTCGACCAGCTGGCCGGTCTTCAGGTCCTGCAGGTTGTTGTTGGCGATGGTGGCCACGGTCAGGAGGATCGCGGTCACGAACAGGGAGAAGGCGACCAGGGCGTCGGACGAGCCGACCACCGCGCCGGCGATGGCGTTCAGCATCAGGGTTGCGCCCAGCACGGCCAGGATGGCGAGGCCCGAGACGGGGCTGTTGGACGAGCCGATCAGGCCGGCCATGTAGCCGCACACCGCCGATACGGCGAGGCCGACGACGGCGATATAGACCACGCCCGCGACGATCAGCGGCATCAGCAGCGGCAGCAACGGCGCCGAGCGCGGCAGGTGCAGGAAGGCGTAGAGCATCCAGGCGATCGGCACGAGGCAGACCAGGGCGATCAGGCCGACCAGGGCGATAGGCATGTCGCGCTCGGTGCGCGGAAGGCTGGCGCTGCCGCCCTTGGACGACGCCGACGAGGCCGCGGCCGCGCCGAGCAGGCCGCGCCAGACCGGCATGACCAGCTTGCCCAGCGTCCAGATCGAGGACACGGCGATGGTGCCGGCGCCGATCAGCTTGACATTCTTCTGGAACACCAGACCCATGGCCTTGAGCAGGTCGTCCATGTTCTCGGACCCGGAGAGGCTCTTGATGTGGGCGGCAAGTCCCGCGTCCTTCAGGAACTCTGGATGGACCAGGAGCCAGGGCACGAACAGGCCCCAGGCGATGACGATGCCGACGGCCATCGAAATCCCGACGGTGATGCCCATCAGGTGCCCGGCGCCGACCAGCGCCAGTGAGAAGCCGCCGCCGAGCTGGCTGGCCGAGTGGGGGCCAAGCCTCATCGACTTGTTGAAGCCTTCGGAAAAGATCTTGGCGCCGATGACCAGCGGGAACACCGCCGAGGCGGCCGAGCCCGCCACCATGGTCTTCAGCCCGGTCGAACCGGTCTCGACCGCCGTGGCCTCCGATCCGGCGCCATGGTCGGTTCCCGAGCCGACCTTCAGCACCTCGGCCGCGGCGACGCCTTCGGGATAGGGCAGGTCGGAATTGGTCACCAGGGCGCGCCGGAGCGGGATCGTGTACATCACCCCCAGGACCCCGCCGACGACGCAGATCAGGAATGAATCCAGGAAGTTGAAGTGCGACCACCAGCCGACCATGAGCAGGCCCGGCAGGACGAAGATCACCGAGGACAGGGTGCCCGCGGCCGAGGCCACCGTCTGGACGATGTTGTTTTCCCAGATGGTGGAGTTCTTGAACATCTTCAGCACGGCCATCGAAATGACGGCCGCGGGGATGGAGGAGGCGAAGGTCAGGGCGACCCGCAGCCCCATGTAGACGTTGGCCGCGGTCAGCAGCAGGGTGATGATCACCCCCAGGATCAGACCCCTGAGCGTCAGCTCTATGCGTTTTGGTTCCGCGGACGTGTCGGACATGGCGCGTGATATCCCCAATCAACCCAAACGGCGCTCCCCCGCGCCGGGCGGCGGAATTCACACCACAGTTCGCGTAGGTTCGCTAGGGAGACGTGATGGAAACGGCCTGTCTTCAAGCGTCACCGCAAAGGGGATTCAGGCCGGAGATCGGCCGTGTCAGCTCGCCCAGCGGGTCGCGGCGTTGGGCACCAGCTGAATCTGGAACGAAGTGTGGTTCTGCTCCACCACCGGGTTTTGTGTCACCACGGGGGTCACTGCGTCATTGCCGGTGCACGGGGCTCCAGTCTGGCCGCTCGAGTAGTTGTAGAACTGCAGGGTGAGCGGATAGCTGCCCAGGCCGGTGAGCTGGACCGTGGCGGAGACGTTGCCGTTGACGTCGTTGGTCGAGACGCCCCACTTCGCGCTCTGGTATTGGTCGAGCGGATCGCCCTGGTTGGGCGTTTCGCCCTGGATCCAGGTCGAGCCCTGACCGGCTACGGGGCCCGTGACGCTGAGGTCGCCCCGGGTGTCGTTGATGACGATGATCTCGACGCTGCGATAGCCCGTGCCCATGACGTCCCCTTGTCGGTGTCCGGCTTGACTATAGGGCCCATCGATTGTGCGCAACGCAATTGCGCGCCTGAAGCGATCCGGTCAGTTGGACGTGCGCCAGTCCGCCCCTGTCGCGATGAACAGGCGCACCGTGTCGCTGAGCCGCTGGGCCTTGGCCGCCGCCAGGTTGCGCCGCGCGGCGTGGACCTGGCGTTGGGCGTCCAGCACCGGCAGCAGGGTGCCGCCGCCCTTCTCATAGGCCAGCCGATTGTCCCTGAGGGCCGCTTCGGCGACGGCCAGCGAGCGTTGCTGGGCTGAGATGGCGGTCTCGTCGTCGGCCAGCGCCTGCAGGGTGTCGGAAACCTGGACGAAGGCGGTGAGCACCGTCCTCTGGTAGCGGGCCAGCGAGGCGCGGGCGGCGGCCTCGGCGGCCCTGCGGTTGGCCTTGAGCATGCCCCCGTTGAACAGGGGCGCAGTCAGGCCCGCGCCGAAGTCGTAGCCGGTGGAGGAGAAGCCGAAGATCTGCTCCGGCTTGATCGCCTGCTGGTTCAGGGCCGCGGTCAGGCGGATGTCCGGATACAGCTTTGCCGTCGCCACCCCGATGTCGGCGGTCGCCGCGTGCAGGTCGGCCTCGGCGGCCAGGATGTCGGGGCGCCGGCGCACCAGGTTCGACGGCAGGTCCACCGGGATCGCACTCGGAAGCGTGAAGGCGTCGAGGTCGAAGTCGGGGGCGGTGAACTCCGCCGGCGACTTGCCGACCAGCAGGGCCAGGGCATGGCGGTGCTGGGCGAGCGATCGTTCGAGCGGCGGCAGCAGGGCCTGGTCCGACGCCAGTTGAGCCTCCACGCCCACGCCGGAGGACGGCGCCGCCCCGCCGAGCTGGGCGGCCGTTCTGGCCAACTCCACCAGCCTGCGGTCGTCCTCGATCATGGTCCCGACCGCGGCGATCTGGGCGCGCAGGGAGGCGATCTCCACGGCTTCCGCCGCCACATTGCCCGACAGGGTCAGGTAGGCCGCGTCGGCCCGGCGTCCCTGCGCCTCGGCCCGGGCGCGGGCGCTTTCCAGCGAGCGCTTGCCGCCGCCGAACAGGTCGAGGTCGTAGCTGACCGAGGCGCCGAGCGAAAACAGGCTGATGGTCGGGCTGGGAAAGCCGGTGAAGCCGAAGGCCTGGGTGTTGATCCGTTCGCGCTGCACCCCGGCCGTCCCCTGCGCCTGGGGACCGAGGGACCCGCGCACGGCCGCCGCCGCCTCGCGCGCCTGGGTCAGGGTGGCCTCGGCCTCCGCGACGGTGGGGCTGTCGGCCAGGGCCAGGCGGATGGTGCGGTCAAGGTCGGGGGAGCCGAGCGCGCTCCACCACACCCCGGCCTGGGGCGCGGCGTCGACGATGCGTGGGCCCGTCCGGTCGCCGGCCATGCGGTAGCCGGCCGCCGGCGAAACGGCGGGGCTGGCGAAATCCGGGCCGACCACCTTGCAGGCGGTCAGGCAGGCCAGGGCGGCGCCGGTGAGGGCGAGAGCTCGAAGATTACTCGGGAGCGGCATGGGCGGGATCGGGCTTTCCACGCGGCGGGGCGCGCATGAGGAGGAGCAGCGGCATGACCGCGAAGGTCAGGATGAGCAGCAGTTTGAAGTCGTCGATGTAGGCGACCATGGTCGCCTGGCGGCTGATCTCGCCGTTGAGCGCGGTCAGGCCGGCGCTCGAATGCAGGTCGTAGGCGCGGGCGACGGTCGGGTTAGACGGATCGACGCCCGAAGCGATGTCGGCATGGGCCGAGGCCAGGTTCATCACCTGCACCGCGATCACGGTGGAGATGCCGGCGCTGGCCCCCAGGTTGCGGATCAGGTTGTAGACCGACGATCCCTCCGCCCGGAACCGGGGGTTCAGGGTCGTGAAGGCCATGGCCGACAGGGGCACGAAGATCAGCCCGATGCCGAAGCCCTGGATCAGGCCCGACAGGATCACGGGTCCCGCGTCCATGCCGAGGGAGAAGTGCGTCATCTGCCAGAGCGAGGCCGCGTTCATCAGCAGACCCACGAACAGGATCAGGCGCGTGTCGACCCGGCCGACCAGCCGGCCGACCACGAACATGGCCATGAACGAGCCCAGGCCGCGCGGCATGGTCACCAGGCCCGCGGTCATCACCGGATAGCCCATGGTGACCTCGAGCATGGGCGGCAACAGCGCCAGGGTGGAGAACAGCAGCACCCCCAGCGCCAGGCCGAAGACGGTGGAGGTCACGAAGTTGCGGTCGCGCGACAGGGCCCGGTCGAAGAAGGGGTGCTCGGCGGTCAGGGTCTGGACCACGAACAGCCAGAGCGCCGTGACCGCCACGATGAACTCGATCCAGATCTCGCGCGAGCCGAACCAGTCCTGGCTGGGGCCCCGGTCGAGGAACAGCTGAAACGAGCCGATGAAGACGATCAGGGTCCCGAACCCGAAGAAATCGAACTTCTTGGGGTTGTCGTGCTTGTTCTCCTGGATGAACAGCCACACGCCCAGGAAGGCCAGGATGCCGATGGGCAGGTTGATGAAGAACACCCAGCGCCAGCTGAGATTGTCGGTCAGCCAGCCGCCCAGCACGGGCCCGAGGATCGGTCCCAGGATGGCGCCCGCCCCCCAGACCGCCATGGCCTGGCCGTGCTTTTCCGGCGGGTTGATGTCCAGCAGCACCGCCTGGGACAGCGGGATCAGGGAGGCGCCGAACAGGCCCTGCAGCAGGCGAAAGCCCACGATCTCGATCAGGCTGGTGGCGATCCCGCACAGCATGGAGGCCACGGTGAAGCCGGCGATGGAGATCAGGAACAGCAGCTTGCGGCCGATCTTGCCCGACAGCCAGCCGGTCAGCGGCGTCATGATCGCCGCCGCCACGATGTAGGAGGTCAGGACCCAGGTGATCTGCTCGGCCGAGGCCGAGACGCTGCCCTGGATGTCGGGCAGCGCCACATTGGCGATGGTCGTGTCGAGCGAGTTCATCACCGTCGCCAGCATGATGGAGACGGTGATCGGGCCCCGCGCGATGTTGTCCCTGGCGGCCGGAGCGGCGGCGGCGCTCATCGCCCCCTCCCTCAGCGGCCCTTGGCCGGTGTTTGGACGGGTGCGCGGGTGTCCACCTTGACCTTGGCCGACAGGCCCGCGTGGGACGCCATGTCCGGCGGAACCTGGTCGAAGTCGATGCGCACGGGCAGGCGCTGGACCACCTTGACCCAGTTGCCGGTGGCGTTCTGGGCCGGCAGCACCGAGAAGGCCTGGCCCGTGCCGGGGCTGAAGGAGGCCACGTGGCCCTTCAGCTTCTGGCCCTTGAAGGCGTCGATATCGATCTCGACCGGCTGGCCTACGCGCATCTTCGCCAGCTGGTTTTCCTTGAAGTTGGCCTCGACGTAGGGCGCGCCCGCGACCAGGTAGAACAGGGGCTGGGCGACATTGACGTAGGTACCGACGGGGACCTGCTCGACCTTGGTCACGATGCCCGCCTGGGGCGCGATGATGGTGGTGTAGCTGAGGTTCAGGCGCGCACGGTCGACCATGGCCTGGGCCTGCATCACCGAGGGATTGCGCCCCACGGGCGTAGACGCGCTGCCGCCCAGGGCCACGAGCGCGGCGCCGGATTGCTGACGCAGGGTCGCGACCTGGGCCCTGGCCTGATCGGCGGCGTGCACTGCCATGTCGTACTGCTGGCGCGAAGCCACGCCGGCGTTCATCAGCTCGCGCTCGCGGTTCATCTCGCGGGTGGTGTAGGCGACGGTCTCCTCGGCGGCGGCGAGGCCCGCGGTCTGCTGGCCGTAGGCGGCCTGCTGGGTCTGGACCTGCAGCCGGGCGTTGGCCAGCTGGGCCTCGGCCTGCTCCAGCGCGACGCGAAGGTCGTGGTCGTCCAGGCGGAACAGCACCTGGCCCGCCTCCACGTGCTGGTTCTCCTTGACCTCGACCGCAACGATCCGGCCCGCCACGCTGGCGGACACCGGCACACGGGCGGCCTGGACATAGGCGTCGTCGGTGGACTGGTAGCGGCCGCCGGTCAGCACGAACCAGGCGACCAGGCCCAGGATGATCAGCGGGCCGCCGATCATCAGGGGCCAGCGCAGGCGCTGGGCCAGTCCGTTCTTCGGCGGCAGGGCGGCTGCGCCGGGGATCGTCTTCACACCGTCGGTGTCACTCAAGCCCAGAACTCCTCGAACCCGGAAACGCAAACGGACGCCGCGCCGCCGAAGGTCCTTCGGGGCCGTGCGTCTGATGTCCGGATATGGGGGCGAATCGCGGCCCCCAAAGCCGCTGGCCTTCAACTAGGGTGGCGATGGTCATGATCAAAATGATATGTCGTCACGAGGATCATGCACCGTCAGCATTTCAGCGCCCTCGACCTCAATCTCCTTCGGGTGTTCGACGCCCTGCTGGAGGAGCGCAGCGTCACGCGCGCCGGCGCCCGCCTGGGCCTGACCCAGTCGGCGGTCAGCCATGCGCTCGGCCGGCTGCGCTACGCCGTGGGCGACGAGCTGTTCGTGCGCCGTCCGGGCGGCATGACCCCGACCGCGCGGGCCATGGAGCTCGGCCCCCAGATCCACGCCGCCCTGCTGCAGCTGCAGACGGCGCTGGGACCGGTCCCCTTCAACCCGGCGGAGACCCGCCGCGGCTTCAACGTCATGGCCGGGCCCTACGCCAGCGCCACCGTCATGCCCGACCTGATCGCGCGCCTGCGCCGCGCCGCGCCCGGCGCCCAGCTCCGCCTGCTCGACGCCCGCTCCGGCGTGGTCGAAGGCCTGGACTCCGGCCGGGTCGAGGCGGCGATCGGCAGCTGGGAGGGCGTGCCGGAGCGCTACGTCTGCGAGAAGCTGATTGCCGATTCCATGGTCTGGGTGGTGCGCGCCGGTCATCCCGCGGCGGCCGCGCCGCTCAGCCTCGCGGGCCTGGCGGCGATGACCCATGTGGTGATGGCCAATCCGCCGGAGACCGTAAGCGGCGGCGCGGACGGCGGCCTGCGCTGGCGCAGCGCCTGGGAGGACATCGAGGCCCTGGAGCAGACGCTCTCCACCCACGGCCTGAAGCGTGAGGTGGGCGTGGTGGCGCCCGACACCTTCTCGGCGCTCGCCATCGTGACCCGTTCGGACATGGTGACCCTGGCGCCGCGGCGGCTGGCCCAGGTGCTGGTCGAGGCGGGGCGGCTGCAGGTGGTCGAGGCCCCCACGGTCCCGGCGCCGGTGACCCTGTCGATGCTCTACCGCCGCGACCGGGCGCAGGACCCGGCCCAGGCCTGGCTGCTCGGCCTGCTGCGCGAGGCGGCGGGGGCGCTGGACGCTCCGGCGGCCGGGACGGGGCCTACCGTTTCGCCCGCGGCGTGAAGCTCGCCAGGGTCAGTTCGAAATAGGGCTTGCCGTTCTGCTCGATGGCGATGGTGCGCGGCCAGCGCACGCCGCCGCCCTCGATCACTCCGGAAAAGGTGAAGACCTGCGCGATCGGCGCGCCGCCCTCCTCGGGATTGTCCACGGTGTTGGAGGCCCAGGCCAGCCGCCCGTCGGGCTCGAACCAGAGGTCGGTCTCCGGCGCGCCCGGATGGTTGACCTTCAGGCCCCGGACTCCGCCCCCTGGCGTCGACGTCTCGACGAAGCGCGCGCCGGGGTCCCTCAGGCTGACCAGCCGCATCAGGCCGTATAGGGCGTACTGCTCCCGTTCGTGGCGGAGCATGGCCGGGGGCATCGGGGCCCTTCCCGCCGCGCTGATCATCCAGCCGGTCTCGCCCTCGATCAGCAGCGAGCGCTGTTTCGACGGACCGTCCTTTTCGAGCCAGGTGTTGGAGCGGGCATAGCGGAAGGGCTCGACTTCGGTGTCGACCCCGATCTCGATCACCCGTTCGCCGGCGAAGATGCGGGCGTGACCGGTCCAGGCCAGGACCCGGCCGCGCTCGAGCGCGGCGCGGCCGCCGGCGCGGGCGATGGCCTTCTCGTAGATCGCCGGCCGGGCGGCCAGGGCGGCGCCGGGAGAAAGGGCGGCGAGACCGGCGAGGAGCAAGCGTCTGGTCTGCATCGCCGGGGCCCCTGTCCGCTAAGGATGGGAAAATCTGGAGCGGCCGGGGGGAATCGAACCCCCGACATTCAGCTTGGGAAGCTGACGTTCTACCTCTGAACTACGGCCGCTCAGCGCCTTTCGGGCGGGAGGCTTTCATTACCCGATCCCGCGCCGCCCGCAAGCGGCGACCCGTCCCGATGCGGCGGTCGGATCAACCGGAGCTTGAAGGCGAACCCGGGGCGTGCATCCTGAGCGGTACGGAAAGCCTCTCGAGGGAGCATCTGATGAAGCCCATCCTGTTGCTGCTCGTGCTCGCCGCTTCGCCCGCCTGGGCCGCCCGCGCGCCCGATCCGGCCCTGGTGGCCGCCATGACGCCCGCCCTTGCCTGCCTTCAGGCCGCCGCGGCCAAGGTCGACGACGGGGTGTCGCCGCCCGCCAACGTCGCCGCCAGGCTCGACGGCGCCTGTCCGGTGGAAATGAACGCCGTGCTCGACGCGTCCAGTATCGGGGCGGATTCCGCCGATCGGGCCGCCTTCAGGGAGAACATCCAGCTCAAGGCGGTGATCTCGGAGCGGATCTATCGGGAGAGGTTCCCGATCAAGACGAAGGGCTGAAGCCAAGACCAGGGGCTGAAACGCCCCTAGACCCGGCGCGCCCGAATCCCGAGCCGGCGCAGCTGGACCTGGACGCTGTCCGGCCCGGCCAGGTGGGCGGCGCCCACGGCGACGAAGCTGACGCCCTTGCCCTTCAGCCGCGCCTTGATCTGGCGGGCGAAGTTCTTGTTCCGGCTGGTCAGCAGCAGGTCGTAGAGGCGCGGGTCTTCCTTCTTCATGTCGGCGTTCATCTCGCGCGCGATGGATTTCACGTCGCCCGCCTCCCAGTACTTCTCGATCATGTCGAGCTTGGCGACCAGGTCGGTGCTCTCGTCGAGGGATTCCCTGAGGAAGCTCAGCTGCTGGGCCTCCGGCAGGTCGGCGAAATAGCGCAGCTGCTGTTCGGCGGTCTCGAAACCGATGACCGGCTCCTTGCGCGCGTCGGCCTCCTGCTTGAGCAGGCGATCGACCCCGGCGGCGGGATCATAGCCCTGCTTCTGCAGCGGCAGGACCGAGAAGGTCAGGCCCGCGAGCCAGGGGCGGAAGCTGTCGAACGCCTTGGGCGGCAGGCCGAGCGCCTTGTACTGGGCCTCGAGCTTGAGGTTGTCCTCGGCCGACAGCTTGCCCGAGAGCGGATGGGTCGGGTCCAGGCCGTATTTCTGGATCAGCGGCACCATGGCCGCCTGGTTGTCGACGTCGGTGATCTCCAGCGTCAGGTCCTGGGCCGAGTCGAAGGCCTTCTGGATCTTGGGGCTCTTCCACGTCGCCTCGGGGCGCAGCAGGTGGACGGTGCCGAACAGGTAGATGGTCGAGTTCCGGTCCTTCACCACCCACAGCGCGGGCTCGGCCCAGGCGGCGCCGGCGAACAGGGAGACGGAGGCGACGACGCCCAGGAACAGGCGGCCGAGACGGAGGACGAGGGTCAGGCGGGACATCGAGGACTTTCCTGCAAAGGTCGGCGCCTGTTGTTTCATCGAATCCGCCCTACGTCGACCGGCGAACCGGGCCGATGGCGGGCACGATCAGGGACAGGCCGGTCAGGATCACGAAGGCGTCCCAGATCGAGCCCTCCGCCACCAGGTCCAGCCGCTCGGCGCCGCCGTAGAGCAGCAGGCCCAGCGAGAACAGCACCAGGATCTTCCAGCTGGCCTCGTGCATGCGCCGCTTGAGGAACTCGTCGCCCGTGCGCACCACGTGCCAGGTGTAGAGGACGCGCAAGACAGCGAAGGCGACGATGCCCGCATAGGCCAGGCGCGGATCGATCCAGCCGAAGGTGCGTGACGCCGCCGGCAGCAGCAGCACCAGGCCCAGCACCACCATCAGCCCGGCCGCGAGCCGCGCCTGGCCGGTCTCCTTCGGCGTGGTCTCGCCCTCGACCTGCATGCGCACGGCCAGGGCGCGGCGGTTGAAGGACTCGAAGATCAGCCGCGTCGCCCCCAGCAGGCAGACCAGGGACAGGCCGAGCGTCAGGGCGTCGATCCAGTCCACCCCCGCGGCGTGGGTGAACCAGATCCAGGCCGCGCCGCCGCCGACCACCGCGCCGACCAGCAGGCGCGTGAGGCTCTGGGCGAGACCGCCCGCCTTGGGGGTTTCTGAGGGGGACAGGTTCATGGGACGGGCTCCTTGTGCTCGTCGTCGAAAATCGCCTCGATCGGGGCGGCGAACACCCGCGCGATCTTGAAGGCCAGGGGCAGGGACGGGTCGTACTTGCCCGTCTCTATGGCGTTGATGGTCTGGCGCGAGACACCGAGCCGGTCGGCGAGGTCCGCCTGGCTCCAGTCGCGTTCGGCGCGCAGCACGCGAAGCCGGTTCTTCATGGCCTACCTGCATGGGCGGGGCGCATCAGACTTTCCTTATCAGGGGCGTGACCAGGGCGAAGACGACCCAATAGGCGGGCGCCACGGCCCAGATCGGCACAACGGGCACGGCCGGCATGCCCTCCAGGAACCCCCAGACGCACGCGAGGAACAGCGTCAGGGCTCCAGCCAGCAGGAGTCGCCGGCTCATCAGTGCGCGGACGTATTCATCGCAGTCACGAAAGAACCGAGCTGCGGACAGGAGGACGGCTCCCAGCGGCACGCAGGGCGCCGCTGCGACCAGGTAGAGCACGGGGCCGTGGAGCCACTGGTGGAGAAAGACCTCGCTGCGACCGACGACCGTGAGCGGGAACACGACGGCCATCCAGATGACGATGCTGACGGAATATCTGACGACCAGGCGCGCCTCCGCTTCAGAGACCCGGCGCCCCTCGTCATGGCTATCAAGCCAGCTCATTTGAACCTCCCGCGCACGAGCGGCTGGATCAGGCCGAAGCCGACCAGGAACAGGGTGACCAGCAGGAACGGCCGCATGGGCTCGACCATGTGGTAGGTGACCAGCGAGTCCCAGACGGTGGCCACCGACAGGGTCAGGCCGATGGCCCAGAGCAGGCTGCGGGCGATGATCATCCGCGCGAACTCGTCGGCCTCCTCCACCAGGTAGAAGCCGACGGAGGCCAGCAGGCCCAGGAGCGGCACGGCCGGCGCCACGGCCAGAACCCACTTCAGCGGGCCCTCGGGCGGATGGTCGGCGAACAGGGCGTGCACGGGGAAGGTCAGGGCCAGGTAGGCGCCGGTGGCCAGGGCCACGCGGAACACATAACGGCGGGAAGCGGGACTGAGGGGCGTCTGCATGACGAGGGTCCTTGTCGTAATGACAAGTATCCTTTACTCATGGCGCTTGGCGATGTCAAGCGACCTGTACATTTTGTATGGCCTGCTTGTCTGCGAACCGCTCCCGCCTTTTTCGCGCCGTGCCCCGCCCCTATGTTGGGAGCCCAACGCCTCCCCCGTGTTCCCGCAGGGGCCCGCCATGACGGCGGCCCATGAAAGGCAGCGTCTTGACCGAGCCTACCGCGCCCATCGCCGGCGACGACACCGTCTCCGCCTTCCAGATCGAGACCTGGCCCGTGCGTGGCCGTATCGTGCGGCTGGGCCCGGTGGTGGACGAGATCCTGTCGCGCCACGCCTATCCGGAGCCGGTGGCCAACCTGTTGGGCGAGGCCTGCGCGCTCGCCGCCCTGGTCGGAGCCAGCCTGAAGTTCGAGGGCCGGTTGATCGTCCAGGCCCAGGGCGACGGGCCGGTGGCCTATGTGGTGGCCGACTACGACACCACCGGCGCGCTCCGCGGTTACTGCAAGTTCGACGCGGAACGGGTGGCGGAGGCCAGCCAGGGCTTCGCGCGCCCGGGAGCCAAGACCCTGCTGGGTCACGGCGTCTTCGTCATGACCATCGACCAAGGCGCCGACCGTGAGCGCCACCAGGGCATAACCCCCATCGAGGGCGAGACCCTGGCGCTGTGCGCCGAGACCTATTTCGCCCAGTCCGAGCAGGTGCCCACTCGGGTCCGCCTGGCGGTGGCGGAGCTGACCGATGCGGACGGCGCCAAGAGCTGGCGTTCGGGCGGGGCCATGATCCAGTTCATCGCCGAGGACGACGCCCGTGGCGCCACCCGCGACGCCTGGGAGCGCGAGCAGATGCTGTTCGAGACCCTGGGCGAGGATGAGCTGGTCGATCCCCAGGTTCCGACCGAGACCCTGCTCTACCGTCTGTTCCACGAGGACGGCGTGCGCCTGTTCGAACCCAAGGTCTTGCGCGCCTTCTGCCGCTGCTCGCAGGAGCGGGTGGTGGGCATGCTGCGCTCGTTCCCGGCCGAGGACGTGGGCGCCATGGCGGAGGCCGACGGCAAGATCCACGTCACCTGCGAATACTGCTCGCGCGTCTACGAGGTCGAGCCCGAGGCGGTCTGAGGCGCGCGGGCCCGGCGCCCGGCGAAGCCCTCCATCACCTCCAGCGCGCGGTCCAGGTCGCGCCGCACCGTGGGAATTCCGAAGGACACACGCAGGGCGCCGACCGTGGCGTCCCCGCCCAGGCACTCGGCGAAGCGCTGGTTGCTGAACGACCCGGCCAGCTGGTCGAGGCATCGCGCGGTAGCTTCCGCCGGGAAGTCGAAGGCCTTTTCCGCCGCCCCCGGATTGCAGAAGCAGCCGCCCCGAAGCGCCACCCCGGCCCGGCCGGCGGCGGCCTCGACCGCGGCGTAGGGCACGACCCGGCCGTCCGGGTCCAGCAGGTTGAAGGCAACCACGGCCCCGCGCCGGTCGAGATCGCCCGGGCCGTAGACGCGCACCAGCGGAGCCCCGTTCGCATGGGTCAGGGCGCCGGCCCGCTCGAGGAACTCGGCGGTCAGGGCCTGGAGCCTTGGGCCGATGGCCGCGCGTCCGATGGTGTCGAGGAAGTCGAACCCGGGCGCCACCGCCCCCGCCGACAGGAAGTCGGGCGTGCCGTCCTCGAATCCGGCGTGGCCGGCGCTCAGCTGATGGCGGCTCAGCCGCACCGAGACGAAGTCCACCGTGCCGCCTGAGAACCAGGGCCGCCTGAGCCGCGCCAGCGCCTCGTGACGGGCGACCAGGGCGCCAAGGCCGGTGGGCAGACCGAACAGCTTGTAGAAGGACAGGGCCACGAAGTCGGCCGGGTGGCGGCCGAGGTCGAGCCCGCCGCCGGGGCCCAGGCCCGCGGCGTCGACCAGCACGCTGAAGCCCAGGGCCTGGGCCTGGTCGATCAGCGCCAGGGGATGACGCACGCCCGAGAAGTTCGACTGGGCGGGAAAGGCCAGGAGGCCCGCGCCGTCGCGGGCGATGGCTTCCAGCCGGGCGGCGGGATCGTCCAGCCGCAGCTCGTCGTCGAGCGGCAGGATGTAGATCGGCGCCCCGGCGGCGCGGGCGAATTCGCGCGCGCCGTTGACCGAGTTGTGGTTGTCGGCGCCCAGCACAAGGCCGTGGTGGCGGTCGAACCAGTGGGCCTCGGCCACCAGCTTGACCGCGGCGCTGGTGTTGGCGGTGAAACAGACGGCGTAGTCGGCCGGATCGGCGCCGAGATGCGCGAGGGTCGCGGCGCGCGCGAAATCCAGGGCCGCTTCGCTCAGCGAGGCCGGGGCGTGCTCGGAATGCGGGTTGCCGAACACCCCCTGCTCCAGCCGCTCCGCCCAGGCCCGCGCCTGCGAGCGGCCGTGCAGGCCCGCGCCGGCATAGTCGAGATAGGCCACGCCCTCGACGTCGAGCCGGGAGAACTCCGCAGCCCGCAGCGCCTCGAACCGCGCGGCGAGCGGATCGGTCCTGGTCAGCATCCGCGCCGCCGCACCGGGGCCGCGGGCGAGGCGGCGGAGACCCGCGCCGTCGCGGCCGGCGCATCCCCACCCGTGCGGGGCGTGCCGCCGAAGTAGCGGCTGACCTCTGCGTCGGCCTCGAAGCGGCGCTTCTGATCCTCGGTGGCGCCGGCCGGCAGGACCGGGCCCAGCACCTGCTCGTTCCATTCCGCCAGCCCTCCGGCCAGGAACCAGACGCGGGTCAGGCCCAGCGCCCGCAGGAACACCCAGGCCTGTCCGCCATGGGCGCCGCCCTCGGAATAGAGCACCACCTGGTCGCCGGCGGCGAAGCGCGCCTTGCCAATGGCCTCGATCGGGATGTTCTCCGCCGTGGGGATGGCGAAGTCGGCGAACTCGGCGGCCGTGCGCAGGTCGATGACCCGAAGGCCCGCCCTTCGCTCCTTGATCCAGCGGGCGAGCTCGATGGCGTCGACGTGGTCCTCACCGCGGGCGACCGCGCCGGCCAGGGCCTCGACGTCGATCTTGCCCCGCGCGGCCCGGAAGGGACTGCCGGCGAAGGGGGCGGCAGCGCCCAGGACCAGGGCCGTCGCGCCCAGACGGCGGGTCACGCTCACGGCCGCTTCTCCAGCCGTTCGGCGACGAAGAAGGCCGCCAGCCCCATCAGCACCACCAGGGCCACCACCAGGCCGTAGGGCAGGTGCAGCAGCTCCGGCAGGGTGAAGGTCCCGCGCGCGGTCGAGCCGTAGAAGCCCTCGATCAGGGGAAAGGCCAGGCCCGTCGCCAGGACTCCGGCCAACAGGCCCAGCACCGCCGCGATCCCGTCGCCGCGCCCCGTCGCGGCGGCCACGCAGGAGGTCCCCGGACACAGGCCCGCCAGCACAAAGCCGACTCCGAAGACCAGGCCGCCCACGGCCTGGGGCAGGAGCCAGGTCTCCGGCACATAAACCGCCGACAGGTCGAGCAGCCCCAGCCGCCCCAGCCAGAAGGCGCCCAGCATGGCGGTCAGGATGGCGCTGAACATCACCTTCAGCACGGTGAAGTCGGTCAGGTAGAACTGGCCGATCAGCTTGCTGGCGCTGCCGAGGCCCGCCCGCTCCAGACAAAAGCCGAAGGCCATGCCGATCAGGACGGCGAGCAGCAGGGACTGGGCGAAGATCATCGCCACAGCCTCCTGACCAGCGGCGCGATCGAGTAGGCGCCGGCAAAGGCCGTGACCATGAACAGCCAGGAGCCGACGCTGAGCAGGGCCCCGCCGCTCAGCGCCTGGCCGCTGGTGCAGCCGCGCGCCAGCACCGCGCCGACGCCCATGACCGCCCCGCCCCCGGCCGCTATGGCCAGGCGCGGCGCAAAATTGTTCTTGTCCTGCGGGATTGTCGCGGT
>CAYSNW010000038.1:0-37979 GCA_964432415.1 uncultured Caulobacteraceae bacterium
AGGGTCTCGTACTCGAGCAGGGCCTTGGCCAGGGTGTGCAGGTCCTCCAGGCGCTCGGTCAGCACGCGGCGCGCGGTGTCCTCGCCGGTCTTCACAAGGCGGCGGACCTCCTTGTCGATGACCTGGGCGGTGGCTTCCGAGACGTTCTGGGTGCGCGCCACCGAGTGGCCGAGGAAGACCTCGTCCTGGTTGTCGCCATAGGCCACGGTGCCGAGTTCGTCGGAGAAGCCCCAGCGGGTGACCATCGCCCGCGCGATCGCGGTGGCCATGCGGATATCCTGCTGGGCGCCGGAGGTGACGTGCTCCTTGCCGTTGATCAGCTCCTCCGCGACGCGGCCGCCCATGGCCATGGCGATGTTGCTGGTCATCTCGGTGAAGTCTTCGGAGTAACGGTCGCCTTCCGGCAGGCGCTGCACCATGCCCAGCGCGCGGCCGCGCGGAATGATGGTCGCCTTGTGGATCGGGTCGCTCTTGGGCACCGAGATGCTGACGATGGCGTGACCGGCCTCGTGATAGGCGGTGTTGCGCTTCTCTTCCTCGCTCATGGCCATCGAGCGGCGCTCGGCGCCCATCATGACCTTGTCCTTGGCGTGCTCGAAGTCGTGCATGGTGACCATGCGCCGGTTCTTGCGCGCGGCCGTCAGGGCCGCCTCATTGACCAGGTTGGCGAGGTCGGCGCCGGAGAAGCCGGGGGTGCCGCGGGCCAGGGTCTTGACGTTGACGTCGGCGGCCAGGGGCACGTTGCGCATGTGCACGCGCAGGATCTTCTCGCGGCCATTGACGTCGGGGTTGGGCACCACGACCTGGCGGTCGAAGCGGCCCGGACGCAGCAGGGCGGGATCGAGCACGTCGGGGCGGTTGGTGGCCGCGATCAGGATGATGCCCTCATTGGCCTCGAAGCCGTCCATCTCGACCAGCAGCTGGTTGAGCGTCTGTTCGCGCTCGTCGTTGCCGCCGCCGAGGCCGGCGCCGCGATGGCGCCCGACGGCGTCGATTTCATCGATGAAGATGATGCAGGGGGCGTTCTTCTTGGCCTGTTCGAACATGTCGCGCACGCGGCTGGCGCCGACGCCCACGAACATCTCGACGAAGTCGGAGCCCGAGATGGTGAAGAAGGGCACGCCCGCCTCGCCCGCGATGGCGCGCGCCAGCAGGGTCTTGCCGGTGCCGGGAGGGCCCACCAGCAGGGCGCCCTTGGGGATCTTGCCGCCCAGGCGCTGGAACTTGCCCGGGTCCTTCAGGAAGTCGACGATCTCCTGCAGTTCGTCCTTGGCCTCGTCCACGCCCGCGACGTCCTCGAAGGTGACGCGGTTCTTGTTCTCGGTCAGCAGCCGGGCCTTGGACTTGCCGAAGCCCATGGCGCCGCGGCCGGCGCCCTGCATCTGGCGCATGATGAAGAACCAGAAGCCCACGATCAGCAGCACCGGGAAGACCATGCCCAGGACCTGCAGCCAGATGGCCTGGCCGTGGGGCTGGAAGGTGACCTCCGCGCCCTTGGACTGCAGGCGCTGGACCAGGTCGGTCTGTTCGGTGGGGGTGATGGCCTTGTAGTGCTTGCCGTTCTTGGCCTCGACGTTGGCCACGTCATTCTGGAAGTTGGCGCTCTTGATCTCGCCACGGTCGGCCATCTGCAGAATCTGGGAGTAGTTGGCCGCCACGGGGGCGCCCGAGACCTTCGGGCCGGCCATCAGGGTGTAGAGCCCGAGGGCGACGAGGATGATCACACCCCAGATGGCGATATTGCGCAGGTTCATTCCGACCTCGAGCTGTCGGCCCAGGGAGGGGCCGTTTCAGTGCAACATAGGGAGGCCTTCGCTTCGGCGCCACGCGACGCGTTTGCGATCTCCCCTTCGTGCGTAATCACGCCGCAGGCGGCCTCAAGACGGGGGCCGACCAGACAACGAACCCGCAGGACGACAGATGCAAGATGCGGGCTTAAGGACGCGTTTCGGCGGAAAATGGGCAGGGCCGCGCGGGCGGCGGGCGCAAAGCCCGAGATTTCCAGGCGTTCCGGGCCCGGAAGACCGGCGGCGTGGCCCTTGAGCGCGAGAATTTCCCCGGCCTCGTCGGCTTCGATTTCGAAACGGCCGTCCCAGATCGCGACGGTTCCGGGATTCAGGGCGACCGGCGCCAGGCCGCCGCGGGCGGTCTCGCCGGCGTCGCGCATGACGGCGATTTCATCCGTCCGCGCCTCGATCCGGGCGCCGCAGAGGGTGGCGGTGAAGACTTCGGGGGAGGCGATGCGGTCGGCCAGGCGCGCGAGACGCTCGCCGCGCGGGGGGCGGGTCGCGCCCGACGCGCAGAGCAGGGCCGCTGAGAGGAAACGGCCGGAGAGTAGAGCGCGGGGGACGGTGATGACGCCGGCGGGGTCGACGGCGACTCCTCGGTTCCTTCCCCCCTCGAGGGGGAAGGTGGGCCCGTGAGGGCCCGGATGGGGGGCGGCGCGGCGGTCGAAGATTGAGGCGGGGCCATCGCCCGACACTGGCGCGGCCCCCCTTCCGAGGGCTTCGCCCCCACCTTCCCCCTTGAGGGGGGAAGGAAGCGACAGACGGACTCGAGCTCGGGAAAACCGCGGATCCACGTTGGCCGGATCCTCGATCCACTCCAGGCCCCGGCGGCGCAACAGCGCACGCAGTTCCTCCCGCGAAGCGCCCAGCAGCGGCCGGAACAGGAACACCCCGCGCCCCTGCGGCCAGGCCGGCGAGGGCGACCATTCGGCCAGGCGCCCCAGGCTGGTCCCCTCGGCCCGCATGGCCTCGCCCTCAGCGACGTCGTCGAGGGTATGGGCGAACAGCACCACCGAGGCCCCGGCCTCGCGGGCGGCGGTCGCGATCAGGGCGTGGCGGGCGGCGCGGGCGGCGGCCGGCAAGCCGGTCGAGGGCTTCTCGCCCGTCCATTTCAGGCCACGCCAGCGCGCCCCCAGACCCTCCGCCATCGCCTTCGCCCGCTCGCTCCAGGCCGGGCTGTCGGGGTTGAGGCCGTGATCGACGCTCAGCGCCAGCACCTCGCGGCCGCGCGGACGGGCCCAGTCGCAGGTCAGGGCCAGCAGGGCGAGGGAGTCGCCGCCGCCGGACAGGGCCAGGGCGAGCGGAGAAAACGAGGCCGGGTCGAGGCGGCGATGGAAAGCCGCCTCCAGCCGCGATGGGATCAGCCGCACTTCGCCTTGGTCTTCAGGGCGGCGGCGCGGGTCTTGACCGCGGGGGCGGCCTCCTTGGCGTAGCGGCGCTCGAATTCGCCCAGCGCGCCGCAGGCGTCCTTGTTGCGGCCCAGGCCCTGCAGGGTCTGGCCGAGCTTGACCGCGGCGTCCGGCGCCCACTTGCTGTGGGGCCAGCCCTTCAGCGAGCGGGCGTATTCGGCGAGCGCGCCGTTCTTGTCCTCGCGCACGAACAGGGTTTCGGCCAGCTGGTAATGGGCCTGGGGCGCCTGGGGGCTGTCGGGCCAGCGCGAGACATAGTCCTGGAAGGCCGTGCCGGCGCCGACGTAGTCGCCGTCGAGCATCAGCTTCATCGCCGCCTTGAACTCACCGGCCGGATCGCCCACGGGCGCGGCGCCGGCGGCGGGCGGGGCGGAGCCCTCGGCGGCGGAGGCCGCGGCGGCGGCCTGGGACTGCAGGGCCGCCTGCTCCATGCCCGCGATCTTGTTCTCGAGCGCCGCCATGCGCTGGGTCAGGGCCTGGGTCTCGGCCCGGGCGGCGGCCTCGGCGCGGTGGGACTTGTCGAGTTCGAGATTGGCGGTGTCGAGCTCGCCGTTGACCTTGCGCAGGGCGCCTTCCAGGTCGTTGAGACGCGCGGTCAGGTCGTCGACCCGGGTGGTCAGGGCCACGACTTCGACGTCCGGCTCGATCAGGTTCGGCGGCGCCTTGTCCGGCTTGGTGCGCGCGATGGTGTTTTCCAGCTTCTCGACGTTGCGTTCCAGCCGGTCGAGACGCTTCTTGTCCCATTGCGGCTCGGCGGCGGGGGCCGGAGCCGGCGCGTCCTGGGCCACGGCGGCTGTGACCGAGACGAGCAGCACGGAGGCCAGGCCCGCGGTGAGGATCCGTCCGAGAGAATTGGGCTTTGCGATCATGGGTCTAGGCTCCCACGGCTTCTCGGCCACAATGCGGCCTCGACGAATGCGCGTCACTTGGTCCTAGCAAAAGAGGGGCCGCGAAACCGGCCCCTCCCCTGCAGTCGTATCCCGGTCGGGCGTCTCAGCGCGAGCCGGAAGTGATCTGGGTGTGGCCGTTACGGTTCCTGGCCCAGGCGGCTTCGTTCTCGCCCGGATCCATCGGCCGTTCCTTGCCGTAGGAGATGGTGTCGATGCGCGCGGCGTCGACGCCGCGGCTGACCAGGTAGTCGCGCACCGCATTGGCGCGGCGGGCGCCCAGCGCGAAGTTGTACTCGCGGGTGCCGCGCTCATCGCAGTTGCCCTCGATGCGCACCTTCACCGAACGATAGCGGTTCAGCCACGCGGCCTGGGCGTCCAGCATCGGCGCCGCGTCGGCGCGGATCGAGTACTGGTCATAGTCGAAGAACACCCGATCGCCGGCGTTGATCACGAAGTCCTGCTCGGAGCCCGGGATCGGGGCGTTGGAGGTCGCGGTGATCGGGGGCTGCGGCCGCGGACGCGGCGGCTCGGGCCGGGCGGCGGGCGGCGGGGTGTAGGCCGGTTCCGGCGCGGGCTTGGGTTTGGAGGCGCAGGCCGCCAGGGCGCCCAGGGCGAGAGCCAGGACAGCGGCGCGGGCGATACGCGGGGACAGGGTCATGGGTTCTTCTCCAAACCGGATGGGCCGACACGCACAGGGCAACACTCAAGCTTAAGACCAGTTTCTATGCCCCGGTTCCATTTTCTCCAACTGCGTGAGCGGGAAAAAAGCTTCAATTCATCAGCGGTGACCAGGCCGGGTCCGACGCGGAGCCCGGATAGGGAGCCTGTCGCTCCACCCGCCCCGTGACGTCCACGGTCCAGAGCGAGGCCGGAACGCCCGGCGCCTCGCGGTGGAACATGATGTAGCGGCCGTTGGGCGCCCAGGTCGGGCCTTCCTCGAAATAGCTGGTGGACAGGATCTTCTCGCCCGTGCCGTCCGGCGCCATCACCCCGATGGAGAAGCGCCCGCCCTCCTGCTTGGTGAAGGCGATCAGCTCGCCCGTCGGGCTCCAGACCGGGGTGTTGTAGCGGCCGCCGCCCTGGGACAGGCGCCGTACGCCCGAGCCGTCGGCGTTCATGATGTAGAGCTGGGGCGAGCCGGAGCGGTCGGAATTGAACACGATCTGGCGCCCGTCCGGCGAGAAGGACGGCGAGGTGTCGATGCCCGGGTCGGAGGTCAGCCGCGTCGAGGCGCGGCTCCTCAGGTCCATGATCCAGATGTCGGAGTTGCCGCCCTTGGTGATCGAGAAGGCGACCTTGGTCCCGTCCGGCGAGAAGCGCGGGGCGAAGACCAGGCCCTGGAACCGGCCCAGGGTCTCGGCCCGGTTGGTGTCCAGGTCGAACAGCGAGATGCGGGTGAAGTTGTCCCCCAGCTCCATGTAGGTGATCTGCTGGCCGGCGCCGGAGAAACGCGGGGTCATCACCTGGTAGGCGCCGTCGCTGAGGAAGGACGGATTGGCGCCGTCCTGGTCCATGATCGCCAGGCGCTTGATGCGTTTGGTCTTGGGTCCGCTCTCGGCGACGAAGACGATGCGGGTGTCGAAGTAGGGCTTGAAGCCCGTGAGCTTGGAATAGATGGCGTCGGCGATCTTGTGGGCCACGCGCCGCCAGTTCTCAGGCGTCGCCGTCAGCTTGACGCCCAGCAGCTGGGTCTGTCCCGAGACGTCCCAGAGCCGGTAGTTGATCTCGATGCGGCCGTCCGCGTCGATGGTTCCGGAGCCGTTGACCAGGGCCTGGGCGTTGATCGCCTGCCAGTCGGCGAACTGCGGCTGGACGCCCACGTCCAGGCTCTTTTCGATGAAGGCGTTGGGGTCGATCGGGCGAAAATAGCCCGACCGCTCCAGGTCCGCCGAGACCACCTTCGCGATATCGGCGCCGTGTTCGCCCGCGAACGGCACGATGGCGATCGGCAGGGGCTGCACGACACCCTGGCTGACCTCGAGGACGGGATCGGCGCCCGCCGACACGGCGGCGCCGCACCAGCCCGCGAAGATCAGGGTGAGCAGGGCGGCAATCAGAACGCGGAGGTTCATCGGCGGCGGGTCCTTCGAAACTACGGTCGAACCTAACAGCTATCAGAGGGCGATTACGACGGGATCAGGGCGAAGATTCGACGTCTAGCGGCTGGCGCAGACCAGATCGGCGCGAAAGCGCAGGGTCTGCATCTTGTTGCGGTTGTCCATGGACACCTCGGCGAGGCTGTAGGGTTCGCCCTTCTTCAGGGCGCGGATGGCCGCGTCGGCGGCGCTGGCGAACACGGAGTCGCCGGAGGGGTTGTTCAGGGTCGGGCCCCGAATGATGCGGCCGTCGGTGGAGATCATGAAGCTGATCTCGGGCTTGGCGTCGCGGGTCCCGGGGATATCGCAGTCGATGTTCCAGAGCCGGCCCATCTTGTCGACGAGGCCGCCCATCCCGCCGGGATTGGGCCCCGCGACGGCGCCGACGCGGGGGGCGGTGGCGCGGTGCGCCGGTCCGGGGGCGGCCTTTCGGGTGTGCGCGTCGGCCTCGGCCGCCAGCTTGTCCAGATCGATATGGCCCGTACCGCCCGCGCCCTTGGCCGGCGTCGCCAGGGGCTTGGCGGCTGGCGTGGGCTGTTGGGCCTGTTGCGGCGAGGGGCTCTCGGCCGCCGGCGCGGTCTCGGGCTGCGGCGCTGGCGGCGCCGTTTCCTCGGTCACGGGACCGGCGTCCGGCGCGCTCGGCATCGAGGCCACTACCGTGACCTCCACGGCCGACCCGAGCGGATTGGTCGAGGTCTTCGGCATGAACAGGATCACCAGGCCGACGACCCCGGCGTGCAGCAGCAGGGCGCCGATCAGGCCGGGGGCGAGGCTGTCGCTGCGGGCGCGCCGGGCCATGGTCTCAGGGGGTCGCCGACGCCGGAAGCGGGGCCTTCATCAGCTCGGGCTTGCCGGTCGAGGGCGCGGTGTCGGTGATCAGGTTGATCTTGGTGAAGCCGGAGGTGGAGATCTTGGCCATGACCTTGGCCACGGCCTCGTAGGGGGCGCCGCCGTCGGCGCGCACGAAGATCGGCTTGTCGCGCACCTGGCCGGCCACCGAGGCCAGCAGCGGCGCCAGGCGCTCGTACTCCACCGGCGTCTTCTGCACGTAGATGGAGCCGTCCTTCTTGATGGTGATGGTCACCGGCTCGACCTGGTCCTTGACCGGCGAGGCCTCGGTCTTGGGCAGGTCCACGGGCACGCCCATGGTCAGCAGAGGCGCCGAGATCATGAAGATGATCAGGAGCACCAGCATGACGTCCACCATCGGGGTGACGTTGATCTCGGACAGCACCTGGCGGCCGCGGCCGCGCCGGCGGCTACGCCCGTGTCCCAGTCCGCCTCCGGCTGACAGCGCCATGGCTCAGGCCACCCGGTCGTTCATGCGGTCGCCCAGGCGCTTGGCGATGGCCACGCCCAGCTCGTCGGCGAAGGTCTCCAGCCGGCCTGAGAACTTGGAAACGTCGAGCGAGAACTTGTTGTAGGCGATGTAGGCGGGGATGGCGGCGCCCAGGCCGAGCGCCGTGGCGAACAGGGCCTCGGAAATGGCCGGGGCGACGGTGGCCAGGTTGGTGTTGCGCTGGGCGGCGATGGACTGGAAGGCGTGCATGATGCCCCAGACCGTGCCGAACAGGCCGATGAAGGGCGAGGCGGTGGCGACCACCGCCAGCACCCCCAGCCCCTCCTCGATGCGCCGGGTCTCGCGCGAGATGATGGAGTCCAGGGTCTTGTCGATGCGGTGCATCAGCAGCGCGCCCTGCGCGTCGCTCAGCGGGCCCTTGGCGCGGCTGTCGCGCCAGTCGCGAAGCGCCGCCACCAGCATGGCCGGCAGCGGATGGCTCGGCCGGTCGCCGGCCTGGACCGCGACGTCCTCCAGCGAGCGCCCGGAATTGACCGCGTCGTCGAAGGCCTTGGCCTGGCCGTTGAGGCCGGCGAAGCGGAACAGCTTGTCCAGGATCACCGCCCACGACCACAGCGAGGCTATGCCCAGGCCGATCATCACGCCCTTGACCACCCAGTCGGCGCTCATGAACAGGGTGACGATGTTCAGGGTGTTGGGATCGAACCCCTGCCCCATGGGATACTCCAGTGCTGCTGTCCTCGGCGCGCCCGGCCCCTTCAAGGCGCGTGCCAGCGCATCAATGCGCGATGGCTATTCTAGGGCGCAAGGTCTTTCAGCCACGGGGAGAGACCTTCGACCAGGGATTTCGGCGGCCGTTTGGGCCGTCCCTGCAGATCGATGCAGGCCACAGTGACTTCCGCCTGCGCCACGATCTCGCCGCCGCGTTCGATTTGCTGGGCGATCATCAGGCGCGCGCCCTTGACGGCGTCGTAGGCGGTGCGGACCAGAAGCGCGTCGTCGATGCGCGCCGCCCTGCGGAAATCGATCTCCATGCGCACGACCGCAAAGGCGAGCGGATCGTCGCGGTCGAGCAGCTCCGCGTGGCCGGTGGCGGCCAGCCTCAGGAAGTCCGAGCGCCCCCGCTCGAAGAAGCGCAGGTAGTTGGCGTGATAGACCACGCCGGTGAAGTCGGTGTCCTCGTAGTAGACCCGCACGGGCAGCAGATGCTCGCGGCCCTCGAAGCGTCCGGCGGTGGGGAGGTCGGTCATGATGCGCCGGCGCCCAGCCTCACTGCACCACCACCATCGGCATGCCGCGGGCGAGCTGGGGGCAGGCTTGGGCCAGGTCGTGCTTGAACTTGGCGGCCGGCGTGGCGCCTTCCCGTTCCAGCCGGCCGGCGGTGTAGATGAAGGTCTCGCTGGACATGGTCTTGGCGGCCGCGGGCGTGCCGGCGTAGCCGCAGACCAGGTCGCCGCCGTTCCCGGCGCCATGGCGCTGGAGGTAGAAGATTTTCATCGAGGCGCCTTCCTGCTGGCGCAGGGCGTTGAGCGCATCATCGCCGATATCGTGATCCGGAACGGCCGGACGGGCGCAGCCGGCCAGCACGAGAAGCAGGAAGACCCCACCCAACGGGATTGACGCGCGCCTCACGACCCCTCCTCGAACAGCGCCCCCTGCGCCGGCGGACGCTTGGGCGCGTCCAGTCCCAGGTGCGCATAGGCGCGGGCGGCGGCCATCCTCCCACGCGGCGTGCGCTGGATGAAGCCCTGTTGCAGCAGGTAGGGCTCGATCATGTCCTCCACCGCGTCCCTGGCCTCGGCGATGGCGGCGGCGATGGTCTCCATGCCCACGGGCCCGCCGCCGTAGTTTTCGATCAGGGCCTTGAGGTAGCGGCGGTCCAGGCTGTCCAGACCCAGCTCGTCCACCTCGAGGCGGGCCAGCGCCCGGCCCGCGACCCGGCGGTCGATGACCTCCGCGCCCTCGGCGCCGGCGAAGTCGCGCACCCGGCGCAACAGCCGTCCCGCCACCCGGGGCGTGCCCCGCGCTCGGGCCGCGATCTCGGCGGCGCCCTCGGGATGCAGCGGGGCGCCGAGCTTGCGCGCCGCGTGGGCCAGCACCCGGCAGAGCTCCTCGGGCGTGTAGAACTCAAGGCGCAACGGAATGCCGAACCGGTCGCGCAGCGGCGTGGCGAGCAGGCCGGCCCGGGTCGTGGCGCCCACAAGGGTGAAGGGCGAAAGGTCGATGCGCACCGAGCGGGCCGAGGGGCCCTCCCCGATCACCAGGTCGAGGACGTGGTCCTCCATGGCCGGGTAGAGGATCTCCTCCACCACCGGCGACAGGCGGTGGATCTCATCGATGAACAGGACGTCGCGGGGCTCCAGGTTGGTCAGGATCGCCGCCAGGTCCCCGGCCTTGGCCAGCACCGGACCGGAGGTGGCGCGGAAGTTCACGCCGAGCTCGCGCGCCACGATCTGGGCCAGGGTGGTCTTGCCCAGGCCCGGCGGGCCGAACAGCAGCACGTGATCCAGCGCCTCGCCCCGGCCGCGGGCGGCGTCGATGAAGACCTTCAGATTGCCCTTGGCCTGCTCCTGGCCGACGAACTCGTCGAGCGTCTGGGGACGGAGCGCGCGGTCGTGGGGTTCGAGGGGTTCGGGCTCGCCGGAGATCAGCCTGCTCACCGCCCGATCTCCTGCAGCGCGCCGCGGATCACCGCGCCGACGTCGGCGTCCTCACCCAGCCGGATCAGGGCCTGGTCGACCGCGCGCCGGGCGTTGGGCTCGGCGATTCCAAGGCCCATGAGCGCGGAGACCGCCTCGCCGGAGGTGGAGACCGCCGTGACCACGGGCGCCGGCGCCGCGCCGGGCTGGAACGAGCCCAGCTCGGTCAGCTGCTTGTCCTTGAGTTCGACCACGATGCGCAGGGCCAGCTTGGGCCCCACCCCGTTGGCGCGGCCGACAGAGGCCTTGTCTTCGCGCGCGATGGCCTGGGCCAGCTCGCCGGGAGTGAGGACATCGAGTACGCCAAGCGCCGCCTTGGGCCCAACGCCCTGGACGCTTTGCAGAACCGCGAAACACCGCCGCTCGTCGCGGACAAGGAAGCCGTAGAGCCGGGGCCCGGTCTCCTGCCCCCAGTGGGTGTCGATGTGCAGCAGCGCCTCATCGCCGAGCGCCGGCAGGCGCGAAAGCGTCCGGGTCCCACAGCGCACGACATAGCCGACGCCGCCCACGTCGAGCAGAACCTCCTCCTCGCCGACCTCGGCGACCACGCCCCGCAGTCGACCGATCATTACGCGGCCCCTCGATAGGTGCGGAGCCGCCGGGCGTGGGCGTGCATGATGGCCACCGCCAGGGCGTCGGCCGCGTCGGCCGTGGGTGAGCCGGCCGTCGGCAGCAGCCGCTGCACCATGAAAGCCACCTGGGTCTTGTCGGCGCCGCCGGTGCCGACCACCGCCTTCTTGACCTCCTTGGCGGAGTATTCGGCGACAGAAATCCCCATCCGCACCGGTGCGATCATGGCCGCGGCCCGGGCATGGCCGAGCTTCAGCGTGGACGAGGCGTTGACGCTGGCGAAGGTCTCCTCGATCGCCGCCTCGTCGGGTTTGTGCAGCTCGACAAGGGCCAGGACCCCGTCGAACAAGGTGTGCAGCCGCTCGGCCAGAGGAGCCTTTTCATCGGGGACGATCACCCCGTGGGCGACCCAGCTCAGGCGCGCGCCCTCGCAACAGATCACGCCCCAGCCGGTGCGTCTCAGGCCGGGGTCGAGCCCCAGGATGCGAATCGCGTTCGTCATATGTTCGACAAGGTGCCCGCGCGCGGGAGCGCTGAAAAGGGCGTTCAGCCGCCCAGCGGCTCGATGTCGTAGCCGACCACCGCCTTGTGGCCGGCCAGGGCCTTGGACAGGGCCTGGGTGGGGACCTCGCGGTGGGCCTTGATCTGGCCGGTGTGCTCCACGATCCCGTCGGCCAGCTTGTGGCGGATGGTGAAGACCTGGATGCGCAGCTCCGCCAGCAAGGCGCGCAGCTCCGCCTCGCTCAGCTCCTTGCCGCGCTGGTAGCGCACGGTCAGTTCCGCGTGGCCGTGGCGCGGCAGGCGCTTGTCGACCAGGCGCAGGATCACCAGCACCACCATCATCACCACGACCGCGATCAGGCCCTCGACGTAGCGCTGGGCGCCGAAGATCACGCCGAGGCCCGCAGTGGCCCAGATCGAGGCGGCGGTGGTCAGGCCGTGCACGGTCAGCCGCTCGCGGAAGATCACGCCCGCGCCCAGGAAGCCGATGCCGGTGATCAGGCCCTGAATGACGCGCGAGACGCTGGCGTGGTCGCCCAGCCCCTCGCCCAGGTGCAGGGCGGCGTTGGTGGTCACCGCCGAGGCGACCGCCACCAGGGCGTGGGTGCGGAAACCGGCGGGCTCGGAGCGCAGCCCCCGCTCCAGGCCGATGGCGCTGCCGGCCGCCAGCGCGGCCAGGATGGGAAGCAGGCTCTCGTTGATCCAGTCCATGGATCCTCCAACGCCTCAGGCGGCGGAAAGCCGCGCCATGTCCTCGTCGGAGATTTCCTCGTTGGAGTAGACGTTCTGCACGTCGTCGTCGTCGTCGAGCACGTCGAGCAGCTTCATCAGGGTCCCCGCCGCGTCGCCCTCGACCGGCGTGCGGGTCTTCGGGCGCCAGACCAGGCCGGTGGACTTGGCCGGGCCGAGTTTGGCCTCCAGCGCCTCGGCCACGGCGTTCATGTCGCCGAAGGCGGTGTAGATGGTGTGGCCCTCGGGCTCATCGCCTTCCAGGTCCGACTCCACGTCCTCGGCGCCGGCCTCGATGGCGGCCTCCATGATCACGTCTTCGGAGCCGGTCTTGGCCGGATAGACGATCTGGCCCACCCGGTCCCACATGAAGGAGACCGCGCCGGTTTCGCCGAGGTTGCCGCCGTACTTGGAAAAGGCGCTGCGCACGTTGGAGGTCGCGCGGTTGCGGTTGTCGGTCAGCACCTCGACGATCACCCCCACCCCGCCGGGGCCGAAGCCCTCGAAGCGGATCTCGTCGTAGCTGGCCGCGTCGCCGCCGATCGACTTCTTGATGGCGCGCTCGATGTTGTCCTTGGGCATGGACTCGGCCTTGGCGTTGGCCACCGCCAGCCGCAGGCGCGGATTCATGTTCGGGTCGGGCAGGCCGGACTTGGCCGCCACGGTGATTTCGCGCGACAGGCGCGAGAACAGCTTGGAGCGGACCGCGTCGGCGCGGCCCTTCTTGTGCATGATGTTCTTGAACTTTGAGTGGCCGGCCATCTGTCTCACCTCGGGCCAGGGTCGAACCGGCCGCAAAAATCGTTGCGTGGCTCGATAGCCGAGCGTCAAACTTATGTCGACCGGGGGCCACAGGAACCGTCGCGGCGGAGACGTGTTCAGCCTATATTCGTCGAGACCCGGAGCCCGCCGACATGTCCACGCTCGACCTCAACGCCGTTTACCGCGACGCCCCCGACTTCACCGCCCCCGACCTGAACGGCGACCAGATCCCCGAGGATTACGAGCTGGTGCACTGGTACAACCGTCCCGGCTGGCCCTTCGGCCGCCTGACCCCGACGCTGGCGGTGGTCGGCGCCTTCGCCGTGGGCGTGGTGGTCGGCGCGGGCGTCTTCGCCGTCGGTTCGGCGATCCGCGATCATCTGGAAGACTAGACCGCGCCGCCTTCGCGCAGGTTGATCCCGTACTCGATCCAGCCCTTCAGGCAGGTCAGCATGTGCATCCAGCCGCCGGCGTTGCCGTGCGAGCGCTCCAGTCCTCGTGCGTCGCCGGGCCAGCCGGACTCGGAAATGCGCACCATGGTGTCGCCCGAGTCCAGCGTTTCGAGGCTCATCTCCACCCGGGTCAGGTAGGCGCCGCCATCGGCGGGCCAGGCGAAGACCAGACGCGAGGGCGGGCTGACCTCCTCGACCGTCACCGGGACCAGGCTTTCGTATTCCGGGAATTTCCACATCACCGTGGAGCCCGGGACCATGGGCCCGGTGGTGGTCTGGATGAAGTAGCGGGTCAGCTTGTCCGGATTGACCACCGCGTCGAACACCTCGGCGACCGGTTTGCGGATCTTCAGCTGCACCTGGAATTTCGGGTCCACGGGGGCGTTCTCCCTTGTCCGGAGCGACTCCATAGGTTATAAACTTATAACATGTCAAGCGCGACCGCTGACGATCTGCTGTTCAAGGCCCTGGCCGACGGGCGCCGGCGTGAGATCCTGGACCTGCTGAAGGACGCGCCGCGCACCACGGGCGAGCTGTGCCGTCATTTCGAGGGCGCGCTGGACCGCTGCACGGTGATGCAGCACCTGGGCGTGCTGGAGCGGGCGGAGCTGGTCATCGCCCGGCGCGAAGGCCGCCACCGCTGGAACCACCTGAACGCGGGGCCCTTCAAGGACATCTACGACCGCTGGATTTCAGGTTATGCGGCCGATGCGCTGAGCCTGCTGGCGCGGCTGAAGCGGGACCTGGAAGGTTGAGCATCGCCGTAGGCGAAGGAAGAATTTCACCACCAAGCACACCAAGGACACCAAGGGGTCGGCGCGAACTCGCGATCCGTCCCTGCTGTCCTTCTTCGTGCTCTTCGTGGGCTTCGTGGTTCAAATTTCTTTGGCCAGCCGCTTCGCGGCCGGAAGAAAGTCAGGCCTTCTCCGTCGCCCGCGCGACCACGGGCACGTGCTCGCTCAGCCGCCCGCCGATGCGGATCGGCTCGACCCGGAGCGCCAGACCGGTCTTGTCGTCGGTCTCGACAAAGACGCCGCAGACCGTGGCCGGCCCCGAGGCCGGGGCGTAGCGGCCGCCGGCGATGCGGGTGGTGAAGCGCCTGAGCGGCTCTTCCTTGTCGTTGCCGATCACCGAGTCGTAGTCGGCGCAGGCGCCCGCGTCGGTCTGGTAGGCGGTGCCGCCGTTCAGAATCTGGGCGTCGGCGGTGGGCACGTGGGTGTGGGTGCCGACCACCAGGCTGGCGCGGCCATCGCAGAAATGGCCCATGGCCATCTTTTCCGAGGTGACCTCGGCGTGAATGTCCACGATCGCCGCGTCGCAGCCCATGCCCATGGGACAGGCTTCGAGCTCGCGGTCCACGGCCGAGAAGGGATCGTCCATGGGGTCCATGTGCACCCGGCCCAGCACATTGATGACCAGCACCCGGTGGCCGGTCCTGGTCTCGAACAGGTCGGCGCCGCGGCCGGGCGCGTCCATCAGGCGGGGGTAGTTCACCGGGCGGATCAGACGGCGCTCGCGCACGATGTAGGTCAGCGCCTCCTTCTGGTCCCAGGAGTGGTTGCCCAGGGTCAGGACGTCGGCGCCGGCGTCGAAGATCTCGCGCGCGGTATGTTCGGTGATGCCGAAGCCGCCCGCCGCGTTCTCGGCGTTGACCACGACGAAATCGAGGTCCAGGCGCCGCTTCAGGTCGCCGAGGTGGTCGGTCAAGCCATCGCGCCCCGAGCGGCCGACCACATCTCCGAAAAATCCGATACGCATCAGGGTTCCATAGCCGACGATCGCGTCGGGATATAGGCGCGCTCGGTCAGGATGGCGTCCAGCGGCTGGTCGAAAGGCCCGTCGGGCAGGGCCAGCATCTCCTGCGCCGCGAAGGCCAGGCCGATGGCGCGGACCGGCCGCGAGGCGCGCAAGGCCGCAAGCGTTCGGTCGTAGTGGCCGGCGCCATAGCCCAGCCGGTGACCGCGGGAATCGAAGGCGAGCAACGGAACCAGCAGCAGGTCCGGCTCGATCTCGGGGGCGCCCGGCCCCGGCTCTCCGATCCTGAAATGGCCAGGGGTGAGGGCGTCGCCCGCGCGCCAGATCCGGAAACTCAGGGGCGCCTCGGTTCCCCGGGGCGGGGTCACCGGCAGGGCCAGGGTCGCGCCGGCCTCGGCCAGGGCCTGCATCAGGGGACGGGGATCGATCTCGCTGCGGGTCGGAACATAGCCGGCCACCACCAGGCCGGCGCCGGGACGCCCGGACGCCGGGAGGTTGGCGAACAGACGTTCTCCCGCCAGCGGGTCGGCCTGGGACGCCATCGCCCGCTCGTGCAGGGCGATCTGTCGCAGCTGGTCCTTGGTCAGGGTGACGGTCATGGGGAAAAGGGTGGCGGCGCCGCAAGAGCCGTGAAGGCGGTTCTATCCCCTCGGACCTGGGTTACCAGGTGGGCGCCGTGTGTCGGGGTCCACGGACCCCGCCAGGAACAGCTCCCGTAGAGAGAGATTAAGGTCCCCGGGATGTGTTGCCTTCGACGAGAGCCGCAGCATGACCCGCCACCTGACAAGATAGGCGTCGGGGCCTTGAGTAGCAAGCGAAGCCGCCGCTCAGGCCGTCTCGGTCAGCAGCTTCTCGATCCGCTCGGCCGCGGCGGTGAGCGCCAGCGCCGCGCGGCGGTCGGTGTCGGCGGCGCCGACCTGGGTCTTTCCCTGCTCGACGCCGAGGCGGTCGGCGAGCGCGCGCATCTCGGCCAGTTCGTCGGAAACCAGCAGGGCCGCCATCAGGAACAGGCGCAGTTCGCCCACCGACCCCACGTCCTCGGCGACCTGGCGCACGTGGCCGTCGAACTCGCGCGACAGCTGGCGGACCCGGTCCTCCTGGCCGTCGGCGCAGCCCACGCTGTAGGGGCGCCCGTTGATCTCGACCGATACGGTGGCCATGACTCAGCCCTCGCCCAGGATCGCACGCACTTCGGCGGCGGCGCGACCCAAGGCCGCGGAGGCTTCGGAGGCCGCGGCCTCCAGCGCCCGTTCGCGCGAACGGTCGGGCGCGGCGAACAGATCGTCGTCGCCCGCGGCCTTCGCCGCCTTCAGGCGCGTTTCCAGCGCGGCCATCGCGCGCTCCAGACGCTGGGACGCCTGGGAAAGATCGGTGTCGCCGTCGGCCATGTTCGTCAGCCTCCCCGGGGTTGAGACGCGAATCCGTATAGAACCCGGTCCAGCCCTCAGGTAAAGCGCCCGCGCATTCCTTCTCATCCGTCGTTCGGAGACCATCGCCCATGGCCGAGGCGTCCACGCCCGCTCGTCCCACCCTGCAAGCGATGGCCGACACCATCCGGATCCTGGCGCTCGAGGGCGTCGAGAAGGCCAATTCCGGCCACCCCGGCATGCCGATGGGCATGGCCGATGTGGCCACGGTGCTGTTCACCAAGTTCCTGAAGTTCGACGCCGCCCAGCCCGACTGGCCCGACCGTGACCGTTTCATACTGTCGGCCGGCCACGGCTCGATGCTGATCTACTCCCTGCTGCACCTGACCGGCTACAAGGCCATGACCCGCGCGCAGCTGGAGAGCTTCCGCCAGCTGGGATCGCTGACCCCCGGCCACCCGGAGGTCCACCACACCCCGGGGATCGAGACCACCACCGGCCCGCTGGGCCAGGGCCTGGGCAATGCGGTCGGCATGGCCATGGCCGAGCGCCACCTGAACGCCCGCTTCGGCGCCGATCTCGTGGATCACCGCACCTGGGTGCTGGCCGGCGACGGCTGCCTGATGGAGGGGATCAGCCATGAGGCCATAGCCCTGGCCGGGCGGCTGAAGCTGAACCGGCTGGTGGTGCTGTGGGACGACAACGAGATCACCATCGACGGCAAGGTCTCGCTGTCTGAGACCGGCGACCAGCTGGCGCGTTTCAAGGCCTTCAACTGGGCGGTCAAGCGCATCGACGGCCACGACCACAACCAGATCCGCCGCGCCATGGCCTGGGCCCAGCGCCAGGACCGGCCGGTGCTGATCGCCTGCCGCACCAGGATCGGCCGCGGCGCCGGGACCATGGAAGGCAGCCACAAGACCCACGGCTCGGCCCTGGGGCCCGTCGAAGTCGCCGCCACCCGCGAAAAGCTGGGCTGGACGGCTGCGCCGTTCGAGGTCCCCGCCCCCATCGCCAAGGCCTGGGCCTCGGCCGGCCGCCGCGGCCGCAAGGAGCGCCGGGCGTGGGAAGCGCGGCTGCTGGCCTCGCCGAAGTCGGGTGAGTTCAACCGCGCCCAGTCCGGCGACGTGCCGGCGTCGGCCTACGCCGACCTCGACGCCCAGATGGCCGCCATGGTCGAGTCGAAGCCCGCCCAGGCCACGCGCGTCTCCTCCGGCGCGGCGCTGGACCAGCTGTTCGGGAACATCCCGGAGCTGCTCGGGGGCTCCGCCGACCTGACCGGCTCGAACAACACCTTCGTCAAGGGCACGGCCATCTTCGACGCGCCGGACTACGCCGGGCGCTATGTGAACTACGGGGTGCGCGAGCACGGCATGGCCGCGGCCATGAACGGCATGGCGCTGCACGGTGGGGTCATCCCCTACGGCGGCACCTTCCTGGTCTTCTCCGACTACAGCCGCCCCTCGATCCGGCTCGCGGCGCTCATGGGCATTCGGGTCATCCATGTCCTGACCCACGACTCCATCGGTCTCGGCGAAGACGGCCCCACCCACCAGCCGGTCGAGCACCTGGCCGCCCTGCGCTCGATCCCGAACCTGAAGCTGTTCCGCCCCGCCGACGCCATAGAGACGGCGGAGTGCTGGAAGGTGGCGCTCAGCGACAAGACCGCCCCCTCGGCGCTCGCCCTGTCGCGCCAGAAGACCCCGGCGGTGCGCACCCACGCCGCGGACGAGAACCTGTCGGCCCGGGGCGCCTACGAGCTCTGCGAGGCCACCGTCGGCGAGGCCCAGGTGACCATCTTCGCCTCCGGCACCGAGGTGGCCCTGGCCATGGCCGCGCGCGAGACGCTGCAGGCCCAGCACATCGGGACGCGGGTGGTCTCCACCCCGTGCTGGTCGCTGTTCGACGCCCAGGAGGCTGACTATCAGGCCCGCGTCATCGGAAATGCGCCGGTGCGCATCGCCATCGAGGCCGGGGTCCGGCTGGGCTGGGATCGCTTCATCGGCGAGGACGGGGTGTTCATCGGCATGAAAGGCTTCGGCGGTTCGGCGCCCTACGAGAAGCTCTACGCCCACTTCGGCATCACCGCCGAGGCGGTGGTGGAGGCCGCGAAAAAGCAACTTCCCGTGTAGTGGAAGACTGACGTCCAGTCTGTCCTCATTGACAGGCGCCGCGCGCCCTCCAACTACCATCGAGCGATTGCACCCAGGCAGACGCCTTGCGCGCGCAATTGCGTGGCGATAGCGTTTGACGATTCCAGAAACTGCTAGGTTGTCATTTCCATGGTCTCGGGCAAGAAAATTGGATTCGAAGAGCGGTGGCAGGAATCGTGCCTTCTACCTGGGTTTTCTGACCACAATCCACTATACCATTACTGCAATGCGGACACATTTCTTGCAATAATTACTAATAATACAATCAGAATATCTGACTTGACTAAGATGAATGACTATATGGAAACGCAATGGGGTATTGATTTAATACTAAAAACAGCCACCGAACACAGCGAACTTACTGATGATTTTCAAAATGTTATAATAGATTCTATAAAGAAAGCTCAGACGTTTACAAGACCATTGGCGGCCTGCTTCTCTAGAGACAAAGATGTTCTAAGCCAATGGAGAGCATACGCTGACGACGGCAGGGGCTTTGCAATTGGCATACACCCAACCGCTCTGGATAATATTAATGGGGTGGTGGGACGTGTTCTCTATAAATCCAAAGATCAGATTGAATTTATTAAAAAGAAACTTTCACTTCTTCAAGTTATGTATTCTCTGAGCCCGGACAAGCCAGCCGATTTCGATGAATCCGACATCGGAATAATTCTCGTACAAGCTGCGTGTTTTTTGAAAAATGCCGCCTTTTCAGAGGAGGGTGAAATTAGAATAGTGAAATTATTTTCAAGTGAAGATGGTGAAGATGGAACTATGATAGTTGACCCTGCAGATTCCGATAGTGATATTCATGCGAAGTACAGAATCTCGCATGGGAGACTGACACCATTTGAAGATGCAAGACTTCCAGATGATAAGAAATCCATTGTTGAGGTTGTGCTCGGGCCAAGAAATGAAGACACGGCGTTCGACGTAAGAGCTGCCCTGAATTCATCTGGTTTTTTGAAAGTTACCGTAAGCAATTCTTCAGCTAGCTATCGATAGCAGGCGCTAGATATGAGTGAAATAGTAACCAGAGTTTTGACAACTTCACGAAAAGATGGAAGCTTTTTGATCCTTGAGCTACTTGACTGCGGTATTGTTGACCTCGTTCAAGTCACCGGCTGAGGGTATTTGAATGACGCTCGAAATCAGCCCCGCCTTGACGAAGCTTGACGTGCGCGACGTCCGCGCCCTGCTCACCGAATACGCCGACACCCTCGACGTCCAGGACCGCTGTTTCCAGAACATGGACGCGGAGCTGGCGGGACTGCCCGGCGACTATGCGCCGCCCGAGGGCGGGTTGCTGGTGGCGCGGCGCGCCAACGGCGAGGCGGTGGGCTGCATCGCCCTGCACCGGCTGGACGACGGCGTCTGCGAGATGAAGCGCCTCTACGTCCGCCCCGCCGCCCAGGGCGAGGGGCTGGGCCGGCGCCTGGCCGAGGCGGTGGTGGCCATGGGCCGGGCGCTCGGTTACCGCGCCATGCGCCTGGACACCCTGAAGGAAATGACCACCGCCCAGGCGCTCTACGCCTCCATGGGCTTTCGTCCGATCCCCCCCTACAACGCAAACCCCCTGCCCGGGATCATCTATCTGGAGCTGGCCCTCGTATCTGGGGCTGACCCGCACGCAGGACCGCTGAGATGAAGGCCGACTACTGGGACGTCACCGACGAACAGGTGGTGGAGAAGACCGGCAAGCCTCTGGCCCACTGGGACCAGGTGCTCGAAGCCTTCGGCGCGGCGGGGAAGAAATCCAACGACAGCGTGGGTCATCTGCAGAACGACCACGGCGTGCCGAGGTACTGGGCGCGGACCCTGACGACGCGGCATCTGAAGGCGCGCGCCTAGCTCAATCCCCTCCCCTCGGCTTGTTCTCGCGGGGATAGTTGGCGATGGCTCGATCGAATTCCGCTGCGAGATCGATGAATTCCTGACCCCAGCCGCTGCTCAGGCTCGTCTCCTGAAGCGGACCCGTGGGCGCGAACAGCACAGCTAGCGCAAGACGCTCAGGCAGGCCGCCCGCGCGCAAGGTCTCGATCAGCCCATCCAACTCGGCCAGGGCGGCGTCCGAATCCTCCCAGCTCGACCAACTGAAATCGTTGCCCTCAAGGGCCAGCATCGCACGCGCCCGCTGCAGAACATCGATCAGGATGTCGCGGGAATAGGTCGGGGCCGCCGCATTGCGACGCCCGAGAGAGCGCAGCCAGAGAAGCAGCCTCAACAAAATCCGAAACTCCTTGTGACCTCGGCGGGGTTGACTCCCTAGCTAGCAGACGCGAAACGCGCGGCCATCCTGATCAAGCGCCGACCTTTCGCGCTCAGCCCCGATTCTGAGGACACCCGCCATGACCCTTCGCGTCGCCATCAACGGTTTCGGTCGCATCGGCCGCCTGGTGCTGCGTTCGATCGTCGAGCATGGCCGCACGGACATCGAGGTCGTGGCCATCAACGACCTGGGCCCGGTGGAGACCAACGCCCACCTGCTGCGCTACGACAGCGTGCACGGCCGCTTCCCCGGCACGGTGACCACCGGCGAGGACTGGATGGACGTCGGCCTGGGCAAGATGCGGGTCACCGCCATCAAGAACCCGGCCGAACTGCCGCACAAGGAGCTGGGCGTCGACATCGCGTTCGAATGCACCGGCATCTTCACCACCAGGGAGAAGGCGGCCGCCCACCTCGCCGCCGGCGCCAAGCGCGTGCTGGTCTCCGCCCCCTGCGACGGCGCCGACCAGACCATCGTCTATGGCGTGAACCATGAGGCGCTGAGCGGCGCCGACACGGTGGTCTCCAACGCGTCGTGCACCACCAACTGCCTGGCGCCCGTCGCCAAGGTCCTGCAGGACCTGTGCGGGATCGAGCGCGGCTACATGACCACGATCCACAGCTACACCAACGACCAGCCGTCGCTGGACCAGCTGCACAAGGACCTCTATCGCGGCCGCGCCGCGGCGGTGTCCATGATCCCGACCTCCACCGGCGCCGCCAAGGCCGTGGGCCTGGTGCTGCCGGCGCTGAAGGGCAAGCTGGACGGCTCGTCTATCCGGGTGCCCACCCCCAACGTCTCGGTCGTTGACCTGAAGATCGTGCCGTCGCGCGACGTGACCAAGGACGAGATCAACGCGGCGATGACCAAGGCGGCCGCCGAGGGCCCGCTGAAGGGCGTGCTGGCGGTGACCAACGATCCGATCGTCTCGATCGACATCAACCACATCGCCGCCTCCTCCACCCTGGCCCTGCCCCAGACCCAGGTGATCGAGGGCAAGCTGGCCCGCATCCTGACCTGGTACGACAACGAGTGGGGCTTCGCGACCCGCATGGCCGACACCGCCCTGGTGATGGCGAAGTTCCTCTAAGCGACAAGGACTAAACCCATGGCGTTTCGCACCCTCGACCAGGCCGACGCCGCGGGGAAGACCGCGCTGGTGCGCGTGGATTTCAACGCCCCCATGCAGGACGGGAAGATCAGCGACGACACCCGCCTGCGCGCGGCCCTGCCGACCATCGGCAAGCTGAGGGGCAAGGGCGCCAAGGTGGTGCTGCTGGCCCACTTCGACCGGCCCAAGGGCGAGCGCGTGCCGTCGATGAGCCTGAAACCGCTGGTCGGGCCCCTGGCCGATCTGATCGGGGCGCCCGTGCGCTTCGCCGATGACTGCGTCGGGCCCGAGGCGGCGAACGCCATCGCCGACACCCCGGCCGGCGGCGTGGTGCTCCTGGAGAACACCCGCTTCCACAAGGGCGAGGAAAAGAACGACCCGGCCCTGGCGCAGCAGATGGCCGCGCTCGGCGACCTCTACGTCAACGACGCCTTTTCCGCCGCCCACCGGGCCCACGCATCCACCGAAGGCATCGCCCACTTCCTGCCGGCCTATGCGGGCGAGAGCATGCGGCGCGAGCTGGAGGCGCTGGACGCGGCGCTGGGCAATCCGCAGCGGCCGGTGCTGGGGATCGTGGGCGGGTCGAAGGTCTCGACCAAGCTCGACCTGCTGAAGAACCTGGTCGCGAAGCTCGACCGCCTCGCTATCGGCGGCGGCATGGCCAACACCTTCCTGCACGCCCAGGGCCACGACATCGGCGGCTCGCTCTGCGAAAAGGACCTGGCCGACACGGCGCGTGAGATCATGGCGGAAGCTGAGGCCAAGGGCTGCGAACTGCTGTTGCCTGTCGACGTGGTCACCGCCGTTGAGATCAAGCCCGGCGCGGCCTCGAAGACCACGGACCTGGACGGCGTGGGCCCCGACGACAAGATCCTCGATGCAGGCCCCGAGACCGCCCGGCGCCTGATGGCGGCCATGGACGCCTCGAAGACCCTGATCTGGAATGGTCCGCTCGGCGTGTTCGAGATTCCGCCCTTCGACGCGGCCACGGTGGCCGCCGCGAAACACGCCGCGGAGCTCGCCAAGGCGGGGCGGATCGTCGCGGTGGCCGGGGGCGGCGACACCGTTTCGGCCCTGCATCATGCGGGCGTGACAGGCGATTTCACCTTCGTCTCCACCGCCGGCGGCGCCTTCCTGGAATGGATGGAGGGCAAGGCCCTTCCGGGGGTCGAGGCGTTGCGCGCCTGAGCGAGGGGCTCTAAAGAGCCCGCAAAACACATAAGACCAATCTCGCGACAGGGACTTCAGTTCATGGATCTTCAAGCGCTCAACGCCGTGGCGGAAGCCATGGTCGCGCCCGGCCGGGGCATCCTGGCCGCCGACGAATCGACCGGCACCATCAAGAAGCGTTTCGACGCCATCGGGGTCGAGAACACCGAGACCAACCGCCGCGACTACCGCGAGCTGATGTTCCGCGCCGCCCCTGCGATGAAGTACGTCTCCGGCGTCATCCTGTTCGATGAGACCATCTGGCAGAACGCGGCCGACGGCACGCCGCTGGTGGACCTGATCACCGCGGCTGACTCCATCCCCGGCATCAAGGTCGACAAGGGCGCCAAGGCCCTGCCCGGCTTCCCCGGCGAGACCATCACCGAGGGCCTGGACGGCCTGGGCGAGCGGCTGGCAGCCTACTACGAGCGCGGCGCCCGCTTCGCCAAGTGGCGCGCGGTCATCGACATCGCCGACGGCGGCGTGCCCACCTGGGGCGCGATCAAGGCCAACGCCCATGCGCTCGCCCGCTATGCTGCGCTGTGCCAGCACCACCAGATCGTGCCGATCGTCGAGCCCGAGATCCTGATGGACGGCGCCCACGACATCGAGACCTGCGACCGGGTCACTCGCCTGACCCTGCAGACGGTGTTCGACGAGCTGTTCATCGCCCGCGTGGCGCTGGAAGGCATCGTGCTGAAGCCCAACATGGTCATCTGCGGCAAGGGATGCCCCAAGGGCGCCAGCGTCGACCGGGTGGCCGAGCGCACCATCGCGGCGCTGAAGGCCACCGTCCCCGCGGCCGTCCCGGGTATCGCCTACCTGTCCGGCGGCCAGACCGATGAGCAGGCCACCGCCCACCTGGACGCCATGAACCGTATCGGCGGCTTCCCCTGGAAGATGACCTTCTCCTACGGCCGCGCGCTTCAGGCCGCGCCGCAGAAGGCCTGGTCCGGCAAGCGCGAGAACGTGGCCGCCGCGCAGGCTGCTTTCGAGCACCGCGCCCGCATGAACGGCCTGGCCTCGCTCGGCCAATGGCAGGCGGTCCTGGAGAAGGCGGCAGCGTAAGGCCGCCTCTCGCGCCCGGGGAGGGCCTGTGCGAAACTCGACCGTGTTTCGGAGACCGCCCATGCGCCCCCTTGCCCTGGCCGCCCTCACCCTGAGCTTCGCCGTTGCTGCGGGCGGCGCGGCCTACGCCGTGGACGGGTTGTTTTCCGGCAAGCGGCCGGTGGCGGTCGCCGCCGACCACGTCGCGGCCAACGAGGCCAACCATTCCCTGGACTATACGGGCCGGGTCGAGCTGACCCAGGGCGACCAGCGCGTGCGCGCCGACCACGTGGTGGTGTTCACCGCCGCCGGCGGCGGCGGGGGCTCAGGACCGCTCGGCGCCATGCAGCGCATGGAGGCCAACGGCAATGTCTTCTTCGTCACCCCGACCCAGGTGATCCGCGGCGACCAGGCGGTCTATGAGGCCTCGACCCGCACCCTGGTGGTGACCGGCCAGGTCATCCTGGTGCGCGGCGACGACGTGATGACCGGCACCCACCTGACGGTGCACCTGGCGGATAACTCCGCCGCCTTCGACGCGGGATCGGGGCGGGTGCGCACGGTGGTCAATCCGAAGCAGGCGGCGTCCGCGCCCGCGACCTGAGGCTAAGCCTCACCCCACCGCGAACAACAGCGCCCGCAACAGATACGCGACTGTCGCGGTGAGCGCCGCGCCCGCGAGCGCCAGGCCGAAGAACCAGGCGAGGCGGCGCCACAACGGCGGAGCGGCCTCAGGCATGATAGCCCTCGCTGGCCACCTTGCCGCGGAACACCCAGTAGACCCAGGCGGTGTAGACCAGCGTCAGGGGCAGGAAGACCGCCGCCCCCGCCAGCATCAGCGCCAGCGCGTTGTCCGGCGCCGCCGCGCTCCGATAGTCGATGGCATAGGGCACGATGTAAGGTGCGAAGCCCGCGGCCAGTCCCGCATAGCCCGACAGGAAGACCATCACGCCGCCGATGAACGGCAGCCGGTGCGAGCGCGCCCTCATGCCGAAGCCGACCAGGGCCAGACCCACGGCGCCAATCAGCGGAATAGGAACGAGCGGCAGGGCCGCCTTCCAGTCGATGCTGTGGTCGATCACTCCCCAGCGCCGCGCCACCTCGGGATGCACGAACAGGGTGGCGATGGAGACCGCGGCCAGGAAGAAGGCGACCGCCGCCCCCGCCACCCCCGACCAGCGCCGCGCGTCGCCGTGCAGCTCATCCTCGGTCTTGATCATCAGCCAGCCAGCGCCCAGCAGGGCGTAGCCGCAGGTCAGGCCGAGCGCGACCAGCACCGTGTAGGGCGTGAGCCAATCGAAGGGATGGCCGGCGAACCGTTCGCCGTGCACCGCGACGCCCTGAATGAAACCGCCCAGGATCAGGCCCTGGGCCAGGGTCGCGCCGGTCGATCCGGCCGCGAAGGCGACGGTCCAGAAGCGCTTGCCCCGCACCCGCCCGTGCGCCCGGAACTCGAAGGCGACGCCACGCAGCACCAGCGACAGCAGCATCATCAGGACCGGCAGGTAGAGCGCCGGCATCAGCACCGAATAGGCCAGGGGGAAGGCCGCCAGCAGCCCGCCCCCGCCCAACACCAGCCAGGTCTCGTTGCCGTCCCAGACCGGGGCGATGGCGGCCACCATGCTGTCGCGGTCGGCCTCGCTGCGGGCGAAGGGAAACAGGATGCCGATACCGAGATCGAAGCCGTCGAGCAGGACGTAGAGGAAGACCGCCAGGGCGATCAGCCCCGCCCAGATCGTGGGCAGGTCAAGGCCGAGGATGGTCATGACGGCTCTCCCTCTTTCAGCCAGGGCGAGAGCCGAGGCTGGTCCGACGGCGGCGGCCGGCCCGCCTCGTCCGCACCTCGCGCGAGCAGGCGCAGGATGTAGATGGCCCCGGCGCAGAACACGACGGCGTAGACCCCCATGAAGGCCAGCAGGGAAAAGCCGACGTGGGAGGCCGGGATCGCGGAGACCGCGTCACGGGTGCGCAGGACCCCCTGCACCACCCAGGGCTGGCGCCCCACCTCGGCGGTCATCCAGCCGAACACCACAGCCAGGAACCCGGCCGGGCTCATGGCCACGCAGGCTTTCAGGAACAGGGGCTGATCGAACAGCCGCCCCTGGCGCCACAGCCACAGACCCCAGAAGCCCAGGCCCGCCATCAGCACGCCCAGACCGACCATGGCGCGGAACACCCAGAAGACAATCCAGGCCGGCGGCTGGTCGGCGCGCGCGAAGGCCTTCAGCCCCGGGATCACGGCGTTCGGATCATGGGCGATCAGGAGGCTGCCGGCCTTGGGGATCGAGACCTCCCAGTCGTTTTGTTGCCGGTCCCGGTCAGGCCAGGCCACGACGTGAAAGGCCTGGCCGCCCTTGGTCTCCCAGAATCCCTCGACGGCGGCCAGCTTGGCGGGCTGGTGTTTCGCCATGACCTGGCCGGAGAGGTCGCCGGCGACGATCTGGGCCACGGCGGTGACCGCGATCATGGCGATGGCCATGCGCAGCCCCACCTGGGCGGCCGGCGCCGTCCTGCGCCGGAGCAGCTGGAAGGCCGAGGCCCCGCCCACCACCAGCGCCGTGGTCAGGTAGGCGCCCAGCACCATGTGGGCGAGCCGCGTGGGGAAGGTCGGGTTGAAGATCACCCGCCAGTAGTCGGTGGCGATCAGGCGCCCGTCGACTTGGCGCGCGAAGCCGTCGGGGAACTGCATCCAGCTGTTGGCCGACAGGATCCAGAAGGTCGAGGCCAGGGTCCCCAGCGCCACCAGCACCGTGGCCAGGAAGTGCAGACGGGGCCCGACCTTCTTCCAGCCGAACAGCATCACCCCCAGGAACGAGGCCTCCAGGAAGAAGGCGGTCATCACCTCGTAGGCGAACAGGGGCCCGATCACCGGCATGACCTGGCGCGAGTAGCCGCTCCAGTTGGTCCCGAGCTGGTAGCTCATCACCACCCCGGTGACGACGCCCATGCCGAAGGACAGGGCGAAGACCTTCACCCAGAACAGGTAGAGGGTCTTGAAGACCTCGCGTCCGGAGGCCAGCCACAGGCCCTCGAGCACCGCCAGATAGCTGGCCAGGCCGATGGTGAAGGCGGGAAACAGGATGTGGTAGGCGATGACGAAGGCGAACTGAATGCGCGACAGCAGCAGGGCGTCGAGATGCATGGGAAGGCTCCAGCCGCGCGGAACCTAATCCTGTTCAGTGATCGTTGTTCCGCGACCTGAGGCCGCAGGCCTGGGTGTGATTAAGGTTGCTGATCGGCCGGCAGTTCGACCCAGAAGCGGGCCCCCTCGCCCGGGCGGCTGTCGAAGCCCATGGCGCCGCCCTGCAGCTCGGCCAGGCGCCGCGCTAAGGCGAGGCCGATGCCGTGACCCTCGACGGTGGATTTCTCCATGCCCAGCCGGTTGAACGGCTCGAACAGCTCCGCCTGCTTGGCCAGCGGGATGCCGGGCCCCTTGTCGACGACCTCGAGCCGCACGCGGTTCATGGTCGGACGGCTCAGGCGAAGGATCACCACCCCGCCGGAGGCGCCGTACTTGACGGCGTTGGTCACCAGGTTGGTGACGATCTGCAGCAGCCGCACGGAGTCGGCGCGCACGGTCATACGCTCGCCCAGTCCTTCCACGACCCAGCGCAGGCCCGCGGCCTCGGGCATCATGGAGATGGAACGGCGCACGTCCTCGACCGTGGCCTCCAGGTCGACGGGCTGCAGCTTGACCGTGACGGCGCCCGCCTCGGCGTGGGCGACGTCGAGCAGATCATAGGCCAGGGCTTCCACCTGGCGCGCCGTGCGCACCAGCATGTCGGCCATCTCTTCCTGCATGGGCGTGGTGGCGCCGAGCTTGCCGGTGGACCACAGCTCGCCGATGCCGATGATGCCCGCGACCGGGCTTTTGATCTCATGGCTGACGTTGGCGAGCAGGCGCGACTTGCCGAGGCTCGCGGCCTCGGCCCGGGCCTGGCCTTCCTGGGCGACCTGGGTCAGGCCGTCACGCTCGTCGAGCACGGCGGAGACCACCAAGAGCGGCAGGCAGGTGAACAGGCACCAGAGCTGGATCAGCTCGACCTTCTGGCCGAGCGGCATGGAATGGGCGTCGGGAAAGACCTGGCCATGGATGGTGCCGAGCACCCCCGCCACGGTCACGATCAGGGTCGCCCCGGTGACGCCGAGCAGGCGCATGCGCACCGCCGCCAGCACCACCATCGGGGTGACGATATAGCCGGATGGACGGTCCGCGAGGACGAAGGTCCATACGCAGGCCGCGGTGATGACGCCGAAGATGGCGACCGCCTCCAGCGCCTTCCAGGGGCTGCGCAGGGGCGCGAACACGCGCGAGGTCAGGGCCAGGCCGAAGGGGGCGACCACCGCCAGGCCGAGCGCATGGCCCATCCACCAGACCTTGACGCTGGGCAGGAAGGCGCTCCAGCCGTTCAGGTTCAGCAGGGAGGCGGCGAAGATAGCCGCCGGGATGGGCGCCAGCACCGGCGCCGCGATCAGGAAGCGCATGGCGCCCTTCAGCGCATGCAGGTCGACTGTCGGGGTGAAGCGGCGGATCAGCACGACCGCGCAGACCACCTCGATCATGTTGGCGGTGGTGAAGATGGCGACCTGCGGCAGGCTGTTGCCGACCAGGAGGTTGCCCATGGCGAAGGCTACGGCGGTGGTCAGGCCGTAGGCCAGGTCGAAGCCGCGGGCGCGGGGACCTCGCAGCCAGCCCACCACGGCGACGCCGCCGGCGGGCCACAGGGCGGCGACCAGACCCTCGGCGCGAGAGATGCGCACCGCGACGATGACCAGGATGCAGACCAGGAAGGAGATGGCCAGGGAGGCCATGACACGCGGCGAGCTGAGCTCGGACCGGCGCGCGTCCGCGTCGCTGTCGAGCGCGCCGAGCCCAGAAATTGGCTGAACGCTCATGGTGTCCGCCATCGACCTCAATCCTGACAACGCGAGAACTCTCGCCTGTCACATACGCCGAGGTTCCTAATTTCGGCTGAACGGCGCGCGTTCGCCGAGTCCGCGGCGGATTTCGGCTTCGAAAGCCTTCACCGCGGCCGCGGGGCCCTGCGGATGGGCCCAGACCCCGGCGGACACGGCCAGGAAATCGGCGCCGGCGGCGACCAGAGGACGGCAGTTCTCCACCGTGATCCCGCCGATGGCCACGCACGGAATTTCCATCACCTCCTGCCAGATCGACAGGATTTCGGGATCGGCGGTGGTCGGCGCATCCTTTGTCTGCGTTGGGAAAAACGCCCCGAAGGCGACATAGTCGGCGCCGGCCTCGGCCGCCTCCATGGCCAGGTGGCGGCTGTCGTGGCAGGTGGCGCCGACCATGGCGTCGCGACCCATGATCCGGCGCGCCTCGGCGACCGAGGCGTCCTGCTGGCCCACGTGCACGCCGTCGCAGCCGAGCTCGCGCGCCAGGTGGGGGTCGTCGTTGAGGATCAGGGCCACGTCGCGCGCGGCGCACAGCGGCGCCAGGCGCGCCACGACCGCGGCGATATCCTTGTCCGGCAAGCCTTTCAGGCGGATCTGCAGGGCCGCCACGTCGCCGGCGGCCAGCGCCGCCTCAAGGGTGCGGGCGAAGCCGTCCAGGTTCGGCAGGGCCGGCGGGGTGATCAGGTAGAGGCGGCAGAGGGGCGGGGCCATGGGGGCGCTGGTGACGCAGCCGTGGTTCCGGGTCAAGCTCGCGGCGCTTGCGCCGCCGTGCTGGCGAAGGCGAAAGTCGCGCCCGACAGCACCAGCCTTGCCACCGCAAGGCCTCGCGGATAGGTTCCGCGCCCAATTCGCAGACCTCCCTCAGAAGACAATTCATGAAGATCAACGGCAACACCATCAAGCCGGGCATGGTGCTCCAACACGACGGCGGCCTGTGGGTCGCGGTGAAAACCGCCCACGTGAAGCCCGGCAAGGGCGGCGCCTTCGCCCAGGTGGAACTCAAGAACCTGATCACCGGCTCCAAGCTGAACGAACGCTTCCGCTCGGAAGACTCGGTCGAGCGCGTGCGCCTGGACCAGAAGGACTATTCCTACCTGTACGACTCGGGCGACGCGCTCGTGTTCATGGACGCCGACACCTACGAGCAGATCGAGCTGCAGAAGGACTGGGTCGGCGAAGACCGCATCGCCTTCCTGCAGGACGGCATGAAGGTGACCATCGAGTTCCACGAGGAACGCCCGATCAGCCTGACCCTGCCCGAACAGGTGGTGCTGGAGATCATGGAGACCGAGCCCACCATCAAGGGCCAGACCGCGTCCTCCTCCTACAAGCCTTCGGTCGCCTCCAACGGCATGCGCGTCATGATCCCGCCCTACATGAGCGCGGGCGAAAAGGTGATCGTCGACACCACGACCGGCGAGTACGTCCGGCGCGCGGACTGATCGCCCCGTGACCACCTATTCCTCGCTCATGCAGGTGATGGTCGACGCGGTCCGCAAGGCCGCGCGGCCCTTGATGCGCGACTTCGGCGAGGTCCAGCAGCTGCAGGTCTCCAAGAAGGGGCCCGCCGACTTCGTCACCGCCGCGGACATCCGCTGCGAGGAGGCGCTGTTCGAGGCGCTGATGCACGCGCGGCCCGGCTACAGCTTCCTGGGCGAAGAGCGCGGGATGATCGAGGGCACCGACAAGACCCACACCTGGATCGTCGATCCCATCGACGGGACCACCAACTTCATCCACGGCATGCCCCACTTCGCCATCAATGTGGCGCTGGAGCGTGAGGGGCAGATCGTCGCCGGGATCACCTACAACCCGATCCTCAACGAGATGTTCTGGGCCGAAAAGGGCAAGGGCGCCTTCCTCAACGACAAGCGCATCCGCGTCGCCCAGCGCGCGCGGCTTGACGACGCCCTGATCGGCATGGGCGCGCCCTTCCTCGGCCGTCCCGGCCACGCCCAGTACTTCAAGGAGCTGCACCAGCTGACGCAGCGGGTGGCGGGGGTGCGCCGCCTGGGCGCCGCCTCGCTGGACTTCGCCTGGGTCGCGGCCGGCCGCTACGACGGCTACTGGGAGCGCAACCTCGGCCGCTGGGACGTGGGCGCGGGCATCATCCTGGTCTCCGAGGCCGGGGGCGCGGTGTCCTCCATCGAGCCGGACGGCGACCCGAAGAGCGGCGTCTCCATCGTCGCGGCGAACCTCGAGCTGCACCCGCTGCTGCTCGAAAGGCTGCGCGCCGCCGGCTAGGCGGTCCCCCGCCATGGCATCCAAACCCTTGAGCCCGCTCGAACGCCGGACCCTGTTGTGGCTGGCGGCGGTGCTGGCTATGGGCGTGATCGCCTCGGCGCTGCTGATGCGGATCGGAAGCCTGCGCCTCGCCCTGCCGGTCTATGGGATCAGCGCCCTGGTCGCCGTCGGCTGCGCGGTCTCGGCCCTCATCCGCGATCTGCGCTCGGGCCTGGCCTATCTGGCCGCCCTGCTGCTGATGATCCTGTCGCCCGCGGCCCTGCTGGAGACCCACATGCTGGGAAACGGCGGGCGCACCGGCGCGATCGGGGCGGCCAACAGCCTGGGCCTGCTGCTGCTCGGCGGGGTGATCTGCGCCGGGGTCCCGGCCCTGATGACCTGGCTGGCCGCCCGGCGCCTGGCCGAGACGCCGCGCCTTCGGCCCTTCGCCGAGGCAGTGGTCTGGGGCATGGCCGGCTGGTGCCTGATGGCCCTGGTCTCGGGCGGCCTGACCGCGATCTTCGGCCTGAACAATCCCCTGACCTCGCTCCCGACGCTGAAGGCCTTCGCCGCCGCGGTCCCCGGCGCCATGCTGGGCGCCGCCACCGGCCTGGTCGCCTGGCTGCTGGAACGGCCGGCGGACACCGCGAAGTGAGCCGGCCCCCAAAAGACCGCCCCATCGTCATCGCCCATCGCGGCGCTTCGGGCGAACGTCCCGAACACACCGCCTCGGCCTATGCCCTCGCCTTCCAGCAGGGCTGCGATTTCGTCGAGCCGGACCTGGTGATGACCCGCGACGGCGTCCCTGTCGTCCGCCACGAGAACGAGATTTCCGGGACCACCGACGTGGCCGAGCGTCCCGAATTCGCCGACCGCAAGGTGGTCAAGACCATCGACGACGTCCGGCTGGAGGGCTGGTTCACCGAGGACTTCACGCTGGAGGAGCTCAAGACCCTGCGCTGCCGCGAGCGGCTGCCGGACCTCCGGCCCGCCAACACCGCCTTCGATGGGCAGGAACCGGTCCTGACCTTCGAGGAGCTGCTCGACCTGGCCGCCGCTGCCGGCGTCGGCGTCTATGCCGAGCTCAAGCACCCGACCTGGTTTCGCGCCATCGGCCTGGCCCTGGAGCCGGCGGTGGCCGCGGCCCTGGCGGCGCGCGGCTGGCTGGGTCCCGAGGCGCCGGTGATCCTGGAGTCCTTCGAACCCACCTGCGTCCAGCGCCTGAAGGCGCTGACCGACTGCCGGACCGGCCAGCTCATCGCGCTGGATGGCCGCCCCCACGGCGGTTCGGAAATGACCTACGAGCAGATGCTGGCCCCGCGCGGCCTGGCCCGGGTCCGCGCCTGGGCCGACGCCATCGGGCCGGACAAGGCCTGGCTGGAACGCAGGCCGGATCTGATCGCCGACGCCCATGCGGCGGGCCTTCAGGTCCATCCCTGGACCTACCGGCCGGAGAGGGCCTTCCTGCCGGCGGCGTTCCGCGAGGCGGGTATGGAGGCGGAGATCGAAGCCGCGCTCAGCGCCGGCGTCGACGGCCTGTTCTGCGACCTGCCGGGCGTGGCCAGACGCCTGGTCGACCAGCGCCCCGGCTGAGCCGGTTTGAGCGCTCGAAAAAACGCTGTAATCTCACGCGATGCACGCCCTGCTTCTCGCCGCCGCCCTTGGCTATGCCGACCTGGCGCCGTCCGCCGGCGACAATCCGATCCGCCAGGCCATGCGAAACGCCGGAGTCTGGGGCGACTGGTCCCCGGACTGCAGCCAGCCCGCCGGCCCGAAGAATCTGCACATCACCTTCGCTATGGTCGGCTCGGACGTGATCGAAACCCAGTCCTTCGGCACGACCGCCTCGCACTACCTGGTCACCGCAGTCGCGCCCATGGCGGATGGCAGGGTCGCGCTCACTGAGACCAACCAGGCGAGCGGAGTGGTGCTGACCACAGAAGAGACCTTTTCCGGTCGTCAGATGCGCTCCTGGAACGTGACCCGCGGCGACCAGTTTCTGGTCAAGGATGGACGCATCGTCTCCAACGGCGCCGAGACCCATTGGGTAAGCCGCTGCGATTGACCTTCGATCGCCGCCGCTGAGCCCGTCTCAGCCCACGAGCGGCCCGGTCTCGAACTGCAGCTCCGCCAGCCGCGCATAGAGCCCGCCCTTGGCCACGAGTTCGGCGTGGGTTCCCTCCTCCACCACCCGGCCCTGATCCATCACCACGATGCGGTCGGCGCGCAGCACGGTCGCCAGCCGGTGGGCGATGACCAGGGTCGTTCGGCCCTGCATGGCCTGATCCAGCGCCTGCTGCACCAGCCGCTCGTTCTCGGCGTCCAGCGCCGAGGTGGCCTCGTCCAGCAGCAGGATCGGCGCCTGGCGCACCAGGGCCCGCGCAATGGCCAGGCGCTGGCGCTGGCCGCCGGAGAGTGAACGGGCGCGTTCGCCCAGCGGCGTGTCGAAGCCCTGGGGCAGGGCCTCCACAAACCCCAGCGCCTGAGCCTCCGCGGCGGCCTCGCGCACCTCGTCCACGCTGGCCGCCTCGCGGCCGAAGCGGACGTTATCCAGCGCCGAGCCGGAAAACAGCGGCGCGTCCTGGGCCACCAGCGCCACCCGCTCGCGCGCCGCCCGCGGATCGGCGGTCTTCAGGTCCACGCCGTCGAGACTGACGACGCCGCGATCCGGGTCGTAGAAACGCAGCAGCAGGCGGAACACCGTGGACTTGCCCGCCCCTGAGGGCCCGACCAGGGCCACCGTCTCGCCCGGCTTCACCCTCAGGGAAAAGCCCTTCAACGCCGGCAGGTCGGCCCGGCCCGGATAGGCGAAGGTGACGTTCTCGAAAGCGGCCTCGCCCACCGAAGGCTCGGGCATGGGCGTCGGATCGGCGGGGGCGGCGATGGTCGGCCGGGCGGTCAGCAGCTCGTCGATGCGGGCCATGGCGCCGGACGCCTTCTGCACGTCGCCCCAGCTTTCCCCTAGCACCCCGACCGAAGCCGCGGCGAAGAAGGACAGGAACATGAACTGGATCAGCGCCCCGGCCGAAATGGTGTGATTGACCAGCAGGTCGTTGGCCCCCAGCCAACAGACCAGCGCGATGCCGCCATAGACCAGCACGATCACCGAGGCGGTCATCAGCGAGCGCACCCGCATCCGGTTGAGCGAAGCGGCGAAGGCGGCCTCCACGGCTTCCGAGAAGCGTTGCGCGGCGCTGACCTCGCGGCTGAAGGCCTGCACGGTCTCCAGTGCGTCCAGGCTCTCGCCCGCCAGGCCTACGGCTTCGGCGAATCGGTCCTGGGTGCGGCTGGTCAGCCCCCGGACCTGGCGCGAGAAGAAGAAGATCGGCGCCATCACCACGGGAATGCAGAGCAGCACCAGGCCCGTCAGCTTTGGATCGACCACCGCCATCAGCGCGATCGCCCCGATCAGGGTGAGCACATTGCGCAGCGACACCGAGACCGCCGTGGTCAGCAGGGTCTCCACAATGGCGATGTCGGTGGTCATCCGCGACAGCACCTCGCCCAGGCGGATGTTGAGGAAAAAGGCGGGGTCCAGCGCCAGGGCGTGGCGGTACAGGCCCTGGCGCAGGTCGGCGATCACACGCTCGCCCGTGCGGGTCACATAGAAGTAGCGCAGGGCCGTGGCGATGGCCGAGGCCAGCGCTACCGCGATCACCATCTCGAAGCCGCGGGTGACGCGCGCCATCTGTCCGGACTTGAAGCCGTCGTCGATCAGGAAGCGGATGGCGCCGGTGAGCGCGAGCGTCGCGCCGGTGGAGAACAGCAGGAAGAACAGGGCCAGGAACAGGTCGCCCTTGTGGGCCAGCAGGAACGGCAGCAGGCGCCGGAGCGGCTTGAGGTCGCGGCGCTTCTCGCGCTTGCCCGCGGCCTCGCGGATCTGGGCGGCCAGAGCCGCGCCGGAGCTGGGGCGGCCCTCGGCTTCCTGGGGCTGGGCGGTGGTGGAATCGGTGACGCTCACGGCCGGTTTTCGCCCTCTTGCCGCCTGAGGCGCCTGAGTGTATAGACGCGCGCTCCCGCCGGGACCGCCGGCGGGTTTTCCGTTTTCGCGGCCGGTCGCAGCAGCGATCGCCTCCGCGACAAGCCTTTGGGTTTCAGACGATGAAGCAGGATACGCACCCCGACTACCACTTCATCACCGTGGTGATGACCGACGGGACGACCTATCAAACGCGCTCCACCTACGGCAAGGAAGGCGCGACGCTGAACCTGGACATCGATCCGACCACCCACCCGGCCTGGACCGGTGGCAACCAGACCCTGCTCGACCGCGGCGGCCGCGTGTCGCGCTTCGCGGCCAAGTTCGGCGGGTTCATGAAGAAGTGAACTCGCCCCTGCGGGGACGAGACGACACAAAGGCCACACCGGGCGCCGATCGTAAGGTCGGCGCTTTGTTTTTGGGGGTAAGGGAACCGGCGCCCCCTTTCGGATTTGCATCTAAACATGCTTCATCTGTTGCGATGTCCATACGGCTATCGCGAGTCGGGGGGGAGATGATCAGACCGTTTCTCGTGCCGGCGATCCTGATCAGCACGCTGGGCCCCTTGGCGGTGCAGGCGGCGCCCGTGGCCGCGCCGGCCAAATCCGTTCCCGCCCAGGTCAAGCCGGCCGCCGCCGCCCCGGTGGTTCCTGTCGCCCCGCGCCCGGTTCCCAAGCCCGTCGATCCGGCGCTGAAGGCGCTGCTGGACGCCGGCCGCCCCGAACCCTCGCTGCAACGCTTCTACGCCCAGCGCGCCTGGGCCCCGGCCTGGTCCAGATCCGACCAGGATGTGCTGATCGCCGTTCTGAGGGACGCCGACCGCCACGCCCTGATCCCGCGCGACTTCATCCCCGCGCTGGACGCCTCCCTCTCGGAGCAGGAACGGGACGTGCGGCTCAGCCGCGCCGCCCTGGCCTACGCCTCGGCCATCGCCATGGGCCGGGTCAATCCGGAGAGCGTGGAGCCGATCTTCACCCTGCACCGCAACGTGGTCGACATCCCGGGCGGTCTGAACGCGGCGCTGAACGGCGCGCGGCTGGCGGACTGGCTGAAGGCGCTGGCGCCGCAGGACAAGGGCTATGAAGGCCTGTCCGGCGCCTATCTGCGCTACCGCACCATCGCCATCAACGGCGGCTGGCCCAAGTTCAAGTCCGGCGCCACCATCCGCCCCGGCGACAGCGACCCGCGCGTCCCGGCCCTGGCCGCGCGCCTGCTGGCCGAGGGCGACCTGGCCACGCCGGTGGAGGGCACCATCTATTCCGACGATCTGGTCAAGGCGATGCAGGCCTTCCAGGTCCGCCACGGCATCCTCGACGATGGGGTGATCGGCGCCGACACCCAGGACGAGCTGGAGGCCACCGCCGAGGACCGCGCCCGCCAGATCGCCACCAACCTGGAACGCCGCCGCTGGCTGGCCCGCACCGTGGCCGACGAGCGCATCGACGTGAACACGGCCGCCTCGATCCTGGTTTACTGGAAGAACGGCGAGCCCTCGGGCCGGCGCGTGATCAACGGCAAGTCCAACAAGGCCACGCCCTCGATCGAGGCCAGCTTCTCGACCATCATGGCCAATCCGCCCTGGAACGTGCCCCCCGACATCGCCGCGGCCGAAATCCTGCCCAAGGGCCCCGGCTATCTGGCGGCCGAGGACATGTACATGACCCCCGACGGCCGGGTGGTGCAGCGCGCCGGGCCCAAGAGCGCGCTGGGCCTGGTCAAGTTCGAGGTCCAGGATCCCTACGCCATCTATCTGCACGACACCCCGTCCCGGCGCCTGTTCGCCCGCTACCAGCGCCACATGAGCCACGGCTGCGTGCGGGTTGAGGATGCGGTGGGCTTCGCGCGGATGCTGCTGGCCTCCAACCCGACGGCGCTGGCCGAATTCGACGCCGCCCAGGGCACGACCAGCAGCAAGCGTGTGTCCATGGGCCGCGAGATCCCGGTCCGGATGCTCTACTGGACCGCCTTCATGACCGGCAAGGACAAGGTCGCCTTCCGCAAGGACGTCTATGGCTTCGACTCCAAGCTCGGCGAAGCACTGGGCGTCGGCGCCCTGTCCTTCCAGGCCAAGGACCGCACCAAGCAGGAAGACGTCGGGCCGTAAGGACCGCCGACACCGCAAGAACCGACAAGCCCCGCCCGCGCCGCCTCCGCTAAGCTACTTTACAGTGGGGTGTAAGGACGATGAGGCGACCGTGAACGCGAGAACCATGCCGGCCGTGAAGCTGCGCGTGACCATCAGCATCGATGTGGATGCGGCCGACTACCTCGAGGCGGCCGAGCACCAGCGGCGGATTGAGGGCCATTTCACCCGCTTGCAGGCCATCTATCCGGTGGCCGAGATGGAGGCCAAGGAGCGCCGCGGACCGCGCGTGTCGCGGCCACAGACGCCGCGCACCCTGGTGGTCACCACGGGGCGGATGCACGCCTACGATTGACGGAATCGACGGGGGTTAGCCCCCGAAGGCGGCCTGCAGGCGCTCGTATTGGGACAGGACCGGATTGACCGCGTCCTCGTCGGGGCCGTCCACGAACATGCGCGTGTCCAGGTGCAGGACCCGGTCGTACAGCCGTTCGGAGCGCTCCAGCAGCATCAGCAGGCTCTCGGGAAGGTCGTCGACCGTCTCCACCGATTCGCTGCGGCACACCGACTGGGCCCCGATGCGGTAGCGCGACAGGCAGGCCTCGCGCGGGTCCATGTCGCCCTCGCGCACCGCGCGCTGGACCAGCAGCCACGAGGCCACCTGCATC
>CAYSNW010000039.1:0-37083 GCA_964432415.1 uncultured Caulobacteraceae bacterium
GCGCAAGTTCATCGTCGCCGACACGCCGGGCCATGAGCAGTACACGCGCAACATGGTCACCGGGGCCTCGACCGCCGACCTGGCGGTGATCCTGATCGATGCGCGCAAGGGCGTGCTGACCCAGACCCGGCGGCACTCCTTCCTGGTCTCGCTGATCGGCATCCGCCACGTGGTGCTGGCCATCAACAAGATGGACCTGGTCGGCTGGTCCAGGGAGACCTTCGACGCGATCGTCGAGGATTATCAGTCGTTTGCGGCGAAGATCGGCCTCGGCGAAGTGCTGGCCATCCCGATCTCGGGCCTGAAGGGCGACAACATCGCCTCGAAGAGCGGGCTGACCCCCTGGTACGGCGGGCCCTCGCTGATGGAGCATCTGGAGACCGTCGAGATCGACGAGGATCGGCTGCGGACCCGTCCCCTGCGGCTGCCGGTGCAGTGGGTCAACCGGCCGGACCTGAACTTCCGCGGCTTCGCCGGACTGATCGCGTCCGGGACCGTGAAGCCGGGCGACCGGGTGCGCGCCCTGCCCTCGGGCAAGCTGTCCACCGTGGAGCGGATCGTCACCTTCGACGGCGACCTGGCCGAAGCCTCCGCCGGCCAGTCGGTGACCCTGACCCTCGCCGACGAGATCGACGTCTCGCGCGGCGACGTGCTGGCCGCCGCGGACGCGCCCCCGGAAGTGGCCGACCAGTTCGAGACCACCCTGGTGTGGATGGCCGAGGAGCCCCTACTCCCCGGGCGGCCCTACTGGCTCAAGCTCGGGACCAAGCTGACCTCCGCCCAGGTCACCGAGATCAAGCACAAGATCAACGTCAACACGCTCGAACAGCTGGCGGCCAAGACCCTGGAGCTGAACGAGATCGCCATCGCCAACCTGGCCACGGACCAGCCGCTGGTCTTCGATCCCTACAGCGAGGACCGCGATCTGGGCGGCTTCATCCTGATCGACCGGATGACCAACGCCACTGTGGCCGCCGGCATGATCCGCCATGCGCTGCGCCGCAGCCACAACATCCACTGGCAGGCGATGGACATCACCCGCGCGGCGCGGGCCGAGGCCAAGCGGCAGAAGCCGGCGGTGCTGTGGTTCACGGGCCTGTCGGGCGCGGGCAAGTCCACCATCGCCAACATCCTGGAAAAGAAGCTGCACGCCAGCGGGCGCCACACCTACATCCTGGACGGCGACAACGTGCGCCACGGGCTGAACAAGGACCTGGGCTTCACCGACGCCGACCGGGTGGAGAACATCCGCCGCGTCGCCGAGGTGGCGCGGCTGATGGCCGACGCCGGGCTGATCGTGGTGGTCTCCTTCATCTCGCCGTTCAAGGCCGAGCGCGAGATGGCGCGCAAGCTGATGCCCGAGGGCGAGTTCATCGAGGTCTATGTCGACACACCCCTGGCGGTGGCCGAAAGCCGCGACGTCAAGGGGCTCTACAAGAAGGCCCGGGCCGGGGAGCTGAAGCACTTCACCGGCGTCGACAGCCCGTACGAGGCCCCGGAAAATCCCGAAATCCGCGTCGACACCGCCACCTCCACGCCGGAAGAAGCCGCCGACCTGGTGCTGGCGGCGCTGAAGGACCGGGGGGTGATCGGGTGAGGATCGCGCGGCCGCCATTCCCCGTGCGCAGCGTTGAAACACGGCGGGCCCATTTTGGCCTCACCCGCGGTCCAGCCTGACCCGCATGATCCGATCCCTCGCCTTCGCCGCCCTGGCCGGCGCCGTCCAGGCCCAGGAGGTGGTGACCACCGCCCGTTCCGCGCCGCCGCCGGCGCTCGCCGCGGCCCCTGCCCCCGCCGACGCGGACAACAAGCCGGCCGACCTGACCCAGGTGGTGCTGGTGGGACCCTGCACGCCCGGCGCCGAGGAAATCGCGCGCGAGGCCCGCGAACAGGGCGCGACCGTCAAGGTCGACCACGCGATGCACGGCCAGGTCTCCGCCGGAATCGGAACCGGCGGCTACCGCCACGTCGACGCCACGGTCTGCAAGCCGATCGGCGACAAGTCGAGCGTCACGGTCTCGATCGGCGACACCCGCATGAACCATCGCCGCCGCTACTAGAGCACGATGCGATCAGATGGAATCATCTGATCGTTGAATCGTGCTCTAGATTCAGGAGTTTAGAGCATGTTCGGGCGCAAAAGTGGGACCACTTTTGCATAACAGGCTCTAGGCTGGGCCTCGCCTGATCTAGGCTGAGGCCGTGAGCGAATCCCTCCCCAGCCTCGGCGACTTCGACCATGTGATCGTGGGCGGCGGCACGGCGGGCTCGGTGCTGGCCAACCGGCTGTCGGCCGATCCGGGGCGGCGGGTTCTGCTGCTGGAGGCCGGCGGCCATGACCGGCTGTTCTGGGTCCGGGTGCCGATCGGCTATCTGTACACCCAGGGAAATCCCCGCACCGACTGGTGCTTCTCCACCGAGGCGGAGGCCGGCCTGGGCGGCCGGGCGCTGAAGTACCCCCGCGGGCGGCTGCTCGGCGGCTGTTCCTCGATCAACGGCATGCTGTCCGTGCGCGGCCAGGCGGCGGACTACGACGGCTGGCGCCAGTCGGGGCTGAGCGGCTGGGGCTGGGACGACGTCCTGCCCCTGTTCCGGCGCAGCGAGGACCACTGGGCCGGCGAGAGCGCGATCCACGGCGCCGGTGGGCCCATGAAGGTCCAGCGCCAGCGGCTGCGCTGGCCGATCCTGGAGGCCTTCCGCGAAGCCGCCGGCCAGTCGGGCATACCCCGCACCGAGGACTTCAACGGCGGCGATAACTTCGGTTGCGGCTTCTTCGAGGTGAATCAGTCGCGCGGCGAGCGCTGGAGCGCCGCGCGGGGCTACCTGGCGCCGGTGCGCGGGCGGCCGAACCTGAGGGTCGTCATCGGGGCGCAGGCCCGGCGGCTGGTGATCGAGGCCGGGCGGGTCACCAGGGTGGAGGTCCAGAGAGGCGGCCGGCGCGAGGTCGCGCGGGCGCGGGCGGGGGTCATCCTGGCCGCTGGCGCCATCGGCTCGCCGCATCTGCTGCAGCTGAGCGGGATCGGGCCGGGCGAAGCGCTTCGGGCGGCCGGCGTCGAGGTCCTGATCGACCGTCCGACGGTGGGCGCCAACCTGCAGGACCATCTGCAGATCCGGAGCGTGTGGCGCGTCGAGGGCGCGCGCACCCTGAACAGCCGGGTGGCGAGCCTCTACGGCAAGGCCATGGTGGCGCTGGAGTACGCCCTGAACCGCTCAGGGCCCATGTCGATGGCGCCGAGCCAGCTCGGCTGTTTTGCCTTCAGCGATCCGGCCCAGGCGACGCCCAATCTCGAATATCACGTCCAGCCGCTGAGCCTGGACGCCTTCGGCGAGCCGCTGCACCCGTTCGACGCCTTCACCGCCTCGGTGTGCAATCTGCGGCCGCTGAGCCGCGGATATGTGCGCCTGCGGAGCCCCGATCCCGAGGCGGCGCCCGTCATCGCACCCAACTACCTGTCCGATCCGGCCGACCGGCGCGTGGCTCTAGACGCCATCGCGCTGACCCGGCGCATCTGTTCGGCGCCGGCGCTCATGGCCCTGGGCGCGCGCGAGCACCTGCCAGGCGAGGCCCTCACCGACCCGGAGGCCCTGCTGGAGGCGATCGGAAGGATCGCAACGACCATCTTCCATCCGGTGGGGACCTGCCGCATGGGGGCGGACGAGGCCGCGGTGGTCGACGGATCGCTGAGGGTGAGAGGTCTGGGGGGCTTGAGGATCGCCGACGCCTCGGTCATGCCCACGATCACCTCGGGCAACACCCACGCCCCTACCCTGATGATCGCGGAGAAGGCCTGCGACCTGATCCTGGGGGAGCGGGCATAAAAAGAACGGCCCGGCTTTCGCCGGACCGCTCTTTACACACAGAGAAGTTGTGACGCTCGGGCCTTAGTGCGCGGACTGGCTTTGACGCAGGGCGGCCTTCTGTTCGGCGCCCAGCTTGGACACCGCTTCTTCCTTCACCGCGCGGGCGCAGGCCGAGCCGGGGACGCGGCTGATTTCGTAGGTGGCGCACAGCGGCTTGGCGGCGGACTTGACGCGGGCGTCGAACACCGCGGCCTGCTCGGCGCGGGAGAGGTCCAGATCGCCGACCTTGACGCGGGCGGTGCCGGCATTGGCGTTGGAGGCCAGCGCGATAACCGGGATCAGCAGGAGGGCGACGGCGGCGCCAGCGGAGATCTTTTCGAGGGTTTTGTTCATGAGAGCGGTCCTTTTTTTGTTTTTGGCGACCATTTGCCGCCGGCGATGTGTGAATACTCAGGACCCACACCGCACACCAGTTAAACTAGTGTCATGAACGAGAATTCATAAGATTACATCAGTGTAATTGATTGCGCTTTCTTCATGTTGGTGTCCGGACATGCGAAGGGCCGCGGTCGAAACCGCGGCCCCTCAAGCTCTGCGCCGGTGAGCGGGCCTACTGCGGACCTGCCTTCACCCCGGAATTGGCCACGTCCTTCTCGTAGGTGTGGCGGTCCTGGAGCAGCTGGTGGGTGTTGTCGCTCATTTCCTGCCACTCCTGGCGGGTGTGGCATTCCTTGATGGGCCGGTTGCTGCCGGCCATGTACTCGTAGCGGCACTGGATGCGGCTGGGATCCTTCCTGGGATCGACCGCAGGGGCCTTGGCCGGGGCCGCGGCGTGAGCCGCAGCCGCGTCGGGGGCGGGATCGCCCGCGATCAGGGCGAGGGACAGCGCGAGAGCGTCAAGCATCGAGACCGGATCTCCTTAAAAAAGAGGCGCCCACCGCGAACGACGGGCGCCTGGGGAACGAGGCCGTACGCGGCGGCGGATCGTTCCGCCGCCGCGCCCGATCAGGTCGATCACCAGCGCTTGGTGACCTCGACGAAGGCCCGGCGGCCGACTTCGTCGTAGTTGAACACCGCGGTGGTGCCGATGCGCGTCTCGTTGGCCGAGAGGTGCGGCGGACGCTCGTCGAACACGTTCTGGATGCCGGCCTGGAAGGTCCAGCTGTCCATCTTCTTGCGCACCGAGATGGTGTGGTAGACCGTGAACTCCTCGTAGCGCTTGGAGTAGATGAGCCGCGGCACCGTCGGGGTGGAGCCGGAGGCCGAGACGGCGCCCGACGCCGACAGGATCCGGAAGTGGCCGAAGTAGGTCGGATCGTTGCAGGTGTGCAGGCCCTGGCCTTCGAAGTTGCAGGTGGTGCTGTACTTCTGGCTGGAGACCTGGTCGCCCGGGTTGGTCGAGAGGCCGGCGTCCGAGCTCTTGGCGATGAACTGGCTGGACCAGAACACGGTCCAGTCGCCGTGGTCGAAGCGAACCGTGTTGATGCCGTTGAAGTCCGGCAGGTTGGTCGAGCCGTTCGGATCGGTCGGCGCGAACAGCGACGACAGCTGGGTGGTGTTCTTCAGCTGCCAGGTGAACTGGCTGTTGACGGTCAGCCGCCCGAAGTCGAAGTCGTGACGGTAGCGGGTGGTCAGGTCCAGGGCGTGGTTCGTCTGGGTCGCGACGTTGGTGTAGCTGTTGTTGACCGTCAGGATCCGGTGCCAGTTCGGGTTCGGCGCGCCGCCCGGCAGGAACTGGGCGTTGTCACGCGTGAACAGCTGACAGAACGGGTTGTTCGGGTAGGTGTTCACCCCGTAGCAGCCCAGCAGGATGTTGAAGGCGCCGAAGCGGGTCACTTCGTTGTTGACCACGATGTCGGAGTAGTCGACCGCCACGCTGAGGTCGATGAACCGCGGCGTCCAGATCACCCCGATGGTCTTGGCCTTGGAGGTTTCGGCCTTCAGGATGCCGGCGCCGCCGCCGGTGGTGATGGTCGCGCTGGAGCCGGCCCCGGCGTAGCCCGGATCGATGTGTTCCGAGTTGCAGTTGGTCTGCAGCACCGTGTTGGGGTTGGCCTGCCAGTTGATGCAGGGGTCGAGGTTGGCGTTCTGGGCCGCGAAGCTGGTCTGGTGAGCCAGATACAGTTCGTACAGCGCAGGCGCGCGGAACGAGGTGCCCTGGGTGGCCCGCAGGCGGATCGAGGGGATGATCTGCCAGTTCAGGCCGACCTTGTAGGTGTTGGACGCCCCGTAGGACTTGTAGTCCGTGTGGCGGCCCGAGGCCTGCAGGTCGAGGCTCTGGAAGGCCGGCAGGCCCTTCAGAATCGGCACGTCGACTTCGCCGAAGTATTCCTTCACCGTGTCGGAGCCGACCGTGTGGCCCGACGAGCTGGAGCCCCAGAGGTTGCCGGCCTGCTCCTGGGCGCTGGGCTGGTCGTCGATGTGGTCACGCCGCCAGCTGACGCCGACCGCCGCCCCGACCGGACCGGCCGGCAGCTGGAACAGGTCGCCCGTCAGGGTCGCTTCGACCATCTGCTGGGTGTAGTCGGTGTGGCCGTTGTTGCGGAACTCGAGGAAAGCCTTTTCCGCATCGGTCCACTGGCCGAGCAGGAAGCGCTGGCTCAGCCACGGGATGCCCGTCGGGAAGCCGGTGCAGGTGAAGTTCGACAGGTTGCCGCCGGCCGGGGCGACGTTACAGGCCGTGGCGCCCGTCGTGGCGACCACGCGGTCGTTGTAGAAGGCGTCGCCGAAGTAGTCGCCGGACGACTTGGAATACTGGGCGAAGACATCCCAGTCCCAGCCCTTGAGGAAGCCGATATCACCCAGCTTGCCGCGCACGCCCGCCAGGCCGCGGGTGTAGTCGACGTCCTGGCCCGTATCGATGTTGAAGCCGACGATCGGCAGCAGCGAGCCGATCTGCGTGGCGCCGGGGGTCTCCCAGCCGGCCGGCACGTTCGGGTTGGCGACGTTGACGCTGGGGAACACCTGCTTCAGGCCGGTCTGGACCGAAACGCGGCGGTCCCACAGCAGTTCGCCGTAGGCCTGGGTGTCGGCGGTCAGGTCGAAGGCGCCGGTCACGAACAGATTGTAGTTCTTGCTCGGGCTCAGGACCGTGGCGTGGTTGGACAGCGCCTGGGAATAGGCCGGGTAGGTATAGGTGTAGGTGTCCGGGAAGCCGGTGCGGAACAGGCGCGCCATGCCGAACGGCGTGGGGGTGGCGGTGAACCCGCCCGCCGCGTTGTTGGAGCCGCCGGCGTTGCCGTGGGCCGCGTCCGGATAGACGTAGCCGGCTTCCGGATAGATCAGGTTGCCGTAGTTGCCGGTCTGAATGTCGCCGGCCTGGAAGGTGTAGCACTGCGCCGAGTGGGTCTTCTGGTCGATGTAGTCGACCGGCGCGCGCGACCCGTTCTCGAATTCATAGTCGGAGGCGCAGGTGGTGTCCTTGCGCTGGCCGCGACGCAGAGCGCCCTGTTCGTTGTAGGCGGCCGAGACGTTGATATAGCCGCGGTCGAAGGTCTTGCCCCAGACGCCATTGACGCGGAACTGGGCGCCGCCGTCCTGGGCCGCGCGGTTGCCGTAGATATCCAGCGCCACGCCGTCGAGGTTCTTCTTGGTGATGATGTTGACGACCCCGGCCACGGCGTCCGAGCCGTAGATCGAGGAGGCGCCGTCCTTCAGGATCTCGACCCGGTCGACGATCGCGTCAGGAATGGTGTTCAGGTCGACGGGGCCGACGGTGCCGCGGACGCCCGAGGGGGGCATGCGGCGGCCGTTGAGCAGAACCAGGGTGCGCGTGGCGCCCAGGCCACGCAGCGAGATGGTGTTGACGCCCGGGCCGCCGGTGGTGACGAAGCCGGTCAGCTCGTTGTTCACCTGGAAGGAGCCGGCCGCCAGCGAGGACTGCTGCAGCATCTGGGTGGTGCTGGACAGACCTTCCAGCGTTGATTCTTCCGAGGTGATCACCTGGATGGGCGCGGCCGAGGTGAACTCGTTGCGCTTGATACGCGAACCGGTGACGACGACCTCTTCCACTTCCGTGGACTTCTTGTCCGAAGCGGAAGCGCCGGAAGCGGGCGCGGACTGGGCCAGGGCGTAGGACGGCGCCAACAGGGCGACGCCCGCAATCATGGTCGTAGCGAGCAGAGTCTTGCGATCAAAAGTCATTATTTCCCCCAACAGGACGACAATGTTCGCCACTCCTGCGAACTTCGACCATGGGTGATAGCGAGAGTTCGTGAGATTCCTCAATACGAAAAGAACTCATCTCATCGCTGTCTGTCATCTCGTGGGAAAAATGGTACAGGACAGCTTGTTTATATTTTATCACTAATTGCTTGTATCGAATTTATACTATTTGTCTCTCAATTGACACCTATGCTTCCCCTTCCGATGGGCGCCCGGCGTCACACCTGAGGTAGAGAATTCAACACTCTCTTGATTGACACATCTTTTGCTAATCATACTCCAGTAATTAATAAATATATTGGATGTGTCCCACACGTGACGACTATAGGACATTCGTATAAAGCCACGCTCTTTATATTGACCTACTTACGACAGCTCACCTACGCCAGAGCCAGGGGTGGTCTTCGGCCGACCGGCGGACGCTCCGCCCTACAGGCGATGTTCTGAAAGTCCTTCAGGCGCGTCGGTTTTTTGGCGTGGGCGCCCATCGGCGACCGACGTCGGACTCAGGAGGAAACGAAGTTGAAGACACAAACCATTCGCGGGCGCCTGTTGGCCTCGACGATGATCGGCGGGGCTGCGCTCATCGCCCTTTCCGCCGCACCGGCCTTCGCGGCCGATCAGCCGACCACGGTTGAAGACGTCGTGGTCACCGGCTCGCGCATCCCGCAGCCCAACCTGACCCAGACCAGCCCGGTCAGCACCATCGGCGCCAAGGACGTCAAGGTCTCCGGCGCCACCCGCGTCGAAGACGTGGTCAACCACCTGCCGCAAGCCTTCGCGGCGCAGAACTCGACCGTCTCGAACGGCTCCTCCGGAACCGCCACGGTCAACCTGCGCGGCATCGGCACTTCGCGCACCCTGGTTCTGATCGACGGCCGCCGCCTCGGCCCCGGTGACCCGGGCCAGCCGTTCGCCGACCTGAACAACATTCCGGCCCAGCTGGTCGAGCGCATCGACGTGGTGACCGGCGGCGCCTCGGCGGTCTACGGCTCCGACGCCGTGGCCGGCGTCGTCAACTTCATCATGAAGAAGAACTTCGAGGGGTTGCAGATCGACATCAACCACTCGTTCTACCAGCACAACAACCACAATGACGCGGTCAAGGCCCTGGTGGCCGGCCGTCAGGCGACCAACCCGGCGCAGTACCAGGTGCCGGCCGACAATATCAGCACCGGCGACCAGACCGACGTCAACGTCACCATGGGCGCCAACACGCCCGACGGTAAGGGCAATGTCGAAGCCTACTTCGGCTATCGCAACATCAAGCCGGTGCTGCAGAAGGACTACGACTACTCCGCCTGTTCGCTCGGCACCGCCGGCAGCTTCTTCGCCTGCCAGGGCTCGCAGACGGCCGCCCCGGCCGACATCGTGCCCAGTGGCGGCCTGGGCTTCGATGGCAACGGCACGGGTTGGGTTCCGAACTCGTCTGGCGTCCTTCACGCCGCGACCGCGAACGACCAGTTCAACTTCGCGCCCTACAACTACTACCAGCGTCCGGATGAGCGCTATTCCGGCGGCGCCTACGCCCACTACGAAGTGAACCCGATGCTGGACGCCTACGCCCAGTTCATGTTCATGGACGATAACAGCCAGGCCCAGATCGCCCCCTCGGGCGTGTTCGGGCTCAACATCGCGATGCCCTGCGACAGCCCGGTGCTGTCGGCGGACGAGGTCAACAAGTTCTGCGGACCCACCGTCGACCAGGACGCGGCCACGCCGGGCGTGCAGCCCTGCGTCGACGCCGACCCGGTCAGGCCTGGCATCCAGTGCAACGCCAATCTGCAGGTCTTCCGCCGCAACCAGGAAGGCGGCGGCCGTCAGGACAACCGGCGTCACACCGACTACCGCATCGTCCTCGGCGCCAAGGGCGACCTGAACAAGAGCTGGTCCTACGACATCTACGGCCTGTACAACCAGACGCAGCTGACCGAGAACTACCAGCACGAGTTCTCGAACAAGGCTACGGCCAACGCGCTCAACATCGTCACCGACAACCGCGCCGGCAGCCCGACCTTCGGTCAGGCCGTCTGTAATTCGGTCATCACCGGCGTTGACCTGAAGTGCGTGCCCTACAACATCTTCGGCACCGGCCCGGTCACCCAGGCGGCGCTGAACTATCTGCAGGCCCCCGGCTTCCAGGAAGCGACCCTCAGCGAACAGGTCGTCTCCGCCAGCGTCGTCGGCAAGCTCGGCGACTACGGCATCAAATCGCCGTTCGCCGAGGAAGGCGTGACCGTCGCGCTGGGCGGCGAATATCGCCGCGAAGCCCTGGACTGGAAGGTGGATCTGGAGTTCTCGACCGGGGACCTCGCCGGCCAGGGCGGCCCGACCATCCCCGATTCGGGCTCCTACAACGTCAAGGAGTACTTCGGCGAAGCGCGTATCCCGATCATCCAGAACGCCTCGCTGGCCAAGGACGTCTCGATCGACGTGGGCTACCGTTCGTCCGACTACAGCTCGTCGGGCCAGGCCACGACCTACAAGATCGAGGGCAACTGGTCGCCGGTGGACGACATCCGCTTCCGCGCCAGCTACAACAAGGCCGTCCGCGCTCCGAACATCAACGAGCTGTTCGCGCCGTCTGCGATCGGCCTCGACGGTTCGGCCGATCCCTGCGCCGGCGCTGCTCCGACCCAGACGCAGGCCCAATGCGCCAACCAGGGCGTGTCCGCCGCCCAGTACGGCCACATCGCCGCCAACCCGGCCGGCCAGTACAACGGCAAGCTCGGCGGCAACATCGGCCTGAAGCCGGAAGAAGCCAAGACCAAGACCATCGGTGTCGTGCTGACCCCGACCATGATCCCCGGCTTCAACATGACCGTCGACTACTATGACATCCTGGTCGACAAGACGATCGCGACCATCGGCGAGGACAAGATCCTCACCGTGTGCGGCCAGACGGGCTCCGCTGGTCTCTGCAGCCTGATCCATCGTCAGCCCGGGACCGGGTCGCTGTGGCTCAACAACACCGGCTTCGTCGAGGACACCACCCTCAACACCGGTTCGGTGCACGCCCGCGGCTACGACATCCAGGCCAACTATCGCCTGAATCTCGACACCCTGGGCATGGCCGACATGGGCCACGTCGACTTCAACCTGATCGGCAGCCACCTGGACAAGTTCCACGTCGTGCCGCTTCCCGGCACCACTGTGGGCGCGTTCGACTGCCAGGGCACCTACGGCCCCAGCTGTAAGGCCTTCGGCGGCGGACCGCGTCCCAAGTGGCGTCACCAGATGCGCGCCACCTGGGCCACGCCGTGGAACGTCAACGCGGCGGTGACCTGGCGCCATGTCGGCACTGTCACCCAGGAAGCCAACGTCACGACCCGGGCCGACAACGTCCTGCCGAACATGGACTACTTCGACCTGTCGGCGAACTGGAAGGTCATGGACCGGCTGGAACTGCGCGCCGGCGTGAACAACGTGTTCGACAAGGATCCGCCGCTGATCGGCGCCGGCCACCTCAACGGCGGCCCGCTCAACGGCAACACCGCGCCGGGCACCTACGATGCGCTCGGACGCTTCTTCTTCATGGGCGTGACCGCCACCTTCTAGGCGAACAAGCCTACCCCACGCCTAACCGGCGGCGGCTCCGCGAGGAGCCGCCGCCTTCTTTTTGTGGAGAGGTCTCCGGCGAGAGCCCTGTCAGGACGTGGAGGCGGCGCGGACAACAGCGTCCTGCGATCCGGGCCGTTCCTTCCCCCCTCGAGGGGGAAGGTGGCGACGTCAGGAGCCGGATGGGGGGGCCGCGCCGAGCTTCGGTGGATACGCGGGCTCAAGCCTGACTGGAAGGGTCTTCCACTTCGGCGTTATGGGACGTCCGCGATTCGGGGCGACAGCGCCGCCCCCCTTCCGACCCCCTGGCGGGGGCCACCTTCCCCCTCGAAGGGGGGAAGGGCCGCAATTGACGGATGCTATCAATCGGCCGGCTTGTCGCGCGGGCTCAGACCACGATGGGGTTGGCCGAGGCGATCAGGCCTTCGAGGTCGTCGCGCAGGCGGCGGCCCCGTTCGGTCAGGTAGACGAACTTCAGGCGCCGGTCCTGGTCGGAGGCGCGGAATTCGAACAGCACGTTCTGGGGCTCGACCTGCTCCTCGGCCACGTCGCCGGCCAGCACCTTGACGATGCGGGCGACCGTGGCGACCCGCATGCGGGTCACGAAGGCGAGCTCGCTGACGTTCAACCCCTCGTTCTCGCAAACGTAGAGGAAGACGATCATCGAGTAGAAATTTCTCGGGACGTCGATCGTTCGAAAGATCTCGAGGGCGGACAGGATCGCGTTCCGTTCGCGCTTCCGCGCGAGCTGCGCGTCACTCATACGCGTGCAGTTTGCCGGAGTTCACCCGCAGACGGCGGGGTTCGTGGCGGCTGACCGGGCGAGGCCCGCGCCGCTCCTTGGCGCTGATCTCGGCGGCCGGATACTCGGTCCGGACCGAGGAGAGATAGCTCTCCAGCCGCTTCTGGTGCTCCGCGGCCTCGAGGTAGTCCGCCGCGTCGACGTCGATCGTGATCGTCACCCGCAGCCGAACCGTCGGCATGGTCTTGAGTTCCACCTGTCCCTCCGCACTCACACACACAGAAAGTTTCATAAAAGAGACAAAGTTGAGCCAAAGGTTAGTTTGGGGCTTTGCCTCGGGTCTTAACGCATACCACCGCAAATGGTTGTAACGCTCAGACGCTATATTGTGTGAGATTCTTCATTTCCGAGCAAATTGCTTTTCTGTAATCCTGATTTGCCGCCTGAGAGGTAATTTTGCGCGTGGCAAAACAAGGGCTTCGCCTGGAAATTGAGAAACCCAGCCGGATCGCCCCCGGTCGCGCTTGTGGCGACCTTGGCAGGATACCGCCGGGATCGTGACCAAATCGCGGCGACGATCGTGGGTCGCTGCGAAGGAATTCCCAGACCTGGCCACAGGCCGGCTATGTTTCAGGGACAGACGCGCGCGGCCCGACTGGCGGGCGGGCGCGAGATATCTTACCAACGTTCACACGTTGGAGGCGCCTTCGCATGACCGAACCGACCGTGGCGGCACGGCCCTGGCCGGCCCTCAGCCTGGCCGAGGCCGACGCGCTGATGACCGCGCCGGGGGCGCCGTTCGAAATGCAGACGCGCCGGATCGGCGGCGTCGTGCTTCGGACCTGGAAGAACGGACCCCAGACCTTTCGCGACACCTTCCTGCTCGCCCGCAGCTTCGGACCGGAACGCACCTTCCTGGTGTTCGAGGAGGAGCGGGTGGATTTCGAGGCCTTCGCCCGCGCCGCCATAACGCTCGCCCACGACCTGATCGCGAACGGCGTGGTCAAGGGCGACCGGGTGGCCCTGGCCATGCGGAACCTGCCCGAGTGGCCGGTCGCCTTCTTCGGCGCGATCCTGGCCGGGGCGATCGTCACGCCCCTGAACGCCTGGTGGACGGGCTCGGAACTGGCCTACGGCCTGATCGACTCAGGGGCCAAGGTCGCGATCCTGGACTCCCAGCGGCTGCAGCGGCTGGGCGAGCACCTGGCCGACTGCCCGGACCTGGAGCGCATCTATGTGGCGCGCGAGCTGGAGGAGGTCGCCCACCCGCGCGTGATCAAGCTGGAAAAGGTGATCGGCGCGCCGACGAGCTGGCGCGACCTGCCCGACCGGCCGATGCCCGACGTGGCCATCGATCCCGAGGACGACGCCACCATCTTCTACACGTCCGGCACCACGGGAAATCCCAAGGGCGCGCTGGGGACCCACCGGGCGGGGGCGACCAATGTCCTGTGCCTGGCCTATTCCCAGGCCCGCGCCTTCGTGCGCCGGGGCGAGACCCCGCCGGCGCCCGATCCGGCCGCGCCCCAGCAGCGGGGGCTGGTCTCCATCCCCTTCTTCCATGTGACCGGCTGCATGGCCCTGCTGTGCCCCGCCATGGCCATGGGCGCCATGCTGGTGATGCTGCGCAAGTGGGACGCCGAGCAGGCCATGGCGGTGATCGAGCGCGAGCGGATCACCCGCGCCGGCGGCGTGCCGACCATCGCCTGGCAGCTGCTCGAACATCCCGCGCGGGACAAGTACGACCTGTCCTCGCTGCAGAGCATCTCCTACGGCGGCGCCCCAGCGGCGCCGGAGCTGGTCAGGCGCATGCGCGAGTTGTTCCCGAACTCCCTGCCCGGCACCGGCTGGGGCATGACCGAGACCTCGGCCACCTTCACCCACCACAGCGGCGAGGACTATCAGAACCGCCCCGACAGCTGCGGGCCCGCCCTGCCGATCGGCGACCTGAAGGTGGTGGGCGCGAATGGCGCCGCCCTGCCGCCCGGCCAGGTGGGCGAGCTGATGGCGCGCGGCCCCAATGTGGTGAAGGCCTACTGGAACAAGCCCGAGGCCAGCGCCAAGACCTTCCAGGACGGCTGGGTGCTGACCGGGGACCTGGCGCGGCTGGACGAGGAAGGCTTCTGCTACATCGTCGACCGGGCCAAGGACATGATCATCCGCGGCGGCGAGAACATCTATTCCGCCGAGGTCGAGGCGGTGCTGTACGAGCACCCCGATGTGCTGGACGCCGCCCTGGTCCCCATCCCGCACCGCACGCTCGGTGAAGAGCCCGGCGCGGTGGTCACCCTGCGCGCGGAGTCGAACGCCGGCGAAAAGGACCTGCAGGGCTTCGTGGCCGAGCGGCTGGCGGCCTTCAAGGTGCCCGTGCGCATCCTGTTCGCGCCGGACCTGCTGCCCCGCAACGCCAACGGCAAGATCCTGAAGGGCGAGCTGAAGAAGCTGTTCGTCTGAAATCGCCGGATCGGTTGAGCGCCCTCAAATCGCCGTGCCGTCCGACTCGGATACTGTGGGTACGGGAACCGCAGAGCTGGCGAGCGGTTTCGCCTGAGACGCCGCGCGACGCGCCCGCCGCGCGCGTCGTCCCGCCATGGTCGTCGGTCTGGGAACGGGAGCTTTGCACAGTCTGAAGAGCGTCCTCGTCCTGGTGGCGATGCTGGGTTTCGGGTGGCTGGCGCTGCCCGCGTCCGCGCGCGCGGACGAGCCCAAGGCGGCCATCCAGGGCGTGGACAACCGCGAGCTTCGCCGTCGCATCGTCGAGGCGGTCGGGACCAGCGACAAGCCGGCGGAGAACCGCTTCCAGGCCGAGCGCCGGGCCAATGACGCCGCCGAGGCCGCGGTCGCGGTGCTGCGCTCGGAGGGTTACTACGACTACGACGTGGTCCCGGAGGCGACCGACGAGGACCAGCCGCACGCGGTGGTGAAGATCACCCCCGGTCCCCGCTACAAGATCGCCGCCCCGGGCCTGGAATGGCTGCGGGCGCCGGGCGAGCCCGCCGCCGACAAGGCCGCCGTCGCCGCCATCGGCCTGAACCCCGGGGAGGCGGGCCGCGCCGCCGACGTCGTGGCCGCCGAGGGGCGCGTGGTCTCCGCCCTGGCGAGCCAGGGCTATCCCGACGCCAAGGCCGGCCCCCGCCGGGTCGTGGTCGACCACGCGGACCAAACCGTGCGTCCGACCTTTCGCATCGACGCGGGACCGCTGGTGCATATGGACGGGGTGGAGGTGACCACCGCCGGGCGCACGCGCGCGGAATGGGTCGCGGACCTGGCGCCCTGGAAGAGCGGCGCGGTCTATCGCCCCGAGCTGGTGGCGGAGCTGGAGCGGCGGCTGCTGGAGACCCAGGTCTACGACACGGTCACCGTCGCCCTGTCGCCGCCCTCGCACACGGTGCTGGGCGACCGCCGCCCCGTGGTGATCAGCCTGGCGGACCGTCCGCGCGCCACCGTCGAGGCCGGCGCCGGCTGGTCGACCAGCGAAGGGTTTGGCGTGGACGCCCAGTACAGCCGCTACAACCGCCTCGGCCTGGCCGACACCGAGACGGCGGTGCTGCGCTACGCCCTGCTGGAAAAGAAGCTGGGCTTCCAGATCGCCCTGCCCCACTGGCGCACCGCCGGACGCACCCTCACGCTCGGCACGGACCTCTACCAGCAGAACACCAAGGCCTACGACCGCACCGGCGTGGACCTGCGCGCCGACCTGAAGCAGCGCATCGGCAAGACCTCGTTCTGGAACGTCGGGGTTTCGCTGGAATACGACCGCAACCAGCAGATCGATTTCGACCCGCGCACCCGCGCCCTGATTCCCGCCGACCTGAGGCTCGAGATTCTGACCACCACGGCGGGCGTGAGCCTCGACCGTTCCGACGACCCGCTCAATCCGACCCGCGGCTGGCGGGTGCAGGGCGACGTCGATCCGACCTTTGTCACCGGCGACCGCTCGATCACCTTCGCCAAGGTCCAGGCCCAGGCCACCGGCTACCTGCCGCTGGACAAGGGCGCGCGCACGGTGCTGGCGGGGCGCCTCCGGCTGGGAACCATCCTGAACGGCAACTTGCCGGCCGTGCCGTCCGACCGGCGCTTCTATTCCGGCGGCGGCGGCTCGGTGCGCGGCTTCGAGTACCAGGGCGTGGGCCCGCGCCTGCCCAACGGCCAACCCGAGGGCGGCCTGGGCCTGTTCGAGACGTCCTTCGAGGTGCGCCGCCAGGTGGTGGGCGACTGGGGGGCGGCCGCCTTCGTCGACGCCGGTTCGGTGGCCGAAAAGCCGGCGCCCGATTTCTCCAACCTGCGCGCCTCCGCCGGCTTCGGGGTGCGCTATCGCCTGCCGTTCGCGCCGCTCCGCGCCGACATCGCCTTTCCCCTCGACCATCGATCGGGCCAGCCGGCGTTCCAGCTCTACATCTCCATAGGCCAGGCGTTTTGAGCGATCCGGAAACCCCTGCCGCCGCCGAAGCGGCTCTGGTGCGCCGGCGCCTGACCCAGCTGGAGTGGGCGGGACTGGGCGCGCTGATGGTGGTGCTGCTGGTGCTGGCGCTCGGGCTGGGCGGACGCTTCGCCGTGCTGACGCCCTGGGGCCGCGACATCGTCGGAGGCTTCGTCAACGGCAAGGAGCTGGGCCGCTACGGACGGATCAATGTCTACGGCCTGCGCGGCGACGTCTGGGGCGACTTCACCCTGGACCGGGTCACGGTCACCGACAGCAAGGGCGCCTGGGCCGAGGGCCGCAACATCCATGTGGTCTGGAACCCGCTGTCGCTGTTCGCCCGCCGCTTTTCCGCCGACCAGGTCGTAGCCGGCCAGATCCGCCTGATCCGCCAACCCCTGCTCAAGCCAGACACCACCCCGCCCGGTCCCCTGCCGCTTTCGATCCGGATCAAGCATTTCGCCGCGGCGCTCGACCTGGAAGGCGGCTTCTCCGGGACCTACGGCCGCTGGACGCTGGGCGGCGGGGCCGACGTCGAGCGGGACGGCGACAAGGCGATGGAGATCGCCGCGCGCAGCGTCACCCGACCGGGCGACTACGCCACCCTCAGCTTCAAGCTCGCCAAGGCCGGGGGCCTGAACCTGCACGCCCGGGCGCTGGAGGCGCGCGGCGGTCCGATCGCCGGCTCGCTGGGCTTCGCCCACGACCAGGCCTTCGTGATCAACGCCGATGCGACGGGCAAGCCGGACACGGGCCAGATCCATGCAGTGGTCCAGTCCGGGCGCTTCACCCCGCTTTGGGCCGACGGCCAGTGGACGCCCAAGGGCGGCCGCGCGGGCGGACGCATCGTCTTCGCCGGCTCCACCCTGCTGGATCCGCTGGCCCGGCGCCTCGGCCCCGAGGCGCGCTTCGGCTTCGGCGCGCGTCAGCGCAAGGACAGGCGCTGGGACACCGCCTGGGTGGTGCTGGCCGACAATCTGAGCGCCCGCGCCCAGGGTCCGGTCGATCCCGCCAGCGAGTCTTCGAAAGAGGGCCTGGCCCTGACGCTGGACACCCCGGCGATCGGAAGGCTGCTGAACCTCGGCCTCGGCGGCGGCGGCCACTACAGCGGCCTGCTGAGCGGCGACCCGTCGGCCTGGCGGACGAAGGGCCAGGCCACGCTGCAACGCCCCACCTACAACGGCTACAGCCTGGCCAGCCTCTCCGGTCCCCTCACCGTCTCCAGCGCCAAGGGGCGGCTCGACATCGACGCGGACGCCAGGGGACAGGGCGGCGGCGGTTCAAGCTTCATCGCGCGCCTGCTGGGGGCCGCTCCCGCGGCCCAGGCCCACGTGGCGCAGCTTGCGGACGGACGGTTGCTGATCGAGCGGTTCGGCCTGGAGGGCTCAGGCCTCAAGGCCAGCGGGACCGGCTCGCGCGGTCTGCTGGGGGGTCTCTCTTTCGAGGGCCATGCGACGCTCGCCGCCTGGGCCCTGCATCCGGGCGCGACCGGCGACGCCTCGGGCAGCTTCCACGCCAGCCAAGCCGCGGGAAACAAGCCCTGGGCCATCGCGCTCGACGCGCGCGGCGAGAAGTTCGTCACGGGCCTGGGCCAGCTCGACCGGCTGGTGGGCGCAAGTCCGCACCTGGTCGCCAACGGCGCCCTGGACGGCCATGGCCAGATCGCGGTCGACCACGCGGTGCTGACCGGGGCGGCGGGCCAGGTGAACGGCAAGGGGCTGATCGGCCTGGACGGATCGCTGAAGCTGCTGCTGGACTGGACCGCCAAGGGCCCGTTCCAGGCGGGGCCGGTGGAGTTCGCCGGGGACGCCTCGGGCTCGGGGGCCCTGACCGGATCGATCGGGTCGCCGCGCGCCGACTTCAAGGCCCATTTCGAGCAGATCGACGTGGCCCAGCTGCAGCTGACGAGGAGCGACGTCACCCTGACCTTCCAGAGCGATCCGCGCGGTTATGACGGCCGTATCGCGCTGCTGGGCGCCAGCGCCTACGGACCGGCGCGGGCGGGCGCCAACTTCCGCTTCGAGGGCGACGGGGTCCGGCTGGACAACCTGTCGATGGACGCGGGCGGGCTGAAGGCGGACGGATCGCTGGCGCTCCGACGCGGCTCGCCGTCCAGCGCCAACCTGACCTTCGCCGCAGGCCCCGGCGCCTTCCTGGCCACGGGTTCGGCGTCCGGCGTGGTCAAGATCACCGACGGGCCGAAGGACGCCCTGGCGGCGCTGGACGTCAGTGGCTCGAACCTGCAGCTGCGCGGCTCGACCTGGGTGTTCAACAGCCTGCGCCTGAAGGGCCAGGGCACCCTGGCGCGCCTGCCCTTCACCCTGTCCGCGGACGTCGGCGGCGCGACGCCGGTGAAGTTCGACGGCACAGGGGCCTTCTCGCGCGTCGGAAACAGCGAGGCGTTGAGCCTGGACGGCGCCGGCCAGATCCGCAGCGCCGCCTACAAGACGCTTTCGCCGCTGACCGCCACCTTCAGCCCCTCGGGCCAGACCCTGAAGGCGGACCTGAGCATCGGGTCGGGGCGTCTCACCGCCGACGCGCGCCAGACCACGGAGGGCTTCGACGCCAAGGCCCAGCTGGTCGGGGTGGACATCGGCGCCTTCGACCGCGACCTGGGCGGCCGGGTGGATGGCTCCCTGACCCTCGCCGGGCGCGGCAAGAGCCTGTCCGGCGAGCTCGACACCCGGCTGACCGGAGTGCGCACCCGCCTGGCCTCGAAGAAGCTGGCGGTGGACGGGACACTGAAGGCGGTTCTCGCGGGCGAACGGCTGCACATCGACGCCCAGGCGGCGGACCAGGGCGCCCAGGCCGGCGCCGTGCGCGCCTCCACCAGCCTCGACCTGCCGGTGGTCGCCTCGGCCGCGCCCCTGCACCTGGCCATAGCCCGCGACCGGCCGCTGTCGGGCCGCTACGCCATCTCCGGCGAGGTGCAGCCGATCTGGGACCTGTTCTGGGGCGGCGACCGCTCGCTGGCCGGGCTGGTGGACAGCCAGGGGAGCATCGCCGGGACGTTCAACGCGCCGCTGCTGGCCGGCAAGGGCACGCTGAGAAGCGGCAAGTTCGACGACTCCGCCACCGGCCTGGCCCTGCGCAACCTGTCGATCGACGCCGACTTCGACCGCAACACCGTGGTGTTCCGCGACTTCTCCGCCCAGGACGGCAAGGGCGGCCAGGCGGTCGGCGACGGGCGCATCGATCTGAGGAACGGCGGCGCCTCCAGCTTCGAGGTGCGGCTGACCCGCTTCCAGCTGATCGACAACGACCAGGCGGTCGCCCGCGCCTCAGGGCCCGTGACGGTCACCCGCGCCGCCGACGGCAAGCTGAAGCTGACCGGCCAGCTCAACGTCGACCGGGCCGACATCGCGCCCAAGCTGACAACCCATCCCGGCGTGGTCGACATGGACGTGGTCGAGATCAACGCGCCGGCCGGCCGCAAGCAGTTCCGCGCGGCGCCCCACGGTCCCGGCGTGGCGCTCGACGTCACGCTGAAGGCCCGCAACAATGTCTTCGTGAAGGGCCGCGGCCTGAACGTGGAATTCTCGCTCGACGCCCACGTCGGCGGCACGAGCTCCAATCCGGAGCTGAACGGCAGCGCCCATATCGTACGCGGCGACTACGACTTCGCCGGCAAACGCTTCGAGTTCGACGAGCGCGGCTCCATCGCGCTCTCCACCCGGCCCGAAGACATCGCGCTGAACCTGCGCGCTGTGCGCGAGGACCCGAGCCTGACCGCCGTGCTGCAGGTGCGCGGCACCGCCGCCAGGCCGACCATCACCCTGACCTCCGAGCCCGCGCTGCCCCAGGACGAGATCCTGTCCCAGGTGCTGTTCGGCGCCTCGGCCTCGCAGCTGTCGCCGATCGAGGCGGCCCAGCTGGCCTCGGCGGTGGCGTCGCTGGCCGGCGGCGGCGGCTTCGACGTGGTGGGCAACCTCAGGGAATTCGCCGGGCTGGACCGGCTGGTGTTCGGCGGCGACCAGGCCTCGGGCCTGACGGTGGCGGGCGGCAAGTACGTCTCCGACCGCGTCTATCTGGAGCTGATCGGCGGCGGACGCGACGGCGAGGCGGTGGAGGTGCAGTGGCGGATCAAGAAGTCGCTCTCGCTCATCTCGCGCCTGTCCGGCCAGGGCGGCGCCAAGCTGTCGATCCGCTGGCGCAAGGATTTGAGAGAGGGTGACCGCGGGGCCGCGGCCTGGAGGGCGCCGACATGCCACTGAAATCCCTTGCGGCGCTGGCGCTGGCAGGTCTGTTGAGCCTGGGCGCCCCGGCGTCCGCGGCCGTACCTCCCGGCGCCTTCGTCAAGGTCGCGGGTGGCGAGCTCTGGGTGGAGAGCTGCCAGGGCGGACCCCAGACCATCGTGCTGATCCACGACGGCATCCTGCACTCCGCCGCTTATGACGAGGTCTGGCCGATCCTGTGCCGGTCCTTCCATGTGGTGCGCTACGACCGGCGCGGTTACGGCCGCTCGCCGGCGGCCGCCGTCCCATATTCGCCCATCGACGACCTGGCGGCGGTGATGCGCTCGGCCGGAGCCGGGCACGCGACGCTGGTGGGCGCCTCCGCCGGCGGAGGCCTGACGGTGGATTTCACCCTGGCCCATCCGCAAGCGGTCGATCATCTGATCCTGGTCGGGCCCGCGGTCAGCGGGCTTACGATGTCGGAGCACTTCCTCCAGCGCAACGCGAGGGTCTTCGGGCCACTGAGGCGGGGCGACCTTGCCGGCACGCTCGCCAACGGGATGAGCGACCCCTACCTGATGGCGCCGCACCACGACGTGGCCCGCCAGCGCATGGCGGCGCTGCTGGGGGCCAACCCCCAGAACCTTACGCACAAGGACCCGGCGACCGACACGCCGGACGCGGCGCCCAGGCTGGGGGCCGTCCACACGCCGACCCTCATCCTGGTGGGGGAGTCCGACATCCCCGACGTCCACGCCTGGGCCGGCGCCCTGGAGGCCCTGATCCCCGGCGCGCGCCGGGTGGTCGTGCCCGACGCCGGACACCTGATGTATCTGGAGCATCCCCAGGACTTCAGCGACCGGATCATCGCCTTCGTTCGCGGCGCCTGAGCGGTCTCCCGGCGAGGCGGGGTTGCGCCCAAAGCCTATGTCTGTAGGGTCCGCGCCGCATGCGGATCGAAGAGGAAGACCGGCCCGTCCTGGACGCGATCGCCGCCCGTGGAGACGCCCTTGTGGCGCGCGCGGCAGGCTGGTGCGCGATCAATTCGGGAAGCCGGCATCTGGCGGGTCTGGAGCGGCAGGCTAGCGCGCTGGAGCCGGTGCTGGCGGCCCTGCCGGGCAGGCTCGAACGCGTGCCGCTGGAAGCGAGCATCGAGATCGGCGACGATGGCGCCGAGCGGCGTCAGCCCCATCCGGATGCGCTGCGCCTGAGCGTGCGTCCCGAGGCGCCGGTGCAGGTCGTGCTGACCGGCCACTACGACACGGTCTATCCCGAGGGCAGCGCCTTCGATTCGGTGACCACGCGCTCCGACGGCGCCCTGTGGGGACCGGGCATCGCCGACATGAAGGGCGGGATCAGCGTCATGCTGGGGGCGCTGGAGGCCTTCGAGGCGCATCCGAAGCGCGAGCGGGTCGGCTACACGGTCTTGCTGTCGCCGGACGAGGAGATCGGGTCGCTGGCCTCGGCGCCCCTGCTGGCGCATCTGGGCAGGCACGGCCACCTGGGCCTGACCTACGAACCGGCCATGGCCGACGGGGCGCTGGCCGGCGCGCGCAAGGGCTCGGGCAATTTCCATGTGCTGGTCAAGGGCCGCTCGGCCCACGCGGGGCGGGATTTCGCCAGCGGCCTGAACGCCATCGCCGGCGCCGCCGAGATCGGCGCCTCCCTGCATCGGCTCAATGGCTGGCGCGACGGGGTGACGGTCAATGTGGCGCGCATCGCCGGCGGATCGCCGCTGAACGTGGTGCCCGACACCGCCGTGGTCCGCTTCAACGTGCGCGTGCCGGACGAAGCCTCGGCGGAGTGGGTGCGGCTGGAGATCGAGAAGATCGTCATCGCCGAGCCTCTGGTGGGCCAGCCGGGGCTGAAGGTCTCGCTGCACGGCGGCTTCACCCGCCCGCCCAAGCCGATGGACGCGGCCCAGTCGGCCCTGTTCGAGGCGCTGGAGCGCATCGGCGCCCTGCTCGACCAGCCCATCCGCCACCAGCCCTCGGGCGGGGTGTGCGAGGGCAACAACCTCTATGCCGCGGGCCTGCCCAACGTCGACACCCTGGGCGTGCGCGGCGGCGACATCCATTCCGAGAACGAGTTCGCCTGGCCCGACAGCTTCGTCGAGCGGGCCCAGCTCTCGGCCCTGATCCTGATGAAAGTCGCTTCGGGCGACCTGGACGCGCATGGGCTGAAAGCCCTGCGCAACCGGGCGTCCGGGGCCGGAGCCTGACCCCATGCTGCTCGTCCGTCCCGCCGGCCCCGCCGACTTCGACGCCCTGATGGAGCTGGCGGTCCTCTCCGGTCCCGGCTTCACCAGCCTGCCGGAGCACGAGCCGACCCTGCGCGAGCGGCTGGAGATCTCCCACGCCAGCTTCTCCGGTGCCCTGGCGCCGGTGGAGTGCTGGTACACCCTGATGCTGGAGGACGCCTCGACCGGCGAGGTGATCGGGGTGGCGGGCGTGAAGTCGGCGGTCGGGCTGAAGCGGCCCTTCTTCTCGTTCCGGGTGGTGACCTTCGCCCAGTCCTCGCCGGTCTTGAGCATCCGCTACGACCACCGCGCCCTGGTGCTGGTCAACGAATGCGCCGGCTGGTCGGAGGTGGGCTCGCTGTTCCTGAAGGCCGAGCGGCGCAAGGGCGGCGCCGGCCAGCTGCTGGCCCTGTCGCGCTACCTGCTGATCGCCTCGGACCCGGCGCGCTTCTCCGAAAACGTCCTGGCGGAGCTCCGCGGCTGGTTCGACGCGGACGGCGCCTGCCCGTTCTGGGAGACGGTGGCGTCGAAGTTCTTCCATATGCCCTTCGAGGACGCCGACCGGATGAGCGCGTCCACCGACGGCCAGTTCATCCTGGACCTGGCGCCGCGCCACCCGATCTATGTCGAGCTGCTGCCCGAGCGGGCGCGCGAGACGATTGCGCGGGTGCACCGCGACGGCGAGGCGGCGCGCAACCTGCTGGAGCGCGAGGGCTTCCGCGCCAACGGCCTGGTCGACCTGTTCGACGCCGGACCGACCATGGCCTGCGCCCGCGACGACATCCGCACGGTGCGCGAGAGCCTGCGCCTGCGGGTGCGCACCGAGGCCAAGGTCCCGCAGGGGCCCGGCCTGGTGTCCCTGTCCGACGTCGGGCGCTTCCGCGCCACGCGCACCGAGGTGGCGGTCGACGGCGAATACGCCCTGATCAGCCAGGAGGCGGCGGAGGTGCTGGGCGTGAAGAACGAGGACATCGTCAGGGTCAGGATCTAGCCATGGGCCGCTCATTCATCGCGGGACACTGGGTCGAGGGCCAGGGCGCGGCCTTCAGTTCCATCGATCCGGCCTCGGGCGAGACCGTCTGGTCCGGCGCGGCGGCGAGCCCGGTGCAGACCGGCGAGGCGGTGGACGCGGCGCGGCGGGCCTTCCCCGACTGGGCCGAGCGGCCGGCCAGGGCGCGCGCCGATATCCTGCTCCGCTACAAGGCGATCCTGATCGAACGCGCCGGGGCCTATGCCGAGGCCATCTCGCGCGAGACCGGCAAGGCGCTGTGGGAGACCAAGGGCGAGCTGGCGTCGATGGCCGGCAAGGTCGACGTCTCGATCCGCGCCCATGCCGAGCGCACCGGCGAACGCGAGGCCCAGACCGCTTTCGGCCGCGCGGTGCTGCGCCACAAGCCCCATGGGGTGGCCGCGGTGCTCGGCCCCTTCAACTTCCCGGGCCACCTGCCCAACGGCCACATCGTCCCGGCCCTGCTGGCCGGCGACACGGTGGTGTTCAAGCCTTCCGAGGAGACGCCGCTGACTGGCCAGCTGATGGTCGAGGCGCTGGAGGCGGCAGGCGTGCCGTCCGGCGTGGTCAATATGGTCCAGGGCGGGCGCGAGACCGGCGCGGCCCTGATAGATCAACCCATCGACGGGCTCTATTTCACCGGCTCGGCGGCGGCCGGCCAGGTGTTCCGGCGCAAGTTCGCCGACGATCCGCATGTGGTGCTGGCGCTGGAGCTCGGCGGCAACAATCCGCTGATCGTCTGGGACGCGGCCGATGTGGCCGCCGCCGCCACCCACGTGGTGCAATCGGCCTTCATCACCTCGGGCCAGCGCTGTTCCTGCGCCCGGCGGCTGATCGTCAAGGAAGGGCCGGAAGGCCAGGCCCTGGTCGAGGCGGTGCTGGCGCTGACAGCGCGGCTGGTGATCGGGCCCTGGGACGGGGCGGCCGAGCCCTATATGGGACCGCTGATCTCGGCGCGGGGGGCCGACGGGGCGAAGGCGCAGGCGGCGCGGCTGCTGGAGCTTGGCGGGCAGACCCTGCGTCCCTTCGACGGCGTCGAGGGCCTGTCGGCGGCCTTCGTGACCCCGGCGGTGCTGGACATGACCGGCGTGGCTGACCGCCCCGACGAGGAGATCTTCGCTCCCGTCCTTCAGGTTATCCGCGTCCCCGACTTCGAGGCGGCGATCCATGAGGCCAACGACACGCGCTTCGGCCTGTCGGCCGGGCTGATCAGCGACGACGAGGCCCTGTGGCGCCGGTTCCTGGCGCGTATCCGGGCGGGCGTGGTCAACTGGAACCGGCCCACGACCGGGGCCGCCGCCGACCAGCCGTTCGGAGGCCTGGGCGCGTCGGGCAACCACCGGCCCAGCGCCTATTACGCGGCCGACTACTGCGCCTATCCGGTGGCGAGCTTCGAGGCGCGAAACGCGAAGAGCCTGGTCGGAGAGATGAAGGGCGTGCGCCCGTGAACGCCGCCGTCGAAGCCAACGCCGACGGCCTGATCGGCCCGACCCATTCCTACGTCGGCCTGGCGCCGGGAAACCTGGCCAGCGAGATCAACGCCGGCGGGGCGTCCGATCCCCGCGCGGCAGTGCTGCAGGGCCTTCGCAAGATGCGTCGCCTGGCGGATATGGGCGTGCCCCAGTTCGTGCTGCCGCCGCACGAGCGGCCCTACACGCCGTTCCTCCGCTCGCTGGGCTTCGGGGGGTCGGATGCGCAGGTGGTGGAGGCCGCCTGGAGCCAGGTCCCCGCCATGGCCGCGGCCGCCTGTTCCGCCTCGTCCATGTGGGCGGCCAACGCCGCGACGGTGACGCCGTCGGCGGACTCCGGCGACGGCTGGCTGCATTTCACCCCCGCCAACCTGGTCACCAACCTGCACCGCAGCCTGGAGCACGGCCAGACCCGCCGCGCGCTCAAGGCCCTGTTTCCCGACCCGGACCGTTTCGCGGTCCACGAGGCGCTGCATGCGAGCGCCCACCTGGCCGACGAGGGCGGGGCCAATCACGTGCGCCTGTGCGCAGACCACGGCGAGCCGGGTGTCAATCTGATGGTCTATGGCCGCGAGGCCGGGGAGGCCTGGAGCGGCCGCTTCCCGGCGCGCCAGACCCGCGAGGCCAGCGAGGCGGTGATGCGCCGCCATGGCGCGAGGGGCGCGGTGTTCGCCCGCCAGGGCCGCGCGGCGATCGAAGGCGGCGCCTTCCACAACGACGTGGTCTGCGTGGGCGCCAGGAGCACCCTGCTGTTCCACGAACAGGCCTTCGAGGACAAGGCCGCGACCCTGGACGCGATCCGCGCCGCCGCCGAGGGCCTGTTCCATCCGGAGTTCGTGGAGATCGCCGCCGCCGACCTGCCGTTTCAGGACGCGGTGAAGTCCTATCTTTTCAACGCCCAGCTGCTGGCGGTTCCCGGCGAGGACCGGCTGCTGCTGCTGGCGCCGACCGAAACCGAGGAGAACCCGCGCGCGCACGCGGCGGCGCAGGCGCTGGTCTCCTCCAACGGCCCGATCGGGCGGGTCGAGTACATCGACGTGCGCCAGAGCATGAAGAACGGCGGCGGCCCGGCCTGCCTGCGCCTGCGGGTGGTGCTGACCGAGGACGAGCTGAACGCCGCCAACCCCTTCCAGCGACTGACCCCGGGCCTGCACGCCCTCCTGGAGGAATGGGCGCGTCGCTGGTACCGCGACCGGCTGCTGCCGTCGGACCTGGCCGATCCGGAGCTGCTGCTGGAATCGCGCGCGGCGCTGGACGAGCTAACCGCGATCCTGAACCTGGGCGGCGATTTCTATCCGTTTCAGCGCGGCTGAGCGCGCAGCGCGGCCAGCGCGTCGGGAAACCGGCGCGACAGGGGCGCTCGGACCTCGTCCTCGAACGCGACGCTGAAGTCGCCGGAGCCCTCCGGCTCGACGGCGCGCACCTTGGCCGGATTGACCAGCCAGGACCGGTGGGTGCGCACGAAACCGTGCGGCGCCAGGGTCTCGAGCACCGAGGCGAGGGTCGCGCGCATCAGGGGCCTGCGCCCGCCCTCCAGCAGGACCTCGACATAGTTGCCGGCGGAGGTCACGGCGACGATTTCGTCCACCCGAACCCGGGTCAGGCGGGCGCCGTCGCGGATGTCGAAGACGGGCGCCGCGCGGCCGGTTCGGGCCTGGTCCGCCTGCTCCCACATCCGCCCGAGCAGGCCCGCCAGCCAGAGCAGCGCCAGGGCCACGACATAGCTGCGCAGGTCCTTGGGATACTCGTAGCCAAGATCCAGCGGCGCGTCGTAGCGCTGGCCGACCGCCAGATAGATCAGACGCCTCAGCCCCGCGAACCCCAGCACATGGATCAGGGAATAGACGCCCGTCGCGGGGATATGGACCAGCGCGAACCTCAGCCAGCGCCCGGGCGCCGGCGGGGCCTTGACCAGCAGCCAGGCTACCAGCGGCAGCAGCGCGATCGACATGGCCGCGCTGGTCAGCTCCCACACGAACGGCTCCCAGTCGCCGATGGGACGTCCCGCCCGCAGAAGTTCGGTGCGCACCGAGACGGCGTTGACGATGTTGTTGACCACCAGGAAGACCGCCATGGCGGCATAGAACATCCACAGGACCTGCCGGCTGCGGCCGCCCGTCCCGATTTCCTCGCCGCTGGTCACCCTGGCTTTTCCGTCCGTCCCGCGCGCCGCGCGTCCGATCCCCCGCTCGTCGCACCCGAAGCGGGGTCGCGTCTAGTCTCGAGCCTGGATGACGCAAGAGGACGCCATGAACCGCAGGACCCTGCTGAAACAGGCCGCCGCCGCGCCGCTGTGGGGCGCGCTGGCTTCACCGGCGTTCGGCGCCGCCGCCTTTCGCCGCGTGCGGCCGGGCGATGCCGGATGGCCCTCGGCCGAACGGTGGGAGGCGCTGAAGCAGTCCGTCGGCGGCCGGCTGGTCAGGCCGGTCTCGCCCTACGCCGCGTGCCAATCCGCGACGACGAAGGACGCCTGCGCGGCCGGCGCGAAGCTGCTGCGCAACCCCTACTGGCTGGGCGATCAGCCGGGCGGAACCCAGGTCTCGGGCTGGCTGGGGGCCTGGACCCCGGCGCCCAGCGCCTGGGCGGTGGCGGCGCGCGGCGCGCCGGACGTGGCCGCGGCGGTCGACTTCGCGCGCGAGCATCGGCTTCGACTGGTGGTGAAGGGCGGCGGCCACAGCTACCAGGGAACCTCCAGCGCCGCCGACTCCCTGATGATCTGGACACGCGCCATGCGCCGGGTCGAGCTGCACGACGCCTTCGTCCCGGCCGGCTGCGAGGGGCTGGAGGCGCCGGTTCCGGCCGTATCGGTGGGCGCGGGCGCGGTGTGGATGGATGTCTATGACGCGGTCACCACGCGGGGGGGCCGCTATGTTCAGGGCGGGGGCTGCACCACGGTGGGCGTGGCCGGCAATGTGCAGAGCGGCGGGTTCGGCTCGTTTTCCAAGGGCTTCGGCACGGCGGCGGGCAACCTGCTCGAGGCGGAGGTGGTCACCGCCGACGGCGCGGTTCGGGTGGTCAATCGCCGCCGGGACCCGGGGCTGTTCTGGGCGCTGAAGGGCGGCGGCGGCGGAAGCGTCGGGGCGGTCACGCGGCTGACCCTGCGCACCCATCCCCTGCCCGAGCGCTTCGGCTGGGCCGAGATGACGCTCAAGGCGGACTCGGACGCGGCCTTCCTGCGGCTGATCGAGCGGTTCATGGGCTTCTACGGTGGGGCCCTGCTCAATCCGCACTGGGGCGAGCAGGCCAAGTTCGGCCAGGACAATATCCTGAAGATCAACATGGTCAGCCAGGGGCTGGACACCGTGGCGTCGGAGGCGGTCTGGAAGCCGTTCCTGGACTGGGTCGCCGCCTCGCCCGGCGAGTTCAAGATGCTGGAGGGCCCGGAGATCGGCAGTGGGCCGGCGCGCGGCTGGTGGGACGCGGAAGGACGCCGCAAGCGCGGATCGACGGCAATGATCCAGGACGATCGCGCCGAGGCCCTGCCCCGGAACGCCTGGTGGAAGGGCGATCAGGAGCAGGTCAGCGCCTTCCTGCACGGCTATGAGTCGGTGTGGCTGCCCCGGTCCCTGCTCCGGCCGGAAGAGCTCGGCCGGCTGAGCAAGGCCCTGTTCGCCGCCAGCCGGCGCATGGAGGTGGGCCTGCACTTCAACAAGGGCCTGGCCGGGGCGCCGGCCGAGGCGATCGCGCGCGCGGCGGACACGGCGACCAATCCGGCGGTGCTGGACGCCTTCGCCCTGGCCATCGTCGCCACCGGGGGCTTCCCGCCCCTGCCCGGCCTGCCGGTCCCGCCGCCGGACATGGACCAGGCCCGGCGCAACGCCATCGCCGTCGACCAGGCCAACGCCGAACTGCTGAAGGTCGCGCCGCAGGCCGGGTCCTACGTCTCGGAGAGCAACTACTTCAATGCGAACTGGGCCCATGCCTTCTGGGGCACGAACTACCGGCGTCTGCGCCGGGCCAAGGACCGCTACGACCCCAAGGGTCTGTTCTTCGTCCACCACGGCGTCGGAAGCGAGGACTGGAGCGCCGACGGGTTCGAGCGGCGGGTCTAGGCGCCGAAGCGTCCGCCACCGCGGGCGTAGGCCTGGGTCCCCAGGCTGAAGACCTTGTCGCCCGGGAGCACGGCCTCGATTTCGATGTCCGGCTGGCCCTTCAGCCGCTCGTAGACCTGGCCGAAGTCCTTGAGCGTCTCGGCCTGCAGGGCCTGGATCGAGGGGATGACGAAATAGACCTGCTGGAAGTCGTCGATGCGGTAGAGCGTGCGCATCACCCGCTCCAGCTCGAAGCCGAGCCGGTTGGGGGACGGGTCCTCCAGCGAGAAGACGCTCTCGGCCTTCGAGGAGACGATGCCCGCGCCGTAGATGCGCAGGCCCTCGGGCGTGGCCATCAGGCCGAACTCCACCGTGTACCAGTAGAGCCGGGCCAGGTTGGCGAGCTGGCCCAGGCCGCCGGCGCGCTGGCCGCCACGGCCGTAGGCGGCCATGTAGTCGGCGAAGTCCGGGTCGGCCAGCATGGGCACGTGGCCGAAGACGTCGTGGAAGACGTCCGGCTCCTGGATGTAGTCAAGCTGTTCGGGCTTGCGGATGAACTGGCCGGCGGGAAAGCGGCGGTTGGCCAGGTGGTCGAAGAACACCGCGTCTGGCACCAGGCCCGGCACCGTCACCACGCTCCAGCCCGTCAGACGTGTCAGGGCCGCGTTCAACCGCTCCAGGTCCGGAATGCCCGAGGCGTGCAGGTCGAGCGCGTCCAGTCCGCGCAGGAATTCGTCGCAGGCGCGGTCCGGCAGCAGCGCCATCTGACGTTCATAAAGCCGGACCCAGGTGGCGTGCTCCTGGGCGGTGTAGGCGTCCCAGGCCTGGGGAATGGTCCAATCCGCGGCGGCGCCGGGCGGCGGTCGGTCATGGACGTGGGCGAAATCGCTCATGGCGCTCATCTAGACGCGCCGGCGGGCGCCCGCCAGAGGCGGTGTCGCTACCCGCCCCGGACGCACGGCCCGTGACCGACGGCCGCACCCCCAAGCCTTGGCGAATATTAAACAATCTCGGCGACACTCGGCTGAATAACGGGCGAGGGGTTGCGCGTTGAGACGTTGGTTCAAGGACCTGTCCTTGTCGCAGAAGCTGCTCGGCGGCTTGCTGGCGATCGCGCTGGTCTTCACCACACTGGGCTCCATCGCCGCCTATGTCGTGTTCCGCGGCAGGGCCGAACACGAACGTCTGGCCGACCTTTCCCACTACCTGAAGGAACGCACGCGGGCCGAGCAGGCGCTGTTCGCCCAGCTGCGCGCCAAGCACCAGGCGGCCACCCGCGCCCTGGTCGAGCGCATGGACCACACCGATCTGGCCACCGGCGCCCGCGACTTCGACCGCTGGTTCCCGTTGCAGGGCGACGGCACCCGGCGCAGCGCGCCGGAGCTGGCCTCAGGCGTCAGCCAGGGCGGCGACCGCCTCTACGGGGTGACCGCCTTCATCGCCCGGGGCGCGGACCTGGATGCCGAGACCAAGCGCCTGCTGCTGTCCACGGCCTACGTCGTGCGGTCTTCCGGCGAGGCCGAGCGGGCGATCTTCGACAACTTCTATTTCGTGACGCCGGCGAACCAGATGATGATGTTCGCGCCGGATCATCCTGAAAAGATGAGCTTCTACGCGAAGACGGCGCCGGCCGCCCTGGACCTGAAGGGCATGGACCTGGTCAAGGTCAGCCTGCCGCAGAACAACCCCGCCCAGCTCACCACCTGCACCAAGCTCACCCCCCTGCTCACTGACCCGACGCACAAGGCCATGGTCTCGGCCTGCGTCACGCCCGTCTGGCTGAAGGGCCGCTACGTCGGCGCCTGGGCGGTGACGGTGCCGATGGGCTCCTACTTCCTGAAGAGCATCGAGGACTCGCTGCCGGGCGCCACCAACCTGATCATCAACGACCAGGGCGCCCTGATCGCCTATCCCGGCTTCACCGATCCCGCCGAGGTCACCGCCCCGGTGATCGCGCGCTACGAGGCCAAGCTGCGGCTCGGCGACCTGGCCCGGCGCATCCGGGCGCAGGGACGCGAGTTCGGGGTGATCGAGAGCCCCGACGGGCGCGACCTGGTCGCCTATGGCCGCGTCGACGCGCGCTGGATCTTCCTGATGAGCCTGCCCAAGGCCCAGGTGAACCGCGACGCCTCCGACGCCGCCCTGCCCATCCTGCTGCTCGGACTGCTGGCCGCCTTCGGCCAGATCGCGCTGACCGTCCTGTGGGCGCGCGCCCTGGTGACCAAGCCGCTGGAGCGCCTGGCCAGGGACGCGGAAACCGGCGGCTCCAGCGCCTGGGAACTGGAGGGCCGCGGCGACGAGATCGGTGCGCTGGCCCGCGCCCTGACCGACGAACGCTATCGCTCCAGCACCCTGATGAGCGGGCTGGAGGAACGGGTGGCCGAGCGCACCGCGGCCCTGGACCAGGCCAACCAGACCAAGTCCGCCTTCCTGGCCACCATGAGCCACGAGCTTCGCACGCCCCTGAATGGCGTGATCGCCCTCTCCGACCTTCTGGCCAGGCGCCAGACCACGGCCGAGGACCAGGAGATGGCCGCCCTTATCGTCTCCTCGGGACGGCTGCTGGAGCAGGTGCTGAGCGACATCCTGGACTTCTCCAAGATCGACGCGGGCCAGATGTCCCTGAGCGTCGAGCCCTTCGATCTGGAGACCTGCGTGCGCCGCGTGGCGGAACTGCACCGAGCCTCCGCCCAGGCCAAGGGCCTGGAGCTGCAGTGGCGGGTCGACGCCTCGGCGGCCGGCGCGGTGGCCGGCGACGAGATGCGGTTGAAGCAGGTGCTGTCCAACCTGCTCAGCAATGCGGTGAAATTCACCGGCGAGGGCCTGGTCTCCCTGGATGTGACGCGCACCGGCGAGGGCCTGCTGTTCGAGGTGCGCGACACCGGTATCGGCTTCAGCGCGGAGGTGGGCGAGCGCCTGTTCCGCCGCTTCGAACAGGCCGACGCCTCGGTCACCCGCCGTTTCGGCGGCACGGGCCTGGGCCTGGCCATCTGCGCCTCCCTGGCGGAGCTGATGGGCGGGCGCGTCTGGGCGGAGTCGGTTCCGGGCGAGGGCTCGACCTTCTCGCTGGTCCTGCCGCTCGAGGCCGCCGAACTGGCGGCCCCGGCGGAGGAGGAAGACGCCTCAGCCGCGCCGCTCGCCGGCTGCCGGGTGCTGCTGGCGGAGGACCATCCAGCCAACCAGCGGGTGGTGGCCCTGGTGCTCGGACCGCTGGGGGTCGAGCTGACCATTGTGGACGATGGCGCGCGCGCCATCGCGGCGGAGGCCGAGGACCATTTCGATGTGATCCTGATGGACCTGCACATGCCCGAGGTCGACGGCCTGACCGCCATCCGCGCCATCCGCCAGGCGGAGGCCGAGCGCGGCTCGCGCCGCACGCCGATCCTGGCCCTGACCGCCGACGCCCTGGCCGAACATATCGCCGCGACCCGCGCCGCCGGCGCCGACGGCCACATCTCCAAGCCCTTCCGGCCCGACGGACTGATCCGTGGCGTGGCCGAGGCCCTGGCCCAGGCCGCCGCGGGGCGCGAGGCGGCGGCCTGAGAAGTCGGCCTCCGATCAGTTCAGCGGCCGCGGATAGGGCCGGTACTGGCCCCGGTCGAAGCCGGCGAAGATGATCTCGGTCTGCGGATGCTGCACCGGCCGGCCCGAGGTGTCGGGCAGCAGGTTCTGTTCGGAAACGTAGGCCAGGTAGGCGTCGCCGTCGCTCTCCGCCAGCAGGTGGTAATAGGGCTGATCCTTGCGGGGACGCTCGTCGGCCGGAATGGCCAGCCACAGGTCCTCGGCGTTGGAAAACTCCGGGTCCACGTCGAAGATCACGCCCCGGAACGGGAACGAGCGATGCTGGACGACCTGGCCGATGCCGAATTTGGCGTTGTGGACGATCATGGCGTTCACCATTGGACTCCTTGAACGTGACCATGATGCGACTGGGCGTCTGACCCGGATGCCGTCAGCCCCGTTCATCTTCCTGACAGGTGGGCCTTGTCCTCCCGGCTGCGGTTGTTAGGTTGAGGGTCAAGCGAGGCGCCCGTCACGGGACGCGCTCGGGACAAGAGGTCGAGCCATGCGAGAGGCTCCCGACGTTATCCGCGGCGCGGCCGCGGACGGCGTGCCGGTGGAAAGGGCGAAGTGCTACGCGGCGCTGGACCTCGGCACGAACAATTGCCGCCTGCTGATCGCCACCCCCTCACGCAATTCCGGCTTCCGCATCGTGGAGGCCTTCTCCCGCATCGTGCGCCTGGGCGAAGGCCTGACCCACACCGGCATGCTGCAGCCCGAGGCCATGGAGCGGGCCATGGGGGCGCTGAAGATCTGCGCCGAGAAGGTGCGCCGCCGCCAGGTCGTGCGCCTGCGCGCGGTGGCGACCCAGGCCTGCCGCTCGGCCGGCAACGGCCAGGAGTTCATCGACCGGGTCGAGGCGGAGACCGGGCTGAAGTTCACCATCATCACGCCGGACGAGGAAGCCCGCCTGTCGGTGGCGGGCTGTTCCAACCTGCTCGATCCCGAGGCCGAGGCGGCGCTGGTCATCGACGTGGGCGGGGGCTCGACGGAGCTGTCCTGGGTGACCCTGTCGCGCTCCGGCGCGGAGCTGGCCAGGCCGCATCTGGTCGCCTGGCTGTCGATCCCCATGGGCGTGGTGACCCTGGCCGAGCGCTTCCCCGAGCCCCGAGAGGACAAGCTGGCCTGGTACAGCGCCATGACCGAGGCGGTGAAGGCCGAGATCGCGGCCTTCGGGGCCGCCGACCCCCTGCGCAAGGTGTTCGAGGCCGGACGCGCGCACCTGGTCGGCACCTCCGGCGCCATCACCAGCCTGGCCGGCATGCACCTGGGCCTGCCGCGCTACGAGCGCTCGCGGGTGGACGGACTGTGGATGAGCGAGGCCGACTGCCGGGCGGCGGCCGACCGGCTGCTGGAGCTGGATCCCGAGGGCCGGGCGCTGGAGCCCTGCATCGGACGCGACCGCGCCGACCTGGTGCTGGCGGGCGCGGCGATCCTGCAGGCCGTGCAGGACCTGTGGCCCTGCGACCGGGTCAGGGTCGCCGACCGGGGCCTGCGCGAGGGCATGCTGCTGTCGCTGATGAAGAACCGCCGCAAGCGCCGCCGGCGCCGGCGCTCACCGAGAGCCGACGGCACCGAGAGCACGATGCGATCAGGCCAAACGCCGGATCGTTGAATCGTGGCCTGAATTCAATAACTTGGGAGCATTTTCGGGCGCAAGAGCGGAGCCACTCTTGCATGACATGCTCCCGCGGCCGTTCAGGCGCCGACCTTGACCATGAACGGGATATCGACGCCGCAGGTGTTGTAGTTCTTGCCCAGCAGTTGCTGGGCGTGGGCGACAGCGCCGTCGAAGGCAGGCCCGCCCGGCGCGGCGACATAGACGTTGGGCCGCTCGGCGGCAGGAATGTCGGCGGCGACCCGGACCCGCTTGGTGCGGTCGGGCGTGGCCGGAGGCTCGCCCGGCGCCACAATGCCAAAGACATAGGCGCCCGCCACCACCCGGCCCCAGGGCGAATAGGCCTTGTCCAGCACGGGGGCGCGGCCGGTTGTGAAGAAGATCTGGCTGTCGGCGCTGTTGGCCTCGGCGTAGTGGGCCATCGAGGCCGTGCCCGGGCAGAACACGCCGTAGGCCTTGCCCGCGCCGTCCGAGGCGATGGCCATGGAGCCCGCGAAGCCGCCTTCGGGCGGCACCGGCGCGCTCGGGGTGAAGCGGAACTCGTCGGTCAGGACGCCCAGGCCCGAGGGCGTGACCGAGGTGATGGTCTTGGCTCCGGTCTGGGCCATGTAGCCGGGGATCACCCGGTAGAAGGCGTCGTCGTCATAGAAGCCTTTGCGCGCCAGTTCCTTGACCCGAGCGACGGTCAGCGGCGCCACGTCGGGGCGCATCTCGACCAGGGCGCGGCCCTTGGTGGTTTCCACCACCAGCAGGTTTTCCGGATCCACCGCCCGGTATCCGGCCGGCTGGGCGATCGCCGAGGTGGCCGCGGCCACCGCCGCCAATCCCGTGAGCCAGGCTTTCCAAGCTTTCAAGGTCGTTCTCCGCATACTGCAAGGGGTCGCAAAAAAGGGGCCGGATCGCCAGAAATTCAGGCGACCGGCGGACGGTCAAGGTCGAAGATGTCAGCCCCCGCCGTCTCGAGCAAGGTTTCGAACGCCGCACCGCCATTGTTGCGGACGTAGTCGCGCTCGGAAGAGCTGATCGGGACAAGGGTCAGCCAGGTGACGATCCGGTCGGCGAAATCGGCACGCGCCAGCGGCAGGGCGGTGCTGGACCCGAGAAACAGGTGGCGCCGCTCGCCGCCCTTGCGGGCCGGATCCAGGGCCTCGGTGATCACCGATCCGTAGCTCGCCCGGCCGCTCGCGATCGCGGTCAGGGCGGCGTCCTCGATGGCGTGCTTGCCGCGGCCTGAGCGGTCGCGCGCCGACAGGACGAACTCGACCCGGAGATCCCGCTGCTCGACCTGCAGGTCCAGCGACCGCTCGGAGACACCGAGGGTCACATAGGTGGTCACCCCCTTCTCGGGGGCGTCGGTCAGGGTGAACAGGTCGACCTGGGTGCGTCCGTCGTCGCTGAGGGCGCGGGACAGATCACCCTCGCGCCCGAGGGCGGAGCGCATCCCGTTAGCCAGCGCCCTGAGCTGTTCCGATACGGCCATGCTCACTTCACCAGGGCGGGAATCTCGATGTCGCAGACCGAGAAGTCCGCGCCCTTTTCCTTGCGCGCCTTGTCGACCATGGCGCCGAAGGTGGCGCTCTTGGGATCGAGCACCATCACGTGCGGACGCTGGTTGGCGGGCATGTCGGCCAGGATCTGCACCTTGCTCATGATGTCCGGATCGACCACCGGCTCGCCGGTCTTGATCGCGCGCACCACGTCCAGGCCCACCACCACCCGGCCCCAGGCGGTGTATTTCTTTTCCAGCGACGGATAGGTCTGGCGCATCAGGAAGAACTGGCTGTTGGCGCTGTCCTCCGCCTCCGAGCGGGCCATGCCGGCCACGCCCGGGCAGAACAGGCCCCAGGCCCAGACCTTGTGGTCGCCGGTCATGGCCATCAGGTCGTCGGGCTGGGTCTGGATCGGGAAGGAGCCCATGAAGCCCACCACCCCGCCGCGCGGCGTGGCCACGGGCACATAGGTGGTGGCGCCGTCGCGGCGGAAACTGAACTCGCCCTTCAGGTTGGGATAGTTCGACTGGCCTTCGCCCGTGCCCAGCGGATCGCCGGTCTGGGCCATGAAGTAGTCGATCACCCGGTGGAACTTCAGCCCGTCGTAGAAGTGCTGGCGGGTCAGCAGCTTGACGCGCTCGACCTGGGCCGGGGCGGCCTGGGGCGCGAGCTCGACGATGATGCGGCCCTTGGAGGTGTCGATCACCAGGGTGTTTTCCGGGTCGGTTTCGCGCCACTCGCCGGGAGCCGGCGTGGCGGGGGTCGCCGGCGCGGCGGCGGGCGCGGTCTTGGCGGGCGCCTTGGGG
>CAYSNW010000040.1:0-36569 GCA_964432415.1 uncultured Caulobacteraceae bacterium
CGCCGGCGGCGAGGATCAGAGCGCCCGCCTGGGCGCGGGCGCGGGTCTTGGCGTCGCCCACGCCGCCCCGCTCCGCCAGCCGGTCGAGCACCGGCCCGGCGGGCTTGCCCGAGGCGGTGACGATGACCGCGTCCAGCAGGGCGAGGTCGGTCGCGCCCGCGCCCTGGGGTCGGATCGCCAGGGCGGTGGCCTCGTCGCCCGAGGCGGCGGAGGCCAGGGCGAAGGTCATGGGATCGTCGAGCGGCGCGCCCAGGGCCACGACTTCGGCGATCAGGGGGCGGACCAGCCGCGCCAGGGCGATGAAGTCCCCGGCCGAATGGCCGCGCCCGAGCAGCAGCACCAGGGCCTTCTGGCGGACCACCGGGTCGTCGGCGTGGGCGGCCAGGCCGTAGAGCAGGGCTTCGGCCCGGGCGCTGGGGTCGGGGGTCAGCTCCGCCAGCATGGAGGCGGGGGTCGGGGGCGCGTCGGTCATGCGCGCCGGGGCGCCGGGGATCGGAACCTCGTAGAGGGCGCGAATCTCCTCGGGCGCCATCAGGCCCAGGCGCAGGGCGCGGCTGGCCGCCTCCAGCCGCACGGGCGGCGCGGTGGCCGGGTCGCGGGCGAGGCCGACCAGGACCGCAGGCGGCGCCTCGGCCATGGCGGCCATCGGATCGAGCCCCAGCCTGTGGGACAGGGCGGCGTTCAGGGGCGTTGAGAGCGAGGCCCTGGGCGCGGCGGCGCCGCCGAGGGCGGAGGCCATCAGCCGTTCGAACCCCGCGTCCTTGCCGCCGGCCTGACGCCAGAGGTCGAGCGTGACCTGGGCGGCGGAGGCCTGGCCCGCGACGACCGCACAGTAGGCGCGGAGCTGCAGCTGCCAGGGATTGTCCCGCTCCGCCTGCAGCGCCTGGGCGGTGTCGCACGCCTCGGGGTCGTGGCCGAGCGCCAGGGCCGCTTCGGAGCGGACACGCGACAGGGCCGCGCTGGTCTCGCTCCGGGGCGTGTGGGACAGGATGGCGGAGGCGGCGAGCGGATCGCCCAGCTGGAGCAGCACCCGGGTGCGCGCGGCGGCGAGCGCAAGGTCGTCCCCGGCGCCGTCCGGGGCGGAGGCGCCGGTGGCCAGCAGACGCCGGGTCAGGCTCGACGCCGCCGGGCTCGCGCTCCGGTCGGACAGGGATTCGAGCAGGGCGGCCATCAAGGCCGGCGAGGCGCCGCGCCAGAGATCGGTCCCGAGGCCCGTGTCGCGCCCCCGGGCCGACCACAGATCGAGGGCGCCGAGGCTCTGGGTCGAGACCTGGGCGCAGACGGGCGCGGCGGACAGGACGAGGGCGGCCGAAAGGGTGGCGAGACCCGCGGCGGATCGTGTAAAGGCCGAAAGGGTCATGGACGCACTCCAGGCTGGCTCCGCCCTCATAGCATGGCTGGACCGTTCGCGATGAGCATCGCAGAGCGGCCGCAGCAACGCACCCTCGCGCTCGTGGGCCTGATGGGCGCCGGCAAGTCCAGCGTCGGACGGCGCCTGGCCAAGGTGCTGGGCATGGAGTTCCATGACGCCGACGAGGAGATCGAACGCGCGGCGGGGCGCAGCGTCTCGGAGATCTTCGCCGAGCTGGGCGAGCCGGAATTCCGCGCGGGCGAGCACCGGGTGATCGCGCGCCTGGTCTCAGGCGCCCCCATCGTGCTGGCCACCGGCGGCGGCGCCTTCCAGCACCCGGAGACCCGCCGGGTCCTGAAGGAGAAGGCGGTCACCGTCTGGCTGAAGGTCGACCTGGAGGTTCTGGCCAGGCGGGTCGGGCGCCGCGACACCCGCCCGCTGATCCGGGGCAAGGATCCGCTGCAGGTGCTGGCGGCCCAGGCCGAGGCGCGCTACCCCCACTATGCCGAGGCCGACCTGGTGGTCGAGACCGGCGACATCAGCCACCAGGAGGCGGTCGAGGCGATCCTGAGCGCCCTCAGACACCGCGAGACCGGGACGCCATGAGAAGCATCACCGTCGAGGGCGAAGGCTTCAGACCCTATGAGGTCCGTATCGGCCACGGCCTGATCGCCGATGCGGCCAGGCAGATGGCGCCTCACCTCGGGCGCGGACGCACGGTGGTGGTCAGCGACGAGACGGTGGCGGGCCTGCACAGCGGCGCCCTCATCGCGGCGCTGGAGGCCGGCGGGATCTTGGCCAGCCTGCTGGGCGTGCCGGCCGGTGAGGAGTCCAAGTCCTTCGCCGAGCTGGAGCGGCTCTGCGACCGGCTGCTGGGCCTCGACCTGGACCGGGGCGATGTGATCACGGCCCTGGGCGGCGGGGTGGTGGGCGACCTCGCGGGCTTCGCGGCGGCCATCTACAAGCGCGGCATCGACTTCATCCAGATTCCCACGACCCTGCTGGCCCAGGTGGATTCCTCGGTGGGCGGCAAGACCGCCATCGACACGGCGCGCGGCAAGAACCTGATCGGCGCCTTCTGGCAGCCCCGGCTGGTGCTCTGCGATCTGGGGGTGCTCGACACCCTGCCCGGGCGCGAACAGGCGGCGGGTTATGCCGAGGTGGTCAAGTACGGGCTGCTGGGCGACGCGACGTTCTTCGGATGGCTGGAAGCGAACGGCGCCAGGGTGCTGGCCCGCGATCCCGAGGCCCTGGCTCACGCCGTCGCGCGTTGTGTGCAGATGAAGGCGGATATCGTCGGCGAGGACGCGCGCGAGGCCGGGCGCCGCGCCCTGCTCAATCTCGGACACACCTTCGGTCACGCCCTGGAGGCGGAAACCGGCTTCGGCGCGGGCCTGCTGCACGGCGAGGCGGTGGCGTTGGGCTGCGCCATGGCGTTCCGTTTCTCGGCGTCGCAAGGCCTGTGTGCGGAGGCCGACGCGCTCCGCGCCGCGGCGGTGCTGGAGACCGCGGGCCTGCCGGTCCGGCTGGAGCAGATCGCCGGCGGCCCCTTCGACGCGGACCGGCTGATCGGACACATGGTCCAGGACAAGAAGAGCGAGGGCGGCAGGATCGTGCTGATCCTCGCCAAAGGCGTCGGCGACAGCTTCGTCGCCCGGGGGGTCGATCGGGCCGCCCTGCGCGCGCATCTCATCAAGGAAGGCGCCCAAGCATGATGATGGCCATCTTCGGAGCGGCCCCGCTGATCCTGATCCTTTTGGGGGTCAGCGCCATCTTCTCGGCGGCCGAGACCTCCATGACCGGCGCCAGCCGCGCGCGCATGCACCAGCTGGAACGCGAGGGCGACCGCGCCGCGCGCCGGGTCAACCGGCTGATCTCCGATCAGGAGACCATGATCGGCGCCGTGCTGCTGGGCCAGAACCTGATCAACATCCTGTCCACCGCGCTGGCCACCCAGGTGATCGAAAAGCAGCTGCCCGAGCCCTGGGGCGTGATCGTCTCCACCGGGGTGATGACGGTGATGGTCTTCGTCTTCGCCGAGGTCATGCCCAAGACCGTGGCCATCAGCCGACCCGACGACGTGGCCCGCGCCCTGTCGATCCCGGCCGCCCTGATGGTTCGGGTGTTCAAGCCTTTCCTCTACGCCATCCAATGGATGGTGCGCGCGGCGCTGAAGCCCTTCGGCTTCAAGGTGGCCATGGAGACCGACGTGCTGGCCGCTCACGAGGAGATCCGCGGCGCGGTGGAGTACCACCACTCCGAAGGCCTGGTGGAGAGCCGCGACCGCAACATGTTCAGGGGCGTGCTGGACCTGGCCGAGCGCGACGTCAGCCAGATCATGGTCCACCGCAAGAACATCGCCCTGCTGGACGCCGACCTGGCGCCGCGCGCGCTGATCGACCAGGCGCTGGAGATCGGCCACACCCGCATTCCGCTCTATCGCGACAACCCCGAGAACATCGTGGCCGTCCTGCACGCCCGCGACCTGATGCAGGCCCTGGTGCGCACTGAGGGCAAGATCGATGCGCTGGACATCGCCGCCGTCGCCCGCGAGCCCTGGTTCATCCCCGAGACCACCACCCTGAAGGACCAGCTCAGCGCCTTCCTGAAGAAGCAGAACCATTTCGCCCTGGTGGTGGACGAGTACGGCGCCCTGATGGGGCTGGTGACGCTGGAGGACATCCTCGAGGAGATCGTCGGCGAGATCGAGGACGAGCACGACGCGGCGCCCCCCGGGGTGCGGCGCCAGGCGGACGGCTCGGTGCTGGTGGATGGGGACGCGCCGGTACGGGACCTGAACCGCGCCATGGACTGGGACCTGCCGGAGGACGAGGCGGTCACGGTGGCGGGCCTGGTCATCCACGAGGCCCAGACCATCCCCGATCCCGGCCAGACCTTCAGCTTCCACGGCCACCGCTTCCAGGTGCTGCGCCGCCAGCGCAACCAGATCACCGCGCTCCGGGTTTCGCCGCCCTCGAAGCGGGAGTTCGAGGACTAGGCATCGGTTTCGCGCAGGCGGTTGTGGATGGCGGTGGCGGCGATGGCCGCCTCGGCCATGGCCACGGTCAGCTGGTTGAGGCTGCGCACGACGTCACCGGCAGCGTAGAGGCCAGACAGGCTGGTTTCCTGATGCTCGCCGACCTGCAGGCGTCCGTCCTCGGCCAGGACGGCGCCGGCCTGGACCGCCAGCTGTGAGCGCGGCTCGAGCCCCAGGGCGGAATAGACGGTGTCGAAGGCGCGCGGCGTTCCCGACCAGCGAAAGGCGGTGATCCGGTCCTGCTCGATCTCGACCGCCTCGATCGCGGTCTCGATCAGCTCCACCCCGCCGCGCTCGAGCTCGGCGCGGGCGGCGGCGGACAGGGCCCCGGCCTCGCCGACATGGATCAGGCAGACATGGTCCGACCAGGTGCGCAGGAACAGGGCCTCGCGCGCGCCCTTGTCGCCGGCGCCGATGACCCCGATGGCCTGGCCTGAGGCCTCAAAGCCGTCGCAGATCGGGCAGATGCGCACCAGCGCCCGGCGGATCGCGGTCTCCACGCCCGGCAACGGCGGCTCGACATCCACGACTCCCGTGGCCAGCAGCACCGTGCGCGCGCGCCAGGTCTCGCCGCCGCCCCGGATAACGAAACCGTCCTGCCCGGCCGTCAGGGACTCGATGTGACGATCGATCGGCGCCGGGGCGTAGAGCGCCGCCTGTTCGCCCAGGCGCGCCAGCAGCGTGGCGCCGGTCACCCCGTCCGGCCAGCTCGGGAAGTTATGGCTCTCGGGGATCCAGGCGGCGCGGGACTCCCGATCCTGGAACAGCCTCACCCGGCGCCGGTAGCGTCCGAGGTAGATGGCGGCGGTCAGGCCGGCGGGGCCGGCGCCGATGATGGCGCAGTCCAGAAGTTCTTCAGCCGACGCCACAACGCCCTCCGCCACGCTTGCGGCGTGACAACGGACCGGCGCCGGGATGGTTTCGCGTTCAGGCGCTCAGCTCGGCCCCGTCGGCCACCAGCAGCACCCGCGCGCCGGCCTCCGACACCAGGGCGTGGGGCGTGCGGCCGTCGAAATAGACCGCGTCGCCCGCGGCGAGCTTCAGGGGGGCGTAGACCTCGGTGTGCAGCACCACGGCGCCGTCCAGCACCCGCAGATAGACGTCGCCCTGCAGGGTGAGCAGCGGGCCGTGGGCCTCGAGGTCGCGGACGCCGATGTCCAGCACCGCCGGCGTGAAGGCCTTCGACAGCAGATCCGCCGCGGCCAGCTCCGCGGCGTGGGGGCCGAAGCGGGCGGGCTCGCCGGCGCCGGCGCGAATCACCGAGCGGCGGCCCACGGCGGGGGGCGCCTGCTCGGCCTCGTGGCGCACGAAGCGCTCCAGGTCCACGTCCAGCGCCCGGCACAGCCGCATCAGCTTCTCGTAGGAGAGCGACACCTGCCCCAGCTCGAGCTTGGAGAGGGTCGAGAGCGGCACGCCCGACTTTTCGCCGAGCTGGGCCAGGGTCCAGCCCTTGGCCAGCCGCAGCTTGCGGACCGCGAGGCCCGCCTGGTCGGACAGTCGCGAGCGCATCAGGGGCGGCCTCGTCCCACGCCGCAGGCACGGCGCGCGTTGCCGCTGCGCCGCCCATCGGCCGACGATCGTCCCCTGTACGCCACCCGATACTCCCGGCGCGGCTCCACCGCGCTCCCGCCACCTGAGGACGCGGCAATTCCGCGTCGCGCCGGTTCTCAGCGATTCTCATGACTATAGAATTACCGGCGAACTACGCAAACGCGTGAGCTCCGGGCGTGCACGATCGTCGCACCGGCGCCCGGGGGCGGCGCGGCCGGTGTATAAGATGGGGAGGTGATTCGGGGCGGGCCGTCATGGCCACTATGAACGGGGCGCGAGCCTTTTCAGGCAATCGCAAGGACTGGCTGGTCGCCGGCCTGGTCGGCGTCTCGTATTTCGCCGCCGCGGGACTGGGATTCGCCTTCAATCGCGAACAGGGACTGGCGGTCCCCTTCTGGGTCGGCAACGCGATACTTCTGACCGCCCTGCTGCGCCAGCCGCGCGCCGCCTGGCCGCTTCTGGTCATCGCCGCCGCCGTCGGGCTGGCGGCCGCCAATGTCCTGGCCGGCACGGCGCCCGGCCTGTCTGCCATCTTTATCGCCGCCAACATGGCCGAGACCCTGACCGCCGCCCTGATGCTCAGGCCCCGCGAGCGGGAGTTCGAACTGGCCGAGCGGATCGACGCCGTCGGCTTCATCCTGGTCTGCGGCCTGGTCGCGCCCCTGGTCTCCACCGCGCTCGCGGCCCTGACCGTGATCGTGCGGCCGGGCGGCTTCACCCTGTCCACCGCCCTGACCTGGTTCACCGCCGAGGCCCTGGGACTGGTCATCGTCACCCCGGCCCTGTGGCTGGCGGTCGGCGCGCGGCGCAGCCTGGCGGGCGAACCCGCGCGGGTCGGCCTGTTCCTGACCCTGATCGTGGGCCTGGCCGCGGTGATGGCGGTGACCGCCTATTTCCCGGGCCACATGCTGCCGCTGCTGACCCTGCCGCTGCTCGGCTACCTGACGGTGGAGTTCGGGGTGGTCGGCGCTGCCGGCGGCATGCTGGCCACGGCGCTGTTCTCGTTCGCCGCCGCGATCCTGACGCTCTACATCTCAGCGCCCAACCCGCCGATCCGCCTCATCCTGCAGAACATGGAGCTGTTCCTGGCCGGGATTTCGATCTTCGTCCTGCCCCTGGGGGTGATCGTGGACGACAAGAAGCGGATCCAGGACACCCTGATCAACTACCTGGCCGGAGAAATGGGAAAGGGCGCCGCACCCGCCCCGGCGTCGACGCCGGCCGAGCCCGCGATCACCGCCGCGGCCTTCTGCGACCGGTCGGGTCTGGTCCGCATCATCGCCCGCGGCGACGGCTCCAGCCCGGCCGAGATCATGGACGGCCGTCTGCTTTCGGAGTTCGTCGACCCGCGCTCTGTCCGCGCCCTGGACGCGGCGCTGGAGGCGGCCATCGACCACGCCACCGGCCCGACGGTGCGGCGGCTGCGCTGCCGCCTGCGCATCGGCCAGACCTGGGCCCCGGCGGCCCTGACCATATTGTCGGTGCGTCACGAGGCCGGCCAGGGCGCCGAGGCCATGGTGCTGTTCGAGACCGGCGAGGGCGGCCTCGCGCCCGTCGAATCCCTGAGGACGGAAGCGGCCTAGTCGGAAAGCGCTAGTCCGGCGGCCCCTCGCCTTCGGGATGGCGCAGGGTCAGCACGCTCCAGGCGGTGCGGCGCTCGGGCACCATGACCTCGACAATGCTCTGCAGCACCCCCAGTGCGATCTCGCGCTGGGCCTGGGGCACCGCCTTGAGCATTTCGGCGTTGACCCCGCGATTGATCTCGAGCGCGCGCTGGATCATGTCGGCGCCGGCCGGGGTCAGCTCGAGCAGGACCCGGCGGCGGTCGGACGGCGTGGCAGTGCGCCGGACCAGACCCTCGGCCACCATCTGGTCCACCGTGCGGGTGAGGGTGGTTCGATCCACGGCGCTGAGCTGGGACAGGTCGTTCATCGGGCAGGACTTCAGCCGCCGGATCACCGACAGGGCCCGCCATTTGGAGACGCTGATGCCGAGCGGCTGCAGGGCCACCGCCAGGGCGTGGTCGCGCCGCCGGCTGATCTGCAGGATCAGATAGAAGATCTGCTCCGGCGTGCCGGCGCCGAAGGCGTCTTCGATGTCCTGCGCCGGCCAGCGCAGGTCCGGTGTCCAATCCGACATGGTCCGCTCCTGGGGCCGATGTCGCATGGGCGCCACATCTGTGCAAACGAAAATAGTGTGTTTGCACTTATAGCTTGACCTTGGGTCATCTTTGTGCAAATGCACATAACGTCGGCGTCCGAGATCGCCGCTAACCGCGCGCGCCCCCAAGGACGCACAGCGCCGCGGGGCTGTCTCACCGGGTGTCCTGAACAAGATGGAATGACACCGGTGGCAGTTCTAGATCGCGCAGCGATGCGCGACCCCCATGCCTGTGGCGTGAAGGCGCTGGAGGGCGAAATCCGCTCGACCGCGGCCCTGGGGCGCGTCCTGGTTCAGGCCCTGGCCCGCAGCCACACGGACCTGCGCGACCTGATCGCCGAGGCCCTGAGCGAGGAGGCGCACGCCGCCCTGGCCGGCGGCCGCGAGACGGCGCGCGTGACCGCCGCCGACCTGCTGGCGCTCAAGGCCCTGTTGCCGCAGCGGGCGGCGGAACTCGATCCCGAGTGCGAGACCCTGGAGCTGGCGCTGATCCGGGCGGCCGCCGCCCTGTAACCGGATCGCGCTCATTCTCGGCTATTTCTCGGATTTAGCGAATTTAACGTCATATTCATAGATAACTGAGAAATCTCGGGAACAACGTCGGCGTCATGCCCGGCGGAAAGTCCCGAGGCCCAGACCGGGTCGCCTTTCCTCCGTGCCGTCCGAACGAGCGAACACAGGGAAGGCGGAGCATGTCTCTGAACAACGTCAGATTCTCACGGAAGATCGCGCTCTGTTTCGCAGGCGTGGTCGTCATCGTCCTGGCCATGTCCGGGGTTCTCTATGCTGAACTCAAGTTCTGCGAGACCACCTCCTACGCCAGCGACAAGATCAACGAGGCGTCCTCCGCCGACGACGAGGCGCTGATGGCGCTGGTCGAGCAGCAGAACGCAGTGCGCGGCTTCGTCGCCAGCGGCGAGGAGAAGTTCGTCCAGACCTTCGAGACCCGTGGCGCCGAGTTCCTCAAGATCGTGGAGAAGCTCGAGAAGGCCGATCCGGACCAGCACGCCCGGGTCGAGGCGCTCAAGGCCGCCGCCGCCGAGGTTCAGGTCGAGGAAGCCCAGCAGATCGCCCAGCGGCGCAATCCCGCCACCGTGGGACAGGCGCAGGCCTCGATCGCCATCCACGGCCGCCTGACCCAGGTGCGCGAGATCCTGAAGGGCATCACCGAGAACATGGACGCGAAGCTCGCGAAGAGCACCGTGGACGAGCACAAGGCCTTCACCGCCGCCTGGGAAGCCCTGGCCATCGGCGGCCTGCTCGTGGTCGCCTTCTCGACCTTCCTGGGCTGGATGCTGACCCGGGCGCTGGCGACGCCGATCACCGCCATGACCGCCGCCATGAACCGGCTGGCTTCGGGCGACAATTCGGTCGAGGTCCCGTCCGTCGGCCGCCGCGACGAGGTCGGCGAGATGGCCGCCGCCGTGCAGACCTTCAAGGACGCGGCGCTGGAGAAGATCCGCCTCGAGCGGGACGCCGAGTCGATGCGCGGAACCAGCGAGGCCGAACGGGCCGAGCGCGCCCGGGAACAGGCCGTGGTGGTCTCCGCCATCGCCACCGGCCTGGAGAAGCTGTCGGCCGGAGACCTGACCTTCCGCGTCACCACCGCCTTCGCCGCCGAGTACGAAAAGCTGCGCGTCGATTTCAACGGCGCCATGGAGAAGCTGCAGGAGACCATGAAGGTGGTCGCCGCCAACGCCCAGGGCATCCGCTCGGGCACCGACGAGATCAGCCAGGCCTCCGACGATCTCTCGCGCCGCACCGAACAGCAGGCCGCGAGCCTGGAAGAAACCGCCGCGGCGCTGGATCAGATCACCGCCACGGTGCGCCGCACCGCCGACGGGGCCAACCAGGCCCGCGAGGTGGTCTCCGCCGCCAAGGCCGACGCCGAACACTCCGGCCAGGTGGTGCGCGACGCGGTCGCCGCCATGAGCGAGATCGAGAAGTCCGCCCAGCAGATCAGCCAGATCATCGGGGTGATCGACGAGATCGCCTTCCAGACCAACCTTCTGGCCCTGAACGCCGGGGTCGAGGCGGCGCGGGCCGGGGAAGCCGGCCGCGGCTTCGCGGTGGTCGCCTCCGAGGTCCGGGCCCTGGCCCAGCGCTCGGCCGAGGCCGCCAAGGAGATCAAGACCCTGATCTCGGCCTCGACCCAGCAGGTCGGCTCGGGCGTGGACCTGGTCGGCGAAACCGGCAAGGCGCTGGCGCGCATCGTGTCCCAGGTGGCCGAGATCAACGGCGTCGTCACCGACATCGCCTCCTCCGCCCAGGAACAGGCGACCGGGCTTCAGCAGGTCAACACCGCGGTCAACCAGATGGACCAGGTGACCCAGCAGAACGCGGCGATGGTGGAGCAGTCCACCGCCGCCAGCCATGCGCTCGCCCAGGAGACCGAGGAGCTGGCGCGGCTGATCAGCCGCTTCCGCACCGGCGAGGCCGCCGCGGTGGAAAGCTTCACCCGCGCGCCGCGCCGGACCGCTTCCCAGCCGCAGGCCGCCCATGGCGGCGCCCGCGGCGGCGCGGCGACCGCCCGCAAGCTCGAGCCCGTGACCAGCGAAGACAGCTGGGAAGAGTTCTGAGCCCGGCCATGAGCGAGCAATCCTCCCCCCCTCGGCGCGTGTTCCTGCCGGAGGTCCTGGACCTTCGCGCGGCCGTGCCCCTGGCCTCCGAGCTGCGCGCCCTGCGCGGCGTCGAAACAGAGGTCGACGGATCGCAGGTCCGCCGGCTCGGAGGTCAGTGCCTTCAGGTGCTGCTGAGCGCCCACGCCACCTGGGAGGCCGACGGCGCATGCCTGCGCTTCGTCGACCTGTCCCCGGAGTTCCTCGAGGGCCTGAGCCTGATGGGCGCGGGCGAGCTCGAGCGGAGGGCGGCGGCATGAGCCTGACCGTTCTCACCGTCGACGACAGCCGCACCATGCGCGAAATGCTGCGCATGGCGCTCGCCGACACCGGCTGGCGCGTGGTCCAGGCCGAGGACGGCCAGGCCGGGCTCGACGTGCTCGGCGACGCCGCGCCGGACGTGATCGTCACCGACATCAACATGCCCCGGCTGGACGGCTTCGGCCTGATCGAGGGCGTGCGGGCCGATCCGCGCCACCGCGCCACGCCGATCCTGGTGCTGACCACCGAGGGCGACGCCGAGAAGAAGCAGCGGGGGCGCCAGGCCGGCGCCACCGGCTGGATCGTCAAGCCCTTCGACCCCGCGGCCCTGGTGGCCGCCATCCGCCGCGTGGCGGGCTGAGGCGCGCCATGGATCCGATGGGGGACATCCGCCAGACCTTCTTCCAGGAGTGCGAGGAACAGCTCGCCGAACTGGAATCGGGCCTGCTGGCCATGCAGTCCGGCGCGACCGACAGCGAGACGGTCAACGCCGTGTTCCGCGCCGTGCACTCGATCAAGGGCGGCGCCGGCGCCTTCGCGCTCGACGACCTGGTGCGCTTCGCCCATGTGTTCGAGACCTCACTGGATGAGGTCCGCTCCGGCCGGCTGGCGGCGGAGCCCGAGCTGATCGGTGCGCTGTTGCGCGCCGCCGACATCCTGGCCGACCTGGTGCGCGCCGCCCGCGACGGCGGCAGCGTCGACGCCGATCGTTGCGCGGCCACCGCGGCCGAGCTGTCGGCCCATGGCGCGGGCCACGGCGAACCGGCCGCCGATGAGGACGAGGACTTCGGCTTCACGCCACTGGCCGCCGTGTCGTTCCCGGAGGCGGTCGAAGCCGCGCCCGAGACCTGGATCATCCGTTTCGCGCCCCATCCGGCGCTCTACGCCAAGGCCAACGAAGCCGCCCTGCTGCTGCGCGAACTGGGCCGGCTGGGCCAGGCCGAGGTCAGCCTGGACGCCTCCGCCCTGCCCCTGATCGACGCGCTGGATCCCGAAGGCGCCTACCTGACCTGGACCATCCGCCTTGCGGGCGCCGCCGACGAGGCCGCGATCCGCGAGGTCTTCGAGTTCGTCGAGGGCGACTGCCGGCTCGAGATCGGGCGCGAGGCGGGAATTGAAATCTCCGCCTACACTCCGGAGATCACCGCGCCGGAACCGGCCGCGCCCGCGCCCCTCGACATCGACGCCCTGCTGCGCCTGGCGCAGGAGGCGACCCAATCCCCACAGCGGGCCGAGGCCGATATCGCCTCCCGGCCCGAAGCCGCCGTCAAACCCCCCGCCGGCGGCCCGGCGTTGGCTGTGCCCCCCGCAGCCAACGCCACCATTCGCGTCGACCTGGAACGGGTCGATCGCATGATCGACCTGGTCGGCGAGCTGGTGATCAACCAGGCCATGCTGGCCCAGCGCGTCACCGAGGCGGGCCTGGCCCGCGCCTCGGCGGTCGCCGTCGGTCTGGACGAGCTGGAGCAGCTGACCCGCGAAATCCAGGACAGCGTCATGGCCATCCGGGCCCAGCCGGTGAAGTCGGTGTTCCAGCGCATGCCGCGCCTGGTGCGCGAGGTCGCCGCCATGACCGGCAAGCAGGTGCGCCTGGTCACCGACGGCGAGGGCACCGAGGTCGACAAGACGGTGATCGAGCGCCTGACCGATCCCCTGACCCACATGATCAGGAACGCCATCGACCACGGGCTGGAGACGCCCGAGCGCCGCCTGGCCGCGGGCAAGCCCGCCGAAGGGGTCGTGCACCTCGCCGCCCTGCACCGGTCCGGGCGGATCGTCATCGAGGTCTCCGACGACGGCGCCGGCATCGACCGGCCCCGGGTTCGCGCCATCGCCCAGGAGCGCGGCCTGATCGCGCCCGACGCGGTCTTGAGCGACGAGGAGACCGACAACCTGATCTTCATGCCCGGCTTCTCCACCGCCGACGCGGTGTCCGACATCTCGGGCCGGGGCGTGGGCATGGACGTGGTCAAGCGCTCCATCCAGGCCCTGGGCGGTCGCATCGCCATCACCTCGCGCCCGGGCAAGGGCTCGACCTTCACCATGAGCCTGCCCCTGACCCTGGCGGTGCTGGACGGGATGGTGGTCTCGGTCGAGGGCCAGACCCTGGTCGTGCCCCTGACCGCGATCGTGGAGACCCTGCAGCCCCGCGCCAACGAGGTGCACGGACTGGGCGGCGCCTCGCGCGTGATCGCCATCCGCGAGACCTTCACGCCCCTGGTCGACGTCGGCGTGGCGCTGGGCTTCCGCCGCGAGCCGCTGGACTGCGCCTGCGGCGTGGCCCTGCTGATCGAGGGCGAGGGCCGCCAGCGCGCCGCCCTGCTGGTCGACGCCATCCAGGGCCAGCGCCAGGTCGTGATCAAGAGCCTGGAGGCCAACTACGAGCAGGTCCCGGGCGTGGCCGCGGCGACCATCCTGGGCGACGGCCGCGTCGCCCTGATCCTGGACATCGACACCATTGTGGCCGTCTCGCGCGCAGGCGAGACGGCGCGTCCCGAACTGCGCAGCGCTGCGTCGAGGTAAGCCATGAACTCCCTGAACCAGCACGGCCTGACGACCTCCGCCGGCGGCGGCCGCGAACTGATCTCCTTCCGCATCGGCACGCAGGAATTCTGCGTCGACATCATGGCGGTGCGCGAGATCCGCGGCTGGACCCCGGCCACCGCCCTTCCCCAGTCCCCCGGCTTCGTGCGCGGCGTCATCAACCTGCGCGGCGCGGTGCTGCCGATCGTGGACCTGGCCGCGCGCCTGGGCTTCGCCAGCGCCGAGCCGACCGCCCGGCACGTGATCATCGTGGCCCAGATCGCCGGGCGCACGGTGGGCCTGCTGGTGGACGCGGTGTCCGACATCCTGACCGTCACCGACGACATGGTGCAGCCCACGCCCGAGGTAGCCTCCGAAATGGTGCGCCTGTTCGTGCGCGGCCTGGTGGCCATCGACGGCCGCATGATCAGCCTGATCACGCTCGACAACGTGGTCCCCGTGGCGGAACTGGAAGCGGCGTGAACGCCCGGGCCCTGGTCATGGACGACGCGCCGCAGCGCAACGCCAGCCTGGTCGACGGCGAGTTCGTCCTCACCGCCGAGGACTTTCGCAAGATCGCGGCCATGCTGCACGGCGACGCCGGCATCGCGATCCCGGAGAGCAAGGCGACGCTGGTCTATTCGCGCCTGGCCAAGCGTCTGCGCGCGCTGGGGCTGGAGAGCTTCCGCGACTACTGCGCCCTGGTCTCCGGCTCGAACGGGACCGACGAGCGCCAGCGGATGCTCGCGGCCCTGACCACCAACGTCACCCGCTTCTTCCGCGAGCCGCACCACTTCGAGCACCTGAAGTCCAGGGTGCTGCCCCCCCTGATCGCCAGCGCCCGGCGCGGCGGACGGGTGCGCATCTGGTCGGCGGCCTGCTCCAGCGGCGAGGAGCCCTATTCCGTCGCGCTGAGCATCCTGGCCATCGCGCCGGACGCCGCCGATCTCGACATCAAGGTGCTGGCCACCGACATCGACCACGAGATGGTCGCCCGCGGCCGCGCCGGGGTCTATGGCGACAGCGCCGTCTCCGCCGTCCCCGCCGAGCTGCGCAAGCGCTGGTTCGTGCCGGTCCAGGGCGCGCGCGGCGAAAGCGCCTGGGGCCTGGCCGAGGAGGCGCGCGCCCTGGTCGCCTTCCGCGAGCTCAACCTGATCGGCGCCTGGCCGATGCGCGGGTCCTTCGACGCCATCTTCTGCCGCAACGTGGCGATCTATTTCGAGGAAGCCACCCAGGCCCGCCTGTGGAGCCGCTTCGTTCCCCTGCTGGCGCCCGAGGGCCGGCTCTACATCGGCCATTCCGAGCGGGTCTGCGGCGAGGCCGCTGAACACTTCCGCTCCGAAGCCGTGACCACCTACCGCCTCACCCCCGCGGGGAGACAGCCATGATCCGCGTCCTGGTCGTCGACGACAGCGCCACCATGCGCAGCCTGATCACCGCGGCCCTGCGCTGGGACCGCGGCATCGAGGTCGTGGGCGAGGCCGCCGACCCGCTGGAGGCCCGCCAGGCCATCAAGCTGCTCAATCCCGACGTCATCACCCTGGATGTCGAGATGCCCAACATGAACGGCATCGACTTCCTCGAGCGGCTGATGCGGCTCAGGCCCATGCCGGTGCTGATGGTCTCGACCCTGACCACGCGCGGGGCGGAGATCACGTTGGAGGCGCTGGAGCTGGGCGCGGTCGACTGCATCGCCAAGCCCTCGGTCGAGGACCCCCACGCCTTCCACGACCTGCCGGAAAAGGTGCGCGCCGCCGCCGGGGCCCGGGTGCGCGCGCGCCTCGAGCCCGCGCCGAGCACCGTGGTCCCCCTGACGCCGCGCGCCGAGGCCTATGAGCCGGACGGCAAGGTGCTGGCCATCGGCGCCTCCACCGGCGGGGTGGAGGCTCTGATCGCGGTGCTGTCGCGCCTGCCGGTCAACGGCCCTGCGACCCTGATCACCCAGCACATGCCCGGCACCTTCACCAGGAGCTTCGCCGACCGGCTGGACCGGCTCTGCCCCATGCGGGTGAGCGAGGCCACAGACGGCGCGCCGGTGAAGGCGGGCCACGCCTATGTCGCGCCCGGCGGCGCCACCCATCTGGAGATCCGCGGCCAGGGCGGCGACGCCCGCTGCCGCCTGCGCCGCTCCGACCCGGTCAACGGCCACCGGCCCTCGGTGGACGTGCTGTTCAACTCCGTCGCCGAGACGCAAGGGCCGCGCGCCGTGGGCGTGATCCTGACCGGCATGGGCCGCGACGGCGCCCAGGGCCTGCTGGCCATGCGCCAGGCCGGCGCCCGCACGCTGGGCCAGGATGAGTCCAGCTCCGTCGTCTACGGCATGCCGCGCGCCGCCTTCGAGGTCGGGGCGGTGGAACGGCAGACGCCGCTCGGACGCGTCGCCGGCGAAATCATCAACCTGACCAATTCCGCAAACCGCGCCTCAAGCGGAGGAAGACACTGATGCCCGCTTCTTCGACTCTCAGCGTCATGGTCGTGGACGACCAGCAGACCATCCGCTCGCTGGTGCGCACCGGACTGCAGCAGCTCGGGATCAACAACATCGTCGAGGCGGCGGACGGCGAGGACGCCCTGCGCCGGATGGTGATCAAGGCCCCGACCCTGGTGATCTCCGACTTCAACATGCCCAACCTGGACGGGCTGGGTCTGCTGCGCGCCATCCGCGCCTATCCGCCGATCCAGAAGACCGCCTTCATCATGCTCACCGGCCGCGCCGACAAGGAACTGGTCCAGCGCGCGGTGCAGTTCGGGGTCAACAACTACCTGGTCAAGCCGTTCACCGTCGCGACGCTGAAGGAAAAGATCGAGGCTGTGTTCGGGCCGATCACATGATGGTCCAGGCAGGGCTTGTTCAGGCGAGGGGGGCCCAGACCTCAGACTCCGGCCGCCCCGAGCGCCGCGTCCACGTGGTCCAGGGCGAGTTCAGCGTCAGCGACGATCCGCAGGTGGTGCTGGTCACCATCCTGGGCTCGTGCGTGGCCGCCTGCCTGCACGATCCGGTCGCGGGCGTCGGGGGGATGAACCACTTCCTCCTGCCCGGCGCCGACACCGAGGAGCGGGGCGGCGACGCGCGCCGCTTCGGCGCCTACGCCATGGAGCTGCTGGTCAACGACCTGCTCAAGCGCGGCGCGCGGCGCGAACGCCTGCAGGTCAAGCTGTTCGGCGGGGCCAGGATGATGGACCGGCTCTGCGATGTGGGGGCCCAGAACGCCGCCTTCGCCGAGCAGTTCCTGCGCGACGAGGGCCTGAGCTTCGCGGGCGGCAGCCTGCGCGGCGGCCAGGCCCGCCGGGTGCAGTTCCAGCCCGCCACCGGACGCGCGCGCCAGGCCCTGCTGGCCGGCGGCCGCACGATCTTCGACCGCGAACGGGTGCGGCCCGCGCCCCCGGCGCCCGCCGCCGAGGTGGAGTTCTTCTGATGAGCGCGACCGTCCCGGCCAACGACGCCGAAACCCTGGATGCGACCCTGCCCGCGCTCGGCGTCGTCGCCGAGGAGCTGGCGCGTCTGGCGGCGCTGGCCGAGGCCCTGGAGCTGCCGGTCGCGGGACTGATCGCGCGCGCCGGCCCCCTGGCGGCGGCCGCCTACCCCCAGGTGCAGCAGCTGGACCTGTTCGCCCAGTCGCTGCGCGCCCTGGCCATCTTCACCGCCGGCCTGGCCCAGGGCTTCGAGGCGACCGACGCCGCCGGCTCCATCGGCCTGGCCGACCTCGCCGCCCGCCTGACCGGCGCCGATCCCGATCCCCGCAAGCCCGATTCCCCCGCGGGGGAGTGCGCCTTCTTTGTGGACTGAGGACGTGATCCCGATCCCCGCCAACGATCCGGGCGACCTCTCCGACGCCGAGGTGCTGCTGATCAACCCGGACGACAAGAGCATGAGCATCATGCTGCAGGTGTTCACCGGCTTCGGGGTGCGCCGGGTCCATCCGTGCTCGACCGCCGGGCGGGCGACGGACCTGGTGGGGACTGTGAGCCTGTCGCTGATCGTCTGCGAGGCCGCCCTGCCGGAGATGAGCGGCTACGACTTCGTGCGCTGGCTCAGGCGCTGCCCGCACGAGCCCAACCGCTTCCGCCCCGTGATCCTGATGACCAGCGAGGCGCGCCGCGCCGACGTGCTGGCCGGGCGCGACTGCGGCGCCAACCTGGTGGTCACCCGCCCCCTGGTTCCGGAGGTGATGCTGCAGCGGATCCACTGGCTGGGACGCGAGCCCCGGCCCTTCGTCGAATCGGAGACCTACTGCGGGCCGGACCGCCGCTACCACAACCTCGGTCCGCCCCCCGGCATGAACGGCCGGCGCAAGGACGACCTGTCCGCCCACGTGGGCCACGCCAGCGGGCCGAACCTGTCGCAGAACGACATCGACAACCTGTTCCACGCCCGGGTGGCGCAATGAAACGCCCAGACGGGACTGAACAAGCCACAGACTATACTCGAGTTTTGACGAAGAAAATCGTCTGTGTACCGACATACGGCGCGCTGTCACCAGCAAAGCACAGGTCATGGACCGGTGATTATTGTGACAGCGGCTGTCGCAAACCCGCAACCTCGGCGTCACAGAGCGCCGCTAACACGCGCCCACTGTCGTCGTCCGTCGGGGGCAGGGGCAATTCAAGGGATCTCGACATGACCTCCAAGACCACGCTGATGCGCGCCGGCGCGCTGGGCGCGCTGATCGCCGTCGGCTTCACCGCGACGGCCGAGGCCGCCCCGGCCAAGAAGCATCACCACCACAGCCAGACCGCCGGCGCCGGCTCCAAGACCGCCGCGCTCGAAGCCGAGGTCGCGGCCCTGAAGTCGCAGGTGCAGGCGCTGGAGACCCGCCTCGACCAGCAGGCCGCCGGCCAGCAGCAGACCGCCCAGACGGCGCAGGCCGCGCAGGCGCAGGCCCAGGCCGCCAACGAGCGCAGCCGCGTGCTCGAGGCCCAGACCCAGACCGCGGTCGCCTCGATCCCGGCCAAGGTGAACACCGCCGTCGCCGCCCTGCCCAAGCCCAAGCCCGGCTGGGAAGGCTCCACCTCGGTGTCGGGCCGCATGTACGCCAACGTCTCGAACATCGAGCAGAAGTCCAACGGCGCCAAGATCGCGCCGAGCGGCACCGGCATGGACATCAAGCGCTTCTATGTGGGCATCGATCACAAGTTCAACGACGTCTACTCGGCCAACCTGACCATGGACGAGCAGTATTCCTCGGCCATCTCGTCGACCGAGTTCTTCATCAAGAAGGCCTATCTGCAGGCCAAGTTCTCCGACGCCCTGACCGTGCGCGCCGGCGCCGCCGACCTGCCCTGGATCCCGTTCGTCGAGGACGTCTACGGCTTCCGCTGGGTCGAGCAGACCGTCACCGACCGCACCAAGTTCGGCACCTCGTCGGACTGGGGCGTGCATGCGCTGGGCAAGCTCGCCAACGGCAAGATCAGCTACGCGGTCGCGGTGGTCGACGGCGCCGGCTACAAGGCCCCGCTGCGCTCCAAGGGCATGGACGTCGAAGGCCGCGTCAGCGCCAACGTCGGTCCCTTCGTTCTGGGCGTCGGCGGCTACACCGGCAAGCTCGGCAAGGACGTGGTGGGCACGACCACCTTCCACACCGCCAACCGCTTCAACGCCATCGCCGCCTATGTGGACCCCAAGTTCCGCCTCGGCGTGGAATACTTCTCGGCCAACGACTGGACCGCGGTGACCTCGGCGACCGCCGACAAGGCCGATGGCTGGTCGACCTTCGGATCGTTCAACATCGATCCCAAGACCTCGATCTTCGCCAAGTGGGAACAGGTCAAGCCGAACAAGTCGACCGTGCCGTCGAAGGAAGACCAGTATTACAACCTCGGCATCAGCTATCAGCCGGTGAAGATCGTGGACCTCGGCCTCGTGTTCAAACATGACGAGGTCAAGAACGGCTCCCTGGCCACCGGCAACGGCACCATCGGCGGCTCGCTCGGCAACAAGGGCGAGTACAACGAGTTCGGCGTGTTCACCCAGGTGCGCTGGTAAGACCTTACCCCCCGACCTTCGGGCGCCGCCTCCTCCTGGGGCGTCCGAGGGACAGGACGATTGGGCCGCTCCCTCGGGGGCGGCCCTTTTTTGTTGGCCGGCGCGCCTCTCCGGTCAGATGGCCACACCCCTGAGGATTTCGGTTCTATCGGCAAGTCGATCCAGATCGTCGCTGGCCCACCCCTTCGCCCGACATGCCGTCAAGATTGCCGCCGCTGCCTTCAGGAACGGAGGAATGAGGGTGTTGATCGAAACCCGCCCCAGTTGTTGAAGAACCCGACCGTGGCGGCACCCGCGGACTTCGATCATGCCATCCGCGCCGACCTCGAGTTGGGCGGATACAGGACCGTCCATGAATTCGAGCGCCTCACGCCGGGAGAAACCTCGCGCGATCCTGGTGACGGCCTCAAGCCACCAAACCAGAATAATGACGACAAAGTCGTCCCATCCCACATCCGGAAAGCCGTCGCCTTCGCCCACGAAATAGATGATGGCGGTGACGCTCCCATGGGCAGAGCGCCGTAGGGACGTCGTTTCAACGACGAGATTGAGCATGGCCTCACCGGTCAGCGGCTCAGCACCGCGCGTGGAGTCCTACAGCAGCCGCCGCCGGATCGCCTGGGACAGCAGGTCGATGGCGGAGACCGCGACCACGATGACGATGGCGATCATGGCCACCTGGTCGTAGGCGAAGCCGTTGAGGCTATCGAACAGCAGCCGCCCGATGCCGCCGGCGCCGATCAGGCCCAGCACCGTGGCCGAGCGCGAGTTGGATTCGAAGCGGTAGAGCGCGAAAGAGGTCCACAGCGGCGCGACCTGGGGAATGACCCCCCAGACGATCTCGTGCAGCGGCGCGGCGCCGGTGGCGCGCACCCCCATGACCGGGTCGGGGTCCATGGCCTCGACCGCCTCGGAGAACAGCTTGCCGAGCACGCCGCCGGTGTTGAGCGCCAGCGCCATGACCCCGGCGAAGGGGCCCAGGCCCACGGCCACGACGAAGGCGGTGCCGATGACCAGGTCCGGCACGGCGCGCAGCAGGTCGAGCACCAGGCGCACCGGGCGCTGGATCCAGAAGGGGGTGACGTTGCGCGCGCCGAGCAGGCCCAGTGGAATGGCGATGAACACGGCCAGGCAGGTGCCCCAGATGGCGATCTGGATCGTCAGCCACATGGCGTCGACGTAGAGCCTCAGATGGGCAAGGTCGGGGTGGCGGAAGCCGGCCGCGAACTGGCGCATATTCTCGGAGTTGGAGAACAGCTTGGGGAAGTTGTGGATCTCGGCCGGGCCGAAGCTGACCGCGAGCAGGATCGCGATCCCGCCCCACAGGATGAAGTCGAACAGGATGTCCCCGAACGCCCGCTTGGGCGGGGGCGGAACGGCGGAGGCGGCGACGTCGGCCACGGATCAGCTCACTTTACGGCCGGAACAGGGGCGATGGTCGTCGGCGCCGTGTCCTGGGGCTGATGGGTGAAGGCCGAGGAGGTGGGCAGCTGCTCGCCGCTGGTCTGCTTCTCCTGGGCGATCTTGGCCAGCTCCGCCTTCCACTTGGCCTCGCCGGCGGCGTCCTTGGCGTTGCGGGCCTCGAGCATCAGTTCGGTGGCCTCCATCTCGCGCACGGGGATGAAGTGGGAGTTGTCGTCGGGCTTGAAGGCGCCGAAGGACAGCTTGGCCAGGATGGCGCGCTGGCGGTCGCCCTCGGGACCGGGGGCGGTGCCGTAGGTCAGGAAGAAGGAGCGGATCTTCTCCTTGACGGTCTTGTCCAGGTCCGTGCGCCACATGATCGGATCTTCGGGCAGGCGCGGCGACTCCCAGATCACCTTCACGGCCGAGCCGATCTCGGGCTGGTTCTTGCGGATCAGGTTGAGGGCGGTGGAATTGTTGGTCGAGGCGTCCAGCACCTTCTTGGCCACCGAGAACAGGTTGGCCTGGTGGTTGGCCGAGCGCACGGTCTTGAAGCAGGTCTGGGGATCGATGCCGCGCGGCGCGAACAGATAGGTCATGGGCGCGAGCGTGCCCGAGGTCGACTTGGCGTCGCCGATGCCGAAGGTCAGGCTCTTGTCGCACTTCAGCAGGGACTCCAGCGTCACGCTGCTGCCGGTGGGGGCCAGGATCAGGGAGGAGTAGCCGTCCACGCCGGAGGGGTCGGAGGAGCGGGCGAAGACCTCGGCGCCGGCGCGGCGCCACGCCTCCATGCCCGACTGGTTGGAGAACCAGCCCACCTGGACCTGGTTGTAGTGCATGGCCTCGATCAGGGAGGTGTAGTTGGAGGCGAAGAACGGTTTGATCTTCAGCCCGGTCTGCTTCTCCATGTCGGCCAGGAACGGGCTCCAGAGCTCGGACTGGTTCTGGGAGTTCTCGGTCGACAGGATCGAGAAGTTGATCTCCTTCGGCGCGCCGGAGGCCGGGGCCGGGTTGCAGGAGGCGAGCGTCAGGGCGGCGCCCAGGGCCAGCACCGCAAGCGCGGCGCGGCGCGCCAGTTTCGTGGTTGCAGTCACGCGAGCGATCATGGAGCGACCCCTTCCCAAAAGACGTCCTCGAACTCGGGACCATAGATTTCGATGAGTTTTTCACGACCCAGGCCCGTACTGGGCCCGTCGTAGACGATCTTGCCGGCCTGCAGGGCCACCACGCGCTCGCAGTAGCGCAGGGCGTAGTCGACCTGGTGCAGGGTGACGATCACCGCCACCCCGTCGCGCTTGTTGAGCTCGACCAGCAGCTCCATGACCCGGCGCGCGGAGACGGGATCGAGCGAGGCCACCGGCTCGTCGGCCAGCACGACCTGGGCGCCCTGGACGATGGCGCGCGCGATGGCGCCGCGCTGCTGCTGACCGCCCGACAGGGTGTTGGCCCTCTGGCCGGCGTAGTCGGCGATGCCGACCCGATGCAGGGCGGCCATGACCCGGGTGCGGTCCTGGGCCGGCCAGCGGCCGAACACCCCGGCCCAGAAGCCGATGCGCCCGAGCACGCCCAGGATGGTGTTGGTGAACAGCGACAGCCGGCCCACCAGGTTGAAGGACTGGGCGATGAAGCCGATGTGGGCGCGCGCCTTGCGCACCTGGCCGGTGACGCGGCCGCCGCGCTGGACGGGGATGCCCAGCACATCGATGGTCCCCTTGCCGCCGTCGACGGTCTGCAGACCGCTGATCGAGCGCAGCAGGGTCGACTTTCCGGACCCGGACGGTCCGATCAGGGCGACCATCTCGCCCTTGCGCACGTCGAGGCTGACCCCGTCGAGCGCGCGGCGCTGCCCGAAGGTCTTCGATACGGCGCGCACCGATGCGGCGGCGTCGGACGTACTCACGCGGCTTGATCTCCCGGACCCGAACACCCCGAAATGGCCGAGGCGCGCGACGCTTTTATGACGTTCGTTAACGGAGCGCCACCGGGTCGAGCGACCGAAAGCGTGGCCGCAGCCCGCACAATTCGTCGCGGCAAGGGGACAGCACACTTTACATGGGGGTCTTTTGCCCCTATTTCGCGCCTTCCGGCGGACCCCGGGACGTTCGAAACGCTGCTAACGCCGGTCTGGGTTCAACAATTGCAGGGGTTTACGTGAATTGCGCACGTACCATAATCCCCTGGACCTGGTCCGAGAGCGGTCCCCGGAGCGTCCAGTCGCACTCGTGCGACCGGGCGCGGTGGCCGTAGCGGCACGCTGGTTCCAGGATAAGCTTCAAGGCGACGTCTTCTACGCGGTGAAAGCCAACCCTTCCGCATGGGTCATCCAGACCCTGTGGAACGAAGGGATTCGCTCCTTCGACGTGGCGTCGCTCCCCGAGATCGAGCTGGTGCGCTCCGTGGCGCCCGAGGCGCGTCTCGCCTTCATGCACCCGGTCAAGAGCCGGGCGGCGATCACCCGCGCCTACTTCGACCATGGGGTTCGCACCTTTGCGCTCGACACCCATGAGGAGCTGCAGAAGATCCTGGACGCCACCGGCGGCGCCCGCGACCTGAACCTGATCGTGCGCCTGGCCGTCTCCTCCGAGGGCGCGGCCTACAGCCTGTCGGGCAAGTTCGGCGTGTCCCAGGACATGGCGCCGGCCCTGCTGCTGGCCGCGCGGCGCGCGACGCAGGAGCTGATGGGCGTGGCCTTCCACGTCGGCAGCCAGTGCATGCGCCCCTCCGCCTTCCAGGCGGCCATGTCCCAGACCTCGCGCGCCCTGGTGCGCGCGGGCGTCTTCGCCGACGTCATCGACGTGGGCGGCGGCTTCCCCTCGATCTATCCCGGCATGCATCCGCCGGAGATGACCGAGTACGTGGACGCCATCCACCGCGGCCTGAACGAGATGATGGTGCACGAGACCACCGAGCTGTGGGCCGAGCCCGGCCGCGCCCTGGTGGCCGAGGCCTCCTCCATCCTGGCCAAGGTCGAGCTGCGCAAGGGCGACGCCCTGTATCTGAACGACGGCTCCTACGGCGGCCTGTTCGACGCGACCCACTCCAAGTGGCCGTTCCCGGTCAAGCTGGTGCGGGACGCGGAGATGTCGGGCGAGCTGAAGCCCTTCCGCTTCTATGGCCCGACCTGCGATTCCATCGACCACATGCCCGGCCCGTTCTGGCTGCCGGCGGACGTGGGCGAGGGCGACTACGTCGAGATCGGCATGCTGGGCGCCTATGGCGTGGCCATGTCCACGGGCTTCAACGGCTTCGGCGACCACGAGACGGTCATCGTCGACGACGCCCCCATGGCCTCGATGTTCGGCCTGGCCCCGCGCGCCATCCCCCTGCCCCGTCTCCAGCAGGAAGAAGACCGCAAGGTGGTCCGCTTCTCGCGGGTGAAGGGCGGAAAGCGCCGCAAGCGGAAATAATTCCGTCGCACCCGAGTTCTACCCATCGCGCCGGCCCGTCGCTCCGTCCGGGCCGGCGCCGCTATTTTGGAAACGACGGGCGTATCACCCAATGAGGCAACTCAAACGATGAACGCCGAGACCCCCAACACCAACCGCAAGGCGGAGCTGCTCGCCAACGTCGTCGAGCATGTCGACATCACGGCCTACGACGCCCGGCCGGTGATCGACTCCATGCGCAAGATGTCCTTCTCCTCGCGCGACACCGCCCGCGCCGCCGACATTCTCAACATGGCGCTGGAAGACAAGGGCTGCTCGACCTGGCTGACGCTGGCGGGTTCGACCTCGGCCGGCGGATGCATGCACGTCTACCGCGACATGGTGAAGTTCGGGATGATCGACGCGGTGGTGGCCACCGGCGCTTCGATCGTGGACATGGATTTCTTCGAGGCGCTGGGCTTCAAGCACTACCAGGCCCAGAGCGACGTCGACGACCGCGACCTGCGCGCGCTCTACATCGACCGCATCTACGACACCTACATCGACGAGGAAGAGCTGCAGACCTGCGATCACGTGATCAAGGAAATCTGCGACGCGCTGGAGCCCCGCCCCTATTCCTCGCGCGAGTTCATCTGGGAGATGGGCAAGTGGCTGAAGGCGGGCAACCTGAAGAAGGAAGGCTCCCTGATCCAGACCGCCTTCGAGGAAGGCGTGCCGATCTTCTGCCCGGCTTTCGTGGACTCGTCCGCCGGCTTCGGCCTGGTCAAGCACCAGGCGGAACGGATGGCGCAGGGCAAGCCGTACCTGACGCTGGACACCGCCGCGGACTTCCGCGAACTGACCGAGATCAAGCTGAAGGCCGGGGCCACCGGCCTGTTCATGGTCGGCGGCGGCGTGCCCAAGAACTTCGCCCAGGACACGGTGGTCTGCGCCGAGATCCTCGGCCATGAGGTGGAGATGCACAAATATGCGGTGCAGATCACCATCGCCGACGTGCGCGACGGGGCCTGTTCCTCCTCGACGCTGAAGGAGGCCTGCTCCTGGGGCAAGGTGGACGTCACCTTCGAACAGATGGTGTTCGCCGAGGCCACCACGGTGGTCCCCCTGATCGCCTCGGACGCCTACTGGCGCGGGGCGTGGAAGAACCGGAGCAAGCCCCGCTGGGCGGACCTGTTCAAGCGCTGAGACCGCGATGAGGGCCGGAGCGATCCGGCCCTTTTTCGTGGCCCGCCGAATGTCCGGTCCCTGATGAATTTTATCGTTAACGAATTCGGGACTATGGTCACGGTTTACCCTGTGGAGCCGGGGCCTCGATGACGATTTCCTTGCGCCTTTTCCGACCCTTGCTGGCGGCCGCCGCCCTGGCCCTGCTCGCCGCCGCCCCGGCGCCCGCGCCGGTCGACGGCTACCTGAATCAGGCGAACCTGCCGCATATCGCCCAGTGGCTGCCCTCGCCCCCCGAGGCGGGATCGGCCGCGGAGGCCGCCGACATCTCGGCCTTCTTCTCCACCCGCGCCCTGGTCAACCGGCCCGAAGGCGCGGAAGCCGCCGCCGACGACGTCTACACCCCCGACCGGGTGGCGCCGCGCTTCGCCGAGGCGCTGGGGGCGACCCTGACGCCGGACAACGCGCCCACCTTCTTTGCGATGATGCGCCGGGTGCACAAGGACGCCGACGCCATGATGGCGCCGATCAAGCGCCAGGTCGGCGAGGGCGGGCGCGTGCGGCCCTTCGTGCGCTTTCCGGGCGCGCCGACCTGCCCGATCACCTTCCGCGGCATCGACGAGACCGGCTCCTACCCCTCGGGCCACGCCACCATCGGCTGGACCTGGGCCCTGATGCTGGGCGAGCTGGCGCCGGACCGGGCCGACGTCCTGGACCGCAAGGGCGTGTCCTTCGGCCAGAGCCGGGTGATCTGCGGCTTCCATTGGCCGAGCGACATCGCCGCCGGCCGGCTCGAGGCCTCGGTCCTGGTCAGCCGCCTGCGGGCTGACCCGGCTTTCCAGAAGGATTTCGCCCGGGCCAAGGCCGAGATCGACGCCGCCCGCGGCCTGCGCCGCCCGGGTCCGTTCCCCGCCGCCCTGGACTTCCTCAAGCGCAAGGCCGGCCGCTCGGGCAAGCCCTGACACCCCGGGCGGCGCGCGGAACAAGCGGCGGCGGCGGCGGCTTCTTCTCCCAGGCAGGGAGAACGCGTCATGACCGATCACAAGCGAGCGCCCCCGGGCGACAAGTCCGTCACGGACAAGGAGGGCCGCGTCTTCACCGGCGGGAAAAACGCCGGCGGCCAGGCCCTGGCCGGCTCCGGCGAGGGCAGCTGGACCGGTTCCGGCGACGCCGAGGGCGGACCGCAGTCCGGCGCCGAGACCGCCAGCCCGGTGCCGCCGCTGGACGAGGACCCCAGCTTCGCCCACGGCGGGGCGGCGGGCGTGCAGGGCAGCCTCGGCAAGCATCTGACGCCGGACAAAACAGGCCCGGGCCCGGACGAAAAGCGCTCCGAACCCGGCGGAGATCAGGCCCCGGCGAAGTCGCCGCGCGCCTGACGCGGCGGAATTCGGCTTGAGATCGTCCGTGCGGCGGCGAATATGGGCGCCGCGGCGGTGAAGGCTGGCCCGCGCTCCGGGGGGACGACATGGACAGGCGATCGATCATCGTGGCGGCCGGCGCGCTCGCCGTGGCCGCGCTTGGGGCCGCGGCCCTGGCCCAGGCGCCCGAGGCGCCCAGGGGGTATTTGGCGGCAGGCCAGGTCCCGGCGGCGATTGACTTCGTAGCGCCGCCGCCCGCCGAGGGCTCGCCCCAGGCCGTGGCCGACCGCCAGACCTATCTGAACACCCGGGCGCTGAAGGACGGCCCCCGCTGGACCCAGGCGCAGGAAGACATCGACATCGATCCGAGCCGGGCCGCGCGCCTGTTCGACTGCACCCTCGGCGCGCGCCTGAGCCAGCCCCAGCCGCCGGCGCTGACCCGCCTGCTCACCCGCGTGCTGCTCGACGTTTCCGCCAGCTACAACCCGGCCAAGGCGGTGTTCAAACGCCCCCGGCCGCCGGTGGGCAACGACGCGCCGATCTGCGAGGTCGCGCCGGACCGCATGGCGAAAAGCTACTCCTATCCGTCGGGGCACGGATCGATCGGCTGGGCCTGGGCCCTGGTGCTGGCCGAGGCCGAGCCGGACCGGGCCGCCGCCCTGTTGCGCCGCGGCGGCGCCATCGGCGACAGCCGGGTGGTCTGCGGGGCGCATTTCCCGAGCGATATCGCCGCAGGGCGCATGGTCGGAGCCGCCGTGGTGGCCGCAGAACACGGGTCTTCGGAATTTCAGACCGATCTGAGGGCCGCCAAGGCGGAAATCGACACACTGCGGCAACGTGGCGGGGAGAATCCCGCCTGCGCCGCGGAGGCCGCCGCCCTGGCCAGGCCGCCCTTCTAGTCTTTGAAAAAGCTGAGAAAAGTCCAAAGCCCGCGCGACAGCTTCACCGGACCTGTGTGCGGCGCAGCAATTTCGCGGCGAAAAAGTGTCACCGATGGGCAACGCTTTGTCCCGGTCGTGTCCCCAGGGGCAGACTTGGGCGGATTCCTGGCCTAGTTTTCGCAAATGTGTCGCGGTCCGTTTCTAAGCGGATGCGGACCGCCGCAATCGCCATCGGGGGCGAGGCGGACATCATCGAGGGGATGCAATTCCATGACCACCAGAAAGATCGCCCTGGCGGCGACGACCGCTCTTGCAGGGACTCTGCTCATTTCCGGCGCCGCCTGGGCCCAGTCGACCGGCACCCAGACCGTCGAAGAAGTCGTGGTGACCGCGCAGCGGACCGCGACGGTCGACGGCGCGATCATCGCCGAAAAGAACCCCAAGTCGCGCTCCACGATCACGCAGGAGTACATCGAGACCCAGAACCCGGGTCAGAGCGTGATCCAGCTGACCAACCTGGTCCCGGGCGTGAACTTCGTGAACAACGACCCGTTCGGTTCGTCCGGCGGTAACGTCCGCATCCGGAGCTTCGACGGCAACCGCATCTCCCTGACCTGGGACGGCATGCCGCTGAACGACACCGGCAACTACGCCATCTTCTCCAACCAGCTGCTGGCTCCCGAACTGGTGAGCAAGGTCGCGGTCAACCTGGGCACGACCGACGTCGACAGCCCGACCGCCTCGGCCACCGGCGGCACCATCGCCTACACCACCCGCAAGCCCGCCGATCACTTCCAGGTCAATGTCGATCCCGCCATGGGCTCGTTCAACTTCCTGCGCGGCTTCGCCTCGCTCGACACCGGCCCGGTCGGCCCCTTCGGCACCACCGCCCTGGTCGCGGTCGAAGGCTCGCGTAACGATTGGTGGCGCGGCACCGGCATCATCAACAAGAAGCAGGTCAACGCCCGTCTGTATCAGGACATGGGCGACGGCGACTTCATGTCGGTCGGCTTCCACTACAACCAGAACCGCAACACCTCGTCGCGTTCGCTGACCAAGGCCCAGATCGCGGCCAACTACTTCGACGGCTTCCACGCCACCTGCTCGCGCCTGACCCCGACCCTGGGCGTGGCGGACAGCGAAAGCGCCAACACCGGCGGCTGCGACCTCTACTCCAAGCTGGCCTGGAACCCGTCCGACACAGCCAACATCCGCGGTCAGGCGAGCTTCCACCTGGCGCCGAACCTGCGCGTCACCATCGACCCCTCGTTCCAGTATGTGCTGGCCACGGGCGGCAACGAGTCCTTCACCCAGTCGGAAAACGGCGGCCAGCTGGCCGGCACCTTCTCGACCTCGACCAACTCGACCGGCAACCACTGCGTGCTGGCCAACGGCACCGTCGTCGGCGGCGGCCTGGGCAACGGCGTGGACCTGAACGGCGACGGCGACTGTAAGGATACGGTCCGCTACTACTCGCCGTCGGTGACCAACACCCACCGCTACGGCCTGACCACCTCGGCCATCTGGGACATCAACGACAACAACCGCGTCCGCTTCTCCTACACCCTGGACTACGGCCGTCACCGCCAGACCGGCGAAGGCACCTTCGTCGACCAGTTCGGCAACCCCGACAGCGTGTTCGGCGCCCGCGACGGGGCCGGCCGCAAGATCTTCGCCGGCGACGGAACCGGCGCGTTCCTGCGCTTCCGCGACCGTCTGTCGATCGCCAGCCTGAACCAGGTCGCCGCCGAGTACGTCGGCCACTGGATGGACGGCAAGCTGGACGTCAGCCTGGGTCTGCGCGCGCCGTCGTTCCAGCGCGACCTCGACCAGCACTGCTACACCCAGAACAACGGCTCGACCGCCTACTGCACCTCGGAAACCCCGACCCTGCAGGCGGACGGCAACTACAAGTTCCCGTCGTCCAACAACGAGTACGTCGCGCCGTTCAAGGAGACCGTGCACTACCGCAAGCTGCTGCCGAACGTGGGCGCGGTCTGGCACCTGGACGAGACCAACTCGATCTACGGCAGCTTCGCCCAGGGCCTGTCGGCGCCGCGGACCGACAACCTCTACACCGTCAGCCGCGACACCTTCGCCACCATGCCGGTGGCGAACACCGACCCGGCGACCATGGCGGCCTATCCGTTCAAGGGCGGCGCCGCAGCGGTCGCCAACCCGCACTTCGGCGTGCTGACCCTGGCGCACCCCGCGCCGGAAGAAACCAAGGCCTACGACCTGGGCTACCGCCACCAGAGCTCCAACCTGATCTCGTCGGTGGCCCTGTGGACGGTGAAGTACGACAACCGGATCGTTTCGTCCTTCGACGACACGACCAACTCCTTCGTCGACCGCAACATCGGCACCGTGAACCTCTGGGGTATCGACGCCGAAGCCGGCTACAAGCTGACGAGCGCCTTCGACGTCTACGGCTCGGTCTCCTTCATCCACAGCTCGCTGGCCGCCGACACCCGCCAGGGCACCTCCTGCGGCGCGGCGCTTCCCTCGCCGAACCCGCTGGGCCTGGTGATGCCGAACGGCTGCACCACCGCCAACACCTTCTTCCCGGTGGCCGGCACCCCGCTGTTCCTGCCCACCAAGGGCAAGAAGCTGGTGGAAACCCCGGACCTGATGCTGACCCTGCGCGGCACCTACAAGATCGGTGACTTCAAGTTCGGCCTGCAGGGCAAGTACGTCGGCCGCCGCTACACCACCGACGTGAACGACGACTGGGTGAACCCCTACACCCTGTGGGACGCGGATGTGCGCTACAAGCTCGACTCGCTCGGCCTGAAGCACGGCTGGCTGCAGCTCAACATCGATAACCTGTTCGACAAGCGCTACATCGGCAACATCTCCTCGCAGAACAACGCGCTGACCATCAACGGCGTGAAGACGGGCGCGAACCCGACCTTCTCGCCCGGCTCGCCGCGGACCGCGATCCTGTCGCTGAAGACCGAGTTCTAAGCGACAGACGACTATCGAGACGGCTGGGGGCGGTTCGGAAACGGACCGCCCCTTTTCGTTGGGCCACGCATCGCTTGACCGCATCGGAGAGCGTGCCTATCTGCGCCCGCTTCCCCGCTCGCGAAGGACCCGCATGACCCGTTCCGTTCCAGCCGAATGGTCGCCCCACCGGGCGATGTGGCTGGGCTACCCGAGCCACGCCGAGCTTTGGCAGGAAGACCTCGAGCCCGCCCGCGAGGAGGTCTCGGGCCTGGTGCGCGCCCTGGCTGGTCCGGGGGCCGAACAGGTGCGCCTGATGGTCTATGGCGATGAGGCCCTGACCTCGGCTCGCGCCAGGCTTGGCGCCGTCGCTGGCGTTGAGATCGTCCCGGGTCGCTTTGGCGACATCTGGTTTCGCGACACCGGCCCGATCTTCCACACGGCGGGCGCGAGCGCCTTCCGCTTCAACGGCTGGGGCGGCAAGTACGACCTGCCCTTCGACGACGAGGTCGCCGGTCAGATCGCCGGGCACGCCGGCGCCGGCCTCGAGCGCTTCGACTTCGTGCTGGAGGGGGGAGCGGTCGAGCACGACGGGCGCGGCACGGTGATCACCACCCGCCAATGCCTGCTCAATCCGAACCGCAACCCGGGCTGGACCGAGGCGGAGGCCGAGGCCGCGCTGAAGACCGCCCTGGGCGCCCGGCATGTGCTGTGGCTGGGCGACGGCCTGCTCAACGACCATACCGACGGCCATGTCGACAACCTGGCCCGCTTCATCGCCCCCGGCGTGGTCGCCTGTCCGGTCGCCTTCGGCCGCGACGACCCCAACGCCCGTGCCTACGACCAGGCCGCCCGCGACCTGGCCGGCATGAGCGACGCGGACGGAAACCGGCTGAAAGTGGTGCGCATCCCCTCGCCCGGACGGCTCGAGGGCGAGGACGGGGAGATCATCCCGGCCTCGCACATGAACTTCCTGATCGCCAACGGCGCCGTGATCGCCCCGGTCTATGCCGAGACATCCGGCGAATTCGCGCTCGGCGCCCTCGGCGAACTCTTCCCCGACCGCGAGGTGATCGGCCTGTCCTCGATCGCCATCCTGACCGGCGGCGGGTCCTTCCACTGCATCAGCCAGCAGGAGCCCGCGCCATGAGCCGCAAGATCACGGTCGCGGCCCTGCAGTCGTCCTACGGCGAGGACATGGCCGCCAATATCGCCCGCACGCGCGATCTGGTGCGCGAGGCCGCCGGGCTCGGCGCCCAGGTCATCCTGCCCTCGGAACTGTTCCAGGGCCCTTACTTCTGCGTCAGCCAGGAGGAGCGCTGGTTCGCCCAGGCCCATTCCTGGCGCGAGCATCCCTGCGTCGCCGCCATGAGCGATGTGGCGAAGGACCTGGGGGTGGCCATCCCGGTCTCGATCTTCGAGCGCGAGGGGCCGCACTACTACAACAGCCTGGTCATGCTGGACGCCGACGGCAGCCCCATGGGGGTCTATCGCAAGAGCCACATCCCCGACGGACCGGGCTATCAGGAGAAGTACTATTTCCGCCCCGGCGACACGGGCTTCCGGGTCTGGAACACGAGGTTCGGGCGCGTCGGCGTAGGCATCTGCTGGGACCAGTGGTACCCGGAATGCGCGCGCGCGATGATGCTGATGGGGGCGGAGGTGCTGTTCTACCCGACCGCCATCGGCTCCGAGCCCCACGACAGCGAACTGGACACCGCCGAGCCGTGGCGGCGCGCCATGCAGGGCCATGCGGTCTCCAACATCGTGCCGGTGGTGGGCGCCAACCGCACCGGCCATGAGCAGGTCACCGCCGCGGGCCAGAGCTTCTACGGCTCCTCCTTCATCGCCGACCACCGGGGCGACCTGGTCGCGAGCTTCGGCCGCGAGGATCAGGGCGTGCTGAGCGCGACCTTCGACCTCGACTTTCTGGACAAGCACCGGGCCGCCTGGGGCTTTTTCCGCGACCGCCGGCCGGATCTGTACGGCTCGCTGACCCATGGGAGGCCCGCGTGAGCGACGCCAACGAACTGACCATCCTGGCCGATCTCGAGACCTATCTCGCGCGCGCCTACGCCCGCTATTCCGACTTCCAGGTCGCCGCCGCCATCGTCGACGAGCAGGGGCGCGTCCACTATGGCGTCAACGTTGAGAACGCCGCCTATCCTCTGGGCGCCTGCGCCGAGCCGACCGCCATCGGGGCGATGATCACCGCCGGCGGGCATCGGATCGCCAAGATCTACGTCACCGCCGCCAAGACCGACCACATCACCCCCTGCGGCGGCTGCCGCCAGCGCATCGCCGAGTTCGCGGACCAGACCTGCGAGGTCGTGGCGGTGAAGGGCGGGGCGGTGTCGTCGCGCACCACCATCGGGGCGTTGCTGCCGGGGGCGTTCGTCCTCTAAGGGGCGACATTCCGCCAGAAGCGGACGCGCGACACCCCGCCCGGCGGGAGTCGGATTGACTCTTTGGTTCGTGTATAGAACAAAAAGAGAACAAAATTGTTAATGGACCCATGCCGCACGATCGCGCCCATCGCCTGCGCGCGCTCCGCGCCAGGCTCGAGAGCTTCGACCCCGCCCGGCGTTCGGCCCGGACGCTGCGGTTCGGGGACGCGCGGGTGGACGGCTGTTTTCCGGCGGGCGGGCTGCCGCTGGGCTGCTGGCACGACCTGACCGGAAGCGGGGCCGAGGCCGACGACTGCACGGCGCCCGCCGCTTTCGCAGCGAAGCTGGCGGGGGTGATGGCGGGGAGCGGCCAGGCGGTCTGGGTGCTCCGGCGCGACGACCTCTACGCCCCCGGCGCGGCGGAGCTGGGGCTGAAACCCTCGCGGCTGCTGGTGGTGCGCGCGGCCAGCGAGGCCGAGGCCCTGGCGGCCATGGAGGACGCCCTCGCTACCCGCGGGATCGCGGCGGTGGTGGGCGAGGTCGAGCACATCGACCTGACCGCCGGACGGCGGCTGCAGCTGGCCTGCGAGCGGCGCGGATCCACGGCCATGGTGCTGCGCCGGCGGCTGCACGGCGTGGCCCATCGCAAGGCGGTTCGGGCCGAACCGGCTGTGGCCGCCAGCCGCTGGCGCATCGCCTGCGCCCCCAGCGAGCCCGAGCCGGGGGAGCCGGGGCTGGGGCCGCTGCGCTGGGCAGTGGAGCTGGAACGGACCCGGGGCGGACGCACCGGGGGATGGCTGATGCAAGAGGATTGGGAGGCGGACCATGGCGCGGTTCCTCTGCGTGTGGTCGCCGAACTGGGCGATCACGCGCTATCGGCGGGCACAGGGTTCGGGAACGATCAGGCCTTCCGGCGCGCGGCCGGCTGACCCCTTCGTTCTCGTATCCACGATCAAGAACGCCCGGCGCCTGACCGCGGCGGACGAGACCGCGCGCGAGGCGGGGCTGTTCGCCGGCCAGATGCTGGCCGACGCCCTGGCGCTGGAGCCGCGCCTGGCCATGGCCGACGCGGACCCCGAGGCCGACCAGGCGGCGCTGGAGGCCCTGGCCGACTGGTGCGTGCGCTTCAGCCCTGCCGTGGCCCTGGACCCGCCCGAGGGCCTGATCCTGGACGTGACCGGGGCGCAAGGGTTGTGGGGCGGGGAGCAGGCCCTGGCCGAGGACTTCGCGGCCCGGCTGGAGCACAATGGCATAGCCGCCCGCGTCGGCCTGGCGGCGAGCATCGGGGCGGCCTGGGCCCTGTCCCGCTATGGCGAGGACGAGACGACCGTGGCGCCGCCGGAAGCCGACCTGAGGACCTGGCTCGCCCCCCTGCCGCTGGCGGCGCTCAGGCTGGAGCCGGACGCGGTCCACGCCCTGGCGCGGCTGGGGATCGCCAACGTCGGGGCGCTGATGGCCCTGCCCCGGGGCGAGCTGACCCGCCGCTTCGGCCCGGTCATGGTGCTGAGGCTGGACCAGGCCCTGGGCGCGGCCGAGGAGGTCCTGACCTGGCGCCGGCCACCGCCGGCCTTCTTCGAGCGCCTGGCCTTCTTCGAGCCGATCGGGGCGCCGGAGGACATGGTCCAGGCGGCCTCCGACATCCTGCACGCCATGGCCGTGCGCCTGGCCGCGGCCGGACGCGGCGGGCGGCGCTTCGAGCTCGACTTCCACCGGGTGGATGGCAGGACGCTCAGCCTGAGCATCGGGACCGCCCGGCCGAGCCGCGATCCGAAGCGTCTGGCGAAACTGTTCGCCGGCAGGATCGAGACGGTAGACCCCGGCTTCGGCATCGAGGCGGTGACCCTTTCGGTGGATAGGGTCGAGGGCCTGGCCGAACGGCAGGGGAGCCTGACCGACGAGATCGATCCCGACGCCGCCGGCGACGGGCCCGAGGCCCTGGTCGATCGGCTGGTCAACCGCCTGGGCGAGGAGCGGGTCTGGCGGCCCGCGCCCTTCGAGAGCTGGCTGCCCGAACGCGCCGTGACCCGCGCGGCGCCCCTGGCGGCGCCCGCGCTGGAAACCTGGCCCGCCGGGCGGCCGCGCCCCATCCGCCTGTTCCGCCGGCCCGAGCCGATCGAGGCCATGGCCCTGGTGCCGGACGATCCGCCGCTGCAGTTCCGCTGGCGGGGAAGCCTGCACCGGGTCAAGCGCGCCGAGGGCCCCGAACGCCTGGCCCAGGAGTGGTGGCGCAGGGCCGACCAGGCGCCGGCCGTGGACAAGGTGCGCGACTACTACCGGGTCGAGGACGCCACGGGGCGGCGGTTCTGGATCTTCCGCGCGGGGCTTTATGCGCCGGACGTGGCGCCGCGCTGGTTCCTGCACGGGCTGTTCGCATGAGCGATCGTGCGCGCCCCTACGCCGAGCTGCAGGTGACGACCAACTTCTCGTTCCTGCGCGGCGCCTCCCACCCGGGGGAGATGGCCTACACGGCCGCCGCCCTGGGGCTGGCGGGGCTGGGGATCACCGACCGCAACAGCCTGGCCGGGGTGGTCCAGGCCTGGGGCGAGGCCAAGAGCTGGAAGGTTCCTTTCCGGGTCGGCTGCCGGCTGGATTTCAACGACGGACGTCCCAGCGTGCTCTGCTACCCCACCGACCGGGAGGCCTTCGGCCGGCTGACCCGGCTGCTGACGCTGGGGCGCACCCGCATCCGCCTGCGGGGCAGAAAGAGCGAGTGCGAGATCGGCTGGCGCGACCTCTACGCCCACGCGCAGGGACAGATCCTGCTGGTGCTGCCGCCCCAGACCCTGGACGAGGCGTTCGAGACCGACCTGTACCGGCTGGCGCGCGACTTCCCGGGCCAGGTCTGGCTGGCGGCCTCGCGGCCCTATGGCGCGCGGGACTTGAAGCGCATCCACCGGCTGGACCTGATGGGGCGGCGCGCCGGCGCGCCCATGGTCGCGACCAACGACGTCCTCTACCACGACCCCGAGCGGCGCCCGTTGCAGGACGTGCTGAGCTGCATCCGCGAGAAGTGCTCGATCCAGCAGGCAGGGCTGAGGCTGGAGGCCAACGCCGAGCGGCACCTGAAGTCCCCGGCCGAGATGAGCCGGCTGTTTGCCGCCTGGCCCGAAGCGCTGGACCGCACGGTCGAGATCGTGGAGCGCATCCGCTTCAACCTTTCCGACCTGAAGTACGAATATCCGCACGAGCCGGTGCCGCCGGGCCGCACCGCGCTCGGCCACCTGGCGCGGCTGTCGCGCCGGGGCGCGCGCTGGCGCTATGGCGGCGTGGTGCCCAAGAAGGTCAAGACCCTGCTGGGCCAAGAGCTGCGCCTGATCCGCCAGCTCGACATCCCCCACTATTTCCTGACCGTGCACGACCTGGTCCGCTTCGCCCGCGACCGTGGGATTCTCTGCCAGGGCCGGGGATCGGCGGCCAACAGCGTGGTCTGCTTCTGCCTGGGGGTGACGGCGGTGGACCCGACGCAGCACGATCTGCTGTTCGCCCGCTTCATCTCCGCCGAGCGCAACGAGCCGCCGGACATCGACGTCGACTTCGAGCACGAGCGGCGCGAGGAGGTGAT
>CAYSNW010000041.1:0-36404 GCA_964432415.1 uncultured Caulobacteraceae bacterium
GGCAGACCAGGCCGCGCGCGTGCTTGGCCATGAAGTTGATCTGGTCCGGCGTGGCCATCTGGGCCGGAATGATCACGTCGCCTTCGTTCTCGCGATCCTCGGCGTCCACCAGGATGTAGGGACGGCCGTTGCGGGCGTCGTCGATGATGTCCTCGATCGGCGAGATCGGGCTGTCGTTCGGGTTGTCGACGAGCTTTAGGGTCATGACCAGGGGTTGGGACTTTCGGCGTCGGTTTCGCGCCAACGCGCGGCGTAGCGCGCCAGCACGTCGATTTCCAGATTTACTCGCGATCCGGCCTGCAATCGGTTGAGCGTCGTGACCGCCCAGGTGTGCGGGATCAGGTTGACGCCGAAGACATCCTCGTCGACCTCGTTCACGGTCAGGGACACCCCGTCGATGGTCACCGAGCCCTTGGGCGCGATGAAACGATGCAGCGGCGCCGGCGCGCGCACCCGCACCCGCCAGGATGCGCCGTCCGGATCGACCGAGACCACCACCCCGGCCGCATCCACATGGCCGGAAACGATGTGGCCGCCCAGTTCGTCGCCGACCTTAAGCGCGCGCTCCAGATTGACCGCGTCGCCGGGCTCCCAGTCCCCCAGCGTCGTCTTCGCCAGGCTTTCGTTGGAGACCTCGACCGCAAACCAGCGCTCGCCCTTCTCCACCACGGTCAGGCAGCAGCCCGCGTGGCTGACCGAAGCCCCGATATCCAGCGTGGACAGGTCGTAGCCGCTCTCGATCTCGAAGCGGCGCTTGCCGTCGAGGTCCTCGATCGTGCGCACCTGGCCGACGTCCGTAATGATCCCGGTGAACATCAGGTCCTCTCGTACCGCTCCCACAGGTCGTCGCCGACCGCCTCGACTGCGACGCGCCTGAAGGTGGGGGCGCCCGCCAGCGCTTCCAAGGCCAGGGCGCCGATAGCCGGCCTCCCCTCCGCGCCCAGCAGCATGGGCGCGCGGAACCATTCCAGCCGGTCAACCAGCCCGCAACGCAGGAAGCTCGCCGCGACCTGGCCGCCGCCCTCGACAAACAGGTGCGTGATCCCGGCCTCCGCCAGGCGCTCCATCAAGTGATGAAGGTCGGGCCGGTCGCCGGCCGCCTTCAGCTGCAGAACCCGCACGCCGGCGGCGATCAGGTCGCCGCGCGGCGCCTCGATGGAGGCGACGAAGGTCGGGGTCTCGTGCGCGCCGGCCGCCAGTTTCGACGTAGCCGGCAGGCGCTGGTGGCTGTCCAGCACCACCCGCGCGGGCTGGACGCCGGTCCAGCCTGGCGTGCGCACCGTCAGCTCGGGATCGTCGGCCAGCGCCGTTTCGATGCCGACCAGCACCGCCTCATGCTCCCCGCGCAGGCGGTGCACCGCGGCGCGCGCCGCCTCGCCGGTGATCCAGCGGCTCTCGCCGCTCGCCGTTGCGATACGCCCGTCCAGCGAGGTCGCCAGCTTGAGCGTGACACGCGGGGTCATGAGCCCTCGGGCTCGGTCTCCGACAGGCCCTCTTCGCCGAGGAAGCGGGCGAAGTCGGAGGTTTCACGGAAGTCGCGATAGACCGAGGCGTAGCGGACGTAGCCCACCTCATCCAGGCCCTTCAGGTGCTGCATCACCAGCCCGCCGATGACCTGGGACGGGATCTCGGTCTCGCCCATGCTCTCCAGCTGGCGCACGATCTGGGAGACCAGCCGGTCCACCCGGTCCGGGTCGACCGGGCGCTTGCGCAGGGCGATGGAGATCGAACGCTCCAGCTTCTCCCGCGCGAACGGCAGCCGCCTCCCCGAGCGCTTGAGCACCATCAGTTCGCGCAGCTGCACGCGCTCGAAGGTGGTGAAACGCCCCTCGCACTGGGGGCAGAACCGACGGCGCCGGATCGCCGCGCCGTCGTCCGACGGGCGGGAGTCCTTCACCTGGGTTTCGAGGTTACCGCAGAAAGGGCAGCGCAAGACCTAGCGTCCGAATGGCTTCTGATCAGCCATATATAGGGAAACGCGCCGTCAAGTCTGCAACCTGTTCCTTTACCCGCGCCTGCACGGCCGCATCGGCCTCGCCGCCGTTGGCCCCGACCCCGTCCACCACGTCGGCGATCAGGCTGCCGATCCTGCGGAACTCCGCCGCCCCGAAGCCGCGCGTGGTGCCGGCCGGAGAGCCCAGGCGCACGCCCGAGGTGATGGTGAAGGGCTTGTCGTCGAAGGGCACGCCGTTCTTGTTGCAGGTGATGTTGGCGTGCTCGAGCGCGATCTCGGCGGCCTTGCCGGTGACGCCCTTGGGGCGCAGGTCCACCAGCATCAGGTGGCTGTCGGTGCCGCCGGACACGATCGCCAGGCCCCGCTCGACCAGGACGGCGGCGAGCGCGCGGGCGTTTTCCACGCACTGGCGGGCATAGACCTTGAACTCGGGCTTCAGCGCCTCGCCGAAGGCCACGGCCTTGGCCGCGATCACGTGCTCCAGCGGTCCGCCCTGCAGGCCGGGGAAGACAGCCGAGTTGATCTTCTTCCCCAGGTCCTCGTCGTTGGACAGGATCATGCCGCCGCGCGGGCCGCGCAGGGTCTTGTGGGTGGTGGTGGTCACCACATGGGCGTGGGGCAGCGGGTCGGGATAGGCGCCGCCGGCCACCAGGCCGGCGTAGTGGGCCATGTCGACCATGAAGAAGGCGCCGATCTCGTCGGCGATCTCGCGCATGCGCTTGAAGTCGATCTGGCGGCTGTAGGCCGACGCGCCGCCCAGGATCAGCTTGGGCCGCTCGCGCCGGGCGACCTCGGCCAGCTGGTCGTAGTCGATCAGGCAGTCGTCGGGACGCACCGAATAGCTGATCGGCTTGAACCACTTGCCCGACTGGTTGGCCGGCGAGCCGTGGGTCAGGTGGCCGCCCGCGGCCAGATCCATGCCCAGGAAGGTGTCGCCCGGCTGCAGCAGCGCCATGAACACCGCCTGGTTGGCCTGGGCGCCGGAGTGGGGCTGGACGTTGGCGAAGGCGCAGCCGAACAGGGCCTTGGCCCGGTCCTGGGCCAGGCGCTCGCTGACGTCGACCCACTCGCAGCCGCCGTAGTAACGCCGCCCGGGATAGCCTTCCGCATACTTGTTGGTGAGCACCGACCCCTGCGCCTGCAGCACCGCGCGCGAGACGATGTTCTCCGAAGCGATCAGCTCGATCTGCTCGCGCTGGCGGCCCAGCTCGCCCTGGATGGCGTCGAACACCTCGCGGTCCGCGTCCTGCAGCGAGGACGAAAAGAAGGCGTCATGGCGGAAGGCGGCGGCGTCGTTGGCTTGCGCGGTCACGGGCGGGTTTTCCGGTTTCTTCAGGGGGTGTGGGCGGCGCGCCCTCTTTACGCCGGGGTGCGACAAACGATCAACATCGGATGGCTTCTCGAGGATTTACTGAACGCGTTCATCGGGCTATTCCGTTACCCGGCGCAACGATGCGCCCTCTCTCAGTCAAGGTGCGTAATGAGCGAACACGTCGGGGATGCAAGGGATCGCGAGCAGGGCATGCTGCGACTCAGCGCGGATGTCGTCTCCGCCTATCTGGCGCAGAATTCCGTGTCGCCCCAGGCGATCCCGGAGTTGATCCGCACGGTCCACCAGACGCTCAGCGGCCTGGACCGGCCCCAGGAGGCCAAGAGTTTCGAGAAGCAGAAGCCTGCGGTGCCGATCTCGCGCTCCGTTCAGGACGACCACATCGTCTGTCTCGAGGACGGCAAGAAGCTCAAGATGCTCAAGCGCTACCTGCGCTCCAAATTCGACCTGACGCCGGAGGAGTACCGGCGCAAGTGGGGCCTGTCCCCCGACTATCCGATGGTCGCCCCGGCCTACGCCGCGCGCCGTTCGGACTTCGCCAAGCAGATCGGCCTGGGCAAGGGCGTGCGCCGCCAAAGGCGCGCCTGAGCCGGGGTCCCCGAACCACCTCCCTGACTCTACGGGCCCGGCGTCTCCCGACACCGGGCCTTCCTTTTGCCTGACCCCAGGCGCCCTCCGCCGCAAGGGCGCTTGACCGGACCGCCGCACAGCGCGTCACTGGCCCCGGTTCACGGGGAGAGGCAGTCCATGCGCAGGTTCCTGATCGCGGCGTCGGCCGTGCTTGTTCTGGCCGCCCAGGGCGTGGGCGCCGCGCCCCAGGGCGTCCCGACCCCGATCGCCGCCGCGCTCTCGGACGCACGCCGGCCCGCCGCCGACCGGGAACGGGACGCGGCCCGCCACGCGGCGGAGACCCTGGCCTTCGCCAGGGTGCGCCCCGGCGCGCGGGTCGGCGAGATCCTGCCCGCCAGCGGCTATTTCACCCGCCTGCTGGCGGTCGCGGTCGGAGACAAGGGGCGTGTCTATTCGGTGGTCCGGCCCGACGCGACAGTGGCGGGCTGGGAGAAACCGGCTCTGGACGTCGCCGCTCAGTATCCGAACGTGAAGATCGTGCGCGCCGAGTTCACATCCATGACCTTCCCGGAAGGCCTGGACGTGGTGTTCACCGCCCAGAACTACCACGACTTCCACATCGACTATTACCGCTTCGGCGACACCGCCCTGATCAACAAGGCCGCCTTCGCCGCCCTGAAGCCGGGCGGGGTCTATGTCATCGTCGACCATTCGGCGGTGGCGGGAACGCCGACCTCGGCCGATCGCAACTCCCTGCACCGCATCGACCAGGCCGCCGTGCGCCGCGAGGTCGAGGCCGCGGGCTTCGTCTACGACGGAGAGTCGAACGCGCTGCGCAATCCGGCAGACCCGCGCACGGCGAGCATCTTCGACCCTTCGATCGGCGGGCGCACGGATCAGTTCATCCTGCGGTTCAGGAAGCCGAAGCGCTGAGGCTCGCCACTCCGGCTAAGGCGTTTTCCAACGCAGGCGCCGGCTCCTGAGATCGATCGTCAGCACACAGCCCTTCATCGACTCCGCGCCGATGTTCGCGACAGTCTGGTCTGCGATGTAGTCCGCCCAGACGATGGGCAAACGCTGACGATCCAGCATGACGGGAGCGTCGAGCTTCAGTTCATAGAGATCGGTCGCCCCGGCAAAGTTGCGTATTGTCCCGATCTTGCCCGGCGCCCCGCGCCGCGGGAGCCGCATGGCCAGGGATTGCGGCAGGAGCAGCCCGCTGCGCAGGTTTCCCGTGTCGAGCTCGGCGGGGAAGCGCGCCTCCCCGATCCTGAGTTCGATCAGGATCAGTCCCTGATCCGGACTGAAGTCGTGCACGTCCAGCCCATCCGCCACGGGGAGACGACCCGCTTTGGACAGCCGCAGGCTCGCGGCGGCATAGTCCATTGTCAGCAGCCAGTCCTGGAACAGCCGCAAGCCGAGGATCCCGTCCAGGGGCAGACCGAGGTCGGCGGGCGTCGCATAGACATCCACGCCGGCGAACAGGGCCTCGCCGAGGATCAGATCCACCGGCCCATGGATCGACGTCACAGCCGTCGCCTGGCCGACCGCGGATACCAGTTCCTCGCTGCGAAGCTTAGGCAGGCCAAGACGGGCAATTGTTTCCGGGGTCAGGGCCACCCTGGCCCCGACGCCCGTATCGATGCCGAAGCGCAAGGCATGGCCCGCGATCCGCGCCTCGACCACGAAGGCGCCCCGCACAATCTGGGCCGGCACGATGATCGTGTCTGGCGTTGCGTCGGGACGCCTGACCTGCAGGGGCGGCGGAACGGCCGCCCCAGCGCCGTTGCAAGGGAACCCGGCCGCGAAGCTCGCGGCCAGGAGCGTGCGTCGATTCATGATGCCCCCGTCGACCTCAAGCATAGACCCGGAGCGAGGTCCTGGTCACGCCCCGAGAGCGACGGATTGCAGGAGGCGGCGCGCCGCGGCGCGATCAGGCGACCGAGCGGAACCGCGCGACGTTGCAGCGGGTCCAGAGCTTGTCCATGGCCGCGACCAGATCGTCCATCATCGCGTCGGTGTGATCCGGCGAGGGGGTGAAGCGCAGGCGCTCGGTGCCCTTGGGCACGGTCGGGTAGTTGATCGGCTGGACATAGATGCCGCTCTCGTTGAGCAGGAAGTCCGAGATGATCTTGCAGTGGACCGCGTCGCCCACCAGCACCGGCACGATGTGGCAGACCGACGGCATCACCGGCAGGCCGGCTTCCTTGAAGCGGCGCTTCAGGGTCTCGGCCCGCTCCTGGTGACGGGCGCGGATCTCGGGATGGGTCTTGAGCCAGCGGATCGAGGCGGTGGCGCCCGCCGCGATCACCGGCGGCAGAGAGGTCGTGAAGATGAAGCCCGAGGCCCACAGGCGGATGGCATCCACCAGGTCCGCGTCGCCCGCGATATAGCCGCCGTGCATGCCGAAGGCCTTGCCGAGCGTGCCTTCGATGATGTCGATCTCGCCCATCACCCCGTCGCGCTCGGCCACGCCGGCGCCGCGCGCGCCGTACATGCCGACCGCATGGACTTCGTCGAGATAGGTCAGGGCGCCGTAGGTCCTGGCCAGCTGGACGACCGCCGGCAGGTCGGCCACGTCGCCGTCCATGGAATAGACGCTTTCCAGAGCGATCAGCTTGGGCCGGCCGGGGGCGGTCGCCTTCAGCAGCTGTTCCAGGTGCTCGAGGTCGTTGTGGCGGAAGATGTGGCGCTCGCACTTGCCGCCGCGGATGCCGGCGATCATCGAGGCGTGGTTCAGCGCGTCGGAATAGATCACCAGATCGGGCAGAATCTTCTGCAGGGTCGAGAGCGTCGCCTCGTTGGCCACATAGCCCGAGGTGAACAGCAGCGCCGCTTCCTTGCCATGCAGGTCGGCGAGCTCATGCTCCAGCTCGACGTGATAGTGGGTCGTGCCCGAGATGTTGCGGGTGCCGCCCGAGCCCGAGCCGCACGCGTCGATGGCGGCGTGCATGGCGTCCAGCACCACGGGGTTCTGGCCCTGGCCGAGGTAGTCGTTGGAGCACCAGACCACGACCTCGCGCTGGGTCCCGTCGGCGCGCGTCCACTGGGCCCGCGGAAACTCGCCGCGATGGCGCTTGAGATCGGCGAACACGCGGTAGCGCCCCTCGGCGCGGACCTGGTCGACGGCGTCACGGAATGCGGCCTTGTAGTCCATGGTCCTCGGATCTCTTCGCCGGCGACGCGTTGCAAGCCCGGCGCTTACGGGAGCCTTGTCGCACAAGGCCATTTCGCGTGTCCACTTACGCTTGTGTAAGTTTGTCCGCGAATTCGCGAATTGACGCAGATCAAACGTGAAGCGTCACGTCAGCTCATTGAGCTTGCCGCGGAACAGCTGCAGCACCGCCGAGAAGTCCTTGTTGCCGTAGCCCATGCCGTCGAACAGGGCGTAGAGCGCCTCGGCCTGGGCGCCCAGCGGGGTCGAGGCGCCGGACTTCGCCGCCGCCTCCTGCGCCAGCTTCAGGTCCTTGAGCATCAGGGCCGACAGGAACCCGCCCTCGTAGTTGCGGTTGGACGGGGCGGTCTCGACCTGGCCGGGCCAGGGCGAATAGCTGGTGAGCGCCCAGCACTGGCCGGAGGACTTCGACGCGATATCGAAGAATTTCTGCGGCTCAAGGCCCAGCTTTTCCGCCAGCGCAAAGGCTTCCGAGACGCCCAGCATGGTGATGCCGAGCACCATGTTGTTGCAGATTTTGGCCGCCTGCCCCGCCCCGTGGCCGCCGGCGCGGATCACCGCGCGCGCCATGGGCTGGATCACCGCTTCGATGGCGGCGAATCGGTCCTCGTCGCAGCCGACCATGAAGGCCAAGGTTCCGGCGTCGGCGCCGGCGGTCCCGCCCGAGACCGGAGCGTCGGCGAAGCTGAAGCCCGCCGCCGTGGCCTGGGCCGCGACTTTGCGCGCCGAATCGACGTCGATGGTGGAGCAGTCGATCAGCAGCGCCGACTTCGGCGCATTGGGAAGGATCTCCTCGCCATAGACCTTCAGCACATGCTGGCCGGCCGGCAGCATGGTGATCACCGCGTCGGCGTCCTTCACCGCCTCGGCCACCGAGCCGGACACGCCGCAACCATGGACGGAGGCGCGCTCCAGCGCAGCCTGGGACAGATCGAAGGCGGCCACGGTGCGGCCGGCCTTGGCCTGATTGGCGGCCATGCCGCCTCCCATCGCGCCGAGGCCGATGAATGCGATGCGCATGGGCTGAAATCTCCGTCGAAAACCGGCGGAGGGCTTAGACCTTTCCGGGCGGGCTCGCCAGTGGGCGCTCCGGTTCCGAGGGTGAAAATTCGCGCGGCGGCGCGACAACGCCCGGCTCACCCGCGGACTCGAGATCCGCAGGCTCCGGCGCGGGCGGAGCCTCTGACGGCTCCGGCACCCAGGCGTAGTGCATTTTTTGAAGGGCCCCCCGACCCGATGAAGGGGTCAGACTAGGCCCTGTATCGTCAGGGCGGAAACGAATTCGGCGTCTCCGTAACACTACGGAGCGGCCCCGATCGCTCACTAACTGGCGGAATTTGCTATTTTTTCGGCTTCACGAACTTGTAGACGAACTGGTCCGTGTGACCCTGCACCTTGGGGTCGAAGACCTTGAGCGTGTGATCGTCCGCCGGGTTGGCCAGGAAGGTCTGTTCGCCCGCGAAACGGAAGCCCGCGCCGGTGACCTCCGCCTTGACCAGGGCCGGATCGATCCGGTGCAGGGCCTTGGAATCCTTGCCGCCCGAGCCGGGGGCCGCGGCGTGGTCGATGACCAGATAGACGCCGCCGGGCTTCAGCGCCCTGAACGCCGCCTGGTTCAGGCCGTCGGTCATCGACTGCGGGAAGAAGGCGTGGATGTCGTGATAGTTCTGGGCGGTGAACACCACATCCACCTTCTCGGGCAGCTTGGCGCCGGCGAAGGCGTCGGTGGTCACCGTGACGTTCTCGTAGCCCATGGCCGCCGCCTTCACCTCGTCGGCGTAGGTGGCCTGGAACTTCAGGAATTCGCCCGGGACCATGGCCCAGACGTGGCCCTTGGGCCCCACCGTCCTGGCGAACAGGCGGGTGAAATAGCCCCCGCCCGGCATCAGATCGACCACCTTGTCGCCGGGCTTCACCCCCGCGAAGGCCAGGGTTTCGGCCGGGTGGCGGGCCAGATCGCGCTTGCTCTCCGCCGCCGGGCGGCCGGCGTCCGCGACCGCCGCCTTGATCGCGGCCGAAACCACGGGCGCCGCCGACAGAGCCAGGGTCGGGAGCAGCGCCAGGGCCGCGCAGGCCCCCACAGTGGTGAGCCAGTGCCTAGACATGGGGAAGCCTCATGAATTTATGATGTTTCCGCGGCTTCCTGAATTTCAGGATGAATTGATCGGTATGGCCGCGGATGGATTTGTCGAAGACGTTGGCGGTGTGCGGGTCCGCCGGGTTGGCCAGCAGTGTATATTCTCGCTCCAGCACGAAGCCCGCCGCCTCGACCTCGCGCCGGACGGCCGCCTTGTCGATCCGGTGCAGGGTGTTGGTGTCCCTCAGGTCCGAGCCGGCCTCGGCGGCGTGGTCCACGATCACGTAGAGACCGCCCGGCTTGAGCGCATCGAAGACGCGCCGGTTGATCACCGCCATGTCCGCCGGACCCATGAAGGGGTCGTGCAGATCGTGGTAGTTCTGGGCGGTCCAGACCAGGTCCAGCTTTTTGGGCCACTCCAGCGCCATGGTCGGCTGGGTCGACACCGCGACATTGTCGTACTGGGCGGCCAGGTCCTCGATCTCCTTGCCGTAGCCGGGCGCCACCTTCAGCACCTCGGCGGGCTGGAAGGCCCAGACCTTGCCCTTCGATCCTGCCGCCGCCGCGAACAGGCGGGTGAAGTAGCCGCCGCCCGCCACGAAATCGACGATGCGGTCGCCGCGATGGACCTCCGCCAGGCTCAGCATGTCGGCCGGCAGGCGCGCCGGATCACGCTTGAGGTCCGCCTCGGGCCGCCGCGGATCCTTGACCGCCGCGTCGATCACCGCCCCGTGCCGGACCGCCTCGGCCGCCTTCGCCTTGGCTCCGCCCGGCATGGGCGGCATGTCCACGTGCGGCATGGCGCAGGCGCCGAGCGCCAGCACCGCCGCGAGCATCAACCACCTGCTGCGCATCGGCCGAGCCCCCCGGCTCACCGGCGCGGCTTGACGAATTTGAACACGAACTGGTCCGTGTGCCGGCGGATCGAGGGATCGAACACCTTCTTGCTGCGGTCGTCCTCGGGGTTGGCCAGCATGTCGCTCGACCCGGCCAGCTTGAAGCCCGCCGCCGTCACCTCGGACTTCACCGTTTCGGCGTCGATCCGGTGCAGGGTGTCGGTGTCCCTCAGGCCCGAGCCCTTGGCCGCGCTATGGTCGACGATCAGATAGACGCCGCCGGGCTTGAGCGCCTTCCACACCGCCTTGTTGACCTTGGCCAGGTCCGCCGGACCCATGAAGGGGTCATGCAGGTCGTGGTAGTTCAGGGTGATCCAGACCACGTCGGCCTTCTTGGGAACCGCGAATTCGTTGATCGGGCCCGCGGCCACGGTGACGTTCTTGGAGGCCTTCGCGACGTCGTTGGCGCGAGTCAGGGCCCTGCCCTTGGAGAACGCGTTCATCTCCAGCGGCACATAGGCGTAGACGTGTCCCTTGGGTCCGACCACGTCGGAGAACAGGCGGGTGAAATAGCCGCCGCCCGGGAGCATATCGACCACCGTCTGCCCGGGTTTCACGCCGGCGAAGGCGATCAGTTCGCCGGGCTTGCGGGCGGCGTCCACATCGGTGTCCGCCTTGGGCCGGCTCTTGTCGGCCAGGGCGGCCGTGACATAGGCCGGAAGCTTGTGGGCGGCGGCAAACGCGGCGGCCCCTCCCGACAGCGCCAGGACCGATGCACAGACGATCATGAGCTTACGCATGGATGCCTCCCGATGGTTCGTTGAGGGAAGGCTAGCAGAACGTCGGTCGACCGCGCCACCGCATAGCGTTGAACGGGTTCAGGACACGCCGGGCAGCGGGGTCCAGGCTTCCTCCGGCGCCAGCGGCGCGAACAGCTCGTCCAGCATGGCGCAGCTCACCCCTTCCAGGGTGGCCGGCGACCAGCGGGGCTGGTTGTCCTTGTCCAGGATCACCGCGCGCACGCCCTCCTGGAAGTCATGGGTCCGGACCGCCCTGCCACCAAGCCGGTACTCCATGGCCATGACCTCGGCGAAGCTCGACATTCCCGCGCCCGTACGCATCTGGCGCAGCGAGACCTTCAGGGCCTGGGGCGACTTGGTCTTCAGGGTGGCGAGCTCCTTGCCGGCCCAGTCCGATCCGTCCGCCTGAAGGGCGGCCACGATCGCTTCCATCGAATCATGGGCGAACAGGCGGTCGATGGCCTCGCGGCTGCCTTCGACCCGCGCGGGACCGGGGTCGGAGGCGAACAGTTCCGGCGCGCCGAAGATGGACGCCGCGTCGTCGAGGATCTCGGCCTTCAGCGCCTCCAGCCGCCCGCTCTCCACGAAATGGGTGGCGATCCCCAGCTTGACGCACTCCGCCCCGTTCAGGCGCGCGCCGGTCAGGGCCAGCCAGATACCGGTCTGGCCGGGCATGCGCGGCAGGAACCAGCCGCCGCCCACGTCGGGAAACAGGCCAATGCCGGTCTCGGGCATGGCGTAGAGCGTCCGCTCGGTGGCTATGCGCAGGCGCGCCGGCTGGGAGATTCCGACCCCACCACCCATGACGATGCCATCCTGGAAGGCGATCACGGGCTTCGGATAGACGAACAGCAGGTGGTTCAACCGGTACTCGGTCAGGAAGAAGTCCCTGGCCTCCGCCGCGTCGCCGCGGCCGCTCTCGGCGATCATGCGGATGTCGCCCCCGGCGCAGAAGCCGCGCTCACCCGCGTGGTCCAGCATCACCGCCTCGACCGCGGGGTCGTCCTTCCACTCGAGCAGGGCGCGGGTCATCAGCCGGCACATCTCGGTGTTCAGGGCGTGGAGTGCGCGCGGGCGGTTCAGGGTGATGCGGCCGACCCTGCCCTCGATGCGGGTCAGGACGGGAAGCTCGGCGGCGGCGTCGATCATGGGCCGGGGCTTAGCCTCAGCCCTTGCCGCCCGCAAGGCGGCGAGCGTCGGTTGAGAAGCGTAATCGCAGCATGGCAAACACGCCGAGAAACGGCCCGATCGCCAGCGGGGCGAAGGCCCAGCGCCATCCGATTTGCGCCGCCCACAGCGGCAGCAGCCGGATCGAGATCGCGGTCAGGGCGAAACCGAGCGCCGTCTGGATGGTCAGCAGCGCGCCCACCCGGCGCGGATCGGCAAGCTCGGCGATCGAGGCCGAAAACTGGGCGCTATCGGCGATCACCGCCACGCCCCAGACCAGGCCCAGCGCCACGATCATCCAGGGCGCCTGGCCGAACGCCGCCGAAAAACCGATGCAGGCCAGGCCGGAGACCGCCATGGCCACGCTGGTCACCGTCGTGCGCCCGACCCGGTCGGCCAGCCAGCCGGCGGCGACACAGCCGAGCGCGCCCACCGCCACGACCGCGAACGCCGCGGCCTTCGAGGCGTGGGTGGCGGCCTCCGGGGCAAGGACGGCGCCGAAACTCGCGGCCATCAGGGCGCCGATCCAGGTCCAGCCGGCGTATAGCTCCCACATATGGCCGAGGTAGCCGAGCGTCGCCAGCCGCACGCCCCTGTCGCGCACGATATCCAATGCGGCTTCCGGCTCGAACCGGGCCGCGGGCTTGTGGGACGGGCCAAGCCTGACGAAGCCGATGACGCCGGCGGCCGCCAGGGCGCAGACCGAGGCCGTGGTCACGCCGGATCGCCAGTCGACCCCACCCAGCCAGGCGAAACCGTGCGGCGCCGCCGACCCCAGGGTCAGGGCCCCGACGAGCACGCCCACCAGCAGCCCCGCGTCCCCCTTGGTGGCCCAGCTTGCCGCCAGCTTCATGCCCACCGGATAGACCAGCGCCAGGGCCGCCCCCACGGCGAAGCGGCTGAGCAGCGCCAGCCAACCGGAATGGTCGAGCACGAGAAACAGGGCGTTGGCCCCGGCGCCGGCGATGGCGCCTAAGGCAAACAGCCGCCGCGGATCGATGCGGTCCGCCAGGCAGAACCCGGCGCTGAGCAGGCCCCCGGCCACGAAACCGAGCTGCACCGCGAGCGCCAGAACGGCGATGCGGTCGGCCGTCAGCCCCTCCTGGGCCTTCAGATCGGGCGCCACGGCGGTGGCGGAGAACCATAGGGCGAGCGCCGCGACCTGGGCGAGCGCGATCAGGCCGACGGAGCGGCCCTTCACTGCCGGAACATCTCGCGCGCCGTGATCACCCGCATGATCTCGTTGGTGCCCTCGAGAATCCGGTGCACCCGCAGGTCGCGCACGATCCGTTCCAGCGGATAGTCCTTCAGATAGCCGTAGCCGCCGTGAATCTGCAGGGCGTCGTCGGCGACCTGGTAGGCCGCGTCGGTGGCGAAGCGCTTGGCCATGGCGCAGAGCTGGGTGGCCTTGGGGTCGCGGTTGTCCAGCGCCCAGGCGCCGCGACGCACCATCAGGCGCGAGGCCTCCAGGCTGGTCTCCATGTCCGCCAGCTTGAACTGCAGGGCCTGAAAGTCCTTGAGCGGCTTGCCGAACTGCTTGCGCGTCTCGGCGTAGGCCTTGGCGGTGTCGAGCGCCAGCTGCGCGCCCCCCAGCGAACAGGCCGAGATGTTCAGCCGCCCGCCGTCCAGCCCCATCATGGCGATGCGGAAGCCATCGCCTTCCATCCCGACCCGGTTCTCCACCGGCACCTTGCAGTCGTCGAAGGAGACGATGGCGGTGGGCTGGGCGTTCCAGCCCATCTTGCGCTCCTGGGCGCCGAAGCTCAGGCCCGGCGTGTCCTTCTCCACCACGAAGGTCGACACGCCCTTGGGACCATCCACCCCGGTGCGGGCCATGACCACATAGACGTCGCTGGTCCCCGCGCCCGAGATGAAGGCCTTCGAGCCGTTCAGCACATAGTGGCCGCCGTCCAGCTTGGCGGTGGTGCGCAGGGCCGCGGCGTCCGAGCCCGACCCCGGCTCGGTCAGGCAGTAGGAGCCGATCAGCTCCATGGTGGTCATTCGCGGCAGGTACTTGCGGCGCAGATCGTCCGTCGCGAACCGGTCGATCATCCAGCAGGCCATGTTGTGGATCGAGATGAAGGCCGCCACCGTCACGTCGCCGCGCGCCAGCTCCTCGAAGATGATCGCCGAATCGAGCCGCCCGAGGCCGGAGCCGCCCACGTCCTCCTGAACGTAGATGCCGCCGAACCCGAGGGCAGCGGCGTGGCGCATGGCCTCGACCGGAAAGATCTTGTGCTCGTCCCACTCGGCCGAATGGGGGGCGAACTCCGCCTGGGCGAACTCGCGGGCCATGTCCTGGATGGCGCGCTGGTCTTCGGTAAGGGCGAAATCCATGAAGTCTCCACCGGGTTGAGCCTGGCCGCGCTTGGGCGCATCGTGACCCCTCAGGCCAGGGAGCGTAGCGCAGCCATGTCGGACACGGTTTCTAGTGGACCACCCTCGGTCTCGTCGAGCGAGGATATGGTCCTGGGTCTGGCCGGCTATGGCCTGTTGATGCTCGCCCCGATGACCGCGGGGGTCTCGGCCCTGGCCGCTGTGGCCCTCGCCTATGCGCGCAAGCCCTCGGCGACGCCGCTCAGCGCCACCCACTACCGCTTCCAGACCAGGGTGTTCTGGATCGGCTTCGCCCTTTGTGTGCTGGCGATCGCGGCCGTCATGTTCGGTCTGGGCGTGCTCTACAGCGATGCCGTGTGGGCCCTCACCGACAACGCCGAGCGGGTCAGCCGCTACTTCGCCGATCCGGGCCGCGCAGAGTTTCGCTTCCATCCGCTCGGCGTACTGTCGCTGCTGGGCGGCATAGGGGTGCTCTGCGCCGCGGCGGCCTGGACGCTGGCGGCCTCGACCTTCGGCCTGGTGCGCCTGCTTTCGCAACGGCCGATCGGGCGCGCCGCGTGATCGAACTCGCCCTCGCCCTGATGACCACGCCGGACCCGTTGTCGCCGCTCACCGCCTATAGCGGAGGCTGGAAGGTCGAGATCGAGCGGTTCGACACCGAGTTCAGCAAGGCCGGCAAGGTCTCCAACCGCCTGACCAACCGCTGCCAGCAGACCCGGAAGTTCTTCGCCTGCGCCCAGACCGTAGACGGCGAGGAAAAGGCCCTGGTGGTGTTCACCGCGGGTGAGGCGCCCGGCGAATACGTCACCTATCCGATCGCCGCCGGTGGCGGGCCGGCCGGCAAGGGCCGCATGGTGATCACCGGCGAGCACCAGGACACCTGGACCTACCCGTGGGATCAGCAGAAGGACGGAACGACCGTCCACTTCCGGGTGGTGAATGTCTTCCAGGGGCGCGACCGGATCGAGTACCGGCAGGAGTTCTCCCGTGACGGATCGGCCTGGACCGTGACCGAGCGCGGCGTCGAAACCCGCGACGTCCGTCCGCCGGGATGACTTCCGGGCGCGCGGAATTGGAGTAAACAGCGGCCCATGACCTCTCCCGCCCCCTATCCCGCCCTCCGCTTCCGCCGCCTGCGCCAGGCCGACTGGATCCGCCGCCTGGTGCGCGAGAACGACCTGAAGCCATCGGACCTGGTCTGGCCGATCATCATCCATGACGGCTCCGAGCCGCGCGTGCCGGTGCCGTCCATGCCCGGCGTCGACCGGCTGGACGTGATGGAGGCGGTCAAGGCCGCCATGGAGGCCCGCGACCTCGGCATCCCGATGGTGGCGGTGTTTCCCAACATCGACGGCGCGCGGAAGGACGAGTTCGGGACCGAGGCGCTGAATCCCTCCGGCCTGGTCCCCACCGTGGTGCGGGCCATCAAGGACGCCGTGCCCGAGGTGGGCGTCATGTGCGACGTGGCGCTCGATTGCTACACCGACCACGGCCACGACGGGGTGCTTCGCGACGGCCGCATCCTCAACGACGAAAGCCTGGAACGGCTGGTGGAGCAGGCGCTTGTTCAGGCCCGCGCCGGCGCCGACGTGGTCGCCCCCTCGGACATGATGGACGGGCGGGTGGGCGCCATTCGCAGCGCCCTGGAAGCCGAGGGCTTCGCCGACACCATGATCCTGAGCTACGCGGCCAAGTACGCCTCGGCCTTCTACGGCCCCTATCGGGACGCGGTCGGCTCGTCCAAGGCCCTGACCGGCGACAAGAAGACCTACCAGATGGACCCGGGCAACACGGAGGAAGCCATTCGCGAGGTCGCCGCCGACATCGCCGAGGGCGCCGACATGGTCATGGTCAAGCCGGGCATGCTCTACCTCGACATCTGCCGCCGGGTCTCTGAGACCTTCCGCCTGCCGACGTTCGCCTACCAGGTGTCGGGCGAGTACTCTATGATGCGCGCCGCCATGAAGAACGGCTGGCTGGAGGAGGACCGCGCGATCCTGGAGAGCCTGACCGCGTTCAAGCGCGCGGGCTGCGCGGGGGTGCTCAGCTATTTCGCGCCGCAGGCGGCGCGGCTGCTGGGGGCCTGACCACCCGTCTTGACCCCGCCGCAATCGCGACCGAGCCTGCGGCCATGTCGATCCGGTTCAGCCACGGACAGTTCTACGGCCACGCCGACGTTCGCCGTCGGGTTGACGGCTTCGAGGCGGCCAGTCTGACCGCGACCGCCCACGAGGGCGATGTGGAGGACCACACCCACGACACCGCCCACTTCGTGCTGGTGCTGTCGGGGACCTACATCTCTTCCGCCCGTGGCGCGCCGGAGCTGGCCGCCGCCCCGACCTTGATCTTCAATCCGGCGGGCACGCGTCACCGCGATCGCTTTCTGGGTGGCGTCGGGCGCTTCCTGACCCTCACCTTCGATGATGGCTATAGCGCGCAATCAACTGAAATCATGAAGTTCGCCTCCCGATTGGACGATCCGTTCTCGGTTCGAGCCGCGCGCCGGCTCGAACGATCCCTGCGGGGGGAGAACCGATCCTTCGCGATCGAGGCGGACGCTCTGCAGCTCGTCGCCGGACTGAATCCGCGCAGCCGCCCGGACCGCCCGCCATCCTGGCTGCCCGCGGCCATCGAGATGATCCGCGAGGGGGCCCCGGACATCACGGTGGCTGAGGTCGCCGCCCAGGTCGGGGTGCATCCGGTCCACCTGGCCCGGGTCTTTCGCGACTGTCTCGGCTGCGCGCCCGGCGAGGTCCTGCGCGGGGCGCGGCTGGAACGCGCCTCCAACCTGCTCGGCCGCACGGCCCTGGCCCTGGCCGAGGTGGCGCACGAGGCGGGCTTCACCGACCAGGCCCACCTGACCCACGCCTTCCGCAAGGGGTTCGGCGTCACGCCCGGCGCCTGGCGGCGCGACCGCGAGGTTGCGTCGATACAATACGGCCAGGGTCGAAACCGCTAGCGTGGGCGTCCCTTCCGGAGACGACCCGTGCCCCTGATCGCTCGCCTCATCGCCGTCCTCGTACTCCTGGCCGCAACGCCGGTCGTGGCTCAGGATTGGACGACCGCCGACCCCGCCGCCTCCGGTTTCGACCCTGCCAGACTCGACGCTATGACCGCTCAGGTCAGGCACGGCGACTTCCAGCAGATCACCAGCGTGCTGATCGCCCGGCACGGCAGGCTGGTCTACGAACAGTACTTCGACGGCAAGGGCGCAGACGCCCGGCGCAACACCCGTTCGGCCGGCAAGACCGTTACGGGCATGCTGATCGGGGCCCAGATCGACCGCGGTCTGATCCCCTCGGTCTCGTCACCGGTGCTGGACTGGTTCGCCGACAAGCAGCCGCTGGCCTCTCCCGACCCGCGCAAAGCCCGGATCACGGTCGAGGATCTCCTGACCATGAGTTCGCTGCTGGAATGCGACGACACCAACAGCTTCTCGCGCGGCAATGAAGAGCGGATGTATCTGGTCGAGGACTGGCCGAAATTCGCCCTGGACCTGCCGATCAAGGGCTTTCCCACCTGGGTCGATCCGCCCGCCCGCGCGAAATACGGCCGCGCCTTCAGCTACTGCACCGCCGGGGCTGTGACCCTGGGCGCCCTGGTGCCGCGGGCCGCGAAGAAGCCGACGCCCGAGTTCGCCCAGGAGGTCCTGTTCGGGCCGTTGGGCATCGTCCATCCCGAGTGGCAGTTCCTCCCGACCGGGGAGGCCATGGGCGGCGGAGGCCTTGGCCTGACCAGCCGCGACTGGCTCAAGCTCGGTCAGCTGTACGAGAGCGGCGGCGCTTGGAACGGCCGACAGGTGCTGTCCAGGGCCTGGGTCAAGGCGTCGGTCACGGCCCACGCCCAGATCGACGACCGCTTCGACTACGGCTACTTCTGGTGGCTGGGCCGGTTCGCGGCGCCCGGCGGGGCGGAGCACCCCGCCTGGCTGATGAACGGCGCCGGCGGCAACAAGGTGATCGTCCTGCCGGATCTGGAGATGGTCGTGGTCATCACCAGCACCAACTTCCGCCTCAAGTCCGCGCACGAGCTGTCGGAGAAGCTGCTGACCGAGGGTGTCCTTGCCGCCGTCGTGCGCTGAACCCTAGCGGTTGCGCCGCCGGTCCTCGAGCCTGGCCGCCAAGCTGGAGGTGTCCCACCGCGCGCCGCCCAGCGCCTGCACCTCGGAATAGAACTGGTCGACCAGGGCGGTGAGCGCCAGGTGCGAGCCGTTCGCGCGCGCCTCCTCCAGCACCAGGCCCAGGTCCTTGCGCATCCAGTCGACTGCGAAGCCGAAGTCGAACTTGTTGTCGGTCATGGCCTGCCAGCGGTTGTCCATCTGCCAGGACTGGGCGGCGCCCTTGGAGATCGCCTCGTAGGTCGCCGCGGTGTCCAGCCCCGCGCTCTTGGCGAAATGCATGGCCTCGGCCAGGCCCTGGACCGTGCCGGCGATGCAGATCTGGTTGACCATCTTGGCCAGCTGGCCCGACCCGGCCCGTCCCAGCAGGGTCATGGCCTTGGAGTAGGCCGCCATCACCGGCCGCGCCCGTTCGAAGGCCGCCGGATCGCCGCCGGCCATGACCGAGAGCTGACCGTTCTGGGCCCCGGCCTGGCCGCCCGAGACAGGCGCGTCGACGAAGCTTCTACCGGCCGCCTCGCACAGGGCCGCCATCTCGCGCGCGATCTTCGCCGAGGTCGTGGTGTGGTCGATGAACACTGCTCCAGGCGCCGTCGCCTCCAGCGCCTCGTTCACCACCTGCCGGACATCGTCGTCCTTGCCGACACAGAGCACGAAGGCCTCCGCCCCTGCCCCGGCCTCGGCCGCCGTGGGCGCCCAGGCCGCGCCATGCGCTTCAGCCCAGGCCTTCGCCTTGTCCGGCGAGCGGTTGAAGCCGGTGACCTGATGGCCGGCCTTGATCAGGTGGCCCGCCATGGGTCCGCCCATCACGCCCAGCCCCGCGAAGGTGACCTTCATGCCTGATCCTTGGTGACAGCCCGGCCGTAGCGGCCGCGGAAATAGACCAGCCCGTCGCCTGCACGGGTGTCGAAATGGACGACCTCACCCACGATCACCAGGTGATCGCCGAGCCGGATGCGCTCGCGCGTCTCGCACTCCAGCCGGCTCAGCGCGCCCTTGAGCAGCGGCGCGCCGTGCTCCCCCCGGTCCAGTTCGCCGGGCTCGAGCCAGGCCGCGCCCCAGGCGAAGCGCTCCGAATGGGCGCGATCCTCGGCTGACAGGATATTGATCACGAAGCGCGGCGCCTGGCTGAACAGGTGGCGCCGGTCGCTCTCGTCGCCCAGGCACCACAGGACCAGCGGCGGATCGAGCGAGACCGAGGTGAAGGAATTGACGGTCAGGCCTACGGGGCCTTCGGAATCCTCGGCCGTGATCACGCAGACGCCGGTCGCGAAGGCCCCCAGCGCGCGCCGGTAGTGCATGGACGGATCGTGGGGCGCGGGGGTCTCGGACACGAGGCCCCGCTTACGGCGCGTCACGATGCGGCGCAACCTCGTCTTAACGCTAACGCGGCATGGTCGGCCGGTATTCTTGTGCGGAACCGACCCGATGGCCCTGGGCGAAGTCAACGTCTTCATCAAGAAGGTCAAGAAAGTCGAAGGCGGCGGCCACCACGGCGGCGCCTGGAAGGTCGCCTACGCCGACTTCGTGACCGCGATGATGGCCTTCTTCCTGCTGATGTGGCTGATCAACACGACCAGCCCTGAGCAGAAGCGCGGCATCGCCGACTATTTCGCGCCTGCCAGCGTCTCGGAGAGCACCTCCGGCTCGGGCGGAATCCTGGGCGGCACCTCGCTCGGCGACAAAGGCTCCAAGAGCGAGGGCTCCCAGTCGGTGATCAGCCAGCTGGCGCCCCCCTCGCCCGACACCAAGGACTCGGGCCAGAGCCAGAACGCCAGTCTCTCCTCGGCCTCCGACGCCCAGGTCAAGGCCGAGAACGCCAAGCGCGAGGCGGCCGAGTTCCAGTCGGCCGCCCAGTCCCTGCGCCAGGCCATGCAGGACATGCCCGAACTGGCCGAGATGTCGAAACAGATCATCATCGAGGTCACCAAGGACGGTCTGCAGATACAGCTCATCGACCAGGAGGGCCGCTCGATGTTCGAGCCGAATTCCTCCAAGCCCAACGACCGGGCCCGCCTGCTGCTGCGCGCCATCTCCAAGGTGATCAATCAGCTGCCCAATCGCATCTCGATCACCGGCCACACCTCGGCCACGCCGGGGCAGAAGAACCCGGCGGACTGGGCGCTCTCTTCCGCCCGCGCCGACGCTTCCCGGCAGGTGCTGCAAGGCGCAGGGGTCAATCCGGACCGCGTCGCCCAGGTTTCGGGCAAGGCGGCGGCTGAGCCGCTCTATCCGGACGATCCGACAATGGCGGGCAATCGGCGCATCACCATCCTACTGTTGCGCGAAGCACCCGTTCTGCCCTCCGACTCAAGCTTGTGACGCGGAACCGGCTTGCGGGTCTGGACGCGATAGGGCCACAGTGGGGCCACGAGCTTCGACGGCCCGGATCAGTGACCCAACACTTCTCGACCCGCCAGCTAAGGTTCTTCCTGACCGCCCCGTCGCCGTGCCCCTATCTGCCGGAACGGGAGGAGCGGAAGGTGTTCGCTCACCTGCCGTTGTCCGAAGGCCCCCAGGTCAACGACGCCCTGACCCAGGTGGGGTTCCGCCGTTCCCAGAACATCGCCTACCGTCCCGCCTGCGAGGCCTGCGACGCCTGCATCTCGGCCCGCATTCCGGTGGAGGCCTACAGCTTCTCGCGCTCCGAACGGCGGGTGCTGGACCGCAACGCCGGCCTGACCCGCCACCTGGTCGAGGCCGAGGCGACCATGGAGCAGTTCGAGCTGCTGCGCCGCTACCTGACCACCCGCCACGCCGAGGGCGGCATGAGCGACATGACCTGGCCGGACTATGTGGCCATGGTCGAGGACACGGCGGTACGCACGCACCTGATCGAGTACCGCAAGGCCTCGGACGACGACGGCCCGGGCGATCTGATCGCCTGCGCCCTGGTGGACCTGCTCTCCGACGGCCTGTCGCTGGTCTACAGCTTCTATGACCCGACCCTGACGCGGGCGAGCCTGGGGTCCTTCGTGATCCTGGACCATGTGGTGCAGGCCTCGATCGCCGCCCTGCCCTACGTCTACCTGGGCTACTGGGTCCCGGGCAGCGTCAAGATGGACTACAAGGCCCGCTTCTCGCCGCTCGAGGTGCTGAAACCGGGCGGCTGGGTGGGATTGCCGGCGGCCTGACCGGCCCTCACAGACCCCGATCCGACTTGACAAATTGGCGACTGTTCGCTATTTGTTCCACGTCGTTCGAGGATCTTTGAAACCGTCCAGTCCGCCTAAGCCTGCGGGGCCCATGCGCCCGCCTGCAACCACCGTTAAGTACGGTGATCTACGGTGCAAAATCCACCTGAGGTGCAACCTCACCCCGAGGCGAGGGCGACCGCCGGGAATACGGACGTTTTACGGTGCAAATACGTGGCCTGGGGCGCGCTCCCCCCTCCCCCTTGGCCGTCATCCTCGGGGCCCGCGAAGCGGGAAGCCGGGGACCCAGCAGCTCCGATCTCAACGCTGCGATTCTGGCGCCCCGCTTCCAGCAAGATTCGCTGCTAGGTCCTCCGGTCGACCGCTACGCGCACGCCGAAGGATGCCGGGGTGAGTTGGGAAAGGCTTCGCCCAACTTCTCAGCGAGGAATGCTTCAAAATCAAAAGGCTCTGCCGGACCGCTCTCCTCGCCCTCAATGAGCGCGTTCCTCATCCGCTCGATCACTGCTTCGTCTATGGTTTTCTTCATGCCCACGGCCCTTGCGCGCCCGTCGGCGGGACCGCCGTGGCGGTCGAAGTGGCCGCCGGCTGGGCGAACGTCGTCGTATCCAGCCGCTCGGGCACATGCCCGCCCGCATACTTCACCAGCGCTGCGATGCGCTTGTCGATCGGCGGGTGGCTGGCGAACAGGGATGCGAAACCCTCGTCGTGATTGTCCAGGAACATGGCCTGCACGTCCTTGGGCGCCTCGATGTCCGAGTGGCCGGAGATCTTCATCAGGGCCGAGATCATCCCGTCCGGGTTTTTGGTCAGCTCGACCGAGCCCATGTCGGCGATGAACTCGCGCCGGCGCGAAATGGCCATGCGGATCACGATCGCCAGCAGATAGCCGAAGGCCGCGATGCCCATGGCGATGAGGGCCATGGCCCCATCGTTCTTCGAGCGCCGGTCGCCGCCGGAATAGATCATCAGCCGGAACACGATCTCGGCCACCAGGGTGATCACCCCCGCGAAGATGGCGGCGATGACCATGACCCGGGCGTCGCGGTTGATCACATGGGTCAGTTCGTGGCCCAGCACGCACTCCAGCTCCTGCTTGTTCAGGGTCTCGAGCAGGCCGGAGGTGACGGTGATGCAACTGCGCTTGTTGGAAAGCCCCGAGGCCCAGGCGTTGCGCGCATCGGTGTCGACGATGCGCAGATCGGGCATGGGCTGGCCGCGCGAAATGCACAGATTTTCCAGCAGGTTGTAGAGCTCGGGCTGCTCGGTGCGGGTGACCTTCCGCGCGCCCGTGGTCAGGTCGATGATGCTCTGGTAGCCGAAGAAGGCGATCACGTACCAGACCGCCGCCGCGATCAGGGCCAGCGGCCCGGTGGCGCCCAGCCAGGCGCCCGACAGGGCGAAGTTGCCGCCGAGCGAGCCGGTGGACGGCAGGATATGGACGCTCATCAGGCCCAGCTGACCGGCCCAGACGAGGATCAGCAACAGCACCGGGAACCCCGCCAGAAGCAGGGTCGCCCGGAAATTGTTGTTCCAGATGTAGGTCTTGAGGCCGACAGCCTGCACGACGTCTTAGGTCCCAAACTTCACCTGGGGGGCGGCCGCCGTCATCGAAGCCCGGTCCCCCTCGCCCACGTCGAAGAAGGCCCGGTCGCAGGGATAGCCGAAGGCGCCGGCGAACAGCACGGTCGGAAACTGCCGGCGCGCGGCGTTGAACTCGCCGATCGAGTTGTTGAAGAAGCGGCGCGAGGCGGCCAGCTTGTTCTCGATGTCGCTCAGCTCGGCCTGCAGCTGCATGAAGTTCTGGTTGGCCTTCAGGTCAGGATAGGCCTCCGAGACCGCGAACAGCTGGCGCAGGGCGCCGGTCAGCATGGACTCGGCCTGGACCTTCTGGTCGACGGTGCCCGCGCTGGCCGCGGCGTTGCGGGCGGCGGTGACCGCTTCCAGCGTGCCGCGCTCGTGGGTGGCGTAGCCCTTCACGGTCTCGACCAGATTGGGGATCAGGTCCTGCCGCTGCTTCAGCTGGACGTCGATGTCGGCGAAGGCCTGGTTTGAGGCCTGGTTCAGCCCGACGAGGCGGTTGTAGCCACCCAGCGCCGCGAACGCGATCAGCGCGACGATGGCCAGAACGATGATGCCGGTGATCATGGGGTTTCGACTCCTCAGGTGTGCCTAGAGGTATGTCGCTCAACGAACCGCTACAAGCACGCGCGCATTAAACCCTCGTCATGCGCCCGAGGGCCCTTCACGCCGCCTTCGCGCGGATGATCTCCACGCGATTGAACACCGACTGGGCGTCGTCGATGCCGATGAAGCGCGGCGGGTCGCCCACGGACGGCAACCACGCCGACAGGCTGTTGCGCCGGCCGAACCAGGTCGCCAGTCCCGGATCGGCGCCGAAGCTGACCGTGCCCCGCTCCCCGGTTGCGCCACCGCTCAGACGCACGGCGTCGACCCGCGCCAGATCCACCGCGATCAGGTTCTGCCCCTTCAGGATCAGGGCCCGGCGATCGGTCAGGGCGTAGTGCATGCGCGAGCGCAGCCAGGCGTCGTGAAAGAACCGCCCCACGGTGAAGTAGACGCCCGCCGCCATGAACACGACGAGGAAGAGCGTGCCGATGCCCGACTGCCGCGTAAGAAAATCCGTATCCTGGCCGAAGCCCGTCACGACCGCGCACCAGAACAGGCTCACCGGCACAAGGAACAGGTCCCGCAGGCTCAGCATCAGGCCCTGACGCGGCCGCCCGGCCCAGGTGATCCGTTCGCCGGACAGCAACTTGCCCTGGAAGGCGTCATAGTCGCTCATCGCATCGCCCCTACGGCCTGAGCCGCTTCATGCCCTTGGGCGCCAGCTTGCCCGCCTGGGCCCGCTTGCCCAGCCAGTCGCGCCACTCCGGCCACTGGCGCCGGCGCCCCACCCCGTCGGCCCACTCAGGCCCGGCCTCGGCCTTGAACAGGATCAGGTCCTTCAGGCCGCCCTCGCGGTAGTTCTGGATCTTCACGCCCTTGCCGCGCGCCATCTCCGGCAGTTCGGCGGCGGAGAAGATCAGCGCCTTGCCGTTGTCCCCCAGCGCCGCGACGTGATCGCCCTCGACCGTCGCACAGAGCAGCGCCCCCTGGCCCTCGACATTGAGCACCTGCTTGCCGCCGCGCTTGGAGGCCACCGCCTCCTCCTCCGGCAGGATGAAGCCGTAGCCGGCCTTCGACGCCAGCATCAGCTTGCGCCCCGGCTTGTGGGCCAGCACCGCCAGCACCTCTGACCGCTCCTCGAAATCGACCATCAGCTTCAGCGGCTCGCCATGGCCGCGCCCGGGCGGCAGGCGATCCACCGGGATGGTGAAGAAGCGGCCGTCGGAGGCGAAGATCAGCAGCTTGTCCGTGGTTTCGGCCGGGACGAGGAAGGCCAGCGAGTCGCCCTCCTTGAACTTCAGCTCCGACGGGTCCTCGACCTTGCCCTTGGTGGCCCGGATCCAGCCGCGCTCGGACAGGATCACGGTCACGGCCTCGCGCGGCACGAAGGCCTCGATCGGCGCCATGTCGGCGATGTCGGGCGCGGCGGCATAGGTGGTGCGGCGGGCCGACAGCAGGGTCTTTCGGACCTCCGCCAGGTCCTTGCCCACCCGCGTCCACTGCCGCGCCGGGGACTTGATCAGGGCGTCGATGCCGTCGCGCTCGGCGACCAGGGCCGCGTGCTCGGCGCGGATCTGCATCTCCTCGAGCCTGGCCAGGTTGCGCAGGCGCGTGTCGAGGATGAAGTCGGCCTGGATTTCAGTCAGGGCGAAGGTCTGGATCAGCTGCGCCTTGGGCTGCTCCTCCTCGCGCACGATGCGGATCACCTCGTCCAGGTTCAGGAAGGCGATCAGCAGGCCGTCCAGCACGTGCAGGCGCCGCTCGATCTTCTCCCGCCGCCAGGTCGAGCGCCGGATCAGCACCTCGCGCCGGTGGTCCAGGAACGCCTGCAGGCAGGCCTTCAGGCCCAGCACGCCGGGGACGCCCCGCGCATCCAGCACGTTCATGTTGATCGGGAAGCGGGTCTCCAGGTCCGAGAGCTTGAACAGGCTCTCCATCAGGATTTCCGGCTCGACGTTGCGGGTCTTGGGCTCGATGACCAGCCGGATCTCCTCGGCCGACTCGTCGCGCACGTCGCCCAGCAACGGCGCTTTCTTCAGCTCGATCAGTTCGGCCAGCTGCTCGATCAGGCGCGACTTCTGGATCTGGTAGGGGATTTCGGTGACCACGATGCGCCACAGGCCGTGACCGTGCCGCTCGGTCTCCCAGCGCGCGCGCAGCCTGACCCCGCCGCGGCCCGTCTCATAGGCCTCCAGGATCGACTCCCGGCTCTCGGGCGAGACCCCGCCCGTCGGGAAGTCGGGGCCCGGTACGTGGGTCATCAGGTCGACCGTGGTGGCCTGGGGGTTCTCCAGGAGCAGCAGACAGGCGTCGATCAGCTCGGCGGCGTTGTGCGGCGGGATCGAGGTGGCCATGCCGACGGCGATGCCGGACGAACCGTTGGCCAGCAGGTTCGGGAAGCCGGCCGGCAGGACCACCGGCTCCTCGTCCTGGTTGTCGTAGGTCGGCCGGAAGTCGACGGCGTTCTCGTCGATCCCCTGCAGCAGCAGCAGGGCCGCCGGCGCCATGCGGCACTCGGTGTAGCGCATGGCCGCCGCGCTATCGCCGTCGATGTTGCCGAAGTTGCCCTGGCCGTCGACCAGCGGATAGCGCTGCGCGAACTCCTGGGCCAGGCGCACCAGGGCGTCGTAGATCGCCTGGTCGCCATGCGGGTGATAGGTGCCCATCACCTCGCCGACCACCTTGGCGCACTTCCTGGCCGCCGAGTCCGGGTTCAGCCGCATCTGGTGCATGGCGTAGAGCACGCGCCGGTGCACCGGCTTCATCCCGTCGCGCACGTCCGGCAGGGCGCGGTGGGTGATGGTCGAGAGCGCATAGGCCAGGTAGCGCTTGGACAGCGCCTCGTTCAGCGGTTCGTCGACGATGCGGCCGCCGTTGTCGTCGGGCAGGAAAGGCTTGTTCATGGACGCTGGGCGCTCTGGCGAATCGGACCTGGAAATCAGGCTCTATCAGAGCGGTTCGGGCGCGCGAACGAAAGAGGACCGATGGGCGCGCCTGGTCAGCTCGGATCGTAGTCCTTCAGCTCCTTGACCCGGTGGTCGGTCAGGGTCTTGGCCAGACCGTCGAGACCGCTGGACGCCAGGCCGCGGGCCCTGGCCAGGGCAAGCCAGGCGTCGCGGTAGCGGATCCACTCGCGCTGGGACTTGCGCACGTCCTCGGTCTTGACCGTGCCCAGGTCGATCGGGTGGGCCATGATCTTGCGCCACTGGGCGTTCAGGCGCGCGTCGCTGGCGGCGCGCTGGGCTGGCGTCGCCTTGAAACCGTCGGGCTTGTCCAGGCGGCTCAGCAGACCCAGGTCGTAGTCGCGAATTCCGGCTTCAGCCTCGATCACGAAGGCGGCGCGCAGGGTGCCCGACAGGTCAACCTCGCCGGCGTGGGCCTCGATGTAGGCGTTTTCCGCCTTCTGGAACTGCTGGTAGGCGCTGCGCGCCGGCGCGGGCCACTTGGCGACGGCGGCCTTCAGGCGGGCCTTGCGGCGCACCGTGTCCATGCGGTCCTGCCGCTCGGCGCAGAAGCCGCCGAGATAGCCGCTGGTGGCGTCGTCGCAGGCGTCGAAGGGCTTGGCCTTGGTCCCTTGCGTCTTCATCTCGGCCAGGTGGGACAGCCGCCCGGAGGTCTCCGCCGGCGCGGCGCCGTCGGGCCCGCGCACACAGGCGTAGTGGGCCGCCAGGTCCAGGTCGCGCTTCACGCCCGAGCCGTTGGCGTAGATGGTCATCAACATCGCCGCTCCGCCCAGCGGCGGCTCGTCTTCCGCCCCCGATTCCAGCATGGCGCAGTGACGGGCCTTTACCACATCGCGCGGCTGGCCAATGCCGTAGTAGGCGTTGATCGAGTCGCAGCCCTTCAGCGCGGCGCGGGCCCTGGCGTCGGGCAGGTCGGCGGCCGGGGGCTTCAGCGGCATAAAGGGACGGCAGGCCTTGGCGTTGGCCTCATACAGGCCGCCCTGGCGCTCCGGGTTGTCCCAGGGGTTGGGATCCTCGGCCATGCGCATGGCGGCGGCCGATCCGGCCAGGGTCAACAGCGCAAGTCCGGCGCACGCTATCAAGAGCCTCGATGCCATGTGTGTCCCTCCCGGCGTCGCCCCAGATTCGTCGGAACCCACGCGGTGTCAATCACGGCGCCGCTCCAATTGCCGTCATCCGCGGACAGGGTCATGCTCGTCCCCTCGAAAGGGGTTCCATGTCGCTTCGCACAGTTCTGATCGCCTTGGCCGGCCTGGCGATGCTGGGCGCTGCGCCCAAGCATGCCCCGAACAAAGCCAGCCCCAAGCCTGACATCGCCACGGCCTGCGACATCGACCGGGCCTCATGGCAGAGGCCAGAGACCCTGCAGGCGATGATCGTGACCCGTGGCCCGCAGCTCCATTTTCAGGAACCGGGGCCGGGCTGTCCGGGCGCCGCCGCCTGTCAGCGCCGCCCCTATGTGGTGGCGGGGGATGCGGTCCTCGCCCTGGCCGGGCCGAAGGGCTGGATGTGCGCGATCTATCCCAACCGGATCGGCGGCAACAGCGGGTTCCTGCCCGCCGGCCGACTCGCCGGAACGCCCGCGAGGGTCGGCGCGCCGCCGCTCGATGCGTGGGTGGGCAAATGGAGCGAGGCGGGCGCCGATATCACCATCAAACGTCGCGGCGACCTCCTCGAAGCTGAGGGCCAGGCGATCTGGCCCGCCTTCCCTTCACGCGATCAGATCGACCGCGGCGCCATCCACACGGGCGAGATGCGCGGGGAGACCCGGCCGGCCGGAGACACCGCCCTGTTTGTCGACGCCGAAGACACCGGTCCCGATGGCTGCAGGGTCGCCATTCGTATGGTCGGGCCCTATCTTTCGGTCTCGGATAACAACGCCTGTGGCGGGGCGAATGTCAGCTTCGCCGGCCTCTACCGTCGCGCGTCGGATTGAGACGCTAGAGCCGTCCCGCCTCCCTAAGCTTGTCCATCAGCCACACCCGCGACGGCGGCAGGGGCCGGTTCAGCGGGTTGAAGACGAACAATTCGAGGAAGTGGCCGGTCAGCTCCAGCCCGGCGCCCACATCGCCCTCGCGCAGGCCCGCCTGGGCGCCCAGAAGGAACGGCGGCAGGGCCAGCATCCTTTCCCGGTAGGGCTCGCCGGCCGCCCTGGAGACCGCGCGGCCCGACTTGGGGCTGACCCAGACCAGCTCGTCGGTGGTCCCGGTCGCGGCGCATTTCGACAGGTCCAGGCCGAAGCCCAGCTCATCCAGCAGCCCCGCCTCGAAGCGCACGAAGACCGCCGGCCAGATTTGTTCATGGGCGAAGGCCGAGACCAGGGCCTCGAAGGCCAGGAAGGCGCCGGGATGCGGTTCGCGCTCGGGGAGCGCCCCCTGCGCCACCGCTGCGGCGGCCGTAAGCCCGGTCAGCGCCAGCGGATCGTCGAACAGGCCGGATATGCCCTCGCCCATCGGCTCCAGCGTGGCGGACCCCAGCTGTTCGGAGACCCGAGCCCGATAGCGGGCGATCACCTTCGATCCGGGCTGCAGGAACGGCTTCATTCGCCGCGACGCGCCACCGGCCACATGGGCGACGAAGCGCCCGCGGGTCTCGGTCAGCAGATCGACGATGGCGCCGGCCTCGCCATGGCCGCGCGCCTGCAGGACGAAGGCTTCCTCCTGCCACTCCATTTCAGACCGGCTTGGGCAGGTTCGGCAGCACCGCCTCGACCTCCGGGGTCCAGGCGAAGGGCAGGTCGAAGTCGTTGGAGAGCACCCCCGCGACCTGTGCCGGCAGCAGAGTCCGATGCTCGGACGTCCCGTCCGGCGCCCGGAGCGTCATGTCGTAGTTGAACAGGGCCACGCGCGACCCGTCGGCCTTCAATCGCGCCGCCACCAGGTTCGGAATGAAGTGCGACGCCGGGTGGGTCGAGGTGAACCAGTTGGACAGTTCCAGATCGATCTCGGCGCGGGGCTCCAGGCTCAGATGGTATACCGGCAATCGCTCGCCGGCGCCGGTCTGGAATTCCAGCTGCAGGATGGTCTCGCGCGGGGTGAAGCGGAACACCCCGTGCGGCGTGACCTGGGGCTCGTCGGTGTCGAGCCGGAGCGGCGCGCTCAGCCGGGCGCCGCCGAAGCCGACATCGGCCATGAAGGCCTCGCCCTCGCACTCCACGAAGATCGCCATGTGGGTCTGGGCCGTGATCCGCTCGGGCGGCACGTTCCAGCGCACCCGCGCCAGAAGCGGCGCCGTGCGAAAGCCCAGCTGTTCCAGCACGGCGCGGAACAGGACGTTCTGCTCGAAGCAGTAGCCGCCGCGCTCTTCCGTAACGATCTTGCGCTCCAGGTCGGCGAGGTCGAGCGAGATGCGCCGGCCGATCAGCACGTCCAGGTTCTCGAAGGGCACGGCCAGAGAATGGGCCAGGTGCAGGGCCTTGAGCGACTCCCAGCTGGCGTCTGCCTCCCCCTCGTAGCCGATCCGCGCGAAATAGGCGTCGAGGTCGATTTCGTAGGGCGCGTCGCTCAAACGTCGAACTCCAGACCGAACTGGGCATAGAGCGCCCGGTCGTCCTGCCACTTCTCATTGACCTGGACGTGGACGAACAGGTGGACCTTGCGGTCGAGCAGGATCTCCAGCTCCTCGCGCGCCTTCTGGCCGATCCACTTCATGGTCTGGCCGTTCTTGCCCAGGATGATCGGGCGCTGGCTGTCGCGCTCGACATAGATGGTCTGCTCGATGCGCACCGAGCCGTCCTTCAGCTCCTTGAAGGCGGTGGTCTCCACGGCGGCCGCATAGGGCAGCTCCTCGTGGACGCGCAGGTACAGCTTCTCGCGGGTGATCTCCGAGGCCAGCACCCGTTGCGGCACGTCGGCGGACTGGTCCTCGGGGTAGAGCCAGTGACCCTCGGGCATCAGGGCCGCCAGCCGCTGGGCCAGGTCGTCCACCCCGTTGCCGTCGGCGGCCGAGATCATGAACACCTCGGAATAGACCCCGGTCTTGAACAGACGGTCGGCCAGCGCCAGTAGACGGTCGCGCTTCAGCCCGTCGATCTTGTTGATGGCCAGGATCACCTGGCCGCGGCCGTGGGATTTCAGGCTGGAGATGATGCTCTCGACGTCGTCGACCGAGCGGCGGTCGGCCGCGGAGGACGACTGGCCGTCCATGACCGCCAGCTCCGCCTGGGCGTCTACCAGATGCACCACGGCCTCGGCGCCCTCGGCCCCGCCCCAGGCGGCGGCCACCATGGCGCGATCCAGGCGGCGGCGCGGCTTGAAGATGCCCGGCGTGTCGACCAGCACGATCTGGGCGCGGCCCACCATGGCCACGCCGCGCACGGGGAAGCGGGTGGTCTGAACCTTCTGGGTCACGATGGAGACCTTGGTCCCGACCAGGCGGTTGACCAGGGTGGACTTGCCGGCGTTGGGGGCGCCGATGATGGCGGCGAACCCTGCGCGGGTCGGCTGTTCAGCGTTCACAATTGTCCTTCACGTTGAAGCATGGCGGCGGCCGCCGCCTTCTCCGCATCCTGGCGCGAACGGCCCTCCCCCCGGGCCGGCTCCCAGCCTGCGACCGCGGCCTCTACCACAAAGGTGGGCGCGTGGTCCGGTCCTTCGCGGGAGACGATCCGATAGGCCGGCGCGCCCTTGCCCTTCGACGCGGCCCACTCCTGCAGGTGCGACTTGGGGTTCAGGGCGTTGAGCGAGCCCAGCGCTGCGACCTCCGCCTCCCAGCGCGGGCCGAACACCTGGCGCGCCGCATCCAGGCCGCCATCGCGGTAGACCGCCGCGATCACCGCCTCGCAGGCGTCGCCCAGGATCGTGGGGTTCTGGCGGCCGCCGCCCTTGGTCTCGCCCGCCGCCAGCCTGAGCGCCGGGCCGATGCCGATCTGCTCGGCCACCCGCACGCAGGCCTCGCGGCTGACCAGGGCGTGCAGGCGCTTGGAGAGGTCGCCCTCCGACAGGTCGGGAAAACGGTCGATCAGCATCTCGGCCACGATCAGGCCCAGCACCCGGTCGCCCAGGAACTCCAGCCGCTCGTTGTCGGCGATCGACTTGGCCCCCTGCCCCGCGCTGGCATGGGTCAGGGCGCGCTCCAGCAGGGCGCGATCCTTGAAGACGTAGTCCAGACGGCGTTCGAGATCGGCGACCGCGCTCAGGCGTGCATTCATTTCAGCGTGTGGAAGAACCGCGAGAAGCGCACCTTGGTGAACCAGGTCCAGGGCTTCCAGAGCGAGGCGCCCGGATACCAGGAGAACAGCACCACCTGGGCCTTGCCGACCAGGTTCTCGGCCGGGACGAAACCCACGCCGTTCTGCTCGGGCGAGAAGCGGCTGTCGACGCTGTCGTCGCGGTTGTCGCCCATCATGAAGTACTGGCCGGCCGGGACGGTGAACACCTCGGTGTTGTCGGCCTGCTCATAGGGGCTGAAGTCCTGCATCTGGTGGACCACGCCGTTGGGCAGGGTCTCGGACTGCAGCATCGCGTCGCGCTTGTCGCCGAAGTAGGTGTCGACCTTGATCTTGCCCAGCGGCTTGTACGGAACCGGAGCGCCGTTGATGTAGAGCTGGTCGTTGATCATCTGCACCTTGTCGCCGGGCAGGCCGATGACGCGCTTGATGTAGTCGATCTTCAGGTCGCGCGGCAGCTTGAACACCACGATGTCGCCGCGCTGGGGCCCCTTGTCCATGATCCGGCCCGAGAACAGCGGCGGGCTGAACGGGATGGAGTGCTTGGAGTAGCCGTAGTTCCACTTGGACACGATGATGTAGTCGCCCTGGTACAGGTTGGGCTCCATCGAGGCCGACGGGATGGTGAAGGGCTGGAAGAACAGCACGCGCAGGACCAGCGCGATCAGCAGGGCGTAGAAGATGGTCTTGGCGATCTCGAAGAACTCGTCCTTGGCGCCCTTTTCCTCCTGCGGCTCCGCGGCGGCGTGGTCGTAGCGGGCTTCGGCGGCGGCTTCCGGGGCGACCGCGGCCACGGCGGGGGCTTCGGGGACGACCTCAGCCGGCGCCTGGGGAGCGGCTTCGGCGGGCATGTGCTCAACGGCCGGCTCGGCGGCGGATTCGTGCTCCAGCGGATGTTCGGCGGCGTGAACGGCCTCGGCCTCTACGGCGGCCTCATGGACGGCTTCCGAATGTACAGCTTCCGGGGCGGCCTCGACGGGCGCCTCCGCGGCATGCTCGACGACGTGTTCGGGGTGCTCGGCCGTTGCTTCCGCAACGGTTTCCGGACCGGTCTCCACCAGCTTCGGGGTCGCGCCCTCGGCCTGGTCGTGTGTGGGCTCGCCTGCGCCCGCGTGAGCGTCGGATTCGGTGCTCATCTGGTATCCATTCCCCGCCGATACGCGTCAAACCGTGTTGCGTAAGCCCGTATTAGGGCGACGGCAAGGCTTCAATAACCACGAACGCCTGGGCCCACGGCTTATCATCCGTCAGTGTGACATGGATGCGAACCGTCATCCCCTCCGGGGTGATTTTGGCCAGCCGCGCCGCCGCGCCGCCGGTCAGGGCCATGGTCGGGGCGCCGGAGGGCGCATTCACCACCCCCATGTCGCGCCAGTAGACCGAGCCTCGCATCCCGGTCCCCAGCGCCTTGGCGCAGGCTTCCTTGGCGGCGAACCGCTTGGCATAGCTGGCCGCCCGGTCGGGCTTGCGCTCGGAGCGCGTCCGTTCGGTGTCGGTGAAGCAGCGTTGGGAAAACCGTTCGCCGAAGCGGTCGAGCGAGTTCTGGATACGCCGGATGTCGGTCAGGTCCGCGCCGATGCCGAGGATCATGCGCCCCGAGCCTCGTCGATACAGGCGCGCATCCTCAGGATGGCGGCCTCCAGCCCGACAAAGATCGCCTCCCCCACCAGGAAATGGCCGATGTTGAGCTCGCGCACCTCCGGGATCGCCGCGATCGCCCCTACCGTGCCGTAGTCGATGCCGTGACCCGCGTGCACCTCCAGCCCGCGCCGATGGGCGTCCGCCGCCGCCGTCTGCAGCCGCTCCAGGATCGCCGAGGCGTCGCGACCCTCCCGCACGGCGTCGCAGTAGGCGCCGGTGTGCAGTTCGACCACCGCCGCGCCTACGTCCTGGGCCGCCGCCATCTGCTCGGGACTGGCCTCGACGAACAGCGAGACGCGCGAACCGTTCTCGCTAAGACGCCGCACCACCGGGGCTACGGTGTTGTGCAGCCGGGCCACGTCGAGGCCGCCCTCGGTGGTGACCTCCTGTCGCCGCTCGGGCACCAGGCAAACCGCGTGGGGCGCCCAGCGAAGCGCGATCTCGGTCATCTCGTCGGTGACCGCCATCTCCAGGTTCAGCGGCTGGCCCAGGCGCCCGACCAGCTCGGTCAGGCGCTCGATGTCGCGGTCCGAGATATGGCGCCGGTCCTCGCGCAGGTGGGCGGTGATCCCGTCGGCGCCGGCCTGGATCGCCAGTTCCGCCGCCCGCACCGGGTCGGGATAGTCGGCGCCGCGGGCGTTCCGCACCGTGGCCACGTGGTCGATGTTGACGCCCAGGCGAATGGGCGCGAGCGGCGCGCTCATGCCGACAGCCGCCGGCTGCCTGGATCCTCGATCGGCAGGGCCGCCAGTTCCGGCGGCAGGGCGTCGGCCGGATAGGCCGGGACATCCAGGGTCGCCAGGGCCACCAGCGGCGCGCCCACGTCCGCGCGGCCACCCGAGCGGTCGACGATGCAGCCGGCCACGACCACGTCGCCGCCGGCGGCGCGGATCGCCTCGATGCATTCGCGCGAGGACAGGCCCGTGGTGACGATGTCCTCGACCATGGCCACCCGGGCGCCGGGCTCCAGCGTAAAGCCCCGGCGCAGCTTGAACTGGCCCGCGTCGCGTTCGACGTAGACCGCGGAAACGCCCAGCCAGCGCGCGGTCTCGTAGCCCGGGATGATGGCGCCCACCGCCGGCGAGACCACGATGTCGATCTGGCCGACCGCCTCGCGCAGCTTCTGCGCCAGCGCCTTGCACAGCCGCTCGGCGCGGCAGGGATTTTGGAACACCAGGTTCTTCTGCAGGAACACGCCGCTGTGCAGCCCGGAGGACAGCACGAAATGGCCCTCGCGCAGGGCGCCGGCGTCTCGGAATTCGTTCAGGACGTCTTCGGAGGTCATGGGGCGGTCATAGCGCCAACCGGGCCGCGGACGGAAGACCGCTCGTGGCGCGCGCAACAGATGGAAGCTTGTGTTTACCGCCGGCGCACACCATATGAGCGCCATCGCAACCCGACGTCGCGATCCTGAGGCGCTTCCACTGGCGCCCGGAGCGGCGTTCGAAGCGGGCCTTACGAGCCCTCCTCTGCGATCATCAGGTTCGACCGGACGGCCCCAGCCCCCTGTGCGGACCCCAATCCCGATCCACCATGCCCGCGCCTGAACGGCCGCGCCGCATTACCGAAGACCGAAAGACCATGTCCAACCGAAACAAGCGTAACCGCCGGGCCAACCAGCCCCGCCTCGACCACAGCCACGCGCCCTGGCGGCGCAACGATCGCCCCGTCGCGCCCGACGCCGTGCTGACCCAGAAGGAACTGCAGGAGGCCGTCGCCGAGATGCTCGGCTGACGCGCGCCTAGCCTTTCACCCGATCCACGGTCTCCACCGGGGGGCAGGCTCTCAGCGCCGCGGCGATGTGGGTCAGGTGGCGGGCGTCGACCACCTCGACGTCGAACTCCACGTCGAAGAAGTCCGACTGCCGGTGGGTCATCTTCATGTTGATGATGTTGGCCCCGGCCTCGCCGATGATGGTGCACGTCTGGCCCAGCACCCCGGGCGCATTCCTGATCGTCGCGCGCAGCCGCGCGGTGGCCATGGAGTTGCGCTCGGCCTCGGGCGTCCATTGCAGGTCGCGCCACAGGTCCTCGCGGTCCTCGAATTCCGCCAGCCGTTCGCAGTCGATGGTGTGGACCGTCAGGCCCACACCATCCTGCAGGATGCCTACGATCCGGTCGCCCGGCACCGGGCTGCAGCAGGGCGCGAAGTGCACCGAAACCCCCGGGGTCAGGCCGCCGCCGCGCACGAACAGCCGCCCCTGCTTGCCGTCCTCGATGCGGGTCCGGGCCGAGGCCGCCGCGCGTTCGGAATCCTTCAAGCCCGGGAACACCGCTTCCAGCACGCCGGTCGGGATCACCCGCCCGCGGCCGACCGCCTCGAACAACTCCTCCTCGGAGCCCACGATGAACTGGTCCAGCGCGGGCCTCAGCGAAATGGCCGACAGCGTCTTTCCCGCACGGGCGAAGATCTGCTCGACGGTCACTCGGCCGAGCTTGACGAACTCCTCCCGCTCCGTCTGACGGATATGGCGCCGGATCGCCGAACGCGCGCGTCCGGTCACGGTCAATGAGCGCCAGTCGGGCGGGATCGAGGGCTTGGGCCCGCGGATGACCTCCACCACGTCGCCGTTCTGCAGCGCCGTGCGCATGGGACGAAGCTCGCCGTTGACCTTCACCCCGATGGCGGTGTCGCCCACGCTGGTGTGGACGGCATAGGCGAAGTCCAGCGGCATGGCGCCATTGGGCAGGCTGATCAGCTGGCCCTTGGGGGTGAAGACGAACACCTGGTCCAGGAACATCTCGAGCTTGGCGTGCTCGACCAGGTCCTCGACGTCGCCGCCACCGTGTTCAAGCACCTGGACCAGGTGGCGCAGGTTCTGCAGCGGGTCGCGCCCGCCGCCCTCTTCCGCGGCCTCGGCGTCAAAGCCGTAGCTCTGGTCCTTGTAGCGCCAGTGGGCGGCCACGCCCTCCTCGGCGATGCGGTCCATGTGCTCGGTGCGGATCTGCATCTCGATGCGCATGCCCTTGGGGCCGACCACCGTGG
>CAYSNW010000042.1:0-36350 GCA_964432415.1 uncultured Caulobacteraceae bacterium
GAAGGTCCAGGCGACATTGGGCAGGGTCCCGGTGCCATGGCCGGCGACCTCCCCGCGTTCCCAGGCCCAGCGCGCCGCGGTCATCTCGGCGGGTCCCAGGGTCGCGAGCTCCGGCGCGCCCGCGACCGGCGCGATGTCGTCCGCCACCGGCAGCAGGATCATGGCCCGCGTGCCGGCCGCGGCGGCCAGCTGTTCGGCCAGGGCCTGCGCCGCGTCGGCCTTGTCGGCGGTCCCCGAGAGACGGCGGCTGGCCTGCAGCAGGGTCGAGATCGCCGAGGCCCGCTGGGCCGTGGCCCGCGCTTGGTCGCGCACGCGTCCCGCCAGCCAGCCGGTCGCCAGAGCCACCACGAAGAACACCGCGAAGGTCAGCACGTCGGCGGCGTGGCCGATGTACATGGTCAGGCGCGGCTCAAGGAAAAAGAAGTTGTAGCTGACCGCTCCGATCGCGGCGGCGGCCACGGCGGGCCAGAGCCCGCGCAGGATTCCGGTGGCCAGAACCGCCAGCAGGAAGACCATCGCCACATTGGCCGACTGGTTCGAGACCTGGTCGACCACCATGGACACACCGGTCGCGATCGCGGTGAAGCCGGCGGCCGTCGCGAAATCGAGCCAGCGCGGGAGTTTGCGGGCGCGCTCCACCGGCGGGGTCGGACGGTCGGGCGAGCCTTCGGTGATCACGTGCAGGGCGGCGCCGCCTGAGCGCTCCAGCAGGGCGTGGGGCAGGGAGCGGCCGAACACGGCGCGCAGGCGCGAGACCGGCGAGCGTCCTACGACGATCTGGGTGATGTTGTTGCGCCGGGCGTAGTCCAGCACAGTGGCGACCACATCGTCACCGGTCAGGGTGACGGTGGAGGCGCCCAGCTGTTCGGCGAGCTTCAGCGCCTCGTTCAGGCGCGCGGCGCCGGCGGCCGAGAGCGGCGGACGGTTGGGCTGCTCGACGTGGGCCACGATCCAGGGCGCGTCCATCATCATGTCCGACAGCCGCCGCCCGGCCCGCACCAGGGACGAGGCGACCGGAGCGCCGCCGACCAGCACCAGGATGCGCTCTCCGGCCGCCCAGGGCCCCTCGACGCCGGCCCGGCGCATGGCGCCCAGCAGCTGGTCGTCCACGGTCTGGGCGGCGCGGCGCAGGGCCAGTTCGCGCAGGGCGGTCAGGTTCTCGGGCTTGAAGAAGCGCTCGGCCGCGACCTTGGCGGTCTCGGCCATGTAGACCTTGCCCTCCGCCATGCGCTGGCGGAGCTCGGCCGGGGTTATGTCGACCAGTTCGATGTCGTCGGCGCGGGCGAAGACCGAGTCCGGCACGGTCTCGCGCTGGCGCACGCCGGTGATCTTCCAGACCACCTCCACCAGGCTTTCCAGGTGTTGGACGTTGATCGTGGTCCAGACGTCGACGCCGGCGCCCAGCAGTTCCTCGATGTCCTGCCAGCGCTTGGGATGGCGCGAGCCCGGCACGTTGGAATGGGCGTATTCGTCGACCAGCAGCAGCTTCGGCTTGCGGGCCAGCGCCCCGTCCAGGTCGAACTCGGGAAGCTCGCGCCCCTTGTATTCATGGAGGCGGCGGGGAAGCACCTCCATGCCCCGCAGCAGGGATTCCGTCTCGCGCCGGCCATGGGTTTCGGCCAGGCCCACAACGACGTCGAGGCCCTCCGCCTTGCGGCGTCGGGCCTCGCGCAGCATAGCATAGGTCTTTCCCACCCCGGGCGACATGCCCAGGAAGACCTTGAGCCGTCCCCGGCCCCCGCGGCCGAGTTCGGCCAACAGGGCTTCGGGATCGGGTCGCCTGGGCTCGTCGGGGATCATGGAGTCGTAGCGTGGCTCACCGGGTAGCGCGCGTCGAGCGCCAGATTGACCTTCAGCACATTGACCCTCGGCTGGCCGAGGAAGCCGAAGGCGGCCGGTTCGGTGACGTCGTCGATGACGGCCTGCACCTTCTCGGCGCCGATCCCGCGCGCATGGGCCACGCGCGCGGCCTGCATGCGAGCGTTCTCCGGAGAGATGTCCGGATCCAGGCCGGAGGCGGAGGTGGTCACCGCGTCCGCCGGGATGAGCGCGGCGCCGTCGGACTTGCGGATCGTGTCGGCGTCGCCGGCCTCGCGCTTGAGGAGGTCCGGGTTGAGCGGGCCGAGGTTCGATCCGCTGGAGCCGGAGGCGTCGTAGCCGTCCTTGCCGGCCGCGGAGGGCCGGGGGTGCAGGTACTCCGCCTTGCTGAACGGCTGGGCGATCAGGGCCGAGCCGATCACGTGGCCCGCCTTGTCGCGCACGAGGCTGCCCTCCGCCTGGGCGGGCATGGCGATCTGGGCGACCTTGGTGATTCCCAGCGGGTAGAGCACGCCCAGGATCGCGGTGAACCACAGGGTGGAGACGATGGCGGGACGGATATGGCCGAGCATGTCAGCCTCCTTCAGAAGGTCGCTTTGAGGGCCACGACGCCGCGGGCCTTGTAGGGGTCCCCGAAGCTGTGCTGGTCGGTGTCGTAGTAGCGCCCGTCGAGCGAGAGGTGGTCGCTCAGGGCCCAGGTGAGCCCGGCGTTCCAGGTGGTGTAGTCGCCGGCCTTCTCGATCTCCTGGCGTCCGACGGCGCCGGAGGCGGACCACTTCTTGTCGAGGGTCCAGGCGAGGTTGGCCTCGTAGTACCAGGCGTTCCCGGACTTGTAGCCGAACTCCGGTGAGTAGAAGACCGAGGCGCCCACCGTGGCCGGGCCCATGGCGTGGGTCGTCTTGGCGTAGACCTCGGCGTAGTGCGGCTTGGGACCGGACGGCTCGTTGACGTAGCCGTAGTACTGCACGCCCAGATCCAGGTTGACCGAGCCGATCACCGGACGGACCCCGGCGTAGAGATCCACCTCCTCGGTGGTCTTCGGATCGCCGAAGGGCTTGAAGTCGACGTTCGAGGTCCAGGCGCCGGCGTAGAGCTTGTCCCAGGTCAGGTCGACGCCGACGAAGACCGAGGGCTTGGAGTCGGTCTGGCTGACGCCGCGGAAGACGTAGTCGCTCTGCACGCCGGCGTTCCAGGCCACGGCCAGCTTCGGCGCGTCCTCGGCGAGGGCGGGGGCGGCGGCGGCAGCGAGCGCAAGGCCCGCGAGAAGGGGGATGAGACGCATGGTCATTGTCCTTTGGGAGATCACGCCAGGCCGATCGCGGAGACGATCAGGTCGACGAGCTTGATTCCGACAAACGGGGCGACGACGCCGCCGAGGCCGTAGATCAGCAGGTTGCGGGAGAGCAGCTTGGCCGCCCCGATGGCGCGGTACTTCACGCCCTTCAGGGCCAGCGGGATCAGGAAGACGATGATGATCGCGTTGAAGATCACCGCCGACAGGATGGCGCTGTTGGGGCTGTGCAGCTGCATGACGTTGAGCGCGCCGAGCGCCGGCAGGGCGGTCACGAAGATGGCCGGGATGATGGCGAAGTACTTGGCCACGTCGTTGGCGATCGAGAAGGTGGTCAGCGCGCCACGGGTGATCAGCATCTGTTTGCCGACCTCCACGATCTCGATGAGCTTGGTCGGATCGCTGTCCAGGTCGACCATGTTGCCGGCCTCGCGGGCGGCCTGGGCGCCGGTCTGCATGGCGACGCCCACGTCGGCCTGGGCCAGGGCCGGCGCGTCGTTGGCGCCGTCGCCGCACATGGCCACCAGCCGCCCCTTGGCCTGTTCCTCGCGGATCAGGGCCAGCTTGTCCTCGGGCTTGGCCTCGGCCAGAAAATCGTCGACCCCGGCTTCGGAGGCGATGGTGGCGGCGGTGATCGGGTTGTCCCCGGTGATCATCACGGTGCGCAGGCCCATGCGGCGCAGGTCCGCGAAGCGTTCCTTGACGCCCGGCTTGATCACGTCCTTCAGGTGGATGACGCCGATCAGGCGGCCGTCCTCGCAGATGGCCAGAGGCGTGCCGCCCGAGCGGGCGATGCGGTCCACCGCCTGACGGAATTCGGCCGGGGCGGCGTCCTCCTTCATCGAGAGGGTCTTCAGGATCGAGTCGACCGCGCCCTTGCGCCAGGCGTGGCCCTCGGCGTCGAGGCCCGACTGGCGGGTGACGGCGCTGAAGGCGATCAGCTTGGCGTTCTTCGGAAGCTCGATGGTCAGGCCGTGATTGCGGGCCAGGTCGATGATCGAGCGGCCTTCGGGCGTGTCGTCGCCCATGGACGCCATCAGGGCGGCGCGGAAGGCGGCGTCCAGCGAGACGCCCGGCGCCGGGATGATCTCGGTGGCCATGCGGTTGCCGAAGGTGATGGTGCCGGTCTTGTCGAGCAGCAGGGTGTCGACGTCGCCCGAGGCCTCCACCGCGCGGCCGGAGGTGGCCAGCACATTGACCTTCAGCAGCCGGTCCATGCCGGCGATGCCGATCGCCGAGAGGAGCCCGCCGATCGTTGTCGGAATAAGGCAGACGAACAGGGCGCCCAGGACCAGCGGGTCCAGGTTTTCGCCCGAGTACTTGCCGAGGCCCAGCAGGGTCACGACCGCGATCAGGAAGACCAGGGTCAGGCCCGCCAGCAGCACCGCCAGGGCGATCTCGTTGGGGGTCTTGCGGCGGTCGGCGCCTTCGACCATGGCGATCATGCGGTCGAGGAAGCTGGTCCCCGGACCCGAGGTCACACGCACCCTGATCCAGTCGGAGACGACGGTGGTGCCGCCAGTGACGGCGGACCGGTCGCCGCCGGCCTCGCGGATCACCGGCGCGCTTTCGCCGGTGATGGCCGCCTCGTTGACCGAGGCCACGCCCTCGACGATCTCGCCGTCGGCGGGGATGACGTCCCCGGCCTCCACCAGGATCAGCTGCCCGGGGCCCAGGGTGTGGGCGGGGGTCAGCATGGTGGCGCCGTTGGTCTCGTCGAAGATCAGCTTGGCCTGGGTGGTGACCCGGGCGGCGCGCAGGGCGTCGGCGGCGGCCTTGCCACGGCCCTCCGCGACGCTTTCGGCGAAGTTGGCGAAGAGCACGGTGGCCCAGAGCCAGAGCGCGATCTGGATGGCGAACCAGGGCGCCTGGCCCGTGGCGATGGCCACGCCGGCTGACATTGTGGCGAGCGCCGCCACCACCTCGGTGGCCAGGATCACCGGGTTGCCGGTCAGATGCCGGGGGTCGAGCTTGACGAAGGCGTCCTTGAGCGCGCGAACGAGGACGCCCGCGGAAAAGGTGGTGCCCGAGATCGCCGATTTCTGCGGCCGACGCGACGTCGGCTCCTCAGGGGCGAGGGTGAGGGAGGTCATGGCTTTGGCTCCGGTGCGCTTAGTGGCCGGCGACCGCGGCGAGCACCTGGAAGTGCTCGACGATCGGACCCAGCGCGAGGGCGGGGAAGTACTGCAGGCCGCCGAGGATCAGGATCACCCCGATCAGCAGGCCAACGAACAGCGGGCCGTGGGTGGGAAGCGTGCCGGCCGAAGGCGCGAGCTTGGGCTTGGCCGCCAGGGCGCCGGCGATGGCCAGCACGGGCACGACATAGGCGAAGCGGCCGAGCAGCATGGCGATGCCCAGGGTCGTGTTCCAGTAGGGGACGTTGGCGCTGAGGCCGGCGAAGGCCGAGCCGTTGTTCCCGGCCGCCGAGGAGTAGGCGTAGAGGATCTCCGACAGGCCGTGGGCGCCGGGATTGGCCAAGCCCTTGAGCGCCTCGGGCAGCACGGCGGCGGCGGCCGAGAAGCCGAGGATGGCCAGCGGCAGGATCAGCACCGCCAGCATGGCGAAGCGGACCTCGCGCGCCTCGATCTTCTTGCCGAGGTACTCGGGCGTGCGTCCAACCATCAGGCCGGCGACGAAGACCGCGAGCAGGGCCATGACCGCCATGCCGTAAAGGCCGGAGCCAACCCCGCCGGGGATGATCTCACCCAGCTGGATCATGAACATGGCCATCCCGCCGCCCAGCGGCATCAGGCTGTCGTGCATGGAATTGACCCCGCCGTCGGAGGCGCCGGTGGTCATGGCGGTCCAGATGGCGGTCGAGGGGGCGCCGAAGCGGACCTCCTTGCCCTCCATGTTGGCGTCGGCGGCTGCGTGAGCGGCCATCTGGGCGGGCGGCGCCTGGGTTTCGGTGACGTAGAGGGTCGCGGCGGCGGCGCCGAGCAGCACCACCATGGCGGCCAGCAGGGCCGAGGCTTCCTTGCGGGCCATCACGACCCGGCCGAAGGCGATCACGCAGGCGAAGCCCAGCACATTCATGGCCACCATCTCGATCAGGTTGGTGATCGCGTTGGGGTTCTCGAACGGGTGGGCGGAGTTGGCGTTGAACATCCCGCCGCCATTGGTGCCGAACTGCTTGATGATCTCCTGGCTGGCGGCCGGGAACAGGGCGATGGTCTGCTTGCCGCCCTCCACGGTCGTTGCGTCCGCGTGCGCCGCCAGGGTCTGGGGCAGGCCCAGCGCCACCAGGACGAGGGCGCCGACGATCGAGACCGGCAGCAGGACGTAGAGGCTGATCCGGGTCAGATCGACCCAGAAGTTGCCGAGATCCGTCGCGCGGTTGGCGGCGAAGGCGCGCGCCACGACCGCGGCCATGGCGATGCCGGCGGCCGCCGACAGGAAGTTGTGCGAGGTCAGGCCGGCCATCTGGGAGAAGGTCGAGACCGTGGTCTCGGGCACATAGGACTGCCAGTTGGTGTTGGTGACGAAGCTGACAGCGGTGTTGAAGGACAGGTCCGGGCTCAGGCCCGCGAAGTGCTGCGGGTTGAAGGGCAGCAGGTCCTGGAAGCGCAGGATCAGGTACAGGACGACGAAGCTGGCGGCGCTGAAGGTCAGCATCGCCAGGGTGTAGCCGAGCCAGGTCTGGCCCTTGTTCGGGTCGACGCCGAAGGCCTTGTAGGAGACCCATTCGACGGGCTTGAGCACCGGGTCTAGCCAGGTGCTCTGGCCCTGCCAGACCCGGGCCAGGTAGACGCCCAGGGGGAAGGCGAGGGCGACGGTAAGGGCGATCGTGAAGACGATCTCGGCCCAACCTTGCGGGTTCATGGGACCCTCCGGTCAGAACTTGTCGGGGCGCAGCAGCGCCGCGATCATGAAGACGGCCAGCCCGAGGGCGGCGGCGGCGTAGATCAGGGCGACGACCATGGTCAGGTCCGCCTCAGAAGGGCCGCGTAGCCGGCGAAGGCTGCGAAGATCGCCACGCCCGCCGTCAGGTAGAGGATGTCAGCCAAGGCCTTGCTCCGTATCGGATCAGGCCGGCAGGGTGAGCTCGGGCGCGTAAGGTCTCGACGGGGAAGGCGGTCCCGGCGCGTAAGGGCGGCGTAAAGACGGGGCGATCAGGCGCGCTTGGGCGCGTCCAGCAGTTCGAAGGTCGCGCTCAGGCCTTCGGCGGCGTTCGGCGCGATCCAGAGATCGAAGGTCCCGGGCTCGGCCACCGGCGTCAGGTCCAGGCCGATGAAGCCCAGATCTTTGCGGGTGATCTCGAAGGCGACGTCCTTTGTTTCGCCGGGCGCGAGCGCGATCTTGCGGAAGCCCTTCAGCTCCCGCACCGGGCGGGTCACCGTCGCGGCGCGCTGGTGGATGTAGAGCTGGGCGACTTCCTCGACCGCGCGTGCGCCGGTGTTGGTGATCCTGGCGTGGGCGGTGAGCGTTCCGTTCCAGGCCAGGGTCGTCGTCGACAGGGTCAGCCGGCCGTAGGCGACGGTCGAATAGGTCAGGCCATGACCGAAGGGGAAGCGCGCTTCATTGGGCGTGTCGCGGTAGCGTCCCTTGTACTCGCGCGGGGCGCCCGGCTCCTGCGGTCGGCCCGTCGGACGGTGGTCGTAGAAATAGGGCTCCTGGCCGGACTCGATCGGGAAGCTGACCGGCAGCCGGCCCGAGGGGCTGACCTCGCCGAACAGGACGTCGGCGATGGCGTGGCCGGCCTCCGATCCCAGCAGCCAGGTGACCAGAATGGCGTCCGCCTTTAGCGCCGCGCCGTGGAGGGCCAGGGCGCGGCCGGTGTTGAGCGCCAGCACCGTGGGCTTGCCCAAGGCGGAGACTGCCTCGGCCAGCGCCATCTGCGGCGCCGGGATGACGACCTCCGTGCGGGACTGGGATTCGCCGGTCATCTCGCCGCTTTCGCCCAGCGCCAGCACCACCACATCCGCCAGACGGGCCGAGGCCAGGGCCGCCTCGATACCGCCCTCCAGCGGGGCCTCGAAATCCGAACCGCGCACGACCATCAGGGTGCCGGGATCGGCGACCGAGACGCGGAGGCCCTGTTCGAGGGTCACGCCCTTCTGCGGCTCGCCATAGAGGCTGTGGGGGCCGAGGGCGTGGGCGCGTCCGGCCGGGCCGATCAGGGCGATGCGCTGCGCCGATTTCGAGAGCGGCAACAGGGCCCCCTCGTTCTTCAGCATCACGATGGAGCGGCGGGCCGCTTCGCGCGCCAGGGCGTGGGTCGCGGGCAGGTGGATGCTGCGGCGTTCGCGCTCGGGATCCAGCGACCGGTACGGGTCGTCGAACAGGCCCATGGCCTTCTTGAGCTGCAGCACCCGCCGAACGGAGGCGTCCAGCGCCGCGAGCGGAACCTCGCCGTCCGTGACCAGGCTCGGCAGGTGCTCGCGGAACAGGCCCGAGGCCATGCTGATGTCGACACCGGCCAGGAAAGCCAGTTTGGCGGCCTCGCGCTCGTCGGCCGCATAGCCGTGGGCGACCAGCTCCGCGTCGGCGGTGTAGTCGGACGTCACCACGCCGCGGTAGCCCATCTCGGCGCGCAGCAGGTCGGTGAGCAGCCGCCGGTTGGCGGTCGAGGGCACGCCGTTGATGTCGTTGAAGGCGCTCATGATCGTGAGCGCGCCGGCGTCGATGGCCGCGCGGAAGGGCGGCAGGTGGATGTCGCGCAGCGCCTGGTCGGACAGGTCGACGCTGGCGTACTCCATGCCGCCGGTGACCGCGCCGTAGCCGACGAAATGCTTGGGGCAGGCGAGCAGGGAGTCCGGGGCCGCAAGGCTCGGCCCCTGGAAGCCCCTGACCCGCGCCGCAGCGAACAGGGCGCAGAGCCAGGGATCCTCGCCGGCGCCCTCCACCACCCGGCCCCAGCGCTGGTCGCGCGCCACATCGACCATGGGGGCGAAGGTCCAGTGCAGGCCGACGGCGGTGGCTTCCTCGGCCGCCGCGCGGGCGGTGCGCTGGGCCAACTCCGGCTCGAAGCTCGCGGCCTCCGCCAGGGGCAGGGGGAAGACGGTCCTCAGGCCGTGAATGATGTCGCCGGCGAACAGCAGAGGGATGCGGTGGCGGCTCTCCTCGACGGCCAAGCGCTGCAGCCTTCGCCCGGCCTCGGTTCCGACGCCGTTGAACAGGCCGGTCAGGCCGCCGGCGCGGATCTCGCGGGCGATGCGGTCGAACTCGGCGCGGACCACCGGCTGGGGGACGCCCGCGTCGACACGGGGGCGGCTGAGGTCCGGCATCAGGGTCAGCTGGCCGGCCTTCTCCTCCAGGCTCATGGCCCCGATCAGCGCCTCGATGGCCGGGTCCGCGGCCACGGGCGCGGCGCCGGCGCGGCGGGCGAGAGCCAGGACGGCGGCGGCGGACAGGCCGGAGAGCAGGAGGCGGCGATCGATCACGCGCCATCCTCGCCGATGGCGACGAAGCCCGAAAGCGGAGACAACCACTGGAGGTTCGCGCCGTTGGCGGCGAAGGCCAGGGTCCAGCGGCCGGGCGGCGTCCATTCGACCGGTTCGCGGCCCAGGTTGAAGGCGCAGAGCAGCCGCTCGCCGCCACCGGTCCGCTCGAACGCCACGACCGGGTCGGGCGAGGGCAACAGCTTCAGCGCGCCATCGACCAGGGCCGGATGCGCCTTGCGGAAGACAATGAGGGAGCGGGTGAAGGCCAGCATGGAGGCGGGATCGTGCGCTTGCCCGTCCACTGCCAGATTCAGGTGGCGCGGGTCCATCGGAAGCCACGGCTCGGCGGCGGAGAAGCCGCCGTAGGGCGCCTCAGCACGCCAGGGCAGGGGGGTGCGGGCGCCGTCACGGCCCAGGGTCGCGGGCCAGTTGGCGATGGCTTCCGGGTCGCGCAGCCGTTCGAACGGCACTTCGGCCTGGGGCAGGCCCAGCTCCTCCCCCTGGTAGAGGAACGGGTTGCCGCGAAGACTTAGGAGCAGGGCCAGGACCAGCCGGGCCATGGGCTCGCGCTCGGCCTCGGAGCGCGCCCAGCGCGAGGCGGCGCGCGGCGCATCGTGGTTGGAGACCGCCCAGGACGGCCAGCCCTCGCCGGGGACGCCGGTCCAGTCGGCGATGGTCCGGCGCACCAGGTCCGGTGTCAGGGCGTCGGCGTAGAGGAAGGCGAAGCCGTAGGCGCTGGACAGATGCCGTTCGTCGGCGGTGAAGGCCTTCATCTCCGCCAGTGCGCGCGGGCCCACGACCTCGGCCACGGTGAAGGGATCGCCGTAACCGTTCAGGACCTGGCGCAGGCGGGCCAGGAAGGCGGCGATGTCGGGGTGGGACTGGTTGCGGGTGTGGTCCTGGAAGTCGAAGGGGCGGGTCTTCGGTGTCCGGTCGTCCGGCGCGGGCGGATTATCCCGCAGCTCCGGGTCGTGCATCAGGAAGTTCAGGGCGTCGAGGCGGAAGCCGTCCACGCCGCGGTCGAGCCAGAAGCGCGCCACCGCCAGCACCGCCTCCTGGACGGCGGGATTGTGCTGGTTCAGGTCCGGTTGCTCGACCAGGAAGTTGTGCAGATAGTACTGGCCGCGCCGCGCGTCCCATGTCCAGGCCGGGCCGGTGAAAACCGACTGCCAGTTGTTGGGCGGCGAGCCATCGGGCTTGGGGTCGGCCCAGACGTACCAGTCGGCCTTCGCATTGGTGCGCGAGGCGCGGCTCACGGCGAACCAGGGATGGCGGTCGGAGGTGTGGGAATAGACCTGGTCGATGATGACCTTCAGGCCCAACGCATGGGCGCGCGCCACCAGCCGGTCGAAGTCGTCCAGCGTCCCGAACAGCGGGTCGACGCCGCAGTAGTCGGCGATGTCGTAGCCGTAGTCGGCCATGGGCGAGGTGAAGAAGGGCGACAGCCAGATGGCGTCGACACCCAGGGAGGCGATGTGGTCCAGCCCCTCGATCACGCCCTTCAGGTCGCCGACCCCGTCCCCGTCGGTGTCCAGGAAGCTGCGCGGATAGACCTGATAGATCACCGCGCCGCGCCACCAGGGGCGGGCCGTTGCGGGGTCTGGGCGCGGGGGCGGACTCATCGGAGCGAGCCTAGCGTGGCGCGCACGCCGGGTCGCCCCCTTCGACGGCGGGCGGGATGCGGCTAGGGTGGACTGTAGATGGGGGACCGGATGGTTGAATTTCTGACCCGGCGGGGCGCGGCTTTCGGACTGGGGTCGTTGGCCATGACGCCGGCGAGCCGCAACGAGATCGCGGCCGCCCATGCCCTGGGTTCGCTCGAGCGCAACGGCGGCGGGCGGCTGGGGGTGTTCGTGCTGGACACGGCGTCCGGTCGGGTCCTGGCGCACCGCGCGGACGAACGGTTCCTGATGTGCAGCACCTTCAAGACCCTGGCGGTGGCGCAGGTGCTGGGCCGGGTCGACGCGGGCCGCGAGCGCTTGGATCGACGGATCGCCTATGGCGAGCGAGACCTGCTGGACTATGCGCCGGTCACCCGGGCCCATGTCGGCGACGGATCGATGACCGTCGAAGCCCTGTGCGCGGCAGCGATCGAGGCCAGCGACAACACCGCCGCCAACCTCCTGCTGGCGACCCTGGGCGGTCCGGCGGGCGTGACCCGCTATGTCCGAGGGCTCGGCGATACGGTGACGCGGCTGGACCGGCCGGAGCCCGACGCCAACCGGCCCCAGGGCGATCTGGACACGACCACGCCGCGCGCCATGGCGGGATCGGTGCGCAGGCTGCTGCTGGGCGACGTCCTGCGGCCCGCCTCGCGCCAGCGGATCGAGGGATGGATGCGGACCAGCAACCGCGGTCTCGCACGCCTGCGCGCCGGCCTGCCCCACGACTGGATCGTGGGCGACAAGGCGGGAACCGGCGCCCACGAGTGCAACGATGTGGCCATCGCGCGGCGTCCCGGACGGGCTCCGGTCATCATGGCCGCCTACTACGTCGCGGGCCGGACCGCGGAGGATCGGGAGAGCATCCTGCACGAGGTCGGCATGGTCATCGGCGCCTGGAGTCAGGGCTGACGGCTCAGACGACTACGCCGCCGCCGGTTTCCGCCGCGCCCGCCAGCTCGCGGAAGCGCCGGAACAGCTCGCGGCCCAGGCCGAACTGGGGCTGGGTGTAGGTCACGGGCGTCCGGGCCGAGAATTCCGCCGGATCGGCGCGGACCTCGAGCACCCCCGCCTCGGCGTCGAGACGGATCACATCGCCCTCGCGCAGACGCGCGATCGGCCCGCCCTCCGCGGCCTCGGGCGTGAGGTGGATGGCGGCGGGCACCTTGCCCGAGGCGCCCGACATGCGCCCGTCGGTGAGCAGGGCCACCTTGAAGCCCCGGTCCTGCAGCACCGACAGCGGCGGGGTCAGCTTGTGCAGCTCGGGCATGCCGTTGGCCCTCGGGCCCTGGAAGCGCAGCACCGCAACGAAGTTCTTCTCCAGCTCGCCGCGCTTGAAGGCGGCGACCAGATCGTCCTGGTCGTGGAAGATCAGGGCGGGCGCCTCGACGACCCGGTGCTCGGCGGCGACGGCCGAGACCTTGATCACCGCCCGTCCCAGCGCCCCGTCCAGCACCCGGATGCCACCCTCCGGCGCGAAGGGGTCGGAGACCGGACGCAGCACGTCGAGGTCAAGCGAGGCCTGAGGCGCGTCGCGCCAGACCAGGGTGTCGCCGGCCAGGCCGGGCTCGCGGGCGTAGGCGCGCAGCGACGGTCCCGCGACGGTGGTGACCTCCTCGTGCAGCAGGCCGGCGTCGAGCAGTTCGCGGGTCAGGAACCCCATCCCCCCGGCGGCGTGGAAGCGGTTCACGTCGGCGGAGCCGTTGGGATAGACGCGCGCCAGCAGGGGGGTGACCGCCGAGATGGCGGCGAAATCGTCCCAGTCCACGACGATCCCGGCGGCGCGCGCCATGGCGGGGATGTGCAGGGCGTGGTTGGTCGAGCCGCCCGTGGCCATCAGGCCCACAAGGCCGTTGACCACCGCCTTCTCGTCGATGACGCGGCCGAGCATGGCTTCGCCGGACTGGGCCAGGGCGACCGCGCGGCGCCCGGCCTCGGCGGTGAGGGCGTCGCGGAGCGGCGTGCCGGGATTGACGAAGGCCGTGCCCGGCAGGTGCACGCCCATCAGCTCCATCAGCATCTGGTTGGAGTTGGCGGTGCCGTAGAAGGTGCAGGTGCCGGCGGCGTGGTAGGAGGCGGCCTCGGCTTCCAGCAGTTCCGCGCGCCCGACCTCGCCCTTGGCGAAGGCCTCGCGCACCCGGGCCTTTTCCTTGTTCGGAATGCCCGGCGTCATGGGTCCGGCGGGGACGAACAGGATCGGCAGGTGGCCGAAGCTCAGCGCCCCGATCATCAGCCCCGGCACGACCTTGTCGCAGACGCCCAGCATCAGGGCCGCGTCGAACATGTCGTGGGACAGGGACACGGCGGTCGAGAGCGCGATCACCTCGCGCGAGAACAGCGACAGCTCCATGCCACCCTGGCCCTGGGTGACCCCGTCGCACATGGCCGGGACCCCGCCCGCGACCTGGGCGGTGGAGCCGATCTCGCGCACGGCGGCCTTGATCCGGTCGGGGTAGTCCTGGAACGGCTGGTGGGCCGAAAGCATGTCGTTGTAGGCGGTGACGATCCCGACGTTGACCGCGTCCGAGGCTTTCAGGCGCAGCTTGTCCGACAGGGGCGAGGCGGCGAAGGCGTGGGCGAGGTTGCCGCAGCTCAGGTGGCTGCGAGATCGGCCATGGGCGTGGGCGGCGCCGATGCGGTCCAGATAGTCGGCGCGGGTCGGGCGACTTCGCTCGACGATGCGGGCGGTCACCTCGGCGATGGCGGGGTTCAGGGTGGGCAACGATTCAGCTCCGGCTCAATCTCTTTTAGCCCCTTATCCCCGGGGCGGAAGCAAGCGGTGTGATCCGTTGGCGTGGGGTCGGGGCCCTGCTGCGCCGCTGCACATTGCGAAGCTCGCGCAACCCTGAGACTGTGACGCCATGAACAGGCTCATGGCTATCGTCGTCCTGGTCTGGTTCGCGTGCGCCTCGACGGCGTTGGCGCAGGCGCGGGATTGTTCCGAAAAATTGCCGGCGCCCGCGAAGCACGAAGCGGCCCAGCCCATCCTCGTCCTCGTCAACACCGACCCGTGGGCAATGGTCATGGGCGCGGATTCGCCCCGCTTCGCGCTCTACGAAGACGGCCTCGTGATCTTCCAGTCGGGTGACGGCTACAAACAGGCCCGCCTCGATCCTGCGCAAATCAAGGCCCTGCTCCACAGCGTCGATGTCGGAGCCCTGGCTTGCGTCACCGGCCGATACCAGGCCGCGGACATGACCGATCAGCCGACGTCGAACATCTTCCTGGGGAGGGGCGGGGCGTTGACCACGATATCCGTCTACGGCAGTCCGTCCGGCGGACGAGAGGGGGGACGAGTGCCGACGCCCATCGTCGCGGCGTACGAGCGCCTGATCGCCTTCAACCCGGCCGACGCCAAACCGTGGATGCCCGAGAAGGTCGAGGTGATGGTGTGGCCGTACGACCATGCGTCGGAGCCCTCGATCATCTGGCCGGCGAAATGGCCGGGACTCGACGCTCCGGGGACCGTGAGAATGGGACCTGACGGCTACAGCATCTTCCTTCCCACCGAGGACCTTCAGGCGTTGATCGCCTTCCTGAACACCCGGCATCAAAAAGGCGCCGTCGAAATCGGGGGAAAGAAGTGGTCCGTGGACTTCCGTTTTCCTTTCCCTGGGGAGCATCTCTGGATGGACGGGGCCGCTGGCTAGCCACCTTGGAGCCGCCTCGGCGGGCGCATATTCTCGAGTTACGTCGCCCACCAGATGCCCACCGGAACGGTGTCCTGGCCGAGGATCGCACGAACCGGCGCCTTCGCGACATCCTCCAGATCGGCCATGGCGCGCTGGTAAGCGTCGAGCTTGTCCTGGCCGCGGATCAGGATGGCGATCCAACGGCTGTCGAGCAGGGCGCGCAGCGTCAGGCTGACGCGCTCGGTCGAGCCGGCGGCCGCCAGCGGGCGTACCGCGCGGGCGAGGGTTGGGTCGCTGAGATCGAGGGCTGCCTGGAGCCCCTCCGCCCCGGGAAACAGCGAGGCGGTGTGGCCATCCGTTCCCATGCCGAGCAGGGTGACATCGAAGGGACGGGGCAGGGCGGCGATGGCCCAGTGGGCCGCAGCCTGTCCGGCTTCGGGGGTGGGGGCGTCGTTCTTCAGCGGGATGTAGCGGGCGGCCGCGCCCGGTCCCTGCAGCAGGGTGCGGCGGACCAGAGCCTGGTTGGAGGCGGAATCCTCTGGTCCGACCCAGCGTTCGTCGGAAGCGGTGACCTGCACCCGGTCCCAGGCTAGCGCCATGGCCGACAGCCGTTCGAACACCGGGCCCGGCGTGGTGCCGCCGGAGGCGACGAAGCTGGCCGATCCGCGGGCCTCGACGCCCAGGGTCAGGCGCGAGGCGATCTCTTCGGCCAGGGCGTCGTAGAGGGCTTCGCCGGTCGGGAAGCGCTGGAGCCGGCTCATTCGTACCAGCTGCGGCCGTCACGCTCGACCAGGGCGTAGGCGCCGCCCGGTCCCCAGGTGCCGGCCACATAGGGCGTGGGCTTCAGGCCATTGCGTTCCCAGCCGTAGACGATGCCGTCGATCCAGGTCCAGGCGGCCTCCGCCTCGTCGCGGCGCACGAACAGGGTCGGGTCGTTCTTGATCACCTCCAGCAGCAGCCGCTCGTAGGCGATGCGGCGGCGGCCCTTGAAGGCGTCATCGAGCGACAGGTTCAGCGACAGGGGCTTGAGCTCCATCGTGCGGCCCTGCTCGAGCGACGGGGTCTTGTTCATCAGCTGCAGCGAGATCTCTTCCTCGGGCTGCAGGCGGATGGTCAGGCGGTTGGCCAGGAGCTCCGTGCCGCCGAAGATGGAGTGCGGCACCTCGCGGAACTGGATGACGATCTGGCTGGAGCGCTCGGGCATGCGCTTGCCGGTGCGCAGGTAGAAGGGCACGCCCGCCCAGCGCCAGTTGTCGATGTTGGCGCAGATGGCCACGAAGGTCTCGGTGTCGCTCTTCGAGCCGCCGTCCTCGTCCAGATAGCCGGGCGCCGAGTGGCCGTCGGCGACGCCGGCGCGGTACTGGCCACGCACGGTGCGCTTTTCGACCTCACGGCCGTTCAGCGTGCGTAGCGAGCGCAACACCTTGACCTTTTCGTTGCGCACCGAGTCCGGATCGAGGCTGGCCGGCGGCTCCATGGCCACCAGGCAGAGCAGCTGCAGCATATGGTTCTGCACCATGTCGCGAAGCGCGCCGTACTCGTCGTAGTAGCCCCAACGGCCCTCGACGCCGACGGTCTCGGCCACCGTGATCTGGACGTGGTCGATGGAGACCTTGTTCCACAGCGGCTCAAAGAAGGTGTTGGCGAAGCGCAGCGCCACCAGGTTCTGCACCGCCTCCTTCCCCAGATAGTGGTCGATGCGGAAGATGTGCTCTTCCGGGAAGGCGTGGCCCAAAGCGTCGTTGATCCTGCGGCAGGACTCCAGGTCCCGGCCCAGCGGCTTTTCCACCACCACCCGCGCGTCGCCGTCCGACAGGCCCGAGCGCTTCAGGTTGGCGGCGATGCCGGCGTAGAGGCTGGGCGAGGTCGAGAGGTAGAAGATCCGCTCACGGGTCCCTTCGAGCAGCCCCGCGAGGCGCGCGTAGAACTCCGGGTGGGAGGCGTCGCCGCCGCAGTAGTGCAGGCGCTTTGCGAAGGCGCGGAACACGTCCCGGTCGAAACGGTCCCCCGCGCGCGCCTTGACCGCTTCCTCGACCCGCGCCGTGAACTCCGGGTCGGACAGGGTTGAGCGCGAGGCCCCGACCAGGGCGAAGTCCTTGGGCAACAGGCCATCGGCGTCGAGGAAATAAAGCGACGGATAGAGCATCCTGAGCGCCAGGTCCCCCGTGGCGCCGAAGATCACGATCGCACGGCCAAGGCTCATCGGGCGGCGCCGCCGAGGGCGTCGAAGGGCCTAGCCTCGTCGTAGAGGTGGGCGTCGAGATCGTCGGCGCCGTCGATCCAGCTGCGCAGGACCTTCAGCTCGTCATCGACCAGGGTCAGGCTGGCGAGGCGCCCCGCCGCGATCGAGCCGAGCTCGGAGTCGAGCCCCAGAAACGCCGCCGGATGGGCGCTGGCCATGCGCACCGCCTGTTCGAGAGAAAGGTCGAGCATGGATACGGCATTCCTGACCGCGCTCGACATGTCCAGATCGGATCCCGCCAAAGTGCCGTGTTCGTCCACGCAGACGCCGTTTTGCACGGTGATGCGGCGGCCCTGCAACTGGAAGCACTTGTCCGTGAGGCCCACGCTGGGCATGGCGTCGGTGACCAGGATGAAGCGGTCCAGCGGCCGGCAGCGCAGCGCGATCTTCAAGACGACCGGATCGACGTGGCGGCCGTCGACGATCAGGCCGCACCAGCAGGACTGGTCCTCCAGCGCCGCCCCCACCACGCCGGGCTCGCGGCTGGCGATCGGCGACATGGCGTTGAACAGATGGGTGAAGCCCGTCAGCCCCGCCTCGATCGCCGCTCGCGTCGCCGCATAGGAGGCGTTGGTATGGCCGGCCGAGACCCGCACGCCCGCCGCCGTCAGGCGCGCGATCAGCTCAGGCCGGGTGCGCTCGGGCGCCAGGGTCACCAGGGTTCGGCCGCGCTTGAGCGAGGTCAGCAGCGGCAGCACCGACTCATCCAGGATCCGGAACTTGGCCGGGTCGTGCACGCCCTTGCGCTTGGCGTTGAGGAACGGCCCTTCGATGTGGATGCCGAGCAGGCCGGGCACGCCCTGGGCCAGGGCCTGATCCACTGCGGCGATGGCCCGCGCCACCACCTCCAGATCGTCGCTGATCAGGGTCGGCAGGAAGCCGGTGGTCCCGAACCGGCGGTGGGCCAGGCCGATCTCGGCGATGGCCTCGGGCGTCGGGGCGTCGTTGAACAGCACCCCGGCCCCGCCGTTGACCTGGACGTCGATGAAGCCCGGCAGCAGCCGCCGGCCTTCGAGGTCGATGCGGCGGGCGTTCGCGGGCGCGTCGGCGTCGGCCACCACGGCCTTGATGCGTCGTCCCTCGACCAGCACGGAACGCCCCACGGTGAAACCGGAGGGTTCGAGCACGCGGCCGTTGGCGAGGGCGGTGATCATCAGATGGTCCGGGTCACCTTGTGGAGGCCGGGCGGATGGTCCGGGTCCAGGCCGCGGGCGCGCGAGAGCTGCTCGGCCATGCGGTAGAAACTCTGGATCGCGTAGAGGGGCTCCAGGGCCGGGTGATCGGTCAGGGTCGGCAGGCTGGTCGCGCCCGGATGGGTGGCGCCGGCCAGCAGCACCTCGGCGCCCGTCGCGGCCAGTTCGGGGATCAGGTCCTGCACGCCGGAGCGGGTGGCGTCGTCCTGAACGAAGACCAGCACCGGGAAGCCCCGCTCGACCAGGGCCATGGGGCCATGGCGGACCTCGGCGGCGGAAAAGGCCTCGGCGTGCAGGCCGCAGGTCTCCTTGAACTTGAGGGCGGCTTCCTGGGCGACGCCGAAGCCGAGGCCCCGGCCCAGGACATAGAGGTTGCGCGCGGGCTCGAGCGTTCGGATCGCGGCGGTCCAGTCGAGGTCGAAGGCGTCGCGCAGCCGCTCCGGCGCACGCTCCAGCGCATCCAGCAGGGCCTGGTCCTCAGTCCACTCCGCGGTCATCCAGACCAGGGCGAACAGGGAGGCGATGTAGGACTTGGTCGCCGCGACGCTGAGTTCGGGTCCGGCCAGCAGCGGCACGGTGACGTCGGCCAGCCGGGCCAGGGGGCTGTCCTCGGCGTTGACCAGGGCCACCACGAAGGCGCCCGCCTCCCGCGCGGCCTCGACGGTGGCCAGAAGATCGGGGCTGCGCCCGGACTGGGAGATGGCCAGGCAGAGCGAACCGCCCTGGTCGGCGCGGCTCTCGTAGATGGAGCTGACAGAAGGGGCGGCGGAAGCGGTCAGCACGCCGGCGCGGGTCTCGATCAGGTACTTGGCGAAGGTGGCCGCATGGTCGGAGGAGCCACGCGCGCAGGTGACCACCAGACGCGGCGCCCGCTCGCGAAGGGCGCGACCCAGCGCGCGCATCAGGTCGCGGTTATGGTCGAGGGCGCGCTGCGCGGCCTCGGCCGCCTCGCGCGCCTCGGCGAACATGAGGGTCTCGTCGGCGTGGGCGCCTTGCGCCGGGTCCGCGGGGCCGGCGGCGGGAAGGGGCGGGAGGGTCACGCGCGCCGCCTCAGGACAGGGTGTTCAGCTCGGCGACGAAGTCGTAGGCGTCGCCCCGATAGAACGATTGGGTAAACTCCACCGCCTGGCCGTTCTTCAGGAAGCCCCGCCGCTCGATCAGCAGGCCCGGGTCCTTGGGCTTGATGTCCAGCAGCTCGGCCTGTTCCGGGGTGAACAGCACCGCGCGCAGACGCTGCAGGGCGCGGGTCGGGCGGTTGCCCGAGCGGCTGAGCGCTTCGTAGAGCGAGGTGTCGACCTCCTGGGGCGAGGTCAGGCAGTTGGCCGGCACGGTGGAATATTCCAGCGCCATCGGCAGGGCGTCGGCGTAGCGAATCCGGTTGAAGCGGAACACCGCCGCCCCGGGCGACAGACCCAAGGTCAGGGACTCCTCGGGCGTGACCGTTCCCTCCGAGCGGCTGAGCCACACGCTGTGGGGCTTGCGTCCACGCGCGAGCATGTCTTCCGAGAAGGAGGTCAGCTTGGCGAAGTTCTTCTCGACCCGCCCGTTGACGAAGGTGCCGGCGCCCTGCTTGCGGGTCAGCAGGCCCTCGCCGACCAGTCCGTCCAGCGCCTTGCGCACGGTGATTCGCGAGACGGCGAATTCCTCGGCCAGATCGCGCTCGGCCGGCAGGGCGTCGTCGGGCCCCAGCACATTGGTGCTTATGGCGTCACGCAGCGCGCGCTGCAGCTGCTGGTACAGCGGCTGAGGGCTGGAGCCGTCCAGGGGGCCGAGAATCGTCGACAGGGACAAAGGCTTTCTCCGCTAGGCGTACAAGGGATAGCCGGTTCGAGGTCGTTATGCCATACGACCATACCACTTGCATACCACTAAAAACAAAGGTTTTGCATTGGTATCTTTTTTGTCTTCCAATCCTCAACGACCTGTGTAATGTGAATGTCATGCCGGGAAGTCCGGCCCACGGGGATGTCCCGGGTCGGCGCCAAGACCGGCTCGGCTAGAGGGAGGGAAATATGCGCCTCAACAAGGCTCTGCTGATCGGATCGGCGAGTGCGGCGGCGTTGCTGGTGGCGGCTCAGCCCGCCCTGGCCCAGTCGAAGAAGCCGGCCGAGGTCGACGAAGTCGTCGTCACCGGAATCCGGGCTTCGCTGCAGCAATCGATCGAGACCAAGAAGAATTCGGATTCGATCGTCGAGGTGATCACCGCCGAGGACGTCGGCAAGTTCCCCGACAAGAATGTGGCCGAGTCGCTGCAGCGCCTGACGGGCGTCTCCATCCAGCGCGAATTCGGCGAAGGCGAGCGGGTCTCGATCCGCGGCACGGCGCCCACCCTCAACCGCACCCTCCTGAACGGCCACGCCATCGCGACCGCCGACTGGTTCGTGCTCGACCAGCTCAACGCCAGCCGCAGCTTCAACTACCTGATGCTGCCCTCGGAAATCGTCGGCAAGGTCATCGTCGACAAGACAGCGCGCGCGGACATCGACGAAGGCGGCGTGGGCGGCACGGTGGATGTGCATACCCGCAATCCGCTGGACCTGGATCCCATGTCCATGTCGGCGTCGCTCCAGGCCGTGGTCGACGAAAAGGCCAAGAAGACCGATCCCTCCGCCTCGGCCCTGATGAGCTGGCGCAGCAATGACAAGACCATCGGCTTCCTGCTGGGCGCGGTCTATCAGAAGCGCACCTTCCGCCGCGACGGCATCGAGTTCCTTGGCTACACCGACCGCACGATCAGCGGCCAGACGGTGGCCACCCCCGACCTGATCGGTTCGACGATCTTCCGGCAGGAGCGGATCCGGAAGGGCGTCAACTTCGGCCTGCAGTTCCGGCCGAACGACAAAGTCGAGCTCAACCTGACCGGCCTCTACAGCCACATGCAGGCTGATAACTTCAACCAGAACTACATGGCCTGGTTCTCGCAGATGTTCAACGCGGGCTCCCCGGTCGTCAGCCCGGTGATCCAGAACCACACCCTGGTGGCCGGCAGCTTCGCCATCAATCCGGGCGCCAACGGCGTGGTGTTCGACGCCATCGACCGCCTGGCCCACACCGAGACCCGCTCGATCGACCTGGCCGGCAAGTTCGACATCAGCGATCGCGTGCGCCTGACCGGCCGGGTCGGCTACACCGACTCCACCGGCGCCACCGACCATCAGCCGTTCTGGGAGACCAACGCCCCGACCGGCTTCAGCTTCGACTTCCGCAATGGCGTCCCGGCGATCCACTTCACCAACATCAACCCGGCTACCGACGCCACGCCGATGCAGCTGGGCTGGGCCTCGAACAACACCTTCGTCAACACCGACAACGAGTTCTACGCCTTCGGCGACGCCGAATGGGAAGTCGATGCGGGCGCCTTCAAGGCGGTCAAGGCGGGCGTGAAGTTCACCGACCACGACCGCGACGTGGAGGTCACCTACGGCCAGCGCCGGGCGCTTCTGCCATGGACCGGCCCGGGCGCCACCGCCTGCAACGGCCACCCCTGCACCCTCGCCGACGTCAACGGCGGCCTGACGCCCGGCGACTTCCTGAGCGGCATCGCGGGGCCGGGCACCCTGACCAGCTACATCATGGCCAGCAAGTCCAAGATCGAGGCCTTCTATGCTGGGCTCGGCGCGCCGGCGACTTGGAACTCCGCCATCGGCGGGGCCCAGACCGGCGGCTGCAACGGCCTTCTGAACTGCGACCACTTCGGGCCGCTGGAAAGCTTCGAGGTCCGTGAAAAGACCTTCGGCGGCTATGCCGTGGGCGACTTCCGTGGCGAAGGCTGGCGCGGCAACGTCGGCCTGCGCATCGTCAGGACCCAGGAGAAGTCCAACGCCTGGCTGGTGGGCGTGCCGACCGGCACCGCCGGCGCCGTCAACAACCCCTTCGGCCTGATCGCGCCGATCACCGCCACCAAGGAATATACCGACGTCCTGCCCAGCGCGAACCTGACCTTCGACATCGCGCCGGACCAGCTGCTGCGCTTCGCGGCGGGCCGCGTGATGGCCAGGCCCGACTACGCCCAGATGGGGGCCTTCACTTCGCTGACGCCAACACTGCTGACCGGCTCGGGCGGCAACCCGCAGATCAATCCCTACCGCGCCAACCAGTTCGACGCGTCCTGGGAATGGTACTTCCAGAAGGACAGCCTGCTGGCGGTCGACTTCTTCTACAAGGACCTGTCGACCTTCATCGTCCAGGGCGTGTTCACCGAGCGCCAGCCGCTGGAGAACAACAACCCGGCCGATCCGCGGGTGACCAACCCGGCCAACAACTGCGTCCTGACCGGGACCAACATCTACACCTGCGACTACAAGATCAGCCGTCCGATCAACATCTCCGGCGGCCATACCCAGGGCATGGAAATCAACTTCCAGCGGCCGCTGTGGAACGGCTTCGGGGTGATCGCCAACTACACCTGGACCGACGCGGGTTCGGACTCGGGCGTGCCGGTTCCCTCCGCTTCGAAGTCGCTGTGGAACCTGACCGGCTACTACGAGAACCAGGGGCTCAGCGCGCGCCTGTCCTACAACTTCCGCTCCAAGTTCTTCTCCGACTACGAGGGCGGACGCGGCGGACGGGCTCTGTACGTCGCCAACGTCGACTCCCTCGACGCCTCGGTCAGCTACAACCTGATGCGCAACGCCTCGGTCACCTTCGACGCGGTGAACCTCGGCGACAAGCGGATCGAGGAATTCTACGACAACGATCCGGGCCGGCCCGCCCGCTTCTACAAGAACGGCCGGACCTTCTTCGTCGGCCTGCACGTCAAGTACTGAGGACTGCTCCGAAGGGAGGCCGGGTCCCCAACCCCGGCCTCCGCAGTTCCCCCATGAGGCTCCTCGCCGCCGGTGAACACCATGACCAGCCGTGTCGAGCTTCCCGTCTTCGAAAATACCCCTGAGCGAGTGAACAACTGGACAGGCGGAGCGCATCGTCGCTCCGCCTTCTTTCGCGCATGCTGAGGGCAGGGGGTGAGGCCGTGATTCGAGTGCGCAAGACCCTGATCGCCGTTCTGGCCCTGTCCGCGTTCGCCGCGCCGGCGGCTACGGCCCTTCCGCGCCTTTCCGACCTGACCCGCCGCGCCGCGCCGACCGTGAGCGCCCTGGCCGATCCCGGCGCCATCACGCCCCGGCCGCGACAGGTCGACCGCGGCGAGGGCCGCTTCGTCGTCCGCAGCGGCATGGTGCTGGCGGTTCCTCCCGGCGACACGGCCGCGCGCTGGACCGCGGACTGGCTGACCGAGCTGCTGGCGCGCACCCGCGGCCTCCGCCTTCAGGTCCGTGAAACCGGCGAAAGCGCCCCCGGCGCCATACGGATCAACCGCACCCTGCACCGGGGCGTGCAGCCCGACGAAGCCTACGATCTGCAGGTCTCGCCGGAAGGGATCGAGATCGCCGCCGACAGTGACGCGGGCCTGTTCTACGGCGCCGTCAGCCTGTGGCAGATCCTGACCCAGGACGAAGGCAAGGTCTCCGAGATCGCGGTGCGCTCCGGCCATGTCCGGGACGAGCCCCAGTTCGGCTGGCGCGGCCTGCTGCTCGACTCGGCGCGGCACTACCAGTCGGTGGGATTCATCGAGCAGCTGATCGACGCCATGGCCCAGCGCAAGCTCAACGTGCTGCACTGGCATCTGAACGACGACCAGGCCTGGCGCCTGGAGATCAGGAAATATCCGCGCCTGACCGAGGTCGGCGCCTGGCGGGTTCCGGCCGGCGACGGCGCGAGGGCCGACATCGATCCGGCCACCGGCAAGCCTCGTCTCGAAGGAGGCTTCTACACCCAGGACCAGGTGCGCGAGATCGTGCGCTATGCGAGGGCGCGTAACGTCACCGTCGTGCCCGAGATCGAGATGCCGGGCCACGCCTCGGCCGCCATCGCCGCCTATCCGGAGCTGGCCTCGATCCCCAATCCCCCCCGCTACGTGCCGGCCGACTGGGGCGTCTATCCCAACCTCTACAACACCGACGACCGCACGGTCGGCTTCCTGCAGGATGTGCTGGGCGAGGTGATGGAGCTGTTCCCCTCGCGCTACATCCACATGGGCGGGGACGAGGCCGTCAAGGACCAGTGGAAGGCCTCGGCCAGCGAGCAGGCGAAGATCAGGGCCCTGGGGATCAAGGACGAGGAGGCGCTGCAGAGCCGCTTCACCGGCCGGGTCGACGGCTTCCTGAATGACCATGGCCGCCGCCTGATCGGCTGGGACGACATCCTCAAGGGCGGGCTGACGCCGGGCGCCACGGTCATGTCCTGGCAGGGGCCGGCCGGCGCCGTGGCCGCCGCCTCCCAGGGTCACGACACCATCATGGCGGTCGATCCGACGCTGTATTTCGATCACCGCCAGAGCGGCACGGTCGATGAGCCTCCGGGGCGTGGTTCGCTGCTGACGCTCAGGGACGTCTACGCCTTCGACCCGCTTCCGGCCTCGCTCGACCCCGCCCAGCGTTCGCACGTGCTGGGCCTGGAGGGCGCGCTGTGGACCGAGCATGTGCGCACTGAGGACCGGGCGGCCTGGATGGCCTTCCCGCGTCTGGACGCCATCGCCGAGATCGGCTGGTCGGGCCCCGGCGCCTGGCCGGATTTCCTGGCCCGGATGCCGGCGGAAACAGGCCGCTATCGCATGACCGGGATCAAGGCTTCGGACAGCGCCTTCGCACCCGAGATCGTGGCTGAGGAAACAGGCGGGTCGGTCAAGGTGACCGCGTCGAACCAGACTGGCTTCGGGGACCTGCGCTACAGCCTGGACGGCTCGGCCCCGACGCCGCGTTCGCCCAAATACCAGGCGCCCCTGACCCTGAAGCTGCCGGTGCGATTCACCGCCCAGGCCTTCGACGGCGCCCGGCCCCTGTCACGTCCGATCGAACGGCGCTGGGACGCCTTGAGCATCCGCCGCCGCGACAGCCGCGAGCTGAAGACCTGTTCGGGCAAGCTGGAGCTGGCGCTGGAGGACGACGCCCCCGCGCGCGGCGATCGGGCGGTGTTCCTGGTCGATATCCTGAAGCCCTGCTGGATCTGGCCCGCCGCCGACCTGAACGGCATCGCCGCCCTGCGCGCCGAGGTCGGCCAGCTGCCCTACAATTTCCAGATCGGCGACCTGGTCAAGTCGATCACCTTCCGCGCGCCGGCGACGCCCGAGGGCGAGCTGGAGGTGCGGCTGGACAGCTGCGAAGGCGAGCGTATCGCGGTCCTGCCGCTGAAGCCCGCTTCGGGCCGGTTCGACACCACCGTCCTGCCGGAAGCGCCCATCGCCGCCCGCGCGGGCAGGCACGACCTCTGCTTCACCTTCACCCAGGCCGGCGTCGATCCGATGTGGGTGATCCGCAACGTGGGGCTGGTCCCAGCCTCGACCCCCGCCAAACCCTTCACCTGGCCCGACCTCGGCCGCTTCGTCCGCAGAGGGCCCAAGCCTTGAGCGACCTGATCCTCATGTCACCGCTCAACGGTTGGGCCGGCCCCCTCAGTGAGGCGCCCGATCCCGTGTTCGCCGAGGGCATGATGGGCGAGGGGGTCCTGATCGACCCCACCGGCTCGACCCTGCACGCGCCCTGCGATGCGACGGTGATCTCGGTGCATCACACGAAGCATGCGGTGACGCTCCGGGCGGCGAACGGCGCCGAGATCCTGATGCACATCGGGCTGGAGACCGTCAGCCTGGGCGGCGAGGGCTTCGAGGTACACGTCGCCGACGGCGCGACCGTGCGGGCGGGCGACCCGCTGATCTCCTTCGACCTCGACCTGCTGGCCCGCAAGGCGAGGAGTCTGGTCACGCCGGTGGTGCTGACCAACGGCGAAGGATTCCAGGTGATACGGCGGGAACAGGGCCGGGCGGTTCAGGTCGGCGACGTCCTGCTCGCTATCCGCCCCCTGGGCGGCTCTGAAGCCGTCAACGAGGCCGGCGAGGGAGCGGAAGTGACCGCAACCGTGTCGCCGCGCCTGCCCCACGGCCTGCACGCGCGGCCCGCGGCGGCCCTGTCCAACTGCGCCAAGCGTTTTTCCGCCGAGATCTCCATCGCGGTTCACGGCAAGCGGGCCAACGCCAAGAGCGTGGTGGCCCTGATGGCGCTGGGCGTACGCGAGGGCGATGCCCTTGTGGTGGCCGCCGCCGGTCCGGACGCCCCGGCGGCGGTGGCCGCCGTGGCCGGCCTGCTGGCGGGCGAGATCGAAGAGCGGGCCGCACGCGTGTCGGAGCCCGCGCGCGCCGCGCCGCCCAGCGCGGCGGAACAGCAGGACCCCAAGCTGATCACCGGCGTGCCTGCCGCTCGGGGCCTGGCGGTGGGCCAGGCCGTGCGCTTTATCCCGCCTGAAATCCCGGTGGTCGAGGCCAGCCGCGGCGTGACCCTGGAGAGCGCGGAACTGGCGCGGGCCCGCGGCGTCGTGCGCGACCGGCTGGAGAAGGCTGCCGCCGGCGTGGACCGCGACCGGCGCTCGATCCTGACCGCCCACATCGCCCTGCTGGACGATCCGGAGCTGAACGCCCAGGCGCAGGGCCTGATCGGCCAGGACAGGAGCGCGGCCTACGCCTGGCGCTTCGCCCTGCGCGCCCAGGCGGCCGTGCTGCAAGCCATGGGCGACGAACGCATGGCTGAGCGCATGGGCGACCTGGCCGACCTCGAGCGGCAGGTGCTGGTGGCCCTGCTGGGCCGGGGCCAGGAGCCGGCGCCGGAGCTGCCCGAAGGCGCCATCCTGCTGGCTGACGACCTGCTGCCCTCCCAGCTGGTCGGGCTCGACGCCGCGCGGCTCGTGGGGTTCTGCACGGTGGGCGGGGGACCGACCTCGCACGTGGCCATCATCGCCGCCGCCATGGGCGTGCCCGCGGTGGTCGCCGCCGGACCACGGGTGCTGGAGATCGCCGACGGAACCGCCCTGATCCTCGACGCGGACAAGGGCCAGCTCCATCTCGATCCGGAAGCCTGGCAGGTCGAGGCGATGACCGCGGCGCTGGAGGCCCGGCGCAAGCGTGGCGCCCAGGCCCGCGCCGCCGCCCGCGAGGTCTGCACCACCGCCGACGGGAGCCGTATCGAGGTCTTCGCCAACCTGGGCGCCGCTTCCGAAGCGCAGGCGGCCGTCGAAGCCGGGGCGGAAGGCTGTGGCCTGCTGCGCACCGAATTCCTGTTCCTCGAACGCGACACGCCGCCCGACGAAGCCGAGCAGTTCGCGGCCTACAGCGCGGTGGCCGAAGGCCTCGGCGGACGCCCGCTGATCGTGCGCACCCTCGACATCGGCTCGGACAAGCCGGCGCCCTGGCTGCCGCTGCCCTACGAGGAGAACCCGGCGCTGGGGCTCCGCGGCGTGCGCACCAGCCTGTGGCGGCCCGACCTGTTGCGCACCCAGTTCCGCGCCGTGCTGTGCGTCGCGCCCGCCGGCCAGTGCCGGCTGATGCTGCCGATGGTGGCCCAGCTCTCGGAGCTGAAGGCGGCCCGCGCCATCCTGAACGAGGTCCGCGCCGAACTCGGCCGCACCGAGCCGATCGAACTCGGCGTCATGGTCGAGACACCGGCCTCGGCGGTGCTGGCCGACCAGCTGGCGACGGACGCCGACTTCCTGTCCATCGGCACCAACGACCTGACCCAGTACGTCCTGGCCATGGACCGCGGCAGCCCGCAGCTGGCCGCCCAGCTCGACGCAATGCACCCGGCGGTGCTGCGCCTTATCCGCCTGACAGTGGAGGGCGCGCGTGCTCACGGCCGCTGGGTCGGGGTCTGCGGCGGCCTGGCCTCCGATCCAGCCGCCGCGCCCATTCTGATCGGCCTGGGGATCACCGAACTGTCGGCGACGCCCGCCGTCATTCCTGAGATCAAGGCGGTGGTCAGGGGCGTCACCCTGGCTGACTGCCGGCGCGTGGCCGAGCAGGCGCTGGGCCTGACCTCGGCGGCCGAGGTGCGGGCTCTGGTCGTCAAATTCTGGCCCGATGCGGCCGGACAGGACTGAGGGGAACGGGCATGCTGAACAACCTGCAGAAGCTCGGCCGGGCGCTCATGCTGCCCATCGCGGTCCTCCCGGTGGCGGGAATGCTGCTGCGGCTCGGCCAACCCGATGTCTGGGTCTGGTTCCTGCCCGAGCACGGCTATTTCGTCGCCAACATCGTGCCCTTCGTGGGCGCGGCGGGCGACGCGATCTTTTCCAACCTAGGCCTGCTGTTCGCCATCGGGGTGGCGGTGGGCCTGGCCAAGGAGAACCATGGCGCGGCGGGCCTTGCGGGCCTGGTCTGCTTCCTGATCGCCACCAAGGGCGCCGCGGCCTTGATCCAGACGCCGCCGGAGGAACTGGTGGGGCTGGCGGACAAGGCCAAGGGGCTGGCCGACGCGGCCTTCAGGACCGGCGCGGTCGCCAAGTTCGGCGTGCCCTGCGGCATCGCCTCGGGGATCATCGCGGGCCAGCTCTACAACCGCTTCTACGACATCAAGCTGGCGGACTATCTGGCCTTCTTCGGCGGGCGCCGCTTCGTGCCGATCGTGGCCGGCTTCGCGGGCCTGTTCCTGGCGTTGCTGCTGGGTCTCGGCTGGCCCTGGCTGTCCAGCGGCATGAATGCGCTGAGCCACACGGTGCTGGGCGCCGGGGGCCTCGGCCTATTCCTCTACGGAGCGCTGAACCGGCTGCTGATCGTCACCGGACTGCACCACATCCTGAACAACCTGGCCTGGTTCATCCTGGGCGACTTCCACGGCAAGACCGGGGACCTGAACCGCTTCTTCGCCGGCGACCCCAGCGCGGGCGCCTTCATGAGCGGCTTCTTCCCGGTGATGATGTTTGGCCTGCCCGCCGCGTGCCTGGCCATGTACCACGCCGCGCCGAAGGATCGGCGCAAACAGGTCGGCGGTATGCTGACCTCGATGGCGCTGACCTCGTTCCTGACCGGGGTGACCGAGCCGATCGAGTTCACCTTCATGTTCCTGGCCCCGGTGCTCTACGGCATTCATGTGGTGCTGACGGGTCTCGCCATGACCCTGATGAATCTGCTGAACATCAAGCTCGGGTTCAGCTTCTCGGCCGGACTGTTTGATTATCTGCTGAATTTCAACAAGGCGACCAACCCGCTGCTGTTGATCCCCGTCGGAGCGGCCTATGGGCTGGTCTACTACGGGGTGTTCCGTTTCTTCATCCGCACCTTCCACCTGAAGACCCCCGGGCGGGACACGGACGAGCCCGTCGTCAGCACGGCGCCCACGGTCGCCTCAACCGGCTCGAGCAAGGCGGATGGCTTCATCGCGGCGCTTGGCGGGGCGGCGAACCTGCGCTCTGTGGACGCCTGCACCACGCGTCTCAGGCTCGAGGTCGCCGACAACAATGCGGTCAATGCGGGCGCGCTGAAGGACCTCGGCGCCCGCGGCCTGATCAAGCCGTCGCCGACCCTACTGCAGGTGGTCCTGGGTCCGATCGCCGATCAGGTCGCCGGCGAGATCCGCGCGCGCCTGGCCGAACTCGGCTCGGCGCCTCAGCCGGCCTCCACATCCGGCGCGGTGAGCACAGGCGAAGGCGGGCCTGCACCCGACCCGGTCCTGACCGCCGCGCTGCTGGCGGGGCTGGGCGGATCGCAGAATGTCCTCGGCGTCGACGGCGGCTCCAGCCGCCTTCGCGTTCAGGTCGCGGACGCGGCCGGAGTCGACGAGGACGCCCTGACAGCCGCCGGCTTCCGGGGCGTGGTGACGCCCGCGCCGGGGCTGGTGCATGTCCTTGTCGGACCACAGGCTGAGCCGGTGGCCGAGGCGCTGAAGCGGCGTCTCGCGGGCCTCGACTGAACGCGCCGGGGGAGGCGAAGACCATGTCCGGCAAGATCGACGAAATCCTGATCGTGGGGGGCGGCACCGCCGGCTGGCTGACCGCGGCCTACCTGGCGCGGCGCCTCGGCTCGGACAAGCCGGACGGGGTGAAGATCACCCTCATCGAGTCCAGCGAGATCGGCATCATCGGGGTGGGCGAGGGGACGATCCCCACCATCCAGACCACCATGCGCACCATAGGCGTCGACGAGGCGGCCTTCCTGCGCGGGGCCGACGCGGCCTTCAAGCAGGGCATCCGCTTCGTGGACTGGGAGAAGCAGCCTTCGGCGGCCGGACGCCGGCGCCACTACTACCATTCCTTCAGCCGGCCCCATGAGTTGCCGGGCGGCTTCGACCTGACGCCCTACTGGCTGCTGGGCGTGGCGGGCGACGTGCAGTTGTCCGAGGCCGTCACCCTGCAGGACGCGGTCTGCGAGGCGGGACGCGGGCCCAAGCTGATCGACGATCCGCAGTACGCGAGCCCGCTGGCCTACGCCTACCATTTCGACGCCGGCAAGCTGGCGGCCTTCCTGAAGCAGGTCGGCAAGCAGCTGGGCGTGAGCCACCTGCTGGGCAACGTCGAGGACGTCAGGCTGGACGAGGACGGCGCCATCGCCGCGGTCAAGACCCGCGAGCACGGTGAGCTGACCGCGGGCCTCTACATCGACTGCACCGGCTTCGCCGCCGCCCTGATCGAGAAGGCGCTGAAGGTCCCCTTCATCTCCGACGCGGACACCCTGTTCGTCGACCGGGCCCTGGCCATGCAGGTCCCCTACGACGATCCCGAGACGCCGGTGGCGACCACCACGGTCTCCACCGCCCACGAGGCCGGCTGGACCTGGGACATCGCCCTGCCGGACCGGCGCGGCATCGGCTACGTCTATTCCAGCGCCCACACCGGCGATGACCGCGCCGAGGAGATCCTGCGCGGCTACATCGGCCCCTCCGGCGACCGCTTCACGCCCCGCTCGCTGAAACTGCGCATCGGTCACCGCGAGAAGCACTGGGTGAAGAACTGCGTGGCCATCGGCCTGTCGGCGGGCTTCCTGGAGCCGCTGGAGTCCACCGGCATCATGATGATCGAGGCCGCCGCCTGGATGATCGGCCGCCTGTTCCCGCGCGACGGACGTATGGAAGAGACGGCGAAGCTGTTCAACCAGGCGATGGACGAGCGCTTCCAGGGGGCGGTGGATTTCCTGAAGCTGCATTACTGCCTGTCAAAGCGGCCCGAGCCCTTCTGGGTGGACAACACCCGGGCCTCCGGCATTCCGGACACGCTGCAGTCCAAGCTCGACATGTGGCGCCAGCGGCCGCCGGACTCCTTCGACTTCGGCACGGTCCACGACTGCTTCGAGGTCTTCAACTACCAGTATGTCCTCTACGGCATGGGCTTCGAGACGGACCTCAAGCCCAACCGCGCGGCCTATCCCTACCTCGACCAGGCCGCCCGCGAATTCGCCCGCATCCGCGAGACCCAGAAGCGCGCCGTCGCCGGCCTGCCGGACCATCGCAAGCTGCTGGAGGAGGTCTATCGCACCGGCTTCCGCTCGCCGCCGCCGACCAGCCGGCTGGGCGTGGCGCCGCTGGGAGGAGCCTGAGTCATGGACCAGCGCATCGACGACATCCTGATCGTGGGCGGCGGCACGGCCGGCTGGATCACGGCCGCCTTCCTGGCCCGGCGGCTCGGCGCATCGCGCCAGGACGGGGTGCGGATCACCCTGATCGAGTCCGCTGAGATCGGCATCATCGGGGTGGGGGAGGGCACCTTTCCCTCGATCCAGGACACCATGCGCGCCATCGGCGTGGACGAAGCGCGCTTCATGCGCGGCGCGAACGCCACTTTCAAACAGGGCATCAGGTTCGTGGACTGGACCACGGCGCCCGTGGGCGGCCGCCACAGCCACTACTACCACCCGTTCAACAACCCGCGGCAGCTCAACGGCTCGGTGGACCTGGCGCCCTATTGGCTGATGGGCCTGGCGGGCGACACGCCGCTGTCGGACGCGGTGACCCTGCAGGACAAGGTCTGCGACGCCGGCCTGGCGCCCAAGCGCGTCGACGATCCCCAGTACGGCGGGCCGCTGTCCTACGCCTATCACTTCGACGCGGTGAAGCTGGCCGGCCTGATGCGCGAGGTCGGGATCGAACTGGGCGTCAAGCACCTGAGCGGCAACGTCACCCAGGTGAACCTGGATGAGCGCGGCGCCATCGCCTCGCTCGATACGAAGGAGCACGGGACGCTCAAGGCGGGCCTGTACATCGACTGCACCGGCTTTGCCGGCGCCCTGATCGGCAAGGCGCTCGGGGTGAAGTGGCAGGACAGGAACGATGTCCTGTTCGTCGACCGCGCCGTGGCCATGCAGGTGCCTTACGACCGGCCGGACGCGCCGCTCGCCTGCACCACCATCTCCACCGCCCACGAGGCCGGCTGGACCTGGGACATCGGCCTGCCGGAGCGGCGGGGCACCGGCTACGTCTACTCCAGCCGTTACGTCGACGACGACCGGGCCGAGCAGACGCTGCGCGACTACAACGGTCCCGCGGCCGATAAGCTGGACGCCCGGCTGATCAAGCTGCGCATCGGCCATCGCGAGACGCACTGGGTGAAGAACTGCGTAGCGGTGGGGCTGTCCGGCGGTTTTCTGGAGCCGCTGGAGTCCACCGGCATCGTGCTGATCGAGGCGGCGGCCTGGATGATCGCCAAGCTGTTCCCCAGGACCGGCGGCATGGAGGCGACCGCGCGGCTGTTCAATACGGCGATGGATGACCGCTATCGGCGCATCATCGACTTCCTCAAGCTGCACTACTGCCTGACCAAACGGACCGACAACGCCTTCTGGAGCGACAACGCCGACCCCTCGACCATTCCCGACAGCCTGAAGGACCTGCTGGAGATGTGGCGCCAGCGCCCGCCCGGGACCTTCGACTTCACCAGCGTCCACGAGTCCTTCAAGTGGTTCAATTACCAGTACGTGCTCTACGGCATGGGCTTCGCGAGCGACGTGCGGGGGAACGCCTCGGCCTATCCTCACGCGGTCCTGGCCCAGCGGGAGTTCCAGCGGGTGCAGGAGGCTTCGCGCCGGGCCGTGGCGGCCATGCCGGACCACCGGGCGCTGCTGAACGAGGTCTACGCCAACGGCTTCCGCTCCGCCGCGCCGGAGTTCGCCGAGCTGTCCGCGGGCGCCATCGAGGGCCTGAGGCGGTGAACGACTTCGCCACCAGGCCTGCCCCTTCGGTCGCGGTGCGTCGCATCGGCCAGGAGCAGCGCAGCCTGGTGGTGGTCGACGGCCTGCTGGCCGAGCCCGAGGCGATGGTGGACTATGCCGCCACCGAGGTGCGGTTCGCGCCGCTGCGGGCGGCGGCGAACTTCTATCCCGGCCTGCGCGCCGCCGCGCCCCAGCCTTACGTCGCCGCCCTGTTCGGCGCCCTGCGCGAGACCCTGCGCGAGGTGTTCCGGGCGCCCGTGGACGGCAGTCTGCGCCTGACCTGCGCCCTGTCCCTGACCACCCTGTCGCCCGAGCGGCTGAACCTGGCCCAGCGGCTGCCCCACGTGGACACGGTGGAGCCGGGCCAGCTGGCCATCCTGCACTACCTCGGCGATCCGCGGCATGGCGGCACCGGATTCTTCCGCCACCGTTCGACCGGCTTCGAGACCCTCGATCGGGAGCGGGCGCCGGCCTATTTCGCGGCCCTGGAGCGCGAGGTCGCCGAACACCCGCCGGAACCGGACTACGTGCGGGGCTCCACCCCGTTGTTCGAGCAGACCGAGGCGGTCGAGGCGCGCTTCAACCGGGTCGTGGTCTACGAGAGCCAGCTGCTGCACTCCGGCCTGATCGATCCGGCCTCGGGCCTGACCGATGACCCCCGCACCGGCCGGCTGACCGCCAACGCCTTCCTGAGCTGGGACGCCGCCGCATGAGCACGATCAATCACACCAGCGTCCTGGCCGACCGGCGCGGGGTCTGGGCCTTCTGGCTCGGCTGCCTGATCGTCACCGCCGGCGTGGTGCTGCACCTGCCCATGTTCCTGATGGCCAGGGACATGGGCTACCGGCTGGCCGGCATGCCGATGGACATGGGCATGATCGGCGGCATGGGGCTGATCGTTCTCGGTATCGGGGTCGCCGGCTACGGCCTGCTGCCGCGCTCGCCGCATCCGGGCCAGGTCCATGCCGCCCGCGTGGCGGTCAGTCCGCCGGAGAACGCGCCGCTCACCGGCGCCCACTGGCTGCTGATGCTGGTCCTGGTCGTGGCCCTGGTCATCGACGTGATGAAGCCGGCGAGCCTCGGCTTTGTCGTGCCCGGCATGATCAAGGAGTACGGGGTCCCGAAGTCGACCGTGGCCTGGCTGCCCTTCGCAGCGCTTACCGGCACGGTGGCGGGCTCGATCCTCTGGGGCTGGCTGGCGGACGTCTATGGCCGGCGGGCCTCGATCCTGCTGTCGGCGGTGATGTTCATCGGCACCTCCATCTGCGGGGCCATGCCGTCGTTGTGGTGGAACGTCGGCATGTGCTTCCTGATGGGCGCGGCCGCCGGTGGCATGCTGCCGGTCACCTACGCCCTGCTGGCCGAGACCATGCCGTCTCGCCACCGCGGATGGGCGCTGGTGCTGGTGGGCGGCCTGGGCGGCATCGGGGGTTACCTGGCGGCCAGCCGGCTGTCGGCGGACCTGCAGCCGCTGTTCGGCTGGCGCATCCTCTGGTTCCTCAACCTTCCGACCGGCCTGATCCTGGTGTTCCTGAGCGGGCTGATCCCGGAGTCGGCCAAGTTCCTGCTGGCACTGGGCCGCACCCTCGAAGCCCATGCCGTGATGCGCCGCTTCGGCTCCACCGTGCGTGAGCTGGCCCCGGACGAGGCGCCGGACGAGAGCGCCGCCCACGCCGAACTGGCCGCCCCGCCGCCGCCGCGCGCCTATGCCGGCAAGACCCTGGCGCTCAGCATCACGGCGCTGAGCTGGAGCCTGATCAACTTCGGCCTGCTGCTCTGGCTGCCCAACGACTTGGTGGCGCGCGGCTACAGCATGGCGGTGTCGAGCAAGCTGCTGGCCCAATCCGCCCTGATCGCCCTGCCGACCGTGTTCCTGGCCGCGCTGCTCTACAGCCGCTGGAGCACCAAATGGTCGCTGGTCGCCCTGATCGGGGTCAGCACCGCGGGCCTGCTGGGGGTGCTGCATCTGAGCCTGTCGACGGGCGCGGAGAGCCCGGTGCTGCCGGTGGCGCTGCTGATCATCGGCTCGAACGGGGTGCTGGCGATCATGCTGCCCTACGCGGCAGAGAACTATCCGCTGCGGGTGCGCGGCCGGGCGACCGGCTGGGTCGCGGGCTGCAGCAAGGCCGGCGGCCTGATCGCCCAGTCGCTGGGCATATTGGCGATGCTGCCGCCCCTGGGCGCCGCCGCCCTAATGATCGCCGCCCCGAATGTGCTGGCCATGGCGCTGGTCGCCTGGTTCGGGGCGGAGACGCGCGGGCGCGACCTGCGTGAACTCGAGATGGCGGCGCCGAATGAACCGGCCCGGGCGACGACCTAGGCCCGGCGCCGCGACCTTCCTGATTCGCGAGCGTTTCTGGAGGGTTGCCTTCGAAAAAAACTTGCTCGCCCGCTCCGATCGGCACGGAACCAACACCCCTGACGTGCGTTTCCGGGGTTCGGGCGGAGTGTAAGGGGGCGTCGCACAAGGGCTGCCGGTAACCGATACAGCAGAGGTTCGAAACCCTCGGCCGCCGCGCGCGGCCCGGTTCGGACCCCCGAGGGTTCCGCAGGCCTCCGACGTCGCTGACCACCCCGCAGCATCGTCGTCGATCCATTGGGGTTTTCCATGCCTGCAGCCCAAGCCCGCGCCGCCCAGACCCGCAGCCGCAAGTCGCGGATCGGCGCCGCCTCCGAAGAAACCCGGCTGGACAGCCGCCAGCTGCTCACCGCCCTTCGCGCCTTCCGACGGGGCGACTTCTCGGTACGGCTGCCGCGGGACCTGGGCGGCATCGACAACGACATCGCCGAGGCCTTCAATGAGGTGGTCGAGCTCAACGACCGCATGACCAAGGAGTTCGAGCGCCTGGGCGAGACCGTGGGCCGCCAGGGCAAGATCAACCACCGTGCCAAGCTGCCCGGCGCCACCGGCTCCTGGGCCGCCAGCGTGGACGCGGTCAACACCCTGATCGCCGACATGGTGCACCCCACCGCCGAAATGGCCCGCGTGATCGGCGCCGTGGCCAAGGGCGACCTTTCCCAGACCATGGACCTGGAGAACGAGGAGCGGCCCCTGCGCGGCGAATTCCTGCGCATCGGCAAGGTGGTGAACACCATGGTGGGCCAACTCGGCTCCTTCGCCTCGGAAGTGACCCGCGTGGCGCGCGAAGTGGGCACGGAAGGCAAGCTCGGCGGCCAGGC
>CAYSNW010000043.1:0-35958 GCA_964432415.1 uncultured Caulobacteraceae bacterium
GGAAGTGGCCGCCGGCGCCGATCCGAAGGCGGTGGGCCTGCTGGGCGCGACGCCCCTGTTCTGGGCCTTCACCTGCCGCAATCCGGCCGGAATGGAGGCCCTGCTCAAGGCCGGCGCCGACCCCAACTACACCTACCCCGGCAAGGGCGGCGCCTCGGTGGTGTTCGCCGCCGCCAGCCTGAAGGACGGGGCCTATCTGAAGCTGCTGCTCCGCTATCACGGCGATCCGAACGCCGGAGAAGTCGAAGGCTCCAAGTCCGCGCTGATGGCGGCGATGGAGGCCGCCTTCGAAAGCGGCGACTGGGGAAACTACTACGCCCTGCTCGACGGCGGAGCGGACATCAACCGGGTCTATGGCTACGGCGAGACGATCGCCACCCTCGCGGCCCTGCGAAATGAGTACGATAAGCTGATCGAGCTGCTGGAACGCGGCTACACCCGCGATCTGGACCGGATCGGCGCCTACGTTCAACCTGACCCCCGCCGAAGGGGGGAGCCGAGGGACCCGCCGGACAAGTCGAGAGATCGGCTGATCGAGATGCTGAAGGCCCGCGGCGTCCATTTCCCCGTCCGGCTGGGCGCCAGGCCCTAGGTCCGGGGGCCCTCGTCCCCGTTCACCGCATCCCCCTTCCCGCCCGCGTCGCCAGCCTCTAGCGTCGCACCCGATCACCGACGACAGGATGCTTCTCCATGCGCCCAGCCCTCGCCGCCGCCCTGACCTTGACCGCGCTCGGGGCCCTCGCCCTCGCCGCCCCGCACGCGACCCGGGCCCAGACGGCCCAGACCGACGCCGCCGATCCCTACATCTGGCTGGAGGACGCCAACGGCGCGCGCGCCATGGACTGGGTCAACGCCCACAACGCCAAGACCACGGCGGTGCTCGAGGCGGACCAGCGCTATCCCCAACTCTACAAGGAGGCCCTGGCCATCGCCGAGGCCCGCGACCGCATCCCCACCGGCAACTTCCTGCACGGCTCGGTCTTCAACTTCTGGCAGGACGCCGAGCATGTGCGCGGCGTCTGGCGCAAGACCTCGCTGGCGAGCTACGAGGGCGCCGATCCGCAGTGGACCACGGTCCTGGACGTCAGCGCGCTGGGCAAGGCCGAGGGCAAGAGTTGGGTCTGGAAGGGCGCCCAGTGCGCGCGTCCGGCCGAGCGCCGCTGCCTGGTCCAGCTGTCGGAAGGCGGCGAGGACGCGGTGACCATCCGCGAGTTCGACCTGGACGCCGGCAAGTTCGTCGACGGCGGTTTCGTCCTGCCCAAGTCCAAGGCGCGCGTCGCCTGGGAGGACGAGAACACTCTTCTGATCTCCAACGCCTGGGCGCCGGGCGAGCTGACGGCATCGGGCTATCCCTACATCGTCAAGCGGCTGAAGCGCGGGCAGAGCCCCGACCAGGCGGTGGAGGTCTATCGCGGCAAGGCCACCGACGGCGGCTATGGCGTGGCGCCGCGGGTGCTGCGCGACAGCGCGGGCCACACCCTGGGCGTGATCACCCGCCCGCTCGACACCTTCAGCCATGAGACCTACGTCGTGACCGCCAAGGGCGCGAGACGCCTGGCCATTCCGGCCAAGGCGGTGGTCGACGAACTGATCGGCGGCCGCGTGGTGATCCGTTCGGAGGCGGCCTGGAGCGCCGGGGGCAGGACCTTCCCGGCCGGCAGCCTGGCCTGGACGACCCTGGCCGAGCTGAAGGCCGATCCGGCCCACCTGAAGCCGCACCTGCTGTACGCGCCGGGCCCGCGCGAGGCGCTGGAAGGCGTGTCGACCACCAAGGGCAAGCTGCTGGTCACCGCGCTCGACAACGTCCAGGGCCGGGCCTTCGTCTATACCCCGACCGCCAAGGGCTTCGTGCGCACGCGGCTGAAGCTGCCGGACAACGCTTCGATCCGGCTGGCGGCGACCGACGATGACTCGAACCGCGCCTTCATCAGCGTTTCCAGCTTCCTGACCCCCACCAGCCTCTGGCTGGCCGACGCGGGCACGGGCGCGCTGAAGACGATCAAGACCACCCCGCCCAAGTTCGACGCCTCGGCCGATGTGGTCGAGCAGCTGGAGGCCACCTCGAAGGACGGGACCAAGGTGCCCTACTTCGTGGTCCACCGCCGCGACATCAAATACGACGGCTCCAACCCGACCCTGATGACGGCCTACGGCGGCTTCCAGGTCAGCCAGACGCCCAACTACAACGCCAGCAACGGCAAGCTGTGGCTCGAGCGCGGCGGGGTCTATGTGCTGGCCAACATCCGCGGCGGCGGCGAGTTCGGGCCGCGCTGGCACGAGGCGGGCCTGGTCGAGAAGCGCCAGGTCATCTACGACGATTTCGCCGCGGTGGCCGAGGACCTGATCCGGCGCAAGATCACCTCGCCCCGGCGCCTGGGCATCGAGGGCGGCTCCAACGGCGGCCTGCTGATGGGGGTCGAGCTGACCCAGCGTCCGGACCTGTGGAACGCGGTGGTCATCGACGTGCCGCTGCTGGACATGATCCGCATTTCCAAGATCGCGGCCGGCGCCAGCTGGCAGGGCGAGTACGGCGACGTCAACGCCAACCCCAAGGCCATGGCCTTCTGGCTGAAGACCTCGCCCTACCAGAACCTGAAGGCGGGGGTGAAATATCCCGAACCCTTCATCTTCACCACCACCAAGGACGACCGGGTCGGGCCCCAGCACGCCCGCAAGTTCGCCGCCCGGATGGAGGAGATGGGCCTGCCCTACCTCTATTACGAGAACACCGAGGGCGGCCACGGCTCGGGCGCCGACCTGAAGCAGACGGCCCACACCCAGGCCCTGACCCAGACCTACCTGCAGCGGAAGTTGATGGATTGAGGCGTGGTGGGGACATGGACCGGCGGTCCGTGTCCCTCCTCTTCAGCGCTTCTTCGCCGGTTTGGCCTGATTGAGCGCCACCGCGGCCCGCACGAGCGCGATCAGCGCCGCCTCGTCCAGCTCGGCGCCCTCGGGGATGTCGATGGCGCGGCGGACGTTGCCCTCCAGGCTGGAGTTGAACAGGCCCTTGGGATCGGGGAGGGCTGCGCCCTTGGCGAAGGTCAGCTTGACCACGGCCTTGTAGGTTTCGCCGGTGCACAGGATGCCCCCGTGCGACCAGACCGGCACGCCGCGCCACTTCCACTCCTCGACCACCTCGGGATCGGCCTTGTGGATCAGGGCCCGCACCCGGGCCAGCATTGCGCCGCGCCAGTCGCCGAGCGCTTTGATCCGTTGGTCGATCAGCTGTGAGGGTGAGGCGCCGCCGCGTTCGGCGTCCAGCTCTTCCGGGGTCTGTTTTCTCATCGTGTCCTCCCGAGCAGAACCCTAGACACGAAAACGCCCGCACGGGGAGGGGGGAGGGACCGTGCGGGCGTCTGTCGCTTGGAGGAATTGTCGACCGACCGGAGCCCCGATAATCCAGGGGGGCTGGGGGGGCTGTTCAGGATCCGGGACTTCTCGATGACCCCGACCGGCCGACACTCATCTTTTCGCGGGGTAAACAGGCGCGCTCTGGACCGAAATAAGGTCTTTTCATGTCGGAGCGTTAACTCGCGTTCATGAAGACGGCGATCGTGTCGCGCGTGCAACGGCTTCCGCTGATCCCCGATCCCGGGTTAGGCTCCCCTTGATGAGCTTCGACGCCCTGACCCCGGGCCCTCGCGACGGCCCCGTCTTCTTCGACCGGCGAGAGCTGGACCAGATTCTCAGGGTCTATGGCCGCATGGTCGCCGAGGGCGAGTGGCGCGACTACGCCATCGCCTCGGACGCCGGACAGGCCAGCTTCTGCGTCTTCCGCCGAGCCTCGGAACAGCCGCTTTATCGCATCGAAAAACGGCCTGAACTGCAGCGCCGCCAGGGCCAGTGGGCCATCGTCGGCCAAGGCGGGATCGTGATCAAACGCGGGAGGGAGCTGGGCCTGGTGCTGCGCCACTTCGACCGCAAGAGGTTCTCGCTGGTGGAATGAAAAGGCCCCGGCGGTCGCCCGCCGGGGCTCAATCCTCGTCGATACGGCTCGATCAGTTCCGGCGGCCGCCCATCAGGGCCAGGATGAACTGGAACAGGTTGATGAAGCTGATGAACAGCGACAGGGCGCCGTAGTTGCTGGCCACCGCCAGCGAGGCGCCGTCCTCGCGAAGCGCGCCGTAGGTCAGCTTCAGGTCCTGGGTCTTGTAGGCGATCAGGCCCGAGAAGATGAGCACGCCGATGACGTTGAAGGCGAAGAAGAACATCGGGTTGGCGTAGAGGCCGGGGATGACGAAGGTCAGAATCCCGGCGATGACCAGGCCCCAGGCCCCCATGATGAAGAAGGAGCCCATGCCCGACAGGCTGCGCTTGGTCATGTAGCCGGCCAGGCTCAGGCCGCCGAAGGCTGCGGCCGTGACCAGGAAGGCCGACAGGATCTGGGTCCCGGCATAGACCAGGAACAGCACGCCGAGCGACGCGCCGATCAGCGAGACCAGCAGCCAGTAGAGGATGCCGGACGCCCGCGGCGTGGTGCGGCTCATGAAGAAGTTGGAGAACAGGATGATAGCCAGGGGCGCGAAGGCCACCACCAGGCCCAGCGGCGTGTAGCCGGTCGGGCGGCTGCCCAGGTAGGTGAACAGCAGGCGGCTGACCTCGGGCACATTGCCCACCACCCAGGCGATCAGCCCGGCCAGCGCCAGGCCCAGGCAGAGCTTGTTGTAGACGCCGAGCATGAAGGAACGCAGGCCCGCGTCGATCGAACCATCGATGTCGGCGGGAGTCGCGCCCGTATAGCGGCCGTTGAAATCGCTCATGGCGATGAAGACCTCGTGTTTGAACCCGCGTCGGTGCGGGCCTCAGGCCCCAATGTGGCCCCGCGAAGGTTCGACCGCAAGACGCATCGCTTCGACTTCAAAGCGCCGGAATCGTGGGCGAAAACACCCTCCATGTCGGGGAATTCCATCGATCGCCGCGCCCTGGTCGCGGGGCTTGCGGGCGTCTGGGACGCGAGCGTGGCCGGCGTCGCGGCGCCGCGCACGCCGACGGTGGCCCTGCTGGGCGATTCCATCACCTCCGGCTACGGCCTCGCCAGCCCCGCCCAGTCCCTGCCCGTTCAGCTGCAGGCGGCGCTGCTGCGCTCGGGCGTCAACGCGCGGGTGGTAGGGGCGGGTGTAGCCGGCGACACCACCTCGGGCGGCCTGGCCCGGCTGGAGCGCGGCGTCCTGCCCCGCGCCGCCGACGTCTGGGTGGTGGCGCTGGGCGCCAACGACATGCTGAACGGCGTGGCGCCGGGGCGGGTGAAATCGAACCTTCTGGCCATCGTGCATCGGCTGAAGGCTCGCCGCGCCACGGTGATCCTGGCCGGCATGCGCGCCGCGCCCCTGCTCGACCCCCGCTACGTCTCGGCCTTCGACGCGGTTTTCCCCGCGGTGGCGCGCGAGGAGGGTGTGGCGCTCTATCCGTTCCTGCTGGATGGGGTGGCCTTCAACCCGCGCCTGAACCAGCCGGACCGGATTCATCCCAACGCGGAGGGGGTGAGGGTGATCGCCGCACGGCTGGCGCCGACCGTGGCGCTGGCGATACGGCGGCTCTAATTCCTCCCCTTCAAGGGACGGGGACCAAACGAAGTTTGGTGGAGGGGCTTACTCCAGCTGACACAACGGTGGGGTCTGCATCCGGCCAAGGCCCCTCCACCGCGTTCCGCGGTCCCCCTCCCCTGAAGGGGAGGAATTGGCGCGGTCCTACTCTGCCCTCAGGACCGGCGCGGGCCGTTTGGACAGGGCCTGCATCGCGGCCAGAAGGCCGCCTATGGCCGCGAGGCCCGCGGCGCCGCCGACCAGGGCCATGACCCCGGCCCAGTCGACGCTCCAGGTCGCCTTGAACACCTGGACCACCACCGGCCAGGCGGGGGCGTAGCCCAGGGCCACGCCGGCGAGGCCCGCGATCAGGCCGACCGAACCGTATTCGACCGCATAGGCCAGCAGGATCTGGCCGCGCGCGGCGCCCAGCACCTTGAGCGTCGCGGCCTCCTTGGCCCGGGCCCGCGCGCCGGCCGCGATGGCGCCGGCCAGGACCAGCAGGCCCGCCAGACCGGCCACGGCCGCGGCGCCGCGCACGGCCAGCGCCAGACGGTTGAACAGGTCGGTGGCGGCCTCCAGCTGGTCGCGCACGCTGATGACATTGACCTCGGCGAAGTCGGCGCCCAGGGCGCGGGTGACGCGGGCCTCCTCGGCGCGGGTCGCCTTGGCGATGGCGACGTTGCGGAGCTCGGCGCCCTCCAGCGCGTGGGGATCGAGGATCAGGGCGAAGTTGGGCCCGAAGGCGCCGAACTCGACCTTGCGCAGCACCGCGATCCTGGCCTCGAGATCGCGTCCCAGCACCGAGACGGTGATGTTGTCGCCGACCTTGAGGCCGCCGGCGCGGGCGGAGTCGACGTCCATGGCCACCAGCGGCGGCCCCTGGTAGCCGGCCGGCCACCAACGGCCCTCGACGACACCGGCGCCCCCGGGTTCGGGGCCGATGGCGGAGAGTGAGATGTCGTTGTCGAAGGCCCAGCGGCGGCCGTCCTCGCCGCGCCGGTGCTCCAATGGCTTGCCCTTGAGCGCGGTGATGCGGCCGGTGGCGAAGGGCCAGCGCTGCCAGTCGTCGGGGGTCAGCGGGCGGCCGAAGGCCCGGGTCACCGCCGCGTCGAAGGCCTGGACCCGGTCGCCGGGAATGTCGGTGAAGACGATGGCGGGCGCGGTCTTCGGCGCCACCTCCGACACCTGGGCCAGCAGGCTCGACTGGATCAGCACGACGGCGGCCAGCAGGGCCACGCCCAGGCCGATGGCGGGCGAGGCGGTGCGCGCCGCCGAACGCGGGCCCGCCAGGTTGGCCAGGCCGATGCGCAGGGGGCCGCGCGCGCCGAAGCGCAGCCGTCCCGCTCCCTTGGCGGCCAGCCAGCCGAGCAGGGAGAGCAGGCCGAAGGAGATCACGACCCCCGCGATCATGATCCCGGCGGCCATGGGGGTGGGGGCGGTGAGCACCGCCAGGACCGCAAGCGCGAGACCTGCCAGGACCGCCCCGACCAGCTCGACGCTGAGCTTCAGGGCGCCGGTGAGGTCGCGGCGGAACAGGGCCGCGGGCGGGGTGGCGCGGGCGCGGGCGAGCGGCGCCAGGGAGAAGGCCAGGGCCGCCAGCAGGCCGAAGCCCGCGGCCTTGAACAGGGGCGCGGGATAGAGGGCGAACAGGGCCGGGACCGGCAGCTTGTCGTGGACGATCTGGCCGAGGATCAGGGGCGCGGCGGCGCCCACCGCGGCGCCGATCGCCACGCCCAGGACGGCGAGCACCGCGATCTGAAGCAGGTAGGTGTCGCGGATCAGGGCGCCTTCCGCGCCCAGCGCCTTGAGCACCGCGATGGAGGGTTTGCGCGCCTCCAGATAGGCCGAGACCGCGCCCGAGACGCCCAGGCCCCCGGCCACCAGGGAGGCCAGGCCGATGAAGCCCAGGAAGTATTCCAGCTGGTCGATCAGCTTGCGCACGCCGGGCGCGGAGTCGTCGCGGTCGCGCAGGCGCACGCCCTGGCCCTTGAGGTCGTGGCGTAGAGCGGCCATCGCCTGGCGCGGGGTCTCGTGGGCCGCAATGGCGATACGCGCGGTCTCGCCGAAGGGCACGCCGGGAACCAGGAAGCCGCCCTGCTCCACCGCCTCCAGCCGCGTCAGGATGCGTGGACCCAGCGCAAAGCCGCGCGCCAGACGGTCCGGTTCGGAGACCAGGACCGCGCGGGCGATCATCGGGGTGTTGCCGACCAGGAAGCGGTCGCCGAGCTTCAGCCCCAGCCGGTCGAGCAGGGCGCGTTCGACCGCCGCGCCCGCGGCCCCGTCCTGGGGTGTGAGGGCTGTCTTCAGATCGGCGCCGCCCTCCAGCTCGACCCTGCCGGCCAGGGGGTAGGCTGAGCTGACCCCGCGCAGTTCCACCAGACGCCGCTCGCCCGAGGGCGCTTCGGCCATGGCGTTGACCCCCACGGCCCAGGCGATGCGGCCGGTCTTTTCCAGCCGGGCGCGCTCAGCCGGGGTGAAGCGGCGCTGCCAGACGGAGGCGGACACGTCGCCGCCGGCGATCTCGCGCGCCTGGGCGGCCAGGCCCTGGCGGAAGGCCTCGGCGGTCGAACCCGCCGCTGCGATGGCGGCGACCCCCAGCGCCAGGCAGGCCAGGAAGATGCGGAAGCCCCGGACCCCGCTGCGCAGTTCGCGCAGGGCCAGGCGCAGGGGCAACCACCCCATCAGGTGGCCTCGACGATGCGGCCGTCCGCCATGCGCACCTGCCGGTCGGCCCGGGCGGCCAGTTCAATGTCGTGGGTGACCAGCACCAGGGCCGCGCCGGTCTCGGCCACCAGGGCCAGCATCAGCTCCGCCACCTGGGCGGCGTTCTTCGCGTCGAGATTGCCGGTCGGCTCGTCGGCGAACAGCAGGGCCGGACGGGCGGCGAGCGCGCGGGCCAGGGCCACGCGCTGCTGCTCGCCGCCGCTGAGCTGGTGCGGATAGTGCGTCAGGCGGGAGGACAGGCCGACGCGCTCGAGCCAATCGCGGGCGGCCGCGGTCGCGCCGCGCTCGCCGGCGATCTCCAGCGGGGTGGAGACGTTCTCCTCGGCGGTCATGTTGGGCAGCAGGTGGAAGGCCTGAAACACCAGGGACACCCGCCCGCGCCTGAGCCGGGCGCGGCGGTCCTCGTCCAGCGGCCCCAGGTCCTCGCCGAACAGGCGCACCTCGCCGGAGGTCGGCCGCTCCAGCCCTGCGGCCACCGCGATCAGGGACGACTTGCCCGAGCCGGAGGGCCCGACCACCGCCACCCGTTCGCCGGGCTCGACGGTCAGGTCGACGCCGCGCAGGATCTCCACGGGACCGGCGCTGGAAGGGAGGGTCAGGGAGACCTGCGAGAGCCTGAGCGGGGCTGTGGGCGCGTTCGAATCGAACATCAGGCCTCGAAGGGATTTGAGCGGAGGAGCACAGGCCCTAAATAGGGCGCATCCATGACGCAATCACCCCGCCTTTTCCTCGACCGCCGCACCCTGCTGGCCCTGGCGTTCGGCGCCGGCGCCGCGCCCGCCTTCGCCGCCCCGGCGCGGCTTCCCGTGGTCACCATACTGGGCGACTCGATCACCGCGGGCCTCGGGCTTCCGGCGGCGAGCGCCCTCCCTGCCCGCTTGCAGGCGGCCTTGGCCAAGGTCGGGCGGCCGGCGCTCGTGCGCGGGGCGGGCGTGTCGGGCGACACCTCCGCCGCCGGCCTGGCCCGGCTCGATTTCAGCGTCCAGGGCGACACGGCGGTCTGCCTGGTGGCGCTGGGCGGCAACGACCTGCTGCAGGGGCTGAACCCGAAGTCGACCCAGGCCAATCTGGACAAGATCGTCAAACGGCTGAAGGCGCGGCGCATCGGCGTCGTCCTGGCCGGGCTGAGCGCGCCGGCGGCCATCGGCAAGGGCTACGCGCGCGACTTCAACGCCCTGTATCCGGCGGTGGCCAGGGCCAATGGCGTGCCGCTGGTCTCGCTGCTGGGGGGCGTTTCGGGCGATCCGCGGCTGGTGCAGCGCGACGGGATCCATCCCAACGCCGTGGGGGTGCAGCTGATGGCCGACCGGCTGGCGCCGGTGATCGCGCGCGCCCTGAAATCCCGGCCATGATCCGGCTGTTCGCGGCGCTGGAAATCCCCGAGGACGTGGGCCTCGACCTGCAACGGCGCCAGCAGGGCATCCCCGGCGCGCGCTGGCGGTCGCTGGACGTGTTGCACCTCACCCTGCGCTTCTTCGGGGAGATGACCGAGGCCCAGGCCGCGGACCTGGACGCGGAGCTGGCCCAGATCACCGGCGCGCCCTTCGAGATCGAGCTCCAGGGCGTCGGCGCCTTCGGCGAGGGCGAAGAGGTGCGCGCTGTGTGGGCCGGGGTGAAAGACAGCGAACCCCTGCGGGTGCTGGCCGGCCGCACCGAGCGGGCCGCCCGCCGCGTCGGCCTGGCGCCTGAGCAGAAGACCTATCGGCCCCACGTCACCCTGGCCTATCTGAGGCGGCCCGATCCGCGGCGGGTGGCGGCCTGGATCCAGGGCCACAACCTGCTGGCCTCGCCGCCGATCCGCATGAGCTGGTTCGGGCTCTATTCCAGCTGGCTGTCGAAGGAGGGCTCCCGCTACGAGCTCGAACGCGAGTATGGACTGATCGGATGATCCGCCCCCTGCGCTCCGTCCTGTTCCTGCCCGCCTCCAATCCTCGCGCCGCCGAGAAGGCGCGCGCCCTGCCCTGCGACGCGGTGGTGCTCGACCTCGAGGACGCCGTCGGTCCCGAGCAGAAGGACGAGGGCCGCGCGCGCATGGGCGAGATCCTGGCCCAGGGCGGGTTCGGATCGCGCGCGACGGTGGTGCGGGTCAACGGACTGGATACCCCCTGGGGCGCGGCCGACCTGCTGGCCGCCGCGAAGGCCGGGCCCGACGTCATCCTCGCCCCCAAGGTCGACGACGCCGCCGAGGTCGGGATCTACGACCGGGCCATCGCCACAGCGCCCGAGCGGACCCGGCTGTGGGTGATGGTGGAGACCTGCCGCGGGGTGCTGAACCTGGCCGGAATCGCGGACGCGAAGAGCTCGACCCGGCTCGCCGGGCTGGTGCTGGGGGTCAACGACCTGTCCAAGGACATGCGCGCGCGCCAGGTTCCGGGACGCGCGCCGCTGCAGGCGGCCATGGCGCTGACCGTCACCGCCGCGCGGGCAGCGGGGCTCGTGGCCATCGACGGGGTGTTCAACGCGCTGGGCGATCACGAGGGCCTGGCGGCGGAGTGCGCCCAGGGCCGGGCCTTCGGCTTCGACGGCAAGAGCCTGATCCACCCGGAACAGATCGCGGCGGCCAATGCGGCCTTCTCGCCCGACGCCGGCGAGATCGCCTGGGCGACGGCGGTGGTGGAGGCCTTCTCCGCGCCGGAGAACGCCGGCCGGGGCGTGCTGAAGGTCGCGGGCAAGATGGTCGAGCGCCTGCACCTGGAGGAGGCGCGCCGCGTGCTGGAGCTTTCCGCCGCTCGGGGCTAGCTTTCTCCCGGCATCAACCGGGGAGCACGCCGCCATGAACGCCATCCGCCTTGGCCTCGCGGGCGCAGCGCTCGCGCTTCTGCTCGGCGCCGGGGCGGCCCAGGCGGGCGACGCCAGCTGCCTGTGGAGGGCCCTTCCCCAGCCCACGCGCGACGCCTTCCTCGCGGCCTACGACACCAAGGGCGCCGATGCGCTCAGCGACATGGCCGCCGACAACGCCACGATGAACGCCGCGGGCGCGGCCTGCCACGTCGACGACGCCCATGGGGTGGCGGCGGGCGAGGCGTTGGGGGCCTATGCGCTGAAGCTGGCCTCGGCGCGGGTGCTGAAGAACCGCTACGGCATCGACGAGCCGAAGCTGCAGGCGGCCTGGGCGGGCCTGGGATCCGAGCGCCAGACCCGCTTTTCGCTGAGCGTGGCCGACATGTACGCGGGCAAGACGACCGACGCCGTGGACCGGGCGACGCCGCTCGAAATCGCCGCCAAGGTCGGCGCCGCCGACGATGACAGCCGCACCCAGGTCACCCTCTACCTGTTCGCCATCGTCCTGCTGGCGGACCGCGAGAAGCTGTTCTGAGGCCGCGGGTCAGCGCTCAGCGCTTGACCACCACCGACAGTCCGTCGCCGATGGCGGCCAGGGTCATCTCGACCCGCGCGTCGGCGTGGATGCGTTTGGCCAGGGCGCGCAGGGCCTCGGTGTCGGCGCTGGTGTCGGCGGGATTGGCGACCTCGCCGCTCCACAGCATGTTGTCGATCAGGATCATGCCGCCGGGCCGCAGCAGGGTCAGGCACAGCTCGTAGTAGGCGTCGTAGCCGGTCTTGTCGGCGTCGATGAAGGCCAGGTCGAAGCGCCCTGCGCCGCCTTCCGCGATCAGGGCCTTCAGGCTGTCGACGGCGGGACCGAGGCGCAGCTCGGCGACGTCGTCGACCCCCGCGCGGCGCCAGTAGTCGCGGGCCCGGCCCGTGTATTCCTCGGAGATGTCGCAGCCGACCAGGCGGGCGCCGGCGCCGTGCAGGGCCTTCATCGTCAGGGCCACAGCGAGCGACGAATAGCCGGTGAAGACCCCGACCTCGACCGCGTTGCGCGCGTTCACCGCCCGCGCCATGACCTGCATGAAGGCGCCCTGCTCGGCGCTGATCTGCATCCCGAACTGGGCGGAGAAGTCCCGCATGGTCTCCTCGCGGCATTGCGCCAGCACCGGATGCTCGCGCGCGCCCCAATGCTGGACGTAGTCGCGAACGGGATCGCTGAGGCCGATGGAGCGGGACATGGCGGGCCTTTCGAAAGAGAGGTCAGTCGCGGACCCGCTCCACATAGTCCGCCGAGCGCATTTCCTGAAGTCGGGAGGCGGTGCGTTCGAACTCGAAGGCGCCGTCGCCGGCCGGGTAGAGCTGGTCCGGTTCGGCGTCGGCCAGCACCACCAGCTTGGTCCCGGCCTCGTAGAGGGCGTCGATCAGGGTGACGAAGCGGCGGGCCTCGTTGCGCTTGTCGGCGGTGAGCCTCGGCACGCCATCCAGGAAGACGGTGGGGAAGCGCTCGGCGATGGCCAGGTAGTCCTGCGGGCCCAGGGCCTCGGCGCAGAGCTCAGCGAAGGTGGCGCGCAGCATGCCGCCCGCCGCGCGGGGAAACTGCAGGCGCCGGCCCAGCACCTCCAGGTGGGCGCCGATCTCGCGGGTGACGCTGGTCATGTCCGACCACAGGGCGTCGAAGGCCTTGCGGCTGCCGGCGTCGAGCGGCGCGAACCAGACCCGGGCGCCCTTCAGCCGGTCGAGGCGGAAGTCGCGCGGGCCGGCGATGGCGGTGACCTCGCAGCGGCGCTTGAGCATGTCGATGAAGGGGACAAACAGCTGGCGGTTCAGCCCGTCCTTGTAGAGGTCGTCCGGCGGCCGGTTGGAGGTGGCGACCAGCACCACGCCGCGCTCGAACAGGGCCTCGAACAGCCGGCCCAGGATCATGGCGTCGGCGATGTCGGTGACCTGCAGCTCGTCGAAACACAGCAGCCGCGCGTCGCGGGCGATCAGTTCGGCCACGGGCGAGATCGGGTCGTCGCCCTTGTGGGTCCCGAAGCGCTTCTTGCGCTGGGCCGCCGTCCCGTCGCGCCATTCGCCGACCAGGCGGTGGATCTCGGCCATGAAGACGTGGAAGTGGGTGCGCCGCTTGCGCGCGATCTGGGCCCCGTCGAAGAACAGGTCCATCAGCATGGACTTGCCCCGTCCGGGCGGGCCCCAGAGATAGACGCCCTTGGGCGGTTTGGGTCGCGACAGGAAGGGCAGCCAGGGATCGCGCAGCTTGTGCAATTCTCCGTCCAGCCGCGCCAGGGCGTCGACGGCCTTGGCCTGGCCCGGATCGGCGGCGATGCGGCCCTGCTTGACCAGGCGTCGGTAGGCGGCGCGGATCGGTTGCGACATGGCTCCCCGGTTAACGTGGGTCGCGGGCCGCGCAAAGCGGGTTCGCGCGGCGGGAGGATCGGGCGGCGTTCTTCAATTTGTGGCCGTTTGCCGAAGAGACCCTGCGCTTCACCGCACACGCCGGGACGGACCCGTGTTGGGGGGCGAGACTGCGGCCCGGACCCGGAGACCGCGATGCGCCCCGTTCTCGCCGCCCTGACGCTGACCCTGATCGCGACGACCGCAGGCGCCCAAGCCCCCGCCCCGGCCGCGGCTCCGCCCCCCTGCACGGCGGCCGAATACGCCCAGATGGATTTCTGGGTCGGGCGCTGGGATGTCTTCAACGGCAAGGACCACACCGGCCGTAGCCTCATCGAAAAGACCGTGGATGGATGCGGGGTGCGCGAGACCTTCACCGGAGATGACGACTACCGGGGAACCAGCCTGAGCTGGTACGACCTGACCGACCGGCGCTGGCGCCAGACCTACCTGAACAACCAGGGCTCCTCGAGCCGCTTCGAAGGCGCGCTTTCCGGGACCGACATGGTCATGGTCGCCCACAAGCAGACCGTGAAGGGCTATCCCTTCCAGGCGCGCATGACGCTGGCGCCCCGATCGGACGGGACGGTGGCGCAGCAGGAAGAGATCTCCATCGACGGCGGCAAGACCTGGAAGATCGGCTACGCCTTCGTCTACCGGCGGGCGAACTGAGCATGTCTTGATGCAGGGTCCTGTGACCCCACCTCACAGCTCCGGTTAGAATCCATCGCCCGGCGATCTCTTTCGCACTTGCGAAAAGAGGACTAAATATCGGATCGCGCCGAGCAGCCGGCGCGACCTTCACACGCCGGAGCTTAAGTTATGGGGTATCGCGTCGCCGTCGTCGGCGCCACGGGCGCCGTGGGCCGCGAGATGTTGACCATTCTCGACGACCTGCAATTCCCGGTCTCGGAAATCCACGCCATCGCCTCGCGCAAGTCGATGGGCATGGAGGTCTCCTTCGGCGATCGCACCCTCAAATGCGTGGATCTGGAAACCTTCGACTTTTCCAAGGTCGACATCGTGCTGATGAGCGCGGGCGGCGCCGTGTCCAGGGTCTGGTCGCCGAAGATCGGCGCCCAGGGCCCCATCGTGATCGACAACTCCTCGGCCTGGCGCATGGACCCGGACGTGCCGCTGATCGTGCCGGAGGTGAACCCCGACGCGATCTGGGATTGCAAGAAGAAGCACATCATCGCCAACCCGAACTGCTCCACCGCCCAGCTGGTGGTGGCGCTCAAGCCCCTGCACGACGCGGCGCGGATCAAGCGCGCGGTGGTCTCGACCTACCAGTCGGTCTCCGGCGCCGGGAAGGAAGGCATGGACGAGCTGTGGGAGCAGACCAAGTCGGTCTTCGTGCTCGGCCCCTCCGACCCCAAGAAGTTCCCCAAGCAGATCGCCTTCAACGTCATCCCCTTCATCGGTGAGTTCCGCGACGACGGCTACACCGACGAGGAGGCCAAGATGTGGAAGGAGACCCACAAGATGCTGGATCCCTCCATCCAGCTGACCGTCACCTGCGTGCGGGTGCCGGTGTTCGTGGGCCACTCGGAGTCGGTGAACCTGGAGTTCGAGACCGCGCTGGACGAGGAAGAGGCGCGCGACATCCTGAGGAATTCGCCCGGCGTCCTGGTCATCGATAAGCGCGACTCGACCGGCTACGTCACGCCCAAGGAGATCCAGGGCGAGTACGGCGTCTATGTCAGCCGCATCCGCAACGACCCGACCGTCGAGCACGGACTGAGCCTGTGGATCGTCTCGGACAATCTGCGCAAGGGCGCGGCGCTGAACGCCGTGCAGATCGCGCAGCTCTTGGACGAACAGGGCGTGCTCTCCCCCGTCCTGGCGTAAGCCCGGACATCAACCGCAAGACCTGAGACGCGGAGCCGCCCGAGAGGGCGCAAGGCTCCGGCTTCATCGCTCGCGCCCTATGGCGCGCGGCTCGATCCGTCTATGGAACAACGACAATGGCCGACGACAGCACCACCGCCCGCAACGCCCTGATCGCCGGGACCCTGTGCTACGCCATCTGGGGCTTCGTGGTCCTGGTCTTCCAGTACATGGGCCACATGGGCATCGACCCCTGGGAGATTCTGTCCCACCGGGTGATCTGGGGAACCCTGGCGGCCGGCGCCCTGGTGCTGGCGGCGGGCCAGGGCAAGCAGGTGGTCAAGGCCTTCACCACGCCTCGCACCTTCGGCCTGCTGGCGCTGTCGGCCCTGCTGATCGGGATCAACTGGGTGCTGTTCATCTGGGCGGTCAACAGCGGCCACACCCTGGAATCCAGCCTCGGCTACTATATCACCCCCCTGCTCAACATGGCCTCGGGCGCCCTGCTGTTCCGCGAGCGGATCAACCGCATCGGCCGCGCCGCCATCGCGCTCGCGGCCCTGGGGGTGCTGATCCAGGGCTTTGCGCTGGGCCACTTCCCGTGGGTGTCGATCGCCCTGGCGCTGAGCTTCGGCGGCTACGGCATCGTGCGCAAACGGGTCGACGCCGACGCCCAGTCGGGCCTGTTCGTGGAGTGCCTGCTGATCCTGCCCTTCACCCTGGCCTGGGTCGGCTGGATCGCGTCCCAGGGCCACAGCCACTTCGGGACCAGCGTGACCACCACCGCCTGGCTGGTGGCGGCCGGGCCGATCACGGCGTTGCCCCTGGTGCTGTTCTCCTGGGCCGCGCGGCGCATGCCCCTGTCGACCATGGGCTTCCTGCAGTTCCTGGCGCCCACCATCAGCTTCGGCATCGGGGTCAGCGAGGGCGAGCCCTTCTCGCCGCTGCGTGCGGTGTCCTTCGTGTTCATATGGAGCGGGGCGGCGGTCTACGCCTGGGGCGCCTGGCGCAAGGCGCGCCAGATGAAGCGCGAGACGGTGGCGGTCGCTGTGGCGAAGGCTTGAGGCGAAGACCTCCAAACTATGTGCGTCATCCTCGGAGCGGAGCCCCGCAGGGGCGAAGACCCGAGGACCCAACAGCTCCCCACGTCAACGCTGCGAAGAAAAGCGGCGCCCAGCTTCCAGCAAGATTCTCTGTTGGGTCCTCGGGTTCCCGCTTCGCGGGCCCCGAGGATGACGGACATAGTGGGAGAGATCAGCCGGATGCGGTGGGCTGAGTGGTCTACAGCCGCGCCGGGTTGAACAGGGACTGCTTCTCCTGGGCCTTCAGGATCCGTTCCAGCCCCGCGGAGGCGGCGATCCATTCGGCGATCTTCTGGCGGGCGGCCGGCGAGCCGTCGTGGACGGCGCCGCGCAGGCTCAGCAGCTGCAGGTCCGCGGCCCGCACCGCCTCGCGTGAGCGGGCGAGGCCCGCGTCGGGGTAGCGTTCGTAGATCAGGCCGAGCTGGCCGCGCGCGGACTGGACCATGAGCTCGGCGGTGGCCGGGTCCTTGCGCACCAGCGCCATGTCGGCGGCCCGGAGCGCCCGGCGCGCGTCCTCAAGCCGCGAGGAGGCCGTCACGGGAGCGGCGGCCGTGCGCGGGCAGGTTCCCGGCGACAGGGCGCGCACATAGGTCGCCAGGCCCTTGAGCACCATCGGCGGCGGCTCGCGGCCGTCGAACTCCTCGGTGACGATGCCGTGGATGAAGCTCTCCAGGTCCGGCTTGTCGGGGTCCTGGGAGATGCGCAGGGCTCCCTTCGGACCGGAAAGGTCGGGGATGGCCTTGGGCGTGCCGACCCGCTTGCCCCGCTTGGGGCTCATCAGGAGCGAGGTGACGTCCGCCGTGCCCGGGCCCGCCGACAGGCCGGGGAACTGGAACTGCGGGTTGCCGTGGCCGGAACGATGGCAGCTGTCGCACATCAGCCCGGCCTTGCCGGCCTGGCCGCCGAACAGCAGGGGCGAGCGGAAAGCGGCCCGCCCGACCTCGATCTCATAGCGCGCCTGGTCGGTGGTGATCCTGCCCAGGCATTCGGTCGGCGCCGTGCCGAGGATCGCCTTCAGGTCGGCGTCAGCCGCCAGCCACCCGGCCGCCTTGAGCGGCGGCCGGGAAGCGGCAGAGGCGGCGACCAGCAGGACGCCGGCGGCGGCGATCAGGAGCCGTGGGAACGGGCCCGGTCGATCCATCCGCGCAGCTCCTCGGCCTCGGTGCAGCCGAAGCCGCAGATCTGATCCAGGCGGGTCAGCAGTTTCTCGGCCCCGGCGAGGTCGCCGCGCTCGACCTTGAGCTCGCCGTAGTACTCAGTGGCGCCCCGGTGGTTCGGATCCACCGACAGGGCCTGGCGGTAGTAGGTCTCGGCCATGTCGTAGCGCTTCAGCTTGCGGTTGGCGTAGCCCATGTAGGTCAGGATGTCCGGGTGCGGGCCGATGGCCTGTTCCGAAGCGCGCAGCGAGGCGAGCGCGTCGTCATAGCGGCCCTCGTTGATCAGGGCGACGGCCGCCACATAGGCGTGGTCGCCGCCGGAGCGGCTGTCGAACAGCAGGCTGGCGTGGGGCGGGGTTGAGCCACCGCCGCCCGGGGCCATGGCCGCCTGGACCGAGGCGATGGCGGCGGTCAGGTCGGCCGCCTGGGCGCAGGTCTGCATGCACTCGTCGGAGCGCTTCTTCAGCAGGTCGAGCTCGGCCTGGGCCTTTCCGGTGTCGCCGAGCTTGGCGTTGACCACGCCCAGCTGGCGGTGGGCGGTGACGCTCTTGTCGTCGAAGCGCACGGCCTTCTCATAGGCGGAGCGCGCGCCCTTGAGATCGCCATTGCCTTCCTTGGACAGGCCCATCAGCGTCCAGGTGTTGGCGTCCTTGGGCGCGACCTCCAGCACATGGCCGAAGTAGCGGATGGCGTCCTTGTACTTCTCCGCCTTGAGCGCCGCGATCCCGTTCTTGTACTCCTCGACGGGATTGTAGGAGGGGCCCGACGAGCCCATCGAACCGCCGCCCATGGAGCCGCCGCCGCCACCGCCGCCACCGCCGCCCGACGCCAGGGCCGCTCCGGCCAGGATCGAGCAGGCGAGCGCCGCCGCCAGGCCGGTGAGTTTCTTGGAATACGCCATCGCAACCTCCCCAAAAGGACGCGGCGCGCTCGACGCTCCTCAAGGAGGCCGGGCCCGTCGGTCGTATTTGCCCGGTCAGGGACGCCGCAGGCGGTCGTCCTCGGGCGAATGGGGTTGCGTTCCGAACGTCGGAACTTGCGTGAGGGGCAGTCTATTTCAAGCTTTCCAGCGCCGGAAGACCGTTTCGTCGCAAGACTGGCGCCGTTCAGGGTCAAACATTTTCATATCCGGCACGAGGATTGAGTGTCACCCAAGGCTTCCAGCCCCCGAAGCGCGATGAACGACGCCCACACCGAGCCGAAACGTCTTACCGCCGGCCGCAAGCGCCTGATCCTGGCCGCGACCGTGCTCGGCTCGGCCATGGGCTTCATCGACGGCAGCGTGGTCAACGTCGCCCTGCCGGCGATCCAGCGCGACCTCCACGCCGGCGCCGGCGCCATCCAGTGGGTGATCAACGCCTATCTGCTGACGCTGGGCGCCCTGGTCCTGATCGGCGGGGCGGCGGGGGACCGGCTGGGGCGGAAGGCGGTGTTCCTGGCGGGCCTGGCCCTGTTCACCCTGGCCTCGATCGGATGCGGCCTCGCCCCGAACTCGACGCTGCTGATCCTGGCCCGCGCGGTCCAGGGCGCGGGGGCGGCGCTGTTGACGCCCTCCAGCCTGGCCATACTGGGCTCGAGCTTCCCCGACAGCGAGCGCAGCAAGGCCATGGGGGCCTGGGCCGGCTTCGGGGCCCTGACCACCGCCTTCGGCCCGGTCCTGGGCGGCTGGCTGGTGGATGCGGTGAGCTGGCGGGCGATCTTCTTCCTCAATGTGCCCCTGGCCCTGGGCGCGGCGACCCTCGCCCTGACCGCCATTCCGGAGAGCAAGGACGAGCGCGCCCTGCCGCTGGACTGGAGCGGCGCCGCGATCGTGGCGGCGGGGCTGGCGAGCCTGACCTGGGGCCTGACCGCGGCGCCGGATCGAGGCTTCGGCGATCGCATAATCCTGGCCGCGCTGGCGGCCGGCGTCCTGCTGCTGGTGGGCTTCCTCGCCTGGGAGGCGCGTTCGAAGCATCCGATGATGCCGCTGGAGCTGTTCCGTTCGCGTCCGTTCAGCGGGACCAATCTCCTGACCCTGCTGCTCTATTTCGCCCTGTCCGGCGCCATGGTCTTCCTGCCCTACGACTTGATCCGGGTGCAGGGGTTTTCCGCCACCCGAGCCGGGGCCTCGCTCTTGCCCTTCGCCCTGATCATGGGCGTGTTCTCCGGGGTGGCGGGACGGCTGGCTGACCGGATCGGGCCGCGCTGGCCGCTGACGGTCGGACCCATGGTCGCCGGCGCCGGCATAGCGCTTCTAGCCCTGCCGGGACCCGGCGCCGGCTACTGGACCGGCTACCTGCCGGGCGTGGTGGTGATGGCGATTGGCATGACCGCGGTGGTCGGGCCCCTCACGGCGGCGGTGATGGGATCGGTGGAAAGCCGCCATGCGGGGCTGGCGTCGGGGGTGAACAATGCGACAGCCCGCATCGCCAGCCTGCTGGCGGTCGCGATCCTGGGCGTGGTGCTGTTCGAGGCGTTCGCCCTGATCCGGGGCGGCGCCGATCTGCGCGCGCGCATGGCGGCGGTGATGAGCGGCCAGGACCGCTCGGCAGCCGGGCTCGTCGCCTTCCACGGGGCGGTGCATGGGGTGATGCTGATCTCCGCCGCCTGCGCGGCCCTGGCCGGCGTGGCCGGTTTCGTCAGCCTGGCTAGAGCACGATGCGATCAGATGACGACATCTGATCGTTGAATCATGCTCTACATTCAAACATTTAGAGCATGTCCGGGCGCAAAAGTGGGGCCACTCTTGCATGACATGCTCTAGAGCGCCGCGTAAACCGCCTCGATCAGCCTGAGCGGGCGCGGATCGCCCAGCAGGTAGGGCGACTGCTTGTTCATGACGTAGGCGGCCGAGACCCGGGTCTCCGGATCGGCGAAGGCGCAGGAGCCGCCCCAGCCGGAATGGCCCACGGTCAGATCACCCGGACCGTAGATGCGGATCTCGCGGTTCCTCAGGAAGCCGGCCCCCCAGGACAGGCGGAAGGGCAGCACCCGGTCCAGGCCGAAGATGCGCTCGCGCGTGGCCTGGGCGACGGTCGCGGCCGACAGGATATGGCGGCCGTCCAGCCGCCCGCCGGTGGCGATGACGCTCATCAGGCGCGCCAGGGCCGGGGCGGTGGCGTGGGCGTTGGCCGAGGGGACCTCGAGCTTGCGCCATTCCGCGACGCCCTTGCCCGAGGGGGCGGAGCCCCGGTCCAGGAAGGCCGCGCGCTTGATGGGGTCGAGGGTCCCGAGATCAGGGGCGGCGGGCGGCTTCTGGACCTCCGCGACCCGGTCGTGCTCGGCGTCGGGCAGGCCGATCCAGTAGTCGAGGCCGGAGGGCCCGGCGATGTCTTCGCGGAGCGCCCGGCCCATGCTGCGGCCGTCCAGGCGGCGGTAGACCTCGCCCGCCAGGAAGCCGATGGTGATGGGGTGGTAGCCCGAGGCCGTGCCCGGCTCCCACATGGGGGGCTGGGCCGCAAGGATGCGCAGCACCGCCTCGCGGTCGAACCAGATCAGGGGGTCCTGCTCGCTGGAAAAGCCCGGCAGTCCCGCCTGGTGGGAGAGCAGCTGGCCGACGGTGATGCGGTCCTTGCCCGCCTGGCCGAACTCCGGCCAGATCTCGGCGACGCGCTGGTCGTAGTCGAGCTTTCCGCGCTCCACCAGGGTGGCCATCATCAGGGCCATGACCGCCTTGCCGGTGGAGAAGATGGTCACCAGGGTGTCGTCGGCCCAGGGCCGGGTGCGGGCGCGGTCGGAGAAGCCGCCGGTCAGGTCGATCACCGCCTCGCCGTCGATGCAGACGGTGAAGCGGGCGCCGAGCTCGGCCCCCTCGTCGAAGTTGGCGGCGAACGCGTCCTTCACGCGAGCAAAGCGGTCGGGCGCGGTTCCGCGGATATCGGCCATGGGCAGGGTTTCCGAAGCTCAGGACAGGGTTTCTATACGCACCTGGGCGGTGGGACGCACCAGCCGTTCGCGCAGCGCCACCACCGGCAGCTCGTGGGCCATCCACTCCTGGGCGGCCTCGGCGGTTTCGGCCACGCCCTGCACGGCGCGGAACAGGGCGTCGTGGGGCAGGCGGCCCTCGATCAGGGCGGCGGCGAACAGAGCTGTGATCAGATCGCCCGTGCCGCGCGGGACCTTGGCCAGTCTGCGGTGGACCGCCAGCATCGAGGTGCGCCGGTCGACGTAAAGGGCGCCGATCTCCTCGGGGCCGCCCGGGACCGAGGTGACCAGGGCGGGGCGCTCCAGGCTGCGCGCGATGCGCAGCGCCGAGCGGGCGTCGGTGGGCTTCTCGCCGGTCAGGCGTTCCAGCTCCCACAGGTTGGGGGTGACCACGTCGGCGCGCGGGACGAGATCGAGCGCGATGGCGTCGGCGACCGCGTCGGAGACGTACAGACCCTTGTCGTCGTCGCCCATGATCGGATCGACGATGACGCGCAGGGGGCGCACCCCCTCCCCGTCCCGGTTCTGGGCGCGGGCGCGGTCGATGGCCTCCGCCGCGATCCAGACCTGGTCGGCGGAGGCGAAGTAGCCGGTCAGGATCACGTCGGCCATGGCCAGGGCCCCGTTGGCGGCGGCCCCGTCGAGCACGCTCCTGAAGGTCTCGGGATCGACCGCCGAGCCGCCCGGCGCGCCCCAGCCGGGGTGGCGGCCGAAGAGGACGGTGGGGACCAGGACCGGATCGATCTTGAAGGGCGCCAGCGCAAAGGCCTGGACCAGGCCGCCGACCCGGCTGGCGGCCACATAGCTCGACAGGATCAGGGCCATGGGCATCAGGCGCGCGCCTTGCAGAACAGAGGGATAGGCCGGGTCGAGGCGGTCCAGAGCCAGGGGGTGAGCGCCGCGAACACGATCCCGAAGGCGGTGAGCGTCAGCAGCACCCAGTTGAACTGGTACTGGAAGGTGGGGAACTGGGTCCAGTTGACCAGCAGGGTGAAGGCCATGGTCGCGACCCCGGCGATCAGGCCGGTGCGCGGCTTGAGGAGCATCAGCCCGGGGACGACGAAGTCCACCGCGCAGAGGCCGTACCAGAACCAGGGCGCCCATGACGGCGCCGGGCCGTAGTAGAACAGGCCGTGCTTCCACACCCACCAGAGGTGCCCGAACGCCCCAAGCGGGAAACCGCAGGCCAGGGCGACGCGGGTGCGGTCGGCGGCGCTCATGCCCGCTCCGCCAGGCGGCGCAGACGGCCGTAGTCGACCTTGGAATTGTGCCGCCGGTCCATGGGCACAGTCCTGAGCGGAACCAGCGCGATGTCGCCCAACGCCCGGGCGCGGCGGGTCAGGTCGGGCAGGTCGAGGCCGGCGCCGGACACGAACAGGCGCGTGCCGCCGGCGCCGGCCAGCAGCCCGGCCTGGGCCACGCCGGGCCAGCTCAGCGCCGCGGTCTCCACGGCGAAAGGATAGAGGCCGACCGAGGCGGCTTCCGTGCGCCCGAGCAGCCACAGCCGTCCGTCGCGGCCCTGGCGGCCGGCGTCGCCGGTGCGGTGCCAGAGCACGCCCTTGCGTGTGGTCTTGGCGGAGACGTCGTCGCTCGGGTCGAGATAGCCGCGGTTAACGTGGGGGCCCGCGACCTCGATCTCCCCGCCGCGGATCTCGAGCGCGATCTCGGGGATCGGGCGGCCGGCCAGCAGGCCTTTTCCGGCGGCCATGGCGGCCCAGTCCTTGGCGCCGATCTCGCCGTATTCGAGGTGAGCGATGGGCTCCGCCTCGGTCGATCCGTACACGGCGTGGATGGCGGCCGCGGGCGCGGCGGCCTTCAATGCGTGCAGCAGGTTGGGGAAGACCGGGCCGCCGCCGGTGAAGATGGCTTCCAGACCGGGCAGCTCCGCGCCCGGTTCGGCGATGCGGGCGCAGACCGCGGGCGGGGCGATGATCCGGGCGACCCGCTCGCGCGCCAACTGCTGTCGGAGGCCCAGGCCGCTGAGCGAGGCCGGGCGCTTCAGGTCGCCGGCCGGGATGACGCTGGCGGCGCCCTCGGCCAGGTTCGACAGGATGAAGACCGGCAGCGAGATCAGGTCGCGGTGCCGCGGCTGGGTCTTGCGCAGGGCTTCCAGCAGGGCGTGCTGCAGCAGCAGGAAGCGGGCGGAGCGCACGATGCCCTTGGGCCGGCCGGTGGAGCCGGACGTGAAGGTGATCAGGGCCGGGGCGTCTTCGGGGAGCCGGGTCAGGATCCCGTCGCCGGAGACCATGCCCTCGTTCGGTTCCGGCAGGACGGGCAAGCCGCGAAGGGCGCCGACGAAGGGGCGCAGGGTGCGCGCCAGGGGTCCCGCGACTATGGCCCTGGGGCGGGCGGCTTCGACGGCGACGGCCAGGCCCTTCAGCCCGGCGGCGGGCTCGGGGAACATGGCCACGGCGCCCAAGCGGAACAGGGCCAGGAGCGCCGCGTAGAGGCCCGGCCCGACGCCGCGGGCGACCAGCACCACATCGCCTGCCCCGATCCCGGCCCGGGCCCAGGCCTGGGCCCGCAGCGCCGAGAGCCGGGCCAGTTCGTGATAGGCCAGGACATGTCCGTCCGGCGCGATCAGGGCCGCGGCCTCGGGGTCGCGCTCGACCTGGACCAGGAATTTCTCGATCAGGCTCACAGGACCTGGCCCCAGAGCGCGTAGCGGCGGAATACCTTGCCGCCGACGTTTTCGCTGTGGCGGGCCGAGAGGTTGGTCTCGTGCATCAGGGCGTGGATGACCTCGCTGAAGCCCTTCGCCACCGCGCGGCGATAGAATTCGGCCACCAGCATCGAGCCGGCGCCGGGCTTCAGCGAGGCGTAGGTCTTCAGGATCACGCTCGCGGGCTTCGGCCCCTGGCTGAAGTCGGGAACTGCGAACAGGAATCCCATCGCCTCGCCGGCCGCGTCCTCGGCGATGAGCACCAGGTCCGAGTCGAGGGCGGGGAGCACCGGACGGTAGCTGGCGAGGATAGCCTCCTCCGTGATCGGACGGTAGAGGAAGTTCTTTGCGAAGCCGGCCAGGGACAGGGTGTGCAGGCGCTTCAATTCCGCCTCGGAGTCGGACGCGTCGAAACTGCGCAGGGTCAGGCCGGTCACCCGCCCGAGCCCCGCCGAGCGATGGGTGGCGGGACCGGCGGCGGAGATCCAGTGGGCGATGGGCTGCAGGCCCGAGGCCTCGAAGGCCTCGACGAAGACCTCCGGGTTGTGCGGCTCCATCAGGAAGGGGGGGCGGCCGTCGCCCTGCACCACCAGCCGATGGGCGGCCCAGGTCGAGCCGTCCATGGGGCCGATCACCGCCTCGAAGCCCTCGGCGGCGAGCATCCGGGCGGCCTCGTCGATGAGGCGCGCGCCAGCCTCGGCGGTCTCGCAGGAAAAGCGGCCGAGGGCGGCCGTGCGCCGGCCGGCCCAGTCGGGCGCCTCACGGAAGACCGAGAGCGACGCGCCGGGGCGTTCCAGGATCTCGCTCATGGCGACCACGGCAGGCCGGCGAAACCGGCGATCAGGGCGAGCGCCCCGAGCTCCACCCACGGCCGCGGGCCGCCGCGCCGGCCGAGCACATGGGCGGCCAGCGCGCTGAGCACGATCAGGGCCAGGGCCACGCCCGCGAACAGAGGCGCGGCCGGGTTGGGCCCTTCGACCCACAGGATGCGCACACAGGCGACGCCCCAGGCCAGGAGGCAGGCGAGGCCCAGGCGCAGCGGGCGAGGCTTCGAGGCGAACCGCGCCAGGATGGCCACGGCCAGGGCGGCGAAGCTGAGGTTGTAGACGAAGATGGTGTCACGGCTGGCGAAATCGCTGAACAGGAAGAAGGCCAGCGAAATGGCCATGATCACCACCACAAGGTTCAGCGGGTCGTGCGGGGTCCCCTTGCGCAGGCCCTGGCGCCAGATCAGGCCGTAGGCGGCGAGCGTCGCGAGCGGAGTCAGCAGGCTGAGGGGCCCCGAGAAGATGGCGATCAGGAACAGCAGGGTCAGGGTCGCGGCCACGACGTGGCGGCTGAAGCCGAAGCGGCGGCCGAGCGGGACCAGCGCGGCGGCCAGACCGATGAACAGGCCGCTGACGATCAGCAGGTGCTGGCTGCCCCCCGGCATCAGGTTCGACAGCAGGAAGTAGAGCCCCATGGGGATGAAGAGGTTGTCGAGCCCCTTCCAGCTGGCGCCTTCGAACAGGGCGCCGAACACCGCGCAGACCCCCGCGATGACGATGACGTCGACACGGCCCTGGTCGCTGAACAGGAGCAGGGCAATCAGGCTGACCAGCCAGGCGGTGATGACGAAGGCGGCGACACCCTCCCAGCTCTTTTTGCCGGTCTCGACCTGGAACTCGTGGCGGCCGTAGTGGACGCCCACCAGGGCAGAGGTGGCGTCGCACAGGGTCAGCATCAGCAGCGGCAGCAGGTAGAGGATCGGCTGAGACCCAGACTGCAGGCCGTTCAGCTGCAGAACATAGTGGCCGTCCTTCAGATGAAAGAGCAGCACCACCGAGACCGCGAACAACACCTCGCCATAGGAGATGCGGCCCACCCCGTGCAGACCCTCGCCGATCGCCCGGCGCCCGACGCCGCGGGCGACCCAGAAGACCACCAACGCCAGGGCGCAGGTAGCGGCCACCTCCCACCAGGCGTGGAACAGCCAGGGAAAGGTCAGGCAGTAGAGGCCCAGGCCCACGTGCACGACCTTGCGCGATCCCTCCGCCGACAGGCCGATGCGTTTGCCGAAACGGGAGGCGGCGAACAGCACCCCGGTCAGCAGGGCGACCGAGATCAGGATCTTGGCGAGGCTGATCCAGAGTTCGGGGCTCACAGGACTTCCTCGATCACCAGGGCGCTGTAGAAGAACGCCTTGTCGCGGGCTCCGAGCTCGATCTCAAGGTCGGACCTCGTGCGCACGCGATCGGCGAAGGCCGCCGGGACCCGGCGCGGCGCCATCATGTTCCAGTAGCAGAGCCTGGCGCCCGGGTTGGCCGCCGCCAGCACCGCGCCGTAGGCGGTCTCGTGGGCGGGCGGCGACATGTATTCGAAAATGTCCGACAGGTTGAAGGCGTCGGCGCGGACCCCCTCCTCCGCCAGGGCCTCCAGGGCGCCGAGCCGCAGTTCCAGCCGGTCGAGCCGTGTGCGGATGATCTCGAAGACCTCGGGCCGCCAGGCGCGCGGCAGGGCCTCGCCATGGGTCCCGGTGACGATCCAGTGCAGGTAGGGGTTCTGGGACGGGTCCTGCTCCACCAGGGCCTGGCGGGTCTTCCTCGCGACGTGAGAGCCGACGCTTCCCGTCACCTGGTCGAAGAAGGCGGGATCGCGACCCAGCCGGCCCATGACGGCGCGGGAGAAGAACAGCTGCATCAGCAGACGCCAGCGCCAGCCGTTCCAGGTCTGGTCGTGGAAGCGGGCGCGCTTGAAGGCGGCCCTCGGCTCCAGCAGGGCGGCGATGGTCGCGCGGTTGTGGGCGAGCGGCAGGATGCGGTCGCGGAACAGGCGAAAATATCGTTCGAATTTGCCCGCCCCGCCGGCACCGTGGGCGACCACCTCGGCCTTGCGGGCGGCCCAGAAGGCCTGGTCGGCGGCGTCCAGGTTTCGCGCGACCCGGTCGAGCAGTTCGCCGCGCCGGGCCGAAGGACGCGAGCCCATCAGCTCCAGGAACTCCGGATGGGTCAGGGTCCGGTAGGCGGAGACGCGCAGGCGCACGCAGGCGAGCTGGGTCGGGTTGAGGTCGACCGCGATGACCCGCTCGGGGCCCTCCGCCAGCAGAGCCAGGGCGTTGTCTCCGGCCGAGGCGATGGAAACCACCGTGTCGCCGGAGCGGGGCCGGAGCGCGCCGACCAGCACGTCGGCGTCCTCCCAGAGCTGGGCGTAGCGGATCAGGTCGAAGTCGGCCCGCGCCTCGATCTCGGAACCGGTCATGACGCGCTTTCCAGCCGCTCGACCGTTCCGGCGCCGCCGTCCAGACGCACCAGGTCGCCCGTCTTCAGCCACCCGGCCGCGCCCTTCAGGCCCACCACGCAGGGGACCCCCATCTCACGGGCCACGATGGCGGAGTGGGAGAGCAGGCTGCCCCGCTCGGCGATGACGCCGGACGCATTGGCGAAGACCGCGATCCAGCCGGGATCGGTGTGGCGCGCGACCAGGATCTCGCCGGCCTCGAGCGCCTCGATCCTGGGATCGGCGACGACCCGGACTCGAGCGGTGACCACGCCGGCGCAGCAGGCCTGGCCGGTGCGGCAGACCGGATCGTCGCTGTCGGCCTTCGTCCGGGAGCGGAGGGTCGGCAGGCCGATCAGGAAAGCGCCGCGGATTTCGAAGCGCTCTGGCGGGTCGGGACGGGCCGCGTCCTCGACCTGCTCGCGGCGGCGAAGCTCGACGAGCGCCTTGAGGTCCCGTTCGACGATCCCACCCTCCAGCGCCCCCAGCCACTCCTCGATGGTCAGCAGGAAGACGTCGTCGGCCTGGTCCAGCACGCTCGCGTCGGCCAGGCGCTGCCCGCCGGCGCGCACGATGCGGCGCACGCGGCCGAACAGGCGGGTGCGCTCGAAGCGCAGGTTCTCGCGGTCGCGGACCCGGTTCTTCGCCCAGCCTAGCAGCCAGCGGGCGGCCGCGCCCTTGAAGGGTTTGCCGCGGAACAGGGCCTGCATCCGCGCGGCGGGGTCCTCGCCCCGGTCAGGCGCGGGGCGCTCAGGGGTGCGGGCGGCGGCGGCGACGGCCGAGAGCAGGGCGCGCGGATCCTCGTGCAGGGTGACGCTTTCCAGCTTGAGCTCGCCGGTACAGCGGTCGCCGAAGCGTTCGAGGTAGGCGTCCAGCCGGTCGCGCAGTTCGGGCTCGGCGCGGGCGGCCTCGATATCGCCCGCCTCCAGCCGCGCGATCAGGTCGGGATGGGCGCGGGCCGCCTCGCCCATCGCCCGGATGAGCCTGGCCGGCTCGGCGGAGACGATGTCGCCCTGGCCGATCAGGGCGTCGGCGTGCAGGCGCTCGCCCTCGGGACCGCCCCATTTCTTCAGGGCCGCGCGCGAGGCGCCGAAGGCGATCATGCACAGGAAGTCGTTGACCAGCGGCGCGTCCCAGCGCTCCAGCAGCCGGCTCTCCAGGCGCCGGTATTCGGCAGCCAGTCCGGTGGCTGGGAGCGCCGCGATTTCCGCGTCCGGGCGGGCCAGCGCCGTCGTCAGCCGGGTGTAGAAGCGGGCGATCATGCCGGGCAGCAGGACGCCCTTGACCACGAGACCCAGGGCCACCCGCGCCAGGGCCAACCGGTCGCCGGCGCGGGCCCATCCGCTCGCGGTGGGCGGGGCGATCGCCTCGACCAGGTGCGGCGGCAGGGGTTCGCCCACCCCCATCATCTGCTCCATGAAGGCGCGGTTGGCCTTGAAGCCGGGGAACAGGGCCAGCAGCCGGTACCAGTTCAGAAGGTTGTAGTAGACCCGCCCGTGGACGCGCCCGAGCATGCCCTCGAAGGCCGGACGGTTGGCGGCGATCGCGCCCGCGCTGACCCCCATCATCGCGCAGAAGGCGCGGTAGACGTGGCCGTAGATTCCGCGGGCGAAGGAGAAGGTCAGGGGACTGACGATCCCCGGATAGCTCTCGACGATGTTGGAGTTGTCCCAGACGCTGACGCCCGGGTCGAAGACGCCCGAGCCGAGCGTCGTGATTGGTCGCGACTGCAGCAGGTAGAGGGTCTCGCCCTCGTAGGCCCACTCGATGTCCTGGGGCGCGCCGTAGCGGGCCTCGGCGCGGCGGGCCAGGGCCGCGACGGCGGCGGCCTCGGCCGGGGTCAGCACCGGCTGGGACCCCTGCGTGTCCGACTCGAGCAGACGCCCCGCCGCGTCGATGCGGAACACGTCGCCGTCGACCTCGCCGGAGACCAGCCGGTCGGCCAGGCCCTCGACGGCGGAGACCACGGCCACGCCACGGTCGCCCGAGACCGGGTCGGCGGTGAAGGCCACGCCGGCCCCGCGCGCGGCGACCATGCGCTGGACCACGACGGCGACCGGGGTGGTGGCGCCGGACAGGCCATGGGCCCTGCGGTAGGCGGCGACCGTGGCGGCGCTTCCGGAGTTGCGAACCGAGACGACGGCCTTTTCGACGTCGGCGGCGGCGACGTCGAGTTGGGTCTCGAACTGGCCGGCGTGGGCGGCGCCGGCGCCGTCCTCCTCCACGCCGGAGGAGCGCACGGCGAAGGAGCCGGGACCGAGGTCAGCGAGCGCCTCGGCCAGGGCGGCTTTGGCGGAGGCCTTCAGGCCCCGGGCGGTGAAGGCTCTGGTGGAGACCACGAAGAAGCCGGGCACCGGGAAGTCGGCGGCGAGGTCGGCCAGCACCGCGCCCTTGCCGCCCGCCAGTTCACGGATCCGCGCCGCCTCTCCGGTCAGGACCAGGGCGTCGCCGGCGTTCAGATCGTCCATGTGCGCCAGAGCAGCGGCAGGATCGAAAATCCCAGCCAGCTGACCAGGGTGAAGACCCCCACGGCCAGCTCCATGCGTTTGGCGAGGGCGGAGGTCGGCGCCTGGGCGTAGCCCCACAGGGCCCAGCCCGCATAGCCGGCGGCGCCCAGGCCCGGCAGGAACCAGAAGGGCGAAATCTTCGCGTCCAGTTGGCCAAGGATGGCGGCGACGCAGGCCAGCACCACCGCCGCGCCCGCGACCAGGGCGGCGCGTTTCGGGCCCCACAGCTTCGACCAGGTCTCCACCCCTTCGCGCTCATCCTCCGGCGCCCAGGCCTTGCGGGCGATCTCCACCGCCAGGCCGTTGAGGAAGGCCAGGACCAGGAAGGCCCAGACGCAGGCGCGGTCGAGCCCGGGGTCGAGCGTGCCGCAGGCGAGCGCGAAGAACCCGATCGGCGGCATGACCGCCATGTGCGAGACCAGGTACGCGACCGGCCGGGCCTTGAGCCATTCCGGGGCGAAGAACTCGCGGGTCATCAGCCCGATCCAGGCCCAGACCACCAACAGGGGGATCAGCAGGTTCAGGTTGGTCATCGCCACCAGGGCCAGCTGCAGCGCGGCCGAGCCCCAGGCCAGGCGGCGCAGCTCCTTCAGGCTGATCAGGCCGCGGGGGACCGCGCGCTCAGGCCGGTATCTGGAGTCCTCGGCGAAGTCCTTGTGCTCGTCCGCGACGCGGAGCTGAAAGAAGAACAGCAGGACGCTCACCACGCCCGAGACCATCCACAGCGCCGGCGGCCAGGCGGAGACCCCGTCGATCAGGGAACCCCAGGCCATGGCGCCGAGCGCGAACAGGGCGATCAGCACCCCGTTGCGGACCAGCGGAAACCGTTCGGCCTGATAGACCCAGAAGCGGGCGGCGAGGCCCTCGGGGGCGGGAGTCTCGGCAGCGCTCATCGGTCGGTCCTCGCAAGGCTCGAGTGGGCACGGGCGAAATGGCCGGCGGCCAGGGCGCCGATGATCGACAGCTCCCCGGCCAGGCACAGGGCGGCGGCGACCTCGGCGAAGGCGCGCGCCTTGCCCTCGCCCTTCAGGCCCAGGACGTTCAGCCCGGCCGACTGGGTCGGCAAGCCGGTGCCGCCGCCGACCGAGCCCACAATGATGTTGGGCAGGGTGACGCAGGCGTACAGGCTGTCGTTGTCGCGCACCTCGAAGCGGGTGACGCCGACCGCCGATTCCGCCACGCAGGCCACGTCCTGGCCGGTGGCGAGGTAAAGGGCCGCAAGACCGTTGGCGTAGTGGCCCTGCACCCCGATGGAGCCGGACATGACGCCGCCCAGCGCCGACATGCGCCAGTAGTCCTCCATGCGCTTGGGCGTGGTGTGCAGGTGCTGGCGGATCAGGGCGCCGGGGACGGTGATTTCGGCGGTGGCCTTGCGGCCTCGCACGGCCAGGAAGCTCATGGCCGCGGCCTTCTTGTCGCCGGACAGGTTGGTCTCGACGAACCAGTAGAGCGGCTTGATCGGGCAATTGGCCTCGATCGCCTCGCAGATGGCCTGGGTGGCGATAGTGACCATGTTCTGGCCCGAGGCGTCGCCGGTGGTGAAGGTGCAGACCAGGTAGACGTGATCGCCCTCCATATGGGGCGCGATATCCACCAGGCGGCCGTGGCGGGTGGTGGCCTCCGCGGCCTGGCGCAGGGCCTCGTGCTGCAGGATCACCCATTCGATGAACAGGCCCGCCTCGGTGATGTTTTTGAGCGCAAAGCCGGGCGCGCGCTGCACCCCCTCGGCGATGATCCCTGCCGCGCAGCCGCCCGCCGCGCTGACCAGCCGCGCGCCGCGGCCATAGGAGGCGACCAGGGCCGCCTCGGTGGTGGCCAGCGGCACGTAGAAGTCGTCGTGGGCGAACAGGCCGTTGACCCGCAAGGGGCCGATGGCGCCGACCGGGACGCGGACGGTTCCGATGTAGTTCTCGATGCTGCGGGCATAGAGCGGCATCTGCTCGGCGGCGCGCTCGTCCAGCAGTTCGGCCTGGTCGGCCTCGGTGGCGGCGCTGTGAGCCTTCAGCGTACGCCAGTAGGTGGCGGTGTAGGCCGGATGCAGGCGCTTGGACGGACGCAGCCACGGCTTGGGCGGCCGGTTGCGCGAGCCGGCATGGCGGCGCGCCATCTCCTCGTTCGAGAAGGAGTCCTTCAGAGCCTTGAGCAGTCTGCGCGCCGCGTCGGACGGGCTGGTCATGGGAGGGTACGTCTCGGGCCTGTCCCGAGGTTCGCTAATTGCGCGTGAGGGTCAAGGCCTTTGGGGCTCAGCCGTCGTAGGCCGCCTGGAGTTTGGCGAGGTCGAACTTGCTCATCTGCATCATGGCGGCCATGGCCCGGTCGGCCTTGTCGGGGTGGGCGCTGTCGCTGATCAGGTTGGGCAGGACGGCGGGGAAGACCTGCCAGGACAGGCCGAACCGGTCCTTGAGCCAGCCGCAGGGGCCGGTTTCGCCGCCGGCCGACAGCGTGTCCCAGTAGCGGTCGAGCTCGGCCTGGTCGGCGCAGGGCACCTGAAAGGAGACCGCCTCGCTGAACCGGAACTGGGGGCCGCCGTTCAGCGCCAGGAAGGCCTCGCCGTCGAGTTCGAACTCGACGGTCAGCACGCTGCCCTTGGGGCCCGGGCCGACGTCGCCCCAGCGGGTGATCTTGCTGATCTTCGAGTTGGGGAAGACCGAGACGTAGAAGTTGGCGGCTTCTTCGGCGTTGCCGTCGAACCAGAGGCAGGGGGTGAGCCTGGGCATGGGGTCGTCCTTTCGCGAGGGCGTTGTGCCCCAAAGGACGGACGGGCGTCACCTGTTCCGACACGGCCTCTGGAATTTTCCGGCGATACCCTATGTTGAAGCCAGGCCGTATGCCGAGGACCCGATGCGCCACTTCACACCGGACCTGTTCGCCTTCCTGAAAGACCTGAAGGCCCACAACGAGCGCGACTGGTTCGCGGCGAACAAGGCCCGCTACGAGGCGGTGGTGCGCGACCCCGTCCTGCGCTTCATCGCCGATCTCGAGCCGCACCTGGACCGGATCAGCCCGCGCCTGGTGGTCGATCCCAGGCCGGTGGGCGGGTCCTTCTTCCGCATCCACCGCGACACGCGCTTCTCCAAGGACAAGACCCCCTACAAGACCAATGCGGCGGCGCATTTTCCGATGCGGGGGGAGAAGGGCGTGGGGTCGGTTCCGGGGTTCTACCTGAGCCTTGGGACCGAGCGCTCGATGGCCGGCGCCGGGGTCTGGCGCCCCGAGCCCGCGGCGCTCGGCAAGATCCGCGACGCCATCGTGAACCGTCCCGAGGCATGGGAGGCGGTGCTGGCCACGGGCCTCACCGTCGGCGGCGACAGCCTGGCGCGGCCGCCCAGGGGCTACGATCCCACACACCGCTTCGTCGAGGACCTTAAGCGCAAGGATTTCGTGGCCAGTGCGCCCCTTACCGAGGCCGAGGTCTGCGCCGACGGCTTCCTGGAGCACTATGTGGCGGTCTGCGAGCGCGCGGCGCCGCTGACGGCGTTCCTGGCGCAGGCCATAGGACTGGAATGGTGAGGCGGATCACAGACTGAGGGCGCTGCAGGAAGGAGGATCGCCTGGACCCGAGGCGAAGACCATGACCCAGACTCAAGCCAGCGGAACGAGCGAGACCGATCCGGCCTGGCACTTCAGCCAGATGTTTCTGGAGGACGTGCTCGACGACGAATCCATCGCCGGCGCGACCGCCCTGGCCCTGGGGGTCGATCCGCGCGACGTGACGGTGATCGACGGCGAGGACGCCGGACCGGCGGCCGGTCTGGTCGTGGTGCAGCGTTACCGCCACGACGGCGACTTCCCCCTGCAGCTCGACATCGCCTGCGAGCCAGCGCTGCTGACCGGCCTGGACCATCGCGCCGTGATCGAGGCCTTCGCCGCCCGGGCCGAGACGAGGCTGCTGGTTCCCGACAGCCGCGGCGACTCGCCGGGCGAGGCCTTCTTCCTGGTGAGCGGACCGGGCGACAGCCTCCCCGTGCAGATCGACCTGGCCGCCCTCGAGGCCGACCCCCAGGTCGTGCGGCTGGAAGACCCCGCCGCGGGCCCGCCCTGGCGGCTCGAGGCCATGCTGCTGGAGCGCAATCTTACCGACGCCGAGCTGGCCGAGAGCCTGGCCATGGCCTTCGACGTCCTGCCCGAGGACGTGACCATCCTGAACAACCGCGACGGGGTGCTCGAGCCGAGCGGTCCGGAGGGGCGGAGCCTGGTGAAGGTCGAACGCTACGCCTTCCGGGGCGAGTTTCCCTGGCTGGTCCGCTTCCTGGACATCCATCGCAAGCTGGACGCGCAGCACGACCCCCGGTCGGTCTTCGAGTCGATCTCGGTGACCGGAGAGACGCGTCTCCTGACCGGCGGCGGCCGCGAGGGCGAGTGGTGGCTGGTGGACGGCGTCCTCCAGTACGAACTGGCCAAGGTCGATCCCGAAGGCTTCGAGCAGGAGCCGCCGGTGGTCCGGGTGTGGACCCGGGCGCGCTGGGACGCCCACCAAGCCGCGTGCGAGGCCAGCCGCAGGGCCCTGCTGCAGCGCGCAGAAGCGATCATCGCCGGCATGGGCCGCCATGTGGTCATCCGGTCCGGCCCCCAAAGGCTCCTGTTCGAAATCAGCCGAGTGAGCGCCCGGTCGGCGCGCCTGCCGGCCATGGTCGGATGTTTCGAGGTGACGGCCTTCAGCCCCGAAGCGGCGGACATCCGGGTAGACGTCGCCGTTGAATACGGCTGGCTCCTGCCCGCCCTGATCCCGGCCGTCCTGCTGGGCTTCACCGCCTGGGTCGTGGCGGTTCCGGACGTGGGGATCTGGTCGCTCTACGCCTTCGTCGGCGTGGTGCTGGCGATCACGGCGGTGTGGATCTGGCTGCTGCCGCGCAAGAGCCCGGAGAAGGTCAGGGCGGAGATCATGGCCGGACTGGCGGAGCCCGCCCCGTGAGCGAACCCCTGGTCCACATCATCTTCACCGAGACGCAGATGCTGCTGTCGAAGGCGCCGTGGACGTCCTGGCGCGAGATCCAGGACGCCTACCCGGACTACAAGACCTCGCTCGGACCCTGGACGGCGGAGGAGGCGGCCGAGTGGCTGGCGGACGAATACGCCCGGCTCTCGCCGCCGGCGGGGGAACAGATGGCGGCGTTCCTGGCCGGCGACGACGTCGAATGTGAGATCGAATTCACCCCGGCCTAGAGACCCGGGGGGCGCGATCAGGCCCGCTTCAGTCCCGCTCGCCGCCGTTGCGCAGGCGGATCAGTTCGTCCGGGGTGAGGTGTTTGCCGTCGCGGTTTGCGGTGCGGATGAAGCTTGCGCTGATCCCATGGTCGCGCAGGCGCACCATCTCGTCCGGGCTCAGGCTGTCGTAGCCCATGGCCTGGAGCTCGGCGATGAAGCTCGATCCCACGCCGTGGTCGCGCAGGTGGACCATGTCCTCCGGCTGCAGCCGCTTCCAGCCGTGGCTCTGCAGTTCGCCGATGTAGGTGGCGCTGACCCCGTGGTCGCGCATGCGCACCAGTTCCTCGGCCGCCAGGTGATTGTAGCCGTAACCCTTGAGCGCCTCGACATAGCGGGCCGAGACCCCGTGGTCGCGCACCCGCACCAGCTCGGCCACCGTGCCGAAGCGGTAGCCGGCGGCGTCCATGGCCTTGAGCTGGCGCAGGCCGGCGCCGTGCTGGCCGGCGCGGACCAGATCGGCCGAGGTGGGCGTGGCGTAGGCCTCGCGCTTGAGCTCGTCGACGTAGTCCAGGCCGATGTTGTTCATCGCCATCTGGAACTGTTCGTAGTCCTGCGGGCGGTTGACCCCGCGCTGGGCGAGGGCCGGGGCGAACCCGGCATTGGCGGCGAAGACGCAGGTCCCCACGCCCTTGCCGTCGCCGGCCACGCCCTTGCAGCGGAAGTCGCCCGCGTCGCGGTGCAGCACAAAGGCGACCGGTTGGCCGGGCGAGGCCAGCTGATCGGCGGTCAGACCGTCCAGGGCGGTCAAGAGCAGGTCGCTCCCATTCATCGAGGAGTGGTGTTCGGTGTGATAGCCGAGGTTGAACTCCACCGAACCGGCCGGGGCGGTGTCGCCCGCGCGGCCGATCTGCCAGTCCAGCGAAGCGGGGATCTCGGCGTTCGGCCAGGCGTCGTCGCCTGCGCGCGGCGGCGCGGGCGCGGTCGGCGCCACGGGGGCGG
>CAYSNW010000044.1:0-35285 GCA_964432415.1 uncultured Caulobacteraceae bacterium
GGATCATGTCCATGGCCTTGGACTTGCCGACGAAGCGGGTCAGGCGCTGGGTGCCCCCGGCGCCGGGCGAGACGCCCAGGTTGATCTCAGGCTGGCCGAACTTGGCGTTCTCCGCCGCCAGGATGAAGTCGCACATCATGGCCAGCTCGCAGCCGCCGCCCAGCGCATAGCCGGCGACCGCGGCGATGACCGGCTTGCGCACCCGGCTGGTGGCTTCCCAGTTGCGGGTGATGAAGTCGGCGCGCGAGGCCGAGGCGTAGTCGTGGGCCTGCATCTCCTTGATGTCGGCGCCGGCGGCGAAGGCCTTGTCCGAGCCGGTCAGCACGATGCAGCGCACCGCGTCCTCCTCGTCCAGGCCTTCCATGACCTCGGTCAGCTCGTCCATCAGCCGGTTGTTGAAGGCGTTGAGCGCCTCGGGTCGGTTCAGGCGCACCAGGGCCACGCCGTTGGCGTCGCGTTCGACGATCAGGGTCTCGTAGGTCTTGGCGGCCATGGGGGAGCCTTCTGTGCAGGGTGGGTGGCTCTAAGCGCGTTCCGAGGCGGGGATCAAGCGGGCGAAGTAAGGAAGGATTTTCCACAGACCACACAGACCTCACAGACAAGGAAGAGTGGCGGCGCTCGATGCATCGATGCGCGCACCGCGCGCGATCCTCATTCAGGAAGCCCGCTTCGCGGGAAGAAAGAGCGCTACTGTCTGTGTGGTCTGTGTGGTCTGTGGAAAATTCCTTCTTATCCCCTCACCGCTGGCACTTGCGGCACCAGAAGGTGGAGCGGCCGGCCTGGACGGTGCGTTCGATGATCCCGGGGCATCCGGGGGTGAGGCAGGGCTGGTCCTCGCGGCCGTAGGCCTGGAAGCGGTGCTGGAAATAGCCGGAGCCGCCCTCGGCGTTGGCGAAGTCCTTGAGCGTCGATCCGCCCGCCTCCAGCGCCTCGGCCAGGACCTGGCGCACGGTGGTGACCAGCAGCTCCAGCTTGTCGGGCTTGACGGCGCCGGCCGGGGTGAGCGGCGAGATGTGCGAGCGGTACAGCGCCTCGCACACATAGATATTGCCCAGGCCCGCCACGACGCGCTGGTCCAGCAGGGTCGCCTTGATGTTCTGGACCTTGCCCTCGATGGCCTCTCCCAGCTGGGCTGCATTGAAGCCGTTGCCCATGGGCTCGGGCCCCAGGCCCTTGAACCAGGGATGGTCGGCCAGGGTCGCGGTGTCCAGCAGGTCCATGTAACCGAAGCGCCGGGCGTCGAAGAAGCCGATGCGCGACCCGGCCTCGGTGAAGAAGACCAGGTGCTCGTGCTTGGGATCCTCCGACGCGGGATACTCGAACAGGCCGGGCGTGCCGGTCTGCAGCGCGAAGCGGCCGGTCATGCCGAGATGGGTGACCCAGGTCTCGCCCGTGTCCAGCTCCGCCAGGATGTACTTGGCGCGGCGGTCCAGGCGCTCGACCTTGGCCCCGGTCAGGCGGCCGGTGAAATCCTTCGGCAGGGGAAAGCGCAGGTCCTTGCGGCGCTGCTCGACCCGGTTGAGGCGCGCGCCTTCCAGGGCCGGCTGCAGACCCAGCCGGACAGTTTCGACTTCGGGAAGCTCAGGCATGGTCCGCGCATAGCAGGCCGCTAACCGGACTGAAACCTGGGCGCGATAGAGTGGGACGCTGCAAGAGCTGGAAACCGTCCCGCATGAACATCGAGGTCGTCCGACCCATTGAGCTGAGCGGCGAGGATCGCGCCACCTGGGCGCGCCTGCAGACCCGCGCGGGGAGCGACTATTCCAGCCCCTTCCTGTCGGCCGGCTGGGCCATCGCCGTGGACCGGGCGCTGGAGCGCTTCGGCGAGGGGCTGAAGGTGGCGGTGGTGCGCGACGGAGACGAGGCCAAGGCCTTCTTCGCCTGCCGGGCGGGCCGCGTGACCGCCATGCCGGCCGGGGCGCCGATCAGCGACTACCAGGCCATGATCGCGGAAGCCGGCTTCAAGATCGATCCGCGCGAGCTGCTGCAGGCGCTGGGGGTGCAGCGCTACGACTTCTGCCACATGGTCAAGGCCGACAAGACCTTCGGCGCCCACGCGGCGGGCTCGGAGCCCTCCTACGTCGTCGACGTCAGCGAGGGCTGGGAGGCCTACGAGGCCGGTCGAAAAGCCGCCGGCACCGACATCCTGAAGGACATCGCCAAGAAGACCCGCAAGGTCGAGCGCGAGGTCGGGCCCGTAGTGTTCACCGCCCATTCGCGCTCGCGCTCGGACTTCGACCGGCTGTTCCAGTGGAAGCGCGAGCATTTCGAACGCACGCGCCAGACCGACGTGACCTCGTCGCCCTGGGTGAAGGTGGTGCTGGAGGAGCTGTTCGAAAGCCGCGACCCCGACTTCGGCGGCATACTTTCCACCATGCATTTCGGCGACCGGCTGGCGGCGGCCCAGTTCAATCTGCGCGGCGCCGGCCAGATCCATTCCTGGTTCATCGGCCACGACGAGCAGTTCGAGCGCCTGTCGCCCGGCCTCATCATGTTCGGCGAGATGCTCAAGTGGATGGCCGACAGCCCCTATCGCGAGCTCGACCTCGGCCCCGTCGCCTACCGGTTCAAGGATCGCCTGGCCAACCGGACGAAGGAGATCGCCTACGGCTTCGTCGGCCGCCCCGGAGCCGCGGCCTTCGTGCGCGCCGCCGAGTACCGGGTGCGCCAGGTGGCCGAAGCCCTGCCGCTGGGCCGGGTGTCGCACTGGCCGGGCAAGGCGATGCGGCGGCTGGACCGGATGCGCGCGCTGGGGTGATGGGCGAGGCGTGCTAGGCTGACGCGTTCCGCCGGGGAGTTCGAGCCTTGTCCCGCCCACTGCGCGCCCTGTCCATGAGCCTTGCAGCCGTTGTGCTGTTGGGCGCGGCGCCGGCGCCGGCGCCCCACAATGATCTGTCGGACTACAGCGCAACTCACGAACCGCCGCGCATCTTCGGTCTGAAGCCGATCGACCACTTGCAGACCTCGAGTGAGGTGCTGCGGGCCTGGGGCGTCTCTTCTGGCGAGGGCGCCACCGCCCACAGGGAATGGTTCGTCGAGTTCTACGCCACCAGTCCCCGGCGTCCGGTTCGAGTCCGCTATGGAACGGCCGAGTATCAGCACCCTGGCGGCCGCTGGCGGATGGTCGATCGCCACGAGGGCATGATTGCTTTCAAGGACTACGCGACGGTGCGCGCCGCGGCCCTGCCGGGGCTGTCGCGCTGGCCCGAGGAACTGATGCAGGCTCGCGGCGATCCGAGCGGCCCCACCACTGTGCGCAACGCCTGTCTGGACATGAGCTGGGGCACGACCGTGCAGCTGATGGCCTCGCAGGTCTCGCGCGCCACGCTCGAGCGCTACAGCGACTGCGATGCGCCACAGGATTCTGTCGACGGGATGGCCGCCGACCTGCGCAAGGCGGCGCGCGCGCTCGTTCCTTGAGGGGGAGGCCAACCCATGACGACCTTCGTGACCGCCGCGGCCGTCGCTATCCTGATGGCGAGCGCCCTTCCCCCGATTAACCTCGGCGACGATCGCATGGAGCTGGCCTGCAAGGGCGTGGAGATCACGCGACACGACGATCCCGCGTCGCAGGAGCGCAAGGCCTGGTCCGGAGCGCTCAGGCTGGACCGGGCCGCCTCGCACTGGTGCTGGGCCTCGCAGGGCTGCAAGGAATCGGGCCGGCTCAAGGCGGTCTCGAAGACCGCCCTGGTGCTGTCGAGGTCGGACCCCGGCCTGGCCGACCTTTCCTACGACATCACGCTCAACCTGTCCGACGGCGCCCTGCACTCCCATTTCCGCACCAAGAATTTCGAGGAGACGATCACGGCGACCTGCGTGCAGACCGATCAGGTGATCCGGCTGCTCAAGGGGGCTCCCGACATCGAGAACTGAGGGCGCCGGCGGGGAAGGGCAAGGAGCCGATTGTCTTCCCCCCGACCCGTCGCTAGGGTCCGCGCGTTTTCGCAAGCGGGCCCGATGACCAGCCTTACCCTCTCCGACATCCAGGCCGCCGCCGAGCGCATCAAGGGCCACGTCGACCGCACTCCCTGCCGCCATTCGCGCCAGCTGTCGCAGCTGACCGGCGCCGAGGTGTGGGTGAAGTTCGAGAACCTGCAGTACACCGCCTCGTTCAAGGAGCGCGGCGCCCGCAACCGCCTGTCGCAGCTGACGGAAGACGAGCGCCAGCGCGGCGTCGTGGCGGCCTCGGCCGGCAACCATGCCTCGGCCCTGGCCTATCATGGCCAGCAGCTGGGCGTGCCGGTGACCATCGTCATGCCCCACGGCACCCCCTTCGTGAAGGTGGAGAAGACCCGCCGCTTCGGGGCGACCGTGGTGATCGAGGGCGCAGGCTTCGACGACGCCACCCGCCACGCCCACATGCTGCGCGATACGAAGGGCTACATCTTCGTCTCCGCCTTCGACGACATCGGCATCGTCACCGGCCAGGGCACCTGCGGCCTGGAGATGATGGAGCAGGCGCCGGACCTGGACACCCTGCTGGTGCCGATCGGCGGCGGCGGGCTGATCGCGGGGATCGCGACGGCGGCCAAGGCGATCAAACCCTCCATCGAGGTGCACGGGGTGGAGGCGGCCATGTACCCCTCCTTCGCGGCGCGCCGGCGTGGCGAGAAGGCCCACTGCGGCGGCCAGACCATCGCCGAGGGCATCGCCATCAAGGCGGTGGGCGACATCCCCTTCGCCATCGCCGACCCGCTGGTGGACGACATCCTGGTGGTGGACGAGGACGATTTCGAACAGGCGGTGGCCTTCTACGCCTCGGTGGAAAAGACCGTAGCCGAGGGCGCCGGCGCCGGCGGCCTGGCGGCCCTGCTGCGCTATCCCGAGCGGTTCCAGGGCCGAAAGGTCGGTCTGGTGCTGGCCGGCGGCAACATCGACCCGCGCATGCTGGCCTCGGTGCTGTACCGCGAGATGGTGCGCGAGCACCGGATGGTGACCCTGCGCATCATCGCCGACGACCAGCCGGGCGTGCTGGGCCGCATGACTGCGGCCATCGGCGAGGTCGGCGGCAACATTCTGGACGTGGCTCACAACCGGCTGTCGCTGGAGGTGCCGGCCAAGGGGGCGGAATTCGACATCGTGGTCGAGACGCGCGACGAAAACCACGCGGCCGAAATCCGGCGCGCGCTTGCGGAGAAGGGCTATGCGCTCAAGTCGGATTAAGGTGGCGCTGGCCGTTGTGGCGGCCCTGACCATGGCCGGATGCTCCAAGAAGGCCCCCGCCGTCGATGCGGACGGGGCCGAGGCGGCCGCGTCCAAGGCCTTCCTGGACAAGAACGCCAAGGTCGAGGGGGTGAAGTCCACCGCCTCGGGCCTTCAGTACAAGATCATCCGTTCCGGGCCCGCCGAAGGGGTCAGGCCGCACATCGGCGACGAGGTGAAGGTCCACTACGAAGGCGCCCTGGCGGACGGGACCGTGTTCGACAGCTCCTACGAGAAGGGCACGCCGCTGGTGTTCACCCTGGGCGAGGTGGTGCCCGGCTGGAACGAGGCCCTGCAGCTGATGCGCCCGGGCGACGTCTGGTACCTCTATGTGCCGCCCAGGCTGGGCTACGGCGAGATGGGCCAGGGCCCGATTCCGCCCAACGCCGTGCTGGTTTTCAAGGTCGAACTGCTGGGCGTTCTGCCGAAAATGTCGGCGGGCTGAGCGAGGCCCGGCGCGTCCGCAACCGTACGGTATTGTGACGGTTTCCCGTCCTGTTCGTCTTTTGTTCTTGATCCGGCCCAAACAATTTGCATAGGTGTGTGGATAAGGCGGCGCTGGCGTGCTGAATTTCTCCTGACGGGGGAAGGGCTTGCGCGCGGGAAGAGAACGTTCAGGGGACGGATGAACCAATGGTCGCGCGCGTGGTCACCGTGGCGTTCCAGGGGGTGGAGGCCCGCCGGGTCGATGTCGAGGTGTCGCTGACCCCGGTCGGCGACGGCAAGCAGCGCTTCAATGTGGTCGGCCTGGCTGACAAGGCGGTGGCCGAGAGCCGCGAGCGGGTGCGCGGCGCCTTCCAGGGCCTGGGCCTGTCGCTCCCCAACAAGCGCATCACCGTGGGCCTGGCCCCGGCCGACGTGCCCAAGGAGGGCAGTCACTACGACCTGCCCATCGCGCTCGCCATCATGGCGGCGCTGGGGGTCATTCCGGTGGACGCCCTGGACGAGTGGGCGGCGGTGGGGGAGCTGCGGCTGGACGGCCAGATCGCGCCGGTGGCGGGGGCGCTTCCCGCGGCGGTGGCGGCCTCCAGTTTCGGGCTCGGACTGATCTGTCCGGAGGCGAACGGTCCGGAAGCCGCCTGGGCCGGGGACGTCGCCCTCCTGGCGCCGCGTTCCCTGATCGGCCTGGTCAATCACTTCCGTGGACAGCAGATCATGAGCCCGCCGAAGCCGGGGCCGCTGGCGATCGGCGCGGGCTTCGCGGATCTGAACGAGGTCAAGGGCCAGGAGCAGGCCAAGCGGGCGCTGGAGATCGCCGCGGCCGGCGGCCACAACCTGCTGTTCACCGGTCCGCCCGGCTCGGGCAAGTCGATGCTGGCCCAGCGCCTGCCTGGGATCCTGCCGCCTCTGACGGCCACGGAGCTTCTGGAGACCTCCATGGTCCAGTCCATGGCCGGGCTGATCGCGCGCGGAGAGCTGTCGCGCCAGAGGCCTTTCCGGGCGCCGCACCACTCCGCCAGCATGGCCGCCCTGGTCGGCGGGGGAACCCGGGCCAAGCCCGGCGAGGTGTCGCTGGCCCACAACGGGGTGCTGTTCCTGGACGAACTGCCCGAGTTCGCGCCCCAGGCGCTCGACGCCCTGCGCCAGCCGCTGGAGACCGGCGAGGTGGTGGTCGCCCGCGCCAACCATCACATTCGCTACCCGGCGCGGGTGCAGCTGGTGGCCGCCCAGAACCCCTGCAAGTGCGGTCATGGTGGCTCCGGCCGCGGCTGGTGCGGCAAGGCGCCGAGGTGCCAGAAGGACTATCAGGGACGCATCTCCGGCCCCCTGCTCGACCGCATCGACCTGCAGGTGGAGGTCCCGCCGGTGACCGCCGCCGACCTGGCCCTGCCGCCGCCGGCGGAGGGAACCGCCGAGGTTCTGGCGCGCGTCACCCGGGCGCGCGAGCGGCAGCAGGCGCGGGCGGAACGGCTGGAGCTGGGACCGCCGGCGGCGCTGAACGCCACCCTGTCCGGCTCGGCGCTCGAGACCGCCGTGATGCTCGACGCCCCGGCCAAGGCGCTGCTGACCCGCGCCGCCGAGGTCGGCCATCTGACCGCGCGCGGCTGGACCCGGACGCTCAGGCTGGCGCGCACGATCGCGGACCTGGAGGAGGCGGACGCCGTGCTGCGCCGGCATGTGGCCGAGGCGCTTATCTACCGGCGCAGCGGATTCGATGCGGTCGGGCCGCAGGCGGAGATGGGGGCGAGGGTTCCGCTGGGGTGAAGCGGGCGGCCATCATCAGAAGTCCGTCGTGAGGTAGGCGAAGACCCGGCGCGGCCCGGGGTATTGGAAGACGCCCGGGGTGTTCAGCTGCTGCCACAGGTTGGTGTTGAAGACGTTCTGGACCTGAAGGCGGAAGGTGCTCTTCCGACCGAAGGCGGTGAACCTGTAGCGGCCCCCGATGGCCACGGACGTGGCGGGAAGTGTGTACACGCGGTTGTCCACACTCTCCGGCGCGCTCGAGATATGCACGACCCGCGCGTCGAGCGACGCCGCCGGCCACCAGGGCAGGGTGTAGTTGGCCGAGGCCACATAGAGCAGACGCGTTTGACCGACCGCGACAGGCCCCACACCCTGGGCGGCGAGATTCGGCCCGCTGATGGCCACGAGGCCGTCCAGAACGCCGATGTTGACGTTGAGGTGTCTGGTCACCTCGCCCGCGACCGAAAACTCGACACCTCTGGCCCTCTGCACGCCCAGCTGTCGGTCGACGTTGCTCGTATCCAGATTGAAGTAGGGCTTTTGAAGTTCGAAGGCGCCGGCGACGATCTTCAACCGGGGCGTCACGGCATAGCGCAGGCCGAAGTCACCCTGCCAGGTCAGGGACGCGGGCAGCACGGCCCCGTTGTTTTGCGCGGACGTCGGCGCAACACCGGATTTCTCGAGCCCCTGCGTATAGCCTCCGTATAACGTCAATTTCGGGGTGACGGCGAAGGCCGCGTTGGCGTAGGCGCGAAGAGGATGGGCTGAGATCTCCGATTGCGGGCTCCCGGGCGTGTCGTCGGTCTCGCGATAATCTTCCTTCTGGAGTCCGATCTCGAGCACGCCGCGACGCCTCCAGTCGACATGGTAGGCAACCCCCACGCTCCGCAGTTCAGCATGGTCGATCGCGCGCGCCGAATAGGAAAAATTCGGTTTCGGCGCCTGAACGATCGCGCCGATGAAGGCCGGACCCAGATCGACGGTGTCTGCGCCGCGGAAGTGCGAGGTGGTGTCGCGTCCGCGCGCCATGAAGATCAGTTGCTGGCGCCAATCGCCCCTCAAGAAGGCTCCAGTCAGGCGCACTTCTCCGGAGGTGGACGACGCCTTCTGATCCGGAAAGCCGACAACCACATGCTCGGATTGGCCGTTCGGAAGGACGTTGGTGTAGAAATCCGCGAACCCTGCGAGATTGTCCCTCGTCGACCGAAAAGCCCCGGCCCGCAGCAGCCAGTGATCGCTGAGCTGGGCGGTGACGAGCCCCCCGAAATTCATCGTCACGCTGTGGCCCTTGGCCCAATCTTGCGCCACGTAGCCTTTGGAGATCAGGGGCGGAAGGAAGTCGCCGGCCGTGAAGAACTCCGGCTGGGTTTTCGCATTGGTGGTCTCCTGCCAGTCGATCAGCGCGCGGACCGTCACCCGGTCGTTCGGCTTCCACTGGGGCGTCGCGCCCACGCTCGTCACCCGGGACGTCAACCCGGGATAGTAGGCGCCGTCCTGGGACGACTGCGTGCTGACCTGGGTGCTCACGCCGATCGGCAAGGCGAACCCCTGGCCGAGGGGAACGCTCCCATCGACGCTGACGCTCCACGCCTCGTAGGGACCAGCGCTTGCGATGATCGTGGCGGTGGGGGCGTCGCCGCCCACACTGCGCAGATTGTAGTCCGCGATACCGGTCGGGGCGGGAAACGGATAGCCGATCTCGCTGACGCCGACGTGCATGGTCGAGCCCTCGACGACGCGATCGGATGGCGGCGCCTGCAGGTCGAAATAGACGCCGTCGATCCGCACGTTGCCGGCCGATGTCGGACTGAACCCGCGAACCGATCCGGGATTGTACAGGCCGACCGACTCCAGCCCGAGGTGAAGGCCAAAGGCGTCGTCGGCCGAATTTATCGGATTGTCCGCCGCGTGCTGGGCGCGGGCCGCGGTCCCCTGGAGAGCCACAAAAGCTGCGGCCGCGACTGCGACGATGCTTCCGCGCCGGGCCCGTCCCGTGCGCGAAGGGGCTCCAAATTCAGGCCTGCTACGATCCATTTTGCGCCTCCACGCCAGCCGTTCGCAGAGCGTAGGGGGTTATGGATCGTTCTCATAATTCATTAAAGTAAGCATTATATTGCATATTCAGAAACAAAGGACGGCGCCGCCGAGGTCTTTCCGCCGTCCATGCCTCCTTCGCCGCATCCCCCTCCCCGCCGAACCCGAAGCGCCCTATGACCCGGTTCGTGCCCGCCGAGTCCCTGATCGCAGAACGCCCTCCCCAGACGCTGGACGCCGCGCGCGAAATCCTGCGCCGGGTGTGGGGACATGCCGACTTCCAGGGGCTGCAGGGCCAGGTGATCGCCGAGGTGCTGGCCGGGCGCGACGCGCTCGCGGTGCTGCCCACCGGTGGCGGCAAGAGCGTCTGCTACCAGATCCCGAGCCTGATGCGCCCGGGCGTGGGTCTGGTGGTCTCGCCCCTCATCGCCCTGATGGCCGACCAGGTCGCCGCCCTGACCCAGCTCGGCGTGCGCGCCGCGCGGCTGGACTCGACTCTGTCGCTGGACGAACGCTCCGCCATCTGGCGCGCGGCCGAGGCCGGGCAGATGGACCTGATCTACATCGCCCCCGAGGGCCTGCTGAACGGGTCGCTGGAGCGGCTGCAACGGCTCGAGATCGCGCTGATCGCCATCGACGAGGCCCACTGCGTCAGCCAGTGGGGCCACGACTTCCGCCCCGAATACCGGGGCCTGGGACGGCTGGCGGAGCTGTTCCCCGGCGTGCCGCGCCTGGCGGTCACCGCCACGGCGGACGCTAGGACCCGTGAGGACGTACGCCGCTCGCTGCGGCTCGGGGACGCGAGAGAGTTCGTGGCCTCCTTCGACCGGCCCAACCTGATCCTTTCGGCCGAGCGCAAGCGCGGCTCAGCCCACAAGCGGGTGGTGGAGCTGATCCAGGCCCGCCCCAACCGCTCGGGGGTGGTCTATGCCGGCTCGCGCGACAACACCGAGAAGCTGGCGGAAAGCCTGCACGGCGCCGGGGTCAAGGCGCTGGCCTATCACGCCGGCCTGGACAAGGGCTTGCGCCACGACCGGCTGCACGAGTTCCTGGACGAGGACGACCGGGTGATGGTGGCGACCATCGCCTTCGGCATGGGCATCGACAAGCCGGATGTCCGCTACGTCATCCACGCCGATCCGCCGGGCTCGATCGAAGCCTACTGGCAGGAGGTCGGGCGCGCGGGCCGCGACGGCGATCCGGCCGAGGGGATCACCTTCTACGGCTCCGCCGACATGGCCTGGGCCTTCCGCCGCATTGGCGAGCGGGAGATCGAGCCCGAGGTCAAGGCGGTGCAGAACACCAAGGTGCGGCGCCTGTACGCCATGCTGGACGGCATGACCTGCCGCCCGGCGGCCGTGCGCCGCTACTTCGGCGAGGAGGGGGTCGAGCCCTGCGGGCGCTGCGACCTGTGCGTCTCGCCCCCCGTCGCGGTGGACGCTACCGAGGCCGCCCAGAAGGCGCTGTCGGCGGTGCACCGGCTGGGCGGGCGTTACGGCCGGGGCCGGGTGGTCGACCACCTGACCGGCAAGACCAAGGACGTTTCGGACTACGAGGCGAAGCTCACAACCTTCGGGATCGGCCGCGAGTTCAGCCCCGCCGGCTGGCGAGACCTCATCGAGCAGCTGACCTTCGAAGGCCTGCTGGTGGAGGACCCCAACGACGGCCGCCCGCTGCTGGGTCTCGGCGACGCCGCCCTGGTCAAGGCGGTCTACCGCGGCGAGAAGCGGGTGGAGCTGCGCCAGGCGCCGGAGGCCCACGACGCCCCGACCCGCTCGGGCCGCAAGCGCCGCACCCGTGAGGCGATGGGGGAGCTGGGACCCGACGACAGGCCCCTGTTCGAGGCCCTGCGCGCCTGGCGCCGCGACCAGGCGGCCGAGCAGCACGTGCCGCCGTATGTGATCTTCAACGACCGCACCCTGATGGAGATCGCGCTGGCGCGGCCCTCCAGCCTGTCGGTGCTGGCGGCGGTCAACGGCGTCGGCGAAAGCAAGCTGGGGCGCTACGGCCAGGCGGTGCTCAGGATCGTGCGGGAGAACTAGTTCTTCAGGAACGCATCGGCTTCCTTCAGGAACCGCTCCGGCTGGTCGAACATGATGAAGTGGCGGCTGGGTTCGATGCGGATCAGCTTCGCGCCCTTCAGGTTGGCGTAGAGCGGCTCGATGAAGGCGGTGGTCTGTTCCGGGGTCTGGGGGAACTGGGGGCCGTGGGCGTAGAGCACGGTCACAGGCGCCGTGATCTTCGCCAGCTCGGGCCGCAGGTCGAGCAGGACCAGATCGCGGAAGGCGCGGCCCGAGACCGAACGGTCCGAGGCCAGGACCCAGCCGGCGACCTGCAGCTGGTGCGCCGGATCGGTGACCAGAGGCGCGCTGTTGTCCCAGGAGGCCTTTTCCCAGCGGGCGTCGTCGCTCGACGCCATGCCCTTGGCGATGCCCTCGGCGGTCGGGCGCAGTCGATCGGGAGTGGCGGTCGGTCCGCCGAACAGGGCGCCGAAGAAGGAGAGCGAGTCGACCACCATCACCTTGCCGACGTCGCCCGGATGGCGGGCGGCCAGCGCCAGGGCGGTCTCGCCGCCCAGGGAATGGCCGATCACGGCCGGCGCCTTCAGGCCCTTGTCGTGGATGTAGCGGTCGATGGCCTCCACGGTCGGGGCCACGACCTCACCCGAGGCGTTGTCGCCGGCGGGCGTGCCGGCGAAGCCCGCGATCTGGATGCGGTGAAAGCGGTAGTGGCCCTTCCGGGCGGCGACGAGGGCGTCGAAGCTCTCGCGCGAGGAGGACAGGCCCGGGATCAGGATGACGTCCGGGCCGCGGCCGGTGACCTCCACCGTGAAGCGGCCGTACTGGATCGGACGGGTGTCGGGGGCGGCCGGGATCAGCTTCGCGGGCGCCGCGGCGACGGCCGGCGGGGTCTGAGCCAGGGCCGCCACGGGCGCGGCGGCCAGGACGGCGGAGGCGAGAAGCAGGGAGAGAAGCGGGCGGCGCATGGTGTGGGTTCCGGTGTATGACTGCGTTGAACAAGTACTTTGCATTTTAAAGTATGATGGTCAAGCCCCATGTGGGCAAAGGAAAATGCGATCCCTCACGGCGGGGCTTGCAATGAGCCATCTTCCTTATTAGGGTATTTGCTAATGAATGAGGTCTTCAAAGCCCTGTCCCACCCCGCACGGCGCAAGATCGTGGCCATGCTGCGCTCCGGCCCGCTGGCCTCGGGCGACATCGCCCAGGCCTTCGACATGGCCTGGCCCACGGTCACCGGCCACCTGAACGCGCTCAAGGACGCGGGGCTGGTGGAGACCGAGCGGGCCGGGACCTCGATCCGCTACCGGCTCAACATCACCGCCGCCCAGGAGGCGGTGGGCTTTCTCATGGACCTGATGGCGACGGGCGACGCGGATGCGACCGCCCCCGTGCGCCCCTTGAAGGGAACCGACTGATGGCCTCCTACGATCACGACGACACGCCCGCCCCGCGCGGGTTCGGACGGCTGGACGCCCTGTCCGTCCTTGTGGTGGCGGCGATGGCCGCCGGGGTGCTGTGGTTCACGGCCAATGCGCCGGAGGGCCAGTACCCCGCCCACATGGGCCTGTCGGGAACCGTCGACCGCTGGGCCGACAAGTCCGAATTCATCCTCGAACTCTGGATGCTCACCGGCATCACCGCCCTGATCGCCGCCCTGATGGCCTGGCTCGCCCACGACCGGCGCATGGCCGGCCAGGTCCGGCGCGCCGGTCCGATCTTTGCGGTCGGTCGGGTGGTCGCCCTGATCGCGCCGGCCCTCGCGGTCGTCCTGATCACCGGTGTGGGCCTGGGCTGGATCCGCCCCGGCGAGGACCAGACCACCATGGTGCGCCTGATCATGGGTTTTGTGGCCCTGGTGATCCTGGCGGTGGGCGAACCCATGGGCAAGACCAAGCCCAACGCCATCGCGGGGGTCAGGACCTACTTCACCCTGACCAGCCGCCTGGCCTGGGACAAGTCCAACCGCCTCGCCGGACGGCTGTTCTTCTGGATCGGCCTCCTCGGCCTGGTCGCCGCCCCCTTCGCCCCCCAGCCCCACGCCATGGTCGCCTTCATCGGCGCCGTCATCGGCTCGATCCTGTGGGTGCTGGTGGAGAGCTGGCGCGTGTGGAAGAGCGATCCCGAACGGCGCGAGGCGGCCTGAGACGGGAACCGGCGCGCGCTACCTCTCCTTAAAGAGTGCGCGGCTAAGTCTTTCGAACCTTCGCCCTAGTTTGGCCCGTAGCCGTCGCTACGACCTTGAGCTAGAAATGGCGGCGGATCGGGGCCGGGGGGCCGCGTACGGAGTTTCGGTTCATGGCGACCGGCGGCCCCGCCCGGGGCAAGGTGAAGCGCACGCCGCTCGGGGCGTTCCTGTACTGGACCACCGTGCTCGGTGTCTGGGCCGCGATTTTCTTCGTGGGTTTCCTGGCGATGTTCGCCCAGGGCTTGCCCGACACGTCCAAGCTCTATGACGTCTCGCGCCAGCCATCGATCACCTATCTGGACCGCTCCGGCGCCCTGATCGCGGTCTCTGGCACCCAGTACGCGCCGCCCGTGGACGTCGACACCCTGCCGCCCTATGTGCCGGCCGCCTTCATCGCCATCGAGGACCGGCGCTTCTATCATCACCCTGGCTTCGACCCGATCGGCATCACCCGCGCGCTGTACCGCAACGTCCGCGCCGGCCACGTGGTGCAGGGCGGCTCGACGCTCACCCAGCAGCTGGCCCGCAACCTGTTCCTCACCCCCGACCAGACGTGGCGGCGCAAGGTGCAGGAGATCATGCTGGCGGTCTGGCTGGAGCGGAAGTTCAACAAGAAGCAGATTCTGGGTCTGTACCTGAACCGGGTCTATTTCGGCGCCGGCGCCTACGGCATTGAGGCCGCCTCGCAGCGCTATTTCGACAAGCCCGCCAAGCAGCTGACCGTGGGCGAGGCCGCCCTGCTGGCCGGGCTGATGAAGGGGCCCTCGCGCTACAGCCCCGTCTCCGACAGCCAGCGCGCGGGCAAGCGCGCCAACATCGTGCTGAACGAGATGGAGAAGGCCGGGGTCATCACCTCCGAGCAGCGCGGCCGCGCGGTGCTGGAGCCGATCAAGGTCTCGCGCACCCTGTCGAGCCAGCACGCCCAGTACTTCGTCGACTGGCTGAACCAGGAGATCCGCTCGCTGGTGGGCGAGCCGCAGGAGGACCTGGTGGTGGAGACCACGCTGGACCTGCCGATCCAGATGGCGGGCGAACGCGCGATCCAGGCCCTGGTGGCGCGCGACAAGTCCAAGGGCGTGGAGCAGTCGGCGCTGGTGGCCATGGACGGCGACGGGCGGGTCCGCGCCCTGGTCGGCGGCGCCGACTATGCCGAAAGCCAGTTCAACCGCGCCGTCGACGCCAAGCGCCAGGCCGGATCGTCCTGGAAGCCGTTCGTCTATCTGACCGCCATGGAAAAGGGCTTCACCCCCGACACCCAGGTCGTGGACGAGCCGGTCAACATCAACGGCTGGGAGCCGAAGAACTATACCAACGGCTACCTCGGCGCGATCACCATCGAGACGGCGGTCGCCCAGTCGATCAACACCGTGGCCGCCCGCGTCGGCCAGCAGGTCGGTTACGACAATGTGGCGGCGACCGCCCATCGCCTGGGCATCACCTCGACCATCAACACACAGCCCTCCATGTCGCTGGGCGCGGTGGAGGTCTCGCCGCTGGAGATGGCCGCGGCCTACACGGCGTTTTCCAACGGCGGCTTCAAGGTCCAGCCCCACGGCATCGTCCGTATCCGCACGGTCAAGGGCAAGCCACTGTTCCAGTACGCCGAGGGCCAGGGCAAGACCGCGGTGATCGGCAACCCGGCGCTGGGCGAGATGGTGCGGATGATGCGCCAGGTCCTGATCTCGGGCACTGGCCGCGGCGCGGCGCTGCCGGGCTACGACCTGGCCGGCAAGACCGGCACGACCAGCGATTACAAAGATGCGTGGTTCGTGGGCTACACCGGCGGCTTCACCACCGCCGTCTGGGTCGGCAAGGACAACAACACCCCCATGCGCAAGGTGACCGGCGGCGGCACGCCGGCGGCGATCTGGCGCGCCTTCATGTCCGCCTCCCTGCCCCGGCTGAAGACCAGCGGAATCCCCACGGGCCCGGCCATGGCGCCGCCGCCCAACGATCCGATCGGGACCATCCTGGATAACGCCGGCGGCTCGCTGTTCGGCGGCGACCAGGCTCCGCCCACCGGCGACCAGCCCCCCGAGGGCCCGGTGCGCGGGCCCGACCAGCCGCCCCCGGCCATTCCGCCCGGCGCGCTGCCGACCCCGCCTCAACCCCAAGCGCCACGTCCCCAGCTCCGCCCGGTCCAGGGCCAACCCACCGGCAAGCCGCCGGTCAAGAAGGACGATCCGCTGTTCTTCTGAGGCCTGCGGAAGCCTAGCCTCGGCCCACCGCGTGCAGCGCGGCCCCGTGCGCCCTGAGCCAGCGGCGCGCGGCCTTCTCGTCCTCGCCGACCAGCCCCTTCACCACCGCCCAGAAGTGCGGCGAGTGGTCGGCATGGACCAGGTGGGCGACCTCGTGGGCGGCGACATAGTCGAGCACCCAGTCCGGGGCCAGGATCAGGCGCCAAGAGTAGCGGATGGTCCCGCGCGTGGGCGTGCACGAGCCCCAGCGGCTCTTCGGATCGCCGAGCGAAACTTTGGGGACCTTGAGGCCTAGCGCCCGGGCGTGGTGCTCGGTGCGGGCGGAAAGCTCGCGCTTGGCTTCAGTTCGGAGCAGCCGCTCGATGCGCCGTGCATAGGCCTCGCCCTCGCCGCCCGAGACGATCAGGCCGTCCTTCAGGCGCGCGGCGGCGGAAGTCGGCACGGCCTCGAGCCGCAGCGTCGATCCGCGGAAGGGAATGGCGCGGCCCGGCGCGAAACCGACGCCGGCGGGACGCGAAGCCAGGCGCTGGACCATCCAGCCAGCGCGGGACTTGGCGAACGCCACCGCCTCGGTGAGGCCGCGCTCGGAGGGCGCGGTGGCGACCACCTCGGCGCGGGCAGCGTCCACGCGCAGCGAAACCCGCCGGGCGCGGCGGTTGGCCTTGAGCCGCACGCGCACGCCCTCGACCTCGATCAGGTCGCCGTCCTTGTATCGGTGTCCGAAGATGCCCACGCCCCAGACCTAGGGCGTGTCTCGCCGTTTCGGAAGGGGCTCAGGCCCGCTCGTTCCGGGCCACGAAGTCGCGGACCCGCGGATAAATCTCTTCACGGAAGCGCCGGCCATTGAAGACGCCGTAGTGGCCGACGTCCGGCTGAACCAGCAGGTCGCGCTTCTCGTCCGGGATCAGGGGGCAGAGGCCGTGGGCCGCCTGGGTCTGGCCCACGCCGGAGATGTCGTCGTCGGCGCCCTCCACGGTCATCAGGCCGATGTCGGCGATCAGCTCGGGGCGGACCGGGCGGCCGCGATGGACCAACTCGCCCTTGGGCAGCAGATAGTCCTGGAACACGATGTCGATGGTCTGGAGATAGAACTCCGCCGTCAGGTCCAGGACAGACAGATACTCGTCGTAGAATTCCAGGTGCTTGGCGGCTTCGTCGCCGTCGCCCTGGACCAGATGGTTGAAGTACTTCCAGTGGGCGTCGACGTGGCTGTCCTCGTTCATGCTCATGAAGCTGAAGAGCTGCATGAACCCCGGGAACACGCGCCGTCCCATACCGACGTAGGGCGGCGGCACGGAATGGATCATGTTCGACTTGAACCAGGAGAAAGGCTTCTCCTCGGCTAGGCGGTTGACGGCGGTGGGCGCCAGGCGGGCGTCGATGGGCGAGCCCATGAAGGTCATGGACGCCGGGCGGTCCGGGTCGTTGTCCTCGGCCATCAGGGCGGCGGCGGCCAGCACCGGAGGGCCCGGCTGACAGACGGCGACCACGTGGCAGCCCGGGCCGATGGCCTTGAGCATGGAGCGGACGTGGTCGATGTAGTCGTGAAAGTCGAAGCGGCCCTCGAGCACGGGCACTTGGCGCGCATTGGTCCAGTCCGAGACGTAGACGTCGTGGTCCTGGATGAAGGCCCTGACCGTGCCGCGCAACAGGGTGGCGTAGTGGCCAGACAGGGGAGCCACGATCAGCACCTTGGGCGCCTCGACGGACCGGCCCGCAGCGGCGAGGCCGGCCGGGTCGCGGATGAAGTTGATCAGGTCGACCCAGGGACTGGACCAGACGCTCTCGCGGTGCACGGCGACGGGCAAGTCGCCGATGACCACGCGGTCGATGTTCCAGGCCGGCTTGCCGTAGCGGCGGGTCAGGTTCGAGAACAGCTCCGCCGACGCATAGATGGTGCGCCCGATCGCGGTCTCGGATGCCGGATTGGCCGGCGACCCCCAGAAGTTGCGCGCCATCTGCGCGGCCAGCCGCATGGGGGAGGTGGTGTAGTAGGCGTACTCATGAAGCGCGTAGAGCATACAGCCTCGACTCGCGGCCCCCGGAAACAGGCGGGACAGGGAACCGACCATAGATCACGCTGCACTGCAAAAGGATTATCATTGAGGGGTGAATTGCCGCGGCAGAGCTTGGACTAAATCCTGACATTGGGTGTCAGGTGACCCTCGCTACAGCTCTGGTCCTATCGCCGGAGCCCGCCGTGACACCCCTAGACCGACGCACCCTGATGCTCACCGCGCTCGCCGCCGGCGCCACCCCCGCCGCCGGAGCGCCCATGACGCGTTGCTGCCCGATCCTCGAACTGCGCCAGTACACCCTGCATCGCGATTGCCGCGAGCGTTTCACCGCCCTGTTCGAGCGGGAGTTTCTGGAGTCCCAGGAAAAGCTGGGCGCCCATGTGGTGGGCCAGTTCCACGACCTGGATGACCCGGACCGCTTCGTCTGGGTCCGGGGCTTCGAGAGCATGGAGAGCCGGCTGGCGGCGCTCACGGGCTTCTACGGCGGCGATCTGTGGAAGGCGAAACGGACCGAGGCCAACGCCTCGATCGCCGACTCCGACAATGTCTTGCTGCTGAAGCCGCTCCAGGCTGGCGGCGGCTTCGAGGCCTCGGAACGCGATCGCGGCGCCGCGGCCGGCGTGATCGTGGGCGAGATCCACTATGTGGCGCCGGAGCTGATGGGCGACTTTTCCGCCCTGTTCGACGCCCGGATCCGCCCGCACCTTGAGACATTGGGCGCGACGACCCTGACCACCCTGGTCACCGAGACCAGCGCCAACACCTTCCCGCGCCTGCCGATCCGCGCGGGCGACCATGTGCTGATCTGGTTCGCCCGCTTCCCCGACGAGAAGGCAGAGCGCGCCTTTGTCCAGGCCCGGCGCGTGCAATCCGGCTGGCGCGACGGCATGGCCGACGCGGTGCTGCCGGCGCTGATGCGCAAGCCCGAGCGGGTGCGACTGACGCCGCAGAGACGCTCCCGACTGCGTTAGGCCTTCGGCAGCGGCGTCACCTGCACGTAGACCACCTGCCAGCGCCCGTCGCGGCGCTTGAAGGTGTCGGCGTAGCGGAAGCGTTCGACGAAGCGTTCGCCGTTCTCGGTTCCGGTAAGGGTCGCCTCGCCGCCCACGATGGCGGCGTCGGGGCCCAGGTCCACGAAGACCGGATTGATCACGGTGAAGGGATCCAGCTTCAGGGTCCCCGACGCGAAGCTGGCCAGGAAGGCGTCACGCCCGGCGACCACGCCGGAGCCGCGTACGAAGACGAAATCCTGAGCCAGGAATCGCTCCAGCGCCGCCCGGTCGGCGTTGAGCTGGGCGGCGTCGAACTCGCGGGCGGCCTGCTTCACCTCGGTCTCGGTGGAAGCCGTCGCGGCGCCGGCGGCCAGGCTGACGGCGGCGGCAAGCAGAAGATGGCGCATGGGACGGTTCCGGGCGGCGATGAGAACGTCCGACTGCAGAAGGATTCCGATCAAGGCAAGGACGATGCGTCCGATCTGGTCCCGATGCGATGAGACGGGGCGCCCCTCACCCGCCCCGCATGGCGTCGCGGATCAACCCCGCCGTCGCGTCCGGCGCCATGCCGTAGGCGATGATCTTCACGAAGCGTCCCTGCGGGTTCATCAGGTAGGTCGCATTGGTGTGGTCGACCAGATAGTCCGACCCCGTCCCTTCCCTGGAGTAGTAGACCTTGTAGGCCTTGGCCGCCTCGGCGACCTGGGCGGCGCTGCCGGTCAGCGCCACGGCGCCTTTGGGGAAGCCCTGGTTGGTCAGGTAGAGCTTGAGCTGGGCGGGGGTGTCGCGCTCGGGATCGACCGAGATGAAGACGATCTGCAGGTCCTTGCCCCTGGGCCCCAGCTGGTCCTGGGCCGCGCCCAGCATCTGTAGCGTCAGCGGGCAGTAGTTCGGACAATAGGTGTAGCCGAAGAAGACCGCCGTCCACTTGCCCTTGAGCAGGGCCTCGGTCTGGGGTTTGCCGTTCTGGTCGGTCAGATGGAAGGGCCCGCCAAGCGCGGCGCTGCCGGTGCTCGAGACCTGAGGCCCCTGGTCTCGCGAGCGGGTCCCCAGCCAGGCCCCGGCGCCGATCAGCAGCGCCAGGCCCACGCAGGCGCCGGCGAAGATCATCTGCGGGCGCGAAGGCCCGCGCGGGGTCGGGTCGGTCTGGGCCATGGGAACTCCGGCGAACTCTGGCTGTTGTGGTTCAAGGCGCTGTATAGCGGGACATGCCCTTGGCCCAAACGCCGGACTTCCTGCGAAAAGCGACACCGGGCGCCCTGCACGACGCTCCGCCCGCCTTCGACTGGGAGGCCGGGGTAGAACGGCGTGGCCGCCTGAGGCTCCGAACCCTGGTGCTGCTGCGCTGGCTGGCCGTTGCGGGCCAGACGATTGCGGTCCTGATCGTGGCGCTGGGCCTGCGCTTCACCATTCCGCTGGGCTGGTGCCTGGCAGTGATCGCAGCGTCGGCCTGGCTCAATGTCCTTCTCAGTTTCGCCCTGCCCGGACGCCACCTGGCGCGCGACTGGGAGGCCGCCGCCCAGCTGGCTTTCGACGTCATGCAGCTCGGCTTTCTGCTGGCGCTGACCGGCGGGCTGGAGAATCCTTTCTGCCTGCTTCTGATCGCCCCGGCGACGGTGGCGGCCGCGACCCTGCCGACACGACAAGCCGTGGCGGTGTCGTTCCTGGCGGTGGCGGTGGGCGCGACCCTGCACTGGGTCCACCTGCCCCTGCCCTGGTTCGCGGGCCAGGCGGTAAGCCTGCCGCCGCTCTACGAACTCGGCCTGTGCGCGGCGCTCGCGGTCGGCATCCTGTTCACCGCCGGCTACGCCTGGCAGGCGGCGGCCGAAGCCTCGCGCATGGAGCTGGCGCTGAACGCCACCCAGGTGGTGCTGGCGCGCGAGCAGCGGCTTTCGGCCCTGGGCGGGTTGGCGGCAGCAGCGGCGCACGAGCTGGGGACACCGCTGGCCACCATCCAGGTCGTGGCCAAGGAACTGCTGCGCAACTCCCCGCCCGAGGACCCGGTGGCGGAGGACGCACGCCTGCTGCTGCAGCAGGCCGAGCGCTGCCGCGATATCCTGAAGAGCCTGTCCCAGCGGCCCGACACCGGCGACATGGTCCATGCGCGCCTGGGCCTCGCCCAACTGCTGGAGGAGGTGGCCGAGCCCTACCGCGCCATCGGCCCGCGGATCGTGACCTCCGTGGAGGGTCCGCAAGGGGATTTCGTCCCCGACGTGAAGCGTTTTCCCGAGGCCATCCACGCCCTGTCATCCTTCGTGGAGAACGCCGCGGATTTCGCCATCGACGAGGTGCGCGTGATCGGCCGCTTCGATTCCGAGATGATCTGCGTGGAGGTGCGCGACGACGGCCCCGGCTTCGCCCCCGACATGCTGGTCAAGCTGGGCGAGCCCTATGTCACCTCCCGCCCGTCGGGCGAGGGGTCGCGATCGCATCACCAGGGGATGGGCCTGGGATTCTTCATCGCCAAGACCCTGCTGGAGCGTTCGGGCGCCACCGTGGCCTTCGGCAACGATCGGCAGGGCGGAGCCGTTATCCAGACCAGGTGGCCTCGCGCACGCATCGAGGCGCCGGATCAGGGTTGAAGCCATGGCGTGCAAAGGTCCATAACGGCCCTGCGGGGTTCAGATAACAGCGTCCAAGGAGCTGTAGACCAATGACCGATATCTCCGCCGACATCGCTTCGCTGAACGACAAGAGCCTTCTCGTCATGGACGACGATGCGCCGCTGCGCACCCGTCTGGGTCGGGCGCTGGAGTCACGCGGATTCGAGGTGACCATGGTCGGCTCAGTGGCCGAGGCCATGGACGCCGTCAAAAGCCGCCCACCGGCCTTCGCCGTGCTGGACATGCGGCTGGAGGACGGCAACGGGCTGAAGGTGGTCGAGAGCCTGCACGAACGGCGCCCCGACAGCCGCGCCATCATGCTGACCGGCTATGGCAATATCGCCACGGCCGTCGCCGCGGTGAAGGCCGGGGCTGTGGATTACTTGTCAAAACCTGCGGATGCGGATGATGTAGTCAAGGCGCTGCTCGCCCGTCCGGACGAAGCGCCCGCCCCACCGGACAATCCGATGTCGGCGGACCGGGTACGTTGGGAGCATATCCAGCGCGTGTACGAACTCTGCGGACACAATGTGTCGGAGACCGCACGCCGGCTGAACATGCACCGACGAACCCTGCAACGTATCCTGGCCAAGAGAGCCCCTAAATGATTCTGCCCTTCCTGATCGCCGCCCTGGCCGCGCCCCAGCCCTACTACGCCAAGACCAGGCATACCCCGACCCCGCCGCCGGTGGCGGCGCCGGCGCCCGCTCCCGCCCAGTCCGGTCCGGTGACCCAGCTGGTCGAGCCGGGCATCTCGCCCAAGGTCGAGGACGGCTGCGGCGTGCTGGCGGTCAATCCCAAGGAGGTGCTCAGGACCGACTATCGCGACGTGCCCGGCTTCAAGGTACTGAACGGACCGTTCGCCCTGAGCATGCCCAAGGTCGATGGCCCCTTCGGCGCCATCGGCTGCCGCCGCGACACCATCGTGCCCGGCCCTGGCGACGGACGGGTGCTGCTGATCCTGCAGCGGCCCCTGATCCTGATGGACGCCAACCGCATGGGCGTGCTGCAGATGCAGAACGGCAACTACGTCTATCGCGCCCTTCAGGGGGAGTTGTCCCAGGCCGAGCGTGACGCGGTGCTGGCCCGCCTGAACATCCTGCAGGTCAACTACCAGGCCATCGTCGCCCAGCAGCGCAAGGCCGCCGCGGCGGGCGCTCCGGCCTCGTCGGGCGACGCGCCGGTGGCGACGAAGAAGCCGTAGGTCCTTGTTCCTCCCGGCTATCGCCCTGGTGGCGGCGGCGCTGGCGTCTGAGCCGCCGCCTGCGCCTCCGCTCGAAGCGACCCGGGAACACTGTGCGGTGATGGTGCGGCGCGAAGGCAAGATCACCACCGAGGTTCGGCCGGACCTGCATCTGCTCGGCGATCCCGACGCCAAGCTTGCCGCGCCCAAGGTGCAGGGTGAGTTGAGCGGTCTGCTGTGCGGTCGCGATTCCATAGTCCCAGCGCTTGGGGACGAGCGCGTGCTGACTCAACTACACGTGCCGATCTTCCTTTCCCAGGGGGAGCGGTCGGCCGCTCTCGAACTGAGCACCGGTCAGATCCGGATTCGCTTGATCCAGGGGCAACTGTCCGACCCGGAGGCGCAGGCGATCCAGGCGCGGCTGAACCTATTACAAAACCGGGTGAACGCCGCGGAAACGCCCGCCCCTCGCTAGGGGGTCAGACCACCGTCGCGCGCATCGCCGCCAGACGCGCGAAGGCGAGCGTCAGGGCCTTGCGGCGCGCCGGCGCCAGCCTGACTTCCGGCGCCTCCGTCAGCACCGCGCCGCCGAAGGCGTCGGCCACGATCAGTCCGGGGCCTTCGGGCAGGACCGATTGGGGAAACTCGGGCGAAACCGCGAAAGAGAAGTGGTCGCAGTACTCCAGGTACTCACCCCATTTGCGGTCGGTGCGGTAGTCGTCGATCCCCGACTTGACCTCTACGATGGCGATCTGGCCGCGCGGGCCGATCGCCATGACGTCCGCCCGGCGGCCGTTGGGCAGCACCACTTCCAAGAGCGGCGCCCAGCCCATGGCGAAGAGCAGCCGCGCGGCGCCGCGGGTGACGGCCTCGGTGGTCTCCGGGCGGCTGAAACTGAGGGTGAGGGCGACGTCCACGGACGGAAATCTGTTCGCTTTTGGTTCCGGATTCAAGCGGAGAGGGAGCGAAGGAAGATTTGTCCACGAACCACACGAACCACACGAACAGGATTGGCTTCCTTCCGCGAAGCGGCTGGCTTCGAGATGACGCCCGCTACGCGGGGAAGGTGGATTCCCGATTGTTGTTCGTGTGGTTCGTGTGGTTCGTGTGGTTCGTGGACAATCTTTCTCTTTCTGGACTTGAGGCCTCATGCGCATCTTCGTCCTGACCGGCGCCGGGGTTTCGGCCGAGAGCGGGCTGTCGACCTTTCGCGACGCGTCGGGGGTGTGGACGAAGTACGACTTCCGCGATGTCGCCACCCCCGAAGGGTTCAAGCGCAATCCGGTGCTGGTGCACGAATTCTACAACACCCGCCGCGCCAACCTGCTGAACTGCGAACCCAACGCAGCGCACCGGGCGCTGGCGGTGCTGGAGGCGGGGCTGAAGGCACAGGGCGGGCGCCTCTATCTCTGCACCCAGAACGTCGACGACCTGCACGAGCGCGGCGGGTCGCAGCACGTCGTCCACATGCACGGCGAACTGCTCCGCGCTTGCTGTGCGCGCTGCGGCTGGGCGGCGCCCTGGCGCGAGGACCTGTCGACGGACCTCGCCTGCCCCGGTTGCGCCAGGGCCGGCCATCTGCGACCCGAGGTGGTCTGGTTCGGCGAGGAGCCGACCCATATGGATCAAATATTCCACGAAGTGAGCGAGGCGGACCTGTTCGTCTCCATCGGAACGTCCGGGTCGGTCTATCCCGCCGCGGGCCTGGTCGAGCACGCACGGCGTTCCGGGGTGAGGACCTGCGAGATCAACCTCGAGCCCTCTGAGAACGCCCGGCGCTTCGACGAGAAGCGATATGGGACGGCCAGCGAGGTGGTGCCGGCCTGGGTGGCCGAGGTGCTGGGCGGCTAATTCAATTTACCCTGTCATCCCACGGTCTCGCGCGGCGAGATCCGGGGGACCCAAGCGACTTTGAACAGGCCTGTAAGGCCACTCCACCGTGGTCTGGGCCCCCCGGATCCTCCTGCGGACGACCGTGGGGTGACAGATGAAAATGAGGACTTAGTCCGCCCGGTCTTCGATGGCGTGGATCTCGGCGTCGGAGAAGCCCATGTGGTGGCCGATCTCGTGGATCAGCACGTGCTCGACCAGGGCCTCGAGCGAGACGTCGCCGCGCTCGGCCCACTCGTCCAGGATCGGGCGGCGGTAAAGGAAGATCAGCGAGTTGCGCGGCGCCGGGTCGAACCAGGAGCGTCGGGGCAGGCTGACCCCGTGGTAGAGGCCCGACAGGTCGAAGGGGTCCTCGATGCCCAGATGATCGAGGGTGGCCTGGTCGGCGAAGTCCTGCACCCGGAACTCGACATTGCCGGTGGCGCGGCGGAATTCCTCCGGCAGGCGCTCGAAGGCGTCGTGCGCCAGGCGCGCGAAGTCGTCGATGGTGGGGGCGGTCGGCCAGGGCGCCATCTGATCACTCATCCGGCAGCACCAGGTCGGGGTTTTCGGGGGCTCGGGTCTCGAACAGGCCGATGTCCAGCGGCTGCTGGGGCTTGACCGGCTTCAGGGGTTGGCGGGCCATGGCCTTGAGCGCGCCGATGTCGAGGCGCTGGGCCTCCGGGTCCCGGCGCGCGGCGCGGGCCTGGTCGACCGCCGGCTCGGCGCCCGGCTCCACCACCTTCCAGTAGGACACGCTGACCCGCCAGAGCGTCGCGACATGGCCGGTGGGTTCGGGCCAGCGGCGGCCGTTCTCGAAGACGGGCTTGACCGGCGGCAGGTAGGGCTTTCGCCCCTTCACCGGGGCCAGCACCTGTTTCAGGTCGCAGAAGCGGTCCTCGGCGCCCACCGATCCGGAGCGGTCGGGATCGAGGCGGCCGCGGTAGGCGCTGATCGCCGCCTCGCGGGTGGAGAAGGCGGGTCCCGCCTCCTCGGTGACGAAGCGCACCTCCGCCTCGGCGAAGCCCGAGGCGGCCACCGATCGCGCTTCCCGCTCGCGCGCCGCACGGCCGAGCGGCGCGTTCAGCGCCTGGTCTGCCGAGGTGGCGATGGGGTAGCGGACGGTCATGGCCTTTCATGTGTGGGTGATGGAGGTGTGAATCTCAAGGCGTGGGGACTGCTGTCCGCGGAAGAAAGATTTGTCCCTCCTTCGCTCCGTTCCGGAGCTTCGGAGGGCAGGCCACCCCTCACCCCTCGGACGTCATCCTCGGAGCGAAGGCGCGCAGCGCCGTAGACCCGAGGACCCAACAGCGAATCTTGGTTGAAGCTGGGGGCCGGAATCGCGGCGTTGAGGTTGGAGCTGTTGGGTCCTCGGGTTCCCGCTGCGCGGGCCCCGAGGATGACGTCCAGGGGGAGCGAGGTGGCGAGGCTCCATCCGCCGCACCCCACCCGCCCCGACAAGCCCTCTCGCCTGCGCTATTCTGGATTCGTGATTCGCCAGCCCGAGGCGCTCCCCTTGAAAGCGCGTGACCATGGCCGCCGCTGATTTCGCCTTCGCCGCCTCGGCCGGGGCCATCGCGCTCGCCCTGTCCTCGACCCTGTGGGCCTGGCGCTACCGCCGCCGCGCGGAGGCCGACAAGGCCGACCTGAACGCCCGCCTCGGCCTTGCCAAACAGGCCCTGTCCGAGGCCGAGACCGCCACCGCCGCCTTCGAAGGCGCCCTGATCGCGGTGGAGGGCGAGGTCGCGCGCCTGGTCTGGGGCGACGAGGCGCTGAACGCCTGCGCCGAAGCCCTCGGCCTGGAGGACGCCTCCCCCGCCGCCCTGCTCGAGGCCCTGGCGGTCAACGCTCCCGACTATGCGGTCAAGCTCAAGGCCCTGATCGAGAAGGGCGAGCCCTGCCGTTTCATGGTGCAGTCCGCCACCGGCGCCCTGGTGGTCGAGGGCCGCCCGTCGGGCGCCATCGCCTGGCTGCGCGTGACCATGGCCGGCGACGCCGTGCCGGGGGGCCGCTTCGCCGGCCTTGCCGACCGCCTGCCCGACCCGGCCTGGATCACCGACAACCGCGGTCAGCTGCTGTGGGCCAACCGGGCCTGGCTGGCGGCCGCCGAGGCGCCCACCGTGGAAGAGGCCAGGAACCAGGGCCTCGCCTTCGACCGCGGCGCCGACAGCCTGATCAGCGAAGCGGCCCAGCTGCGCAGCCGGCGCGAGGGCTTCCGCTGGGTCACCGCCAAGGGCAAGCGGCGCGCCTACCGGGTGGTAGCCGAGCCGATCGGGGAGGACGAGATATCCGCCTTCGCCATCGACGTGACCGAGGCGGAGGAGACGCGCGAGGCGCTGAAACGCCACGTCACCGCCCACGACGAGACCCTGAACCATTTGGCCGACGCGGTGGCCATCTTCGGCCCGTCGCGGCGGCTGACCTATCACAACACCGCGTTTCAGACCCTGTGGGACCTGGACCCGGCCTGGCTGGCCGAACGGCCCACCCACGCCGAGCTGCTCGACCGCCTGCGCCAGCGCCGGCGCCTGCCGGAGAGCGCCGACTACGGCAAGTGGAAGGCCAAGGAGCTGGACTTCTACGGCTCCACCGCGGTGGCGCCCGACGACCTGTGGAGCCTGCCGGATGGGCGCACCCTGCGCGTCGTGCGCCAGCCCCACCCGCTGGGCGGCCTGCTCATCCTGTTCTCCAACATCACCGACGAGCTTAAGCTAAGGGCCCAGTACAACGCCCTGATCCAGGTGCAGCAGGCCACGCTCGACAAGCTGTCAGACGCCGTGGCCGTGTTCGGCTCCGACGGGCGGCTCAGGCTGCACAACGAGGCGTTCGAGCAGCTGTGGAAGGTGACCACCGCCCAGCTCGACGACGCCGGCGGCTTCGAGGGGATCGTGGAGCTCTGCAAGGCGCTGCTGCCAGACCAGCCCCTGTGGTCTGAGCTGAAGGCCCGGGTCGCCGACCCCGACCCGACCGCGCGCATTCCGATCTCGGGCGAGGCGCCCGCCAGCGACGGCCGCACCTTCGCCTACCAGTCACGGCCCCTGCCCGACGGCGCCACCCTGATCGCCTTCGGCGACGTCACCGCCCGCCACGCCCTGGAACACGCGCTGGACGAACGCTCCGCGGCCCTGGACGAAGCCCAGCGCCTGAAACGCGAGTTCGTGGGCAACGTCTCCTATGAACTCCGCACCCCGCTGACCACCATCCTCGGCTACGCCGAACTGCTGGAGACCGACGGGGGCGCAGCCGCCGGCGAGGCCGGCGCCGGCCAGGGCCTGTCCGACCGCGCCCGCGGCTATGTCGGGGCGGTCCGCTCGGCCGCCAGCCAGCTGGCCCGCTCCATCGACGACGTGCTCGACATGGCCCAGATCGACGCCGGCGAAATGGCCCTGTTCCTGGGCGACGTGCGGGTCTGCGACATGCTCGACGCCTCGGCCGAGCGGGTGCGCCCCCTGATCGAGGCCAAGGGTGGAACCCTGAGCGTCGACTGTGGCGAAGACGCCGGCCTGATCCGCGCCGACCCCCGGCGCCTCGGCCAGGCCATCGACCACCTGCTCGACAACGCCGCGCGCGCCATCGCGGGCAATGGAACCGTGACCCTCACCGCCCGGCGCGAGAACGGGGCAGTGGTGGTGCAGGTGAAGGACACCGGGCGGGGGATCCCGTTCCACCAGCAGGCTCATGTGTTCGACCGGTTCGTCGGCCGCGACCGCGGCGGGCCGGGGCTGGGGCTGGCGTTGGTGAAGGCGCTGGTCGAGCTGCACGGCGGCGAGGTGGCGCTGGACAGCGCGCCGGGGGATGGGTCGGTGTTTACGCTGAGGGTGCCTGTGGCGGCCGCGACGGATGCGGCGGAGCCGGAGTTGGCGTTGGGCTAGGACAGCGGCGCGAAGCGGACGACCCCATCCGCCGTCACCCCGTGAAACATCTCCGCCGGCCGCACGTACCAGCCCGGCTCGCGCGGCCACAGGTGCTCGTAGACCACCATGGCTTCCTGGGTCTCGGAGTGGCGCGCCTCGCCAAGGTAGCGGTAGAGCCCGCCCTTGAAATGGCGGTGGGTGGCGATCTTAAAGGCTTCGTCCTCGGTCATGCCCCGCTTTGCACCACGGCCCCATCCGCCGTAAAGGTCCCGCCACGCCTTAAGACGGACCCCCATGACCACGCCCCCCCGCCTGACCGCCCTGATCTACGACTTCGACGGCACCCTCGCCCGCGGCAACATGCAGGAGACCTCCTTCATTCCGGCCGTGGGCATGACGCCTAAACAGTTCTGGTACGACACGGTCAGGCCCGAGGTGTTGAAGGCCGATGGCGACGACATCCTGATGTACATGCAGCTGATGCTGCAGACCGCGCGCAAGGCCGGGTTCAAGGTGACGCGCGAGACCCTGCGCGAGCACGGGCGCGGGGTGCCGCTGTTTCCGGGTGTGCTGGGCGTGCCCGGCTGGTTCGAGCGCATGAACGCCTTCGGAGCCGAGAACGGCCTGACCATCCAGCACTTCATTATCTCGTCGGGCCTGTACGAGATGATCGAGGGCACGCCGATCTTTCCGGCCTTCGAGCACGTGTTCGCCTCGCGCTACGTCTATGACGAGGCCGACGAGGCGGTGTGGCCGGCGGTGGGCATCAACTACACCACCAAGACCCAGTACCTGTTCCGCATCAACAAGGGCGTGCACAACAACTACGAGCACGAGAAGATCAACCGCTACATGCCCAAGGACCAGCGGCCGATCCCCTTCGAGCGGATGATCTTCATCGGCGACGGCGACACCGACGTGCCGACCATGAAGATGATGCACTCCAAGGGTGGCTATTCGATTGCGGTCTACGATCCCCAGACCGAGCCGGACCGGCTGCAGAAGACCCATCGCCTGATCGCCGAGGACCGGGTGAACTTCGTCGCCGCGGCGGACTATACCGAAGGCGGGGCGCTGGACATCATCGTCAAGGGCGTGATCGGGCGCATCGCGCGCAGCGAAGGGTTCATGCCCGCGTAGGGCATCTTCCCTACCCCTTTGGACGTCATCCTCGGGGCCCGCGCGGCGGGAACCCGAGGACCCAACAGCTCCCGCACTCAACGCTGCGAAGGGACGAGACACCCAGCTTCAAGCAAGATCGCTGTTGGGTCCTCGGGTCTACGGCGCTGACGCGCCTGCGCTCCGAGGATGACGGACATAGTTAGGGGGGGTCAGGAAGCCGTCTGATCTTCCCGCTTCCCCGACGTCCCCTGGACCAGCGGCCGGATGATCGCGTCGTAAGTCACCGCCGCCAGCACCAGGGCGCAGAGCAGCTTGTAGAGGAACACCGCGGTCGAAAAGGCCAGGTTGGCGCGCACGTGGGTGATGCGGCTGACCAGGACGCCGTAGGTGTCGGCGGCGTCGAAGCTGAGCGCCGAGGTGGTCTGGTCGATCCAGAAGGCGGTGAAGGCGGGGATGTCGCGGCCGAAGTCCTCCCCGACCATGGGCTCCTTCGGCTTGATGGTCCCGTGCCAGGCGAGCGTGCGGCTCAGCCAGGCGGCGATGGGATAGTCGGCCGGGTCGTTGGCCACCTCGTTGTCGGTGAAGAAGCGGTCGTCGGCGAAGGCGATGCTGGCCGGCGCCGTCGCCGGCTCGGCCGGCGTGATCTCGAGCGCGGCCTGTTCGGCCTGGGCCACGGCCTCGGCCTTGACCTGGGGCGGGGCGGTGGACTGCATCAGGGCGGCGGTCGGCACCGCCATCGACGCCGGCAGCGACAGGATGGCCAAGGCCACCAGGGCGTGGCTGAGCAGCTTGCCCTGATGCCTGCGGCTGTTGTTCCAGGCGCGCAGCACCTGCAGCACGCCCGGCGCGGCGAAGACCAGGAAGCTCAGCAGGATCGGCTCGGCGTTGTTCAGCAGCGCCTTGACCTCGGCGTTCCAGAGCGCGGTCGCGCCTGACAGCCCGAGACCCATCAAGAGCAGGACGGCGATGGCGACCAGCCAGCGGTCGGCGGGCGCCTTGCCCAGAATCACCGCCCCCAGATGGAACAGCGAGCGGGGGATCATCACGCCCAGAAACAGGACGAGCGCGATCAGGCTGGCGACGCTGAAATAGGAGATCTCGACGGTCATGCGCCGTCCCCCCTCGGACGTGCCGGTCCATTAACCGCCCCATCAACCCTCCCGGACGCCCGGGGAGTCAAGATCGCGCACGCGCGGGGTGAGGCGAACGGGGGTGGGCGCGCGGGCCGCGTGGCCCTATGTCGGGGCCCTGAACCGGAGCTTTTCAGTGCCGCAGACCGTCGCCATCCTGATCCCCGAGCCGGGCAGCGCCCTGCCCTGGCGCGTCTCGCTCGACGCGCTGAAGACGGCGCTGGCGATGGCGGAGGTGGAGGTGGTCACCGCACCCTGGACGGCGCCGGTGGGACAGGAGGCGAAGCTGGTGCTGCCGCTGCTGGCCTGGGGGTATCACGAGGACACGGAGCGCTGGTTCGAGCGCATCGCGGCCCTGGGCGATCGGCTGGTCAATCCGCCCGAGGTGCTGCGCTGGAATACGCGGAAGACCTATCTGCTGGAGCTGGAGGCGGCGGGGGTGGCGGTGGTCCCGACCCGGCATTTCGCGCGGCTGGCGCCTGGGGACGTGGCGGGACTGCTGGCGGACTTCGGGACGGAGGCGCTGGTGATCAAGCCGGTGACCTCGGCTTCCTCCATCGGGGTGCAGGTGGTGCGCTCGGGCGAGGACCTGGGCGCGGCGCGACAGGACGTGCTGGCCCAACCTTTCCTGGAGTCGATCAAGAGTGAGGGCGAGATTTCGCTGCTCTACGTCGAGGGTCGCTTCAGCCATGCGGTCAGGAAGGCGCCAAAGGCCGGCGAATACCGCGTGCAGGTGCAGTTCGGCGGGTCCTCGACCCTATGCGAGCCGGAGGCCGAGGCCCTGGCGGTGGCCGAGACAGCCCTGGCGCAAAGCCCGGCGCCGGTGCTCTACGCCCGGGTCGACGTGGTGCGCCGCGCCGACGGGCGTTGGGCGGTGATGGAGCTGGAGCTGATCGAGCCGGACCTGTTCCTGGAGCTGGCGCCCGACCAGGGGCTGGGGTTCGCGCGGGCGGTCCGGGCGCGGATCAGCCCCTGATTTTCCCGTCATCCCACGGTCGCCCGCAGGGCGATCCGGGGGACCCAAGCGAGTTCAATCGGGCTGGATCAAGCGTGGTCTAGGTCCCCCGGATTCGGCTTCGCCGAACCGTGGGATGACGAGGAAGGAAGGGGGAGTGCGGTCCTTCCCCAACCTCACCGTCACATCCGCCCTCACCCCGCCCTCAAGCATCCAGCGCGTCAGGCGCTCGTAGTGGGCGATGAAGCGGGCGAGTTCGGCGCGGCGTTCGGCGGAGACGGCAGGTACGCCCAGCAGCCCCGCCTCCTGCTCGCAGCGCCAGTCGAGCACCACCTCGAAGGACGGCGCGGCCAGGAACAGGATGGCGTCGAAGCGGTCGAAGAAGGCCTGGTAGGGCCCGGCCAGCTCGGCGTTCCAGGCCCGGCGCCAGACCCCGTCCAGGTCCTCCTCGGCCTCCAGGGCGTTGATCGGCGCGGCCAGGTCGGGAACCGGCAGGGCGCCGAGGCACCAGCCCTCGACCAGGATGGCTGAGGGGCGGCCCTCGAAGACCGGCCACTGCGCCTGCGGAACCCGGTCGTCCGCCAGCTTGTCGAAGGCGGGGATGGCCGTCGACCCGCCGGCGGCCAGGCTGTCGATCACCACGCCGGCCAGCGCCAGGTCGTGGGTTCCCGGCACACCCCGGGTGCGAAACAGCGGGTGGACGTCGCGCGCCATGGCCTCCCGCTCGGTGCGGGTCCGATAGACATCGTCCAGCGAGAAATGCGCCGCGCCGACGGCCTCGGCCGCCGCACGGACCAGGGTGGACTTGCCGGACCCTTGCGAGCCCCCGACCCCGATCAACGGCGGACGGCCGCCGGTCTCGCAACCCTCGATCAGCCCCAGCAGGGCGGAGAGCGTGCTCAGTGCTGGTTCTCGGGCATGCGCACGATCAGGCCGTCGAGATCGTCGACGACACGGATCTGGCAGGACAGGCGGCTGGTCTCGGTCACCCCGTCGGCGAAGTCGAGCATGGATTCTTCCATGGCCGAGGCCGTGCCGGTCTTGCCGATCCAGGCGTCGTCGACATGGACGTGGCAGGTGGCGCAGGCGCAGGCGCCGCCGCAGTCGGCGTCGATGCCCGGGATGTTGTTGCGCACCGCGCCCTCCATCACCGACAGACCGGTCTTGACCTCGACGGTGTGCTGGGTCCCGTCGTGCTCGATGTAGGTGATCCTGGCCAAGGCGGTCCCGCGCGGCTGAAGTCGACTGCTGCGGGGGTCCTACACGCGCGCGCGCCGGGCCTCAATGCGCCAGATGAATGATCGCGACCCCGATCACGGCCTCGCGTGGCGCGCCTGGTAGAGGCCGAGGCGGCCACCACCTGGCAGGGTCAGGCGGGTCAGCAGGCCCCAGGGTTCTTGCATGGGGCTCTCGCAGGGCACGCCGTTGGCCTTGAGCTTCTTGATCTCGGCGTCGAGGTCGTCGGTCATCAGGAACAGCTCGTGCTTGTCGTTCTCGTCCGAGGGATGGAAGGCGACCTCGGACGGCGGCAGGGCGAAGATCAGCCAGCCGCGGCCGACATCGACGTGGGGGAAGGCCAGCACGTCCTTGAGGAAGCGCTTATCGGCCTCGGCGTCGGTGGAATAGATGACGATGTGGGCGCCGTTGATCATGGGGTGTGCTCCTGGGTTTGGACGATGGAGCACGGGGCTCGCGCGGTTGCCAAGCCGGTAAGTTTGAGCTTACCTCGGGCGATGATCGACTGGGCTGAGATCCGGCTTTTCAACGCGCTCGGCCGTACCCGCCGGCGGATGGTCTATGGCCGGCTGGCCAAACGGCCGATGACGGTGGCGGAGTTGGCCAAGGGGGTGTCGGTGTCGCGCCCGGCGGTGTCGCAGTACCTGAAGTCGCTCAAGGACGCGCGGCTGGTGGAGGTCAGCGTGGTGGACGGGCGGCGGCTGTACCACGCCGACCCGGCGGGGCTCAGGCTGCTGAGGGGTTGGCTGGAGCGGGCAGAGGCGGTGGCGAAGGTCAAGCCCGGGTCGGGCGGCGGCTAGAAGAGATTGTCCACGGACCCACACGGACCCACACGGACATCAGCGCCCGCCTTCTCCGCGTAGCGGGATTTTGAATTGGTCATCGGCTTCGCCGAATGGAGCGCGACTCTCGTCCGTGTGGGTCCGTGGACAAAAATCTTCCTTACGCCGCCCGGCCCGCCAGCATCTTTTTGGTCTCGGCGATCGCCTTGGCCGGGTTCAGGCCCTTGGGACACACCTGGGCGCAGTTCATGATGGTGTGGCAGCGGTAGAGCTTGAACGGGTCCTCGAGGTTGTCCAGGCGCTCGCCCGTGGCCTCGTCACGGCTGTCGGCCAGCCAGCGATAGGCCTGCAGCAGCACGGCGGGGCCCAGGTACTTGTCCTGGTTCCACCAGTAGCTGGGGCACGAGGTCGAGCAGCAGGCGCAGAGGATGCACTCATAGAGCCCGTCGAGCTTCTCGCGGTCCTTGGGCGACTGCAGCCACTCCTTGTCCGGGGTGGGGGTCTTGGTGTGCAGCCAGGGCTCGATCGACTCGTACTGGGCGTAGAAGAGCGAGAGGTCCGGGACCAGGTCCTTGACCACCGGCATGTGCGGCAGCGGCGAAATCGCGATGTCGCCAGAGCACTCGTCGTGGCCCTTGGTGCAGGCGAGAGTATTGCGCCCGTCGATGTTCATGGCGCACGAGCCGCAGATGCCCTCGCGGCAGGAGCGGCGGAAGGTCAGGGTCGGGTCGACCGAATTCTTGATGTAGATCAGCGCGTCCAGCACCATCGGGCCGAACTTGGAGGTGTCGACCTCATAGGTGTCCCAGCGCGGATTGCCGGGCTCCTCCGGATCGTAGCGGTAGATCTTGAAGGTCTTGGTCGCGCCCCGTGCGGCGTCCTTGGCCGCGCTCCAGCGCTTGCCCTTCTTGACCTTCGAATTGCGCGGCAGCGTCAGCTCGACCATCAGGCGGGTCCTTGGAAACGGTAATCGGTCACGTCAGTAAACCCGCGCCTTGGGAGCGATGTAGTCGATGTCCTTGGACATGGTGAAGGCGTGCACCGGGCGGTAGTCGATGCGCACGTCGCCCTTGACCGGATCGAGCCAGGCCAGGGTGTGCTTCATCCAGTTCTTGTCGTCCCGGTCCTTGAAGTCCTCGCGGGCGTGGGCGCCGCGGCTTTCCTTGCGGTTCAGGGCGCCGGCGACGGTGACCACGGCCTGGCCGATCAGGTTGTCGTACTCCAGGGTCTCGATCAGGTCGGAGTTCCAGATCAGGCCGCGGTCGGTGGTCTTGATGTCCTTCGAGCGCGCCCAGATGGCGGCCAGGCGCTTGTGGCCCTGTTCCAGGGTCTCGCCGGTGCGGAAGACGGCGGCGTCCTCCTGCATGGCCTTCTGCATGTCCAGGCGCAGTTCGGCGGTCGGCGTGGAGCCCGAGGCGTTGCGGAACCGGTCGAGGCGGTCGAGATGGCCCTGGGTCGACTCGGGCCGGATCTCGGGGAGCGTCTCGCCTTTGTTGACGATCTCGCCAGCCCTGAGGCCCGCGGCGCGGCCGAAGACCACCAGGTCGATCAGGGAGTTGCTCCCTAAGCGGTTGGCGCCGTGCACCGAGACGCAGGCCGCCTCGCCCACGGCCATCAGGCCGGGCACCACCTGGTCGGGATTGTCGCCGGCCTTGGTCAGCACCTCGCCGTGGTAGTTCGTGGGGATGCCGCCCATGTTGTAGTGCACGGTCGGCAG